>NZ_JBFTJH010000003.1:0-901791 GCF_056395325.1 Arthrobacter sp. 10L424 | reverse complement strand
GCCGTCATGTGGGGGATGTACGTGCTCCTCTTCGTTCCCCGCGTGCTGGGACTGCTCGCATGAGCCTCACGGCGCAGTGGCGGCTCCTCAGCGACCTCCACCTCGGCGTGTCAGACGAGGACCCCCGCCACCCCGGCAACATACTCCCCACATTCAACGAGGCGGAATAAATCTGCCCTCGATGACCGATTGGGACCCGGACGCTGTGCGGGATGACCTGTTCGCCTGTGTCAACTTCCAGGTCGGCGGTCCCGGTGGGATCCTGCCCTTCGACGAGACCGGATTTCCCCATGGCCTGCGGTCGCCTCCTGGCATGGTGACGGTACCAATGTCAGTGCAGGCCCCGGCGGTGATCGGAGCCGAGGATTTAGCTTGGGCCTCGAGACCCGCTGTCAGTCTGCATTCCGCCGGAAACGGGACGGAATTCCCACGTATAAGATCCGTCAGCCTTGAGACTCATCCGTAGGTGACCCCACGTGTCGCTGAACCTCCGCTCCACGTAGGGAGGGTTGCTGGTGAACTCCCGGAGGTCGATTCCACCTGTGGACACCTGAAATTGCTGCATCCCGTCCGCAACGCACTGGTCCTCGTTGTTAATCGGGCAGGTCCGCTCATAATTGTGCTGTGAGCCGGACAGCAATATACGAACGCGGTTTGTCCAGAACATATCAATCCATGGCTTCGCCTTATCGAAGCGGGTATGGCTCGATGTGTTGCTGGTGAAATACGGATCATGCAGCATAACCGCCAGATGCTTTCCAGCGGCCTTCGCCGCTTTCAGATCGGCATCCATCTCCGAGGTCATCGCCTCGGCACGCTTAGAGTCATAACGCCATGTGGCCGTCGGCGCTACAAGAACATGCCAGTTGCCCTTGTCGAACGAATACCATTCAAGAGCGTCCTGGAACCGTCCCAGATCTGAGTTCGTCGCGCTCTTCTCCGTGGACACGCACTGCCCATCCATGTACCGGTCAACGTCACTCCGGCCAGGTTCAACATCATGATTCGGCCCAGCGGTCCAGTATGTCTTGGTCTTAGCCGGACCCCACAACTGGTTGAAAGCCTCGAGCGTGGAACAGGTGCCCTTGTCATACTGGAAATCGCCCAGCAGAAGGAAGTTATCGAGCGAACCGTCGTTGAGACCGGCGATGATGCTAGCCGCGTTCTTTCCACTGTTCGACGTGGGCGACGTGTTACCCGCAGGGTTCACGTCCCCGGCGGCGGCGAACTCAAACGACTCACCGGATGTCGCCAGGGGAGGGGGAGCTGCCTCATAGACGCGAACCCAATCCACTCGCATTTCGCCAGCCCCGTTTTCAGTGCCGTCCGGGAACCAGTCCAGTTGCAGCGTCTGGTGCATAGGGCCGGGGGGCTGGTGCGCCGGGTCGTTGTCCTCAAACCATTTCACACCATCGATGTAGCCGACGATCGCATTCGGAGACCAGTCAACGGCGTAGTTGTGGAACTGGGTAACGTCCAGAGTCATGGCCGCCGACGTCTGCGAATCCAAACATGAATAGTGGTGGAAGAACTTGATCACGCTAAAGTCACCAGACGTCTCCGCGTAATCAACTTCGCCGTCACACGGCCAATTCCGACTGTCCGGCCATAGGAGCGCCACCATGTGATACTCATTGTCACCTGAAGCCGCCGCGCGGACCTCCCAACGGCCGTACTTCTGCCTTGCGAACTTCGCGCTTATTCCAGCGGTCGTCCCGTCGGGCGTTCCAGTTATGACCATTTTGGAACCATCTACCGTGACCTGCTGGGGACTCCGAATGCCATTCCCCGCGTGCCCTGCGCTGTCGTACACGGACCACTTCGCGGGGTCCGGTGCGCCGACATAGTTGAACTCGTCACCAGCGATCGGGGTGCCCCAATTATGATCTGTCGCAGCCGAGCCAGTCATTTGCGTAGTAGGCGCCGGCGTCGGCACGGCTGATGTTGACGTGGCGGTCGGCGCCGCCGTCGTTACATCCGGTTGAGGCGGAGGCGGAGGCCCCGTGCAGCCTGCCAGTAGGATTGCCGCCACCACAACAGCGAAAATTCGTCTACCCATACGTCAGATGATATGGGTCCCCCGGCGAGGATGCCTATGGTATCGCTGCCAGATGTTTCGGCTCGCCGGATTTGCGGGCAAAACAAAACCCCGCCCTCGTGGCTGTCAGCCAGTGAAGACGGGGTTTCGTTGTTGGTGCACCCCCCGGGACTCGAACCCGGAACCCATTGATTAAGAGTCAATTGCTCTGCCAGTTGAGCTAGAGGTGCATCTGTTGTTTTCGTTCTTCGCGGTCTTTTTGTTCCCGCGTTGTTCTCCGCAACGACATGAAACTCTACACGAGTTTGGACGGAGTGTGAAATCGGGCGGAGCCGTACTCACCGCCACTACCCGGGGAGCACCAAAACCAGCACAGAATCGGGGTTTTTGTTGTTGTTGAGCACCCACAGGCGGCCGTCCGGAGCCAGGGAAACGTCCCTGATTCTCCCGTACAGTCCTGTGAAATAGCCCACAGGTTCGCCGGCGAATTCGCCGTTCAAGGGAACCTCCCACAACCTCTGGCCGCGAAGTGCTCCAAGGTAGGCCGTGTCACCGACGATTTCGAGGCCGCTGGGCGAGGATTCCGCCGTCGACGGCCACACCACCTTCGCGTCCAGGAAGCCGGCGCGGTGGGGTGCGCCCGTGACGTCCGGCCAGCCGTAGTTGCCGCCGGGCACGATCAGGTTGAGCTCGTCGTCGACGTCGGGCCCGAATTCGCTCGCCCACAGCCGGCCGGCGCTGTCCCAGGCGAGTCCCTGGACATTGCGGTGGCCCAGGCTGTACACCGGGTTGTCGCCGAAGGGATTGCCCGGGGCGGGCCGGCCCTCAGGCGTGATGCGCAGGATCTTGCCGCCGAGAGCATTCTGGTCCTGGGGCTGGCCGCGGCGCTGCGAGTCACCGGTGCCGACGTACAGGTACCCGTCCGGGCCGAACCGGATCCGCCCTCCGTTGTGCGTTCGGGCCTTGGGGATCCCGCTAAAGATGACCTCCGGGGCACCCGGTTGCAGCTTTCCCTCCCTCTCCTCGAGGCGCAGCCGCGCAATCCGGTTGTCGCCGGCGGCGGTGAAGTAGGCGTAGAGGTACCGGTCCGCGGCGAAGTCCGGGGACACTGCCAGCCCCAACAGCCCGCCTTCGCCGTCCGGAACGACGTCGGGCACCGTCCCGAGCGTGCCGGCCCGGCCCCCGCCAGCGCCCGGCGCGATAGTCCGGAGCTGGGCGCTCTCCCGCTCGGAAATGACGGCCGTGCCGTCCGGCAGGAAGACAGTGGACCACGGCACTTGCAGTTCGGCCCCGATCTGTTCGACAACCGCCGGCTGAGCCACGCCCGGCGCACCCCCGGAGGGGCTGGATCCCGGCGCGCCGGGGGTCGCGGATTCGCTGCCCGACGGGGGAGCGGTACTGGCGGGCGCGGTGTCCACAGGAGCGGAGTTGCCGCCGGACGTACAACCGCCCAGCAGGATCGCGCCGGCGGCCGCCAGGCCGACCCAGCCTCTTGGGACGGCGGACCGGCGGACCGGCGGCAGTCCGCGGAAAGAGGCCGTTCCACGACGCCCTGCCGCTGGTCTCACCCAGCCGTGTTCCCGTCCCGTAGTGCGGTTCTTGGCAGCCCCCACGCGGTCCTACTGCCGCGTCCGGCGCGGCGGCCGGAAGCCCGCGGCCTCGGCGTGGGCCGCGGACAGGAACCAGACCTCGGCGCGGGTTTCCTCGAAGGCGGGGCTGGTCTCGTCGTGGTAGATCATCGACGAGGCGTTGCCCTTGACGGTGAAGTCGTCAGGTCCGCTGCCGTCCGCGGCTGGTGCCGCCGATCCCTCGCCATACGGCTGCTCGGCCGCGAGGTGGCCGGTGGGTTCGGCGGGCTCGGCGGGTGCTGCCTCATGGCTGGCAGCCGTTTCGGACGCGGCCGAGAACATGGCGGTCTGCCGGGTCTCGGCCTCGGCGAGGGGGGATTCGAGCATTTCCGGCGACGCCGGCGTTGCCGGCCCGCCGGTCTCGCTTGCCCCGGCTCCCGCGGCGACTCTGTCATCAGCTGCCGCCGCAGCCTCCGCCTCAGCTTCGCCCGCAGCGGATTCGGCGCCGGGGAGGGTCGGGGCGTGGGGTTCCGTGTATTCAGCGTGGTGCACGGGGACTCCCGCCGCCGCGCCCGCCGCGGGGGCATCCAAGGCGTGGGCACCTGCTGCAGCCCCGGCCGTGCCGGCCACGCCGTGGCCCGGCTCCGGGTGGACAGCCGCGTGCGGTTCCGCCGGCGGCGTCTCGGACCACTGGGTCTCCCACTCGGGGCTCTCCACCGCGGAGGCCGCTTCAGCGGGCGGAGCAGATTCTGCGGCGGGCGTGGCCTCGACATCCGCCGTGGCGGTGTCTGATGCTGCAGCGGCCGCCGCAGCTGCCGCCGCCGCGCGCGCCTTCATGTGCGCCTCGACGGCTGCTGCATCCTCGGCGGCGGCAACGGGGTCGGGGGCGGGCTCCGGCTCGACTCCGGGTTCGGCCTGGTTGAACCCGGCGGACGTGGGCATCCACGCCAGGCCGGCGGCCGACGCCGACGCGGCCGAACCGCCCCCGGACATGGCTCCGCGGTGGCTGGCGTCGTGGTCGACGTCGTGCAGGTGCGGAGGTGTGGAACCCTCGGACCCAGCGGCCCCGGTCCCCTTGCCGGCGGAGCCGCGGGAGCTGTTGCGGTTGAGGAGCCACCAGACGACGGCGACAATCGCCACGATAACGACGAGCCAGATGATCCAATCCATAGCAGTGCCCTTCTGTCCACAAGGCAAGGTTGCCGTTGTTTGACGGTACGTCCGCCTGAGGGGGCTGTCCACCCTCCTAGCCGCCCGCCCTGTAGCCTCTGATCATGGATTTCAAGAGACTGCGGATTCTCCGGGAACTGGCTGACCGCGGCACGGTCGGGGCCACGGCCGAGGCAATGAGGGTCACACCCTCCGCAGTCTCGCAGCAGCTCAAGACACTGCAGGATGAGCTGGGAGTAGTCCTGGTAGAAAAGTCGGGCCGGGGAGTGCGCCTCACCGAGGCCGGGCTCGCCATGGCAGGGGCGGCCGCCGAGGTTTCCACTGCCATGGCCCGCGCGGAGGCCACCATCGACACCTACCGGCGCGGCTGGCAGACCCACGTCAAGGCCGCGTTCTTCCCGAGCGCCGCCGAGATGTTCCTCCCCGGTCTCCTGCACCGCGTCAAAGCCATCGACGGTCTCCGCTTCCAGGCGCACTTCGAGGATCCCAATGTGGCTGGCTTCGCGGGCTTGACAGCCGACTATGACATTGTGCTGGCACACAGCGTCGACGGGCCGGACGTCTTCGCCCGGCTGGGACTGACGGTGGTGCCGCTCCTGGATGAGCCCCTCGATGTCGCAATCCCCGAGGGCCACGCGCTGGCTGGCAAGGAAACGCTCCGCGCTGCCGACGTGATCGGATTCCCGTGGATGGGTGTGCCGGAGGGTTTCCCGTTTGACACGGTGCTCCGCCAGATCGAGGTGCAGGCCGATTCCCAGGCAGTCCGTGCCCAGCTGTTCCCTGATCTGCGGGTCCTTGAAGCCCTCGTCAGCGCCGGGCACGGGCTTAGCTTGCTGCCTCGCTATACGGCCCTGAAAAACCAGGGCAGGGGCTTCGTGCTGCGCCCGCTGGCCGGGGTCAAGGCCAGCCGCAGCATTGTTGCGCTGGCGCGTCCGGATGTCGCGGCCAGGACCACCATCCAGCAGGTACTCACCCTGCTCAAGGCCGAAGCGCAGTCCGTCGCCGAGGCTCCGGAGCTGCGTGACGCCGCTCACCTGAACTGAGCATCCGAAGGGCCTAGGTCCATCAGGTGAGACGATAGTCCACTATTTGATCGAAACATTCCCGGTTTTCCGCTTAATGCTCGCATTGGGGTCGTTGCCCCCCGCGGCGGAGCCCTAGACTTTCACCCATGAGTGAGGACACCAAAACAGCGACAGCCGCCACACCGGACATCAAGCCCCGCAGCCGGGTCGTCACCGACGGGATCCACGCCGCGCCCGCGCGCGGAATGTTCCGGGCGGTCGGCATGGGCGACGACGACTTCGCCAAGCCCCAGATCGGCGTCGCGAGCTCCTGGAATGAAATCACTCCCTGCAACCTCTCCCTGAACCGGCTGGCCCAGGGCGCCAAGGAAGGCGTGCACGCCGGCGGCGGCTTCCCGATGCAGTTCGGCACGATTTCCGTCTCGGACGGCATCTCCATGGGCCACGAGGGCATGCACTTCTCGCTGGTCTCCCGCGAAGTCATCGCGGACTCTGTTGAAACGGTCATGCAGGCGGAGCGCATCGACGGCTCCGTGCTGCTGGCCGGCTGCGACAAGTCGCTGCCGGGCATGCTCATGGCGGCCGCCCGCCTGGACCTCGCGAGCGTCTTCCTCTACGCCGGCTCCATCATGCCAGGCTGGGTCAAGCTGGAGGACGGCTCCGAAAAGGAAGTCACCCTCATCGACGCCTTCGAAGCCGTGGGCGCCTGCGCCGCCGGCAAGATGAGCATGGAAGACCTGACCCGGATCGAAAAGGCGATCTGCCCGGGCGAAGGCGCCTGCGGCGGCATGTACACGGCCAACACGATGGCCTGCATCGGCGAGGCGCTCGGCATGTCCCTTCCCGGCTCGGCGGCGCCGCCCTCCGCGGACCGCCGCCGCGACGAATTTGCCCGCAAGTCCGGCGAGGCCGTGGTCAACCTCCTGCGCAAGGGCATCACCGCCCGCGACATCATGACCAAGAAGGCGTTCGAAAATGCCATCGCCGTGACCATGGCCTTCGGCGGCTCCACCAACGCCGTGCTGCACCTGCTCGCCATTGCCCGCGAGGCGGAGGTTGAGCTGACCCTGGACGACTTCAACCGCATCGGCGACAAGATCCCGCACCTGGGTGACCTCAAGCCGTTCGGCCGCTACGTCATGACCGACGTCGACAAGATCGGCGGCGTGCCGGTCATCATGCGGGCACTGCTCGACGCCGGCCTGCTGCACGGCGACTGCCTCACTGTCACCGGCAAGACCGTCGCGGAGAACCTTGCGGCGATCAACCCGCCGGACCTGGACGGCAAGATCCTCCGCGCCATGGACAACCCGATCCACAAGACCGGCGGCATCACCATCCTGCACGGCACGATGGCTCCCGAGGGCGCCGTCGTGAAGAGCGCAGGCTTCGACGCCGATGTCTTCGAGGGCACGGCGCGCGTGTTCGAACGTGAGCAGGGTGCCCTGGATGCGCTCGACAAGGGGCAGATCAAGGCCGGCGACGTCGTCGTTATCCGTTACGAAGGCCCCAAGGGCGGCCCGGGCATGCGCGAGATGCTGGCGATCACCGGTGCCATCAAGGGCGCGGGCCTCGGCAAGGACGTGCTGCTGCTGACCGACGGCCGCTTCTCCGGCGGGACGACGGGCCTCTGCATCGGCCACGTCGCACCCGAAGCGGTCGACGGCGGCCCCATCGCCTTCGTCAAGGACGGCGACCGGATCCGGGTGGACATCGCGGCGCGCAGCTTCGACCTCCTGGTCGACGAGTCCGAGCTCGAAGCCCGCAAGGTGGGCTGGGAACCGCTCCCGGCCAAGTTCACCAAGGGTGTGCTCGCCAAGTACGCCAAGCTCGTTCACAGCGCCTCCACGGGCGCGTACTGCGGGTGATTTCTGACCCGGGAGGCGGTTCGCGCCGCCTCCCGGGTCCCAGCAGGTGGACGACGGAGTCCAAATAGTGAGACACGAGCGGCGCTCGTTGACACGTGTCTCACTAAGAGGGAAAACTGAACGCATGATCGAGCTCGTTACCAGCCGCGCTGCCGCAGAAGCAGTCGTCGTACTTACCAAGCGCGTGGCACATTAGCCCGACTGGTAACGAACCGTCACGCGCAAACCCCTCGAAGAGCCGTCAGGCTGAGGGGTTTTTTTATTTCCGCACCACCGGTAACACCAGCATCACGCAGTACCAGCAGTTCCACGATCACCGAAGATCCCACTGTAGATCCACTAAGGAAGAGTCCGATGAGCAAAGGATCGCCGATCAGCCCCTCGCTGATGGCCACAAAGTCCGCAGGAGCCCCCAAGGCTCCTGAACGCGTCGAACGCCCGGCCGACGCCGGCGTCGACACTGCTGCCGTCTCTCCTGTCCTCGGACCGAACAACGTCGTACCCCCGACGGTGATGACCGGTTCACAAGCAATTGTCCGCGCGCTCGAAGAACTCGGCGTGGAGGATATTTTTGGTTTGCCCGGTGGCGCGATCCTGCCCACCTATGACCCCTTGATGGCTTCCCGAATGAACCACGTTCTGGTCCGTCACGAACAGGGAGCCGGCCACGCCGCGCAAGGCTACGCCATGGTTACCGGACGGGTCGGCGTCTGCATCGCCACCTCGGGTCCGGGTGCCACCAACCTCGTTACCGCCATCATGGACGCCCACATGGATTCCGTGCCGATGGTGGCCATCACCGGCCAGGTCTCCAGCGGAGTCATCGGCACCGATGCCTTCCAGGAAGCGGACATCGTCGGCATCACCATGCCGATCACAAAGCACTCCTTCCTGGTGACCGACCCCAACGACATCCCGCACGTCATGGCCGAGGCCTTCCACCTCGCCTCGACCGGACGCCCGGGCCCCGTCCTGGTGGACGTCGCCAAGGACGCCCAGCAGGGCCAGATGACCTTCTCCTGGCCGCCGAAGGTGGACCTCCCCGGCTATCACCCGGTGCTCCGTGGCCACAACAAGCAGGTCCGCGAAGCCGCCCGGCTCATCGCGGCGGCCAGCAAGCCCGTGCTGTACGTGGGCGGCGGCGTCGTCAAGGCACACGCCTCGGCGGAACTGCTGGAGCTCGCGGAACTCTCCGGGGCCCCCGTGGTCACCACCCTGATGGCACGCGGCGTCTTCCCGGACTCGCACCCGCAGCACGTCGGCATGCCCGGCATGCACGGCACGGTCTCGGCCGTGACCGCCCTGCAGCAGTCCGACCTGCTCATCACCCTCGGGGCCCGCTTCGATGACCGGGTGACGGGCGTACTGAAGTCCTTCGCTCCGAACGCCAAGGTCATCCACGCGGACATCGACCCGGCCGAGATCTCCAAGAACCGCACCGCCGACGTGCCGATCGTGGGCTCGGTCAAGGAAATCATCCCGGAACTCAGCGACGCCCTGCGCGCCCTGTTCGCCGTCTCCGGCACCCCGGACTACACCAACTGGTGGGCGTTCCTGAACAACCTCAAGGAGACCTACCCCCTGGGCTGGACCGAACCCGACGACGGGCTCAGCGCCCCGCAGCGCGTGATCGAACGCATCGGCGCGCTCACCGGCCCCGAAGGCGTGTACGTGGCCGGCGTGGGACAGCACCAGATGTGGGCCTCGCAGTTCATCAAGTACGAACGCCCGCACGCCTGGCTGAACTCCGGCGGGGCCGGCACCATGGGCTACGCCGTACCGGCCGCCATGGGCGCCAAGGTGGGCAACCCGGACCGCGTGGTCTGGGCGATCGACGGCGACGGCTGCTTCCAGATGACCAACCAGGAACTGGCCACCTGCGCGATCAACAAGATCCCGATCAAGGTTGCCATCATCAACAACTCCTCCCTCGGCATGGTGCGGCAGTGGCAGACCCTCTTCTACGAGGGCCGCTACTCCAACACCGACCTCAACACCGGCCACGACACCGTCCGGATCCCGGACTTCGTCAAGCTGGCGGACGCCTACGGCTGCGCCTCGTTCCGCTGCGACCGCGACGAGGACATCGACGCCACCATCCAGAAGGCGCTGGAGATCAACGACCGCCCCGTGGTCATTGACTTCGTCGTCAGCCCCAACTCCATGGTGTGGCCGATGGTCCCCGCCGGAGTCAGCAACGACCAGATCCAGGTTGCCCGCAACTTGACCCCCGAATGGGAAGAGGAGGACTGATCATGACCCGCCACACACTGTCCGTTCTGGTCGAAGACAAGCCCGGTGTGCTGACCCGCGTCGCCAGCCTCTTCGCCCGCCGGGCCTTCAACATCAACTCCCTGGCCGTCGGCCCGACCGAAGTTCCGGGCATGTCCCGGATGACCGTCGTCGTCGACGCCGACGGCGAGCTCATCGAGCAGATCACCAAGCAGCTGAACAAGCTGGTCAACGTGATCAAGATCGTCGAGCTCACCTCCGAATCTTCCGTACAGCGTGACCACATCCTGGTCAAGGTACGTGCGGATGCCGCAACACGGCTGCAGGTTACCCAGGCTGCAGACCTGTTCCGCGCATCAGTGGTCGACGTCTCCACAGAGTCGGTGGTCATTGAGGCAACGGGCCACCCGGAAAAGCTCACGGCGCTGCTCTCAGTGCTGGAGCCTTTCGGCATCCGCGAAATCGTGCAGTCCGGCACTTTGGCCGTTGGGCGGGGATCCCGCTCCATGAGCGACAGGGCGTTACGCAGCGCGTAAGAAACAGCGTAGAACTAGCCCAGGGGAGACCCCGGCGCGAACAGGCCCTGCCGCAGCACCACAACTCAACACGTTTCACCGACAAGCACCACCCAAGAATCCACTCAAAAGGAGACACCCCAGTGACTGAAATGTTCTACGACGACGACGCCGACCTGTCGATCATCCAGGGCCGCACCGTCGCCGTCATCGGTTACGGCTCCCAGGGCCACGCCCACGCCCTCAGCCTGCGCGATTCCGGTGTTGACGTCCGCGTCGGCCTGAAGGCCGACTCGAAGTCCCGCGCCAAGGCCGAGGCAGAGGGCCTGCGCGTCCTCGACGTCGCCGCCGCGGTCGCCGAAGCAGACCTCATCATGGTCCTCACCCCGGACCAGGTCCAGCGCCACGTCTACGCCGAGGACATCGCCCCGAACCTGCAGGCCGGCGACGCCCTGTTCTTCGGCCACGGCTTCAACATCCGCTACGGCTACATCCAGCCGCCGGCCGACGTCGACGTCGCCCTCGTTGCCCCCAAGGGCCCGGGCCACATCGTCCGCCGCGAGTTCGAGGCCGGCCGCGGCGTGCCGGACCTGATCGCCGTCGAGCAGAACCCGTCCGGCAAGGCCCGCGAACTCGCACTGTCCTACGCCAAGGCCATCGGCGGCACCCGCGCCGGCGTCATCGAGACCACCTTCACCGAAGAGACCGAAACCGACCTCTTCGGCGAGCAGGCTGTCCTCTGCGGCGGCGCCTCCCAGCTGATCCAGTACGGCTTCGAGACCCTCACCGAAGCCGGCTACAAGCCCGAGGTTGCCTACTTCGAGGTGCTGCACGAGCTCAAGCTCATCGTTGACCTCATGGTTGAAGGCGGCATCGCCAAGCAGCGCTGGAGCGTCTCCGACACCGCGGAATACGGCGACTACGTCTCCGGCCCGCGCGTCATCACCCCGGACGTGAAGGAAAACATGAAGGCTGTCCTGGCGGACATCCAGGACGGCACCTTCGCCAAGCGCTTCATCGACGACCAGGACGCCGGCGCCCCCGAGTTCAAGGCGCTCCGCAAGAAGGGTGAGGACCACCCGATCGAGGCCACCGGCCGCGAACTGCGCAAGCTGTTCTCCTGGATCAAGAACGAAGACGACTACACCGAAGGCTCAGTGGCCCGCTAGGCACTGACCGGCAGGGGAGCCGGACACCAACTGGGGTCCGGCTTCCCTGCTTTTCTGCAACACCCGCACCATCCGCACCAAAATCCACGCCTGTTATACAAGAGAGCTAAAGAGGTCACCGGTGACAAGCACCAAACCTGTAGTACTCCTCGCTGAGGAACTTTCGCCCGCCACGATCGACGCCCTTGGCCCGGACTTCGAAATCCGCCAGACCGACGGCGCGGACCGTTCCCAGCTGCTCTCTGCGATCGCCGACGTCGACGCGATCCTGGTCCGCTCCGCCACCCAGGTGGACGCCGAGGCCATCGCCGCCGCGAAGAACCTCAAGGTGATCGCCCGCGCAGGCGTCGGCCTCGACAACGTCGACATCAAAGCCGCCACCCAGGCAGGCGTCATGGTGGTGAACGCACCCACCTCGAACATCGTCTCCGCCGCGGAACTGACGGTCGGCCACATCCTGAGCCTCGCCCGCCACATCCCGCAGGCCAGCGCCGCGCTCAAGGACGGCGAGTGGAAGCGCTCCAAGTACACCGGCACCGAACTCTTCGAGAAGAAGATCGGCATCATCGGCCTGGGCCGGATCGGCGCCCTCGTGGCGGCCCGCCTGAAGGGCTTCGACACCAAGATCCTCGCCTACGATCCCTACATCACCTCGGCCCGCGCCGCGCAGCTCGGCGTGCAGCTGGTGACCTTCGACGAGCTGCTGGCCCAGTCCGACTTCATCAGCATCCACATGCCCAAGACGCCGGAGACCGTCGGCATGCTCGGTGCCGAGTCCTTCAAGAAGATGAAGAGCACCGCGTACGTCATCAACGTCGCCCGCGGCGGCCTCGTCGACGAGGAAGCCCTCTACGCCGCGCTGGAGGCCGGCGAAATCGCCGGAGCCGGCGTCGACGTCTTCGTAAACGAACCCAGCACCGACCTGCCGTTCTTCAAGATGGACAACGTTGTGGTCACCCCGCACCTGGGCGCGTCCACGGACGAAGCGCAGGAAAAGGCCGGCGTATCGGTTGCCCGGTCCGTCCGCCTGGCCCTGGCCGGGGAACTCGTTCCGGACGCCGTCAACGTCGCCGGCGGCGTGATCGCCCCGGACGTCCGCCCGGGTATTGCACTGGTGGAAAAGCTGGGCCGCATCTTCACCGCGATGACGCACGCCTCGCTCACCCAGTTCGACGTCGAGGTTGCCGGCGAAATCTCCTCGCTCGACGTCAAAGTCCTCGAACTCGCGGCACTCAAGGGCATCTTCGCCGACGTCGTGACCGAGCAGGTCTCCTACGTCAACGCCCCCGTGATCGCCGAGCAGCGCGGCATCAACGTCCGGCTGATCACGACGCCGGACACCGAGTCGTACCGCAACGTCCTGACCCTGCGCGGCGCCCTGAGCGACGGCACACAGATCTCCGTGGCCGGAACCCTGACCGGACCCAAGCAGGTCCAGAAGCTCGTCGGGATCAACGGCTTCGAGGTGGAGATCCCGATCAGCGAACACCTTGTGGTGGTCGCCTACTCCGACCGCCCCGGCGTGATCGGCACCATCGGGCACATCCTCGGCATGAACAACATCAACATCGCCGGCATGCAGGTCGCACGTCAGGACGAGGGCGGCCAGGTGCTCGCCCTGCTGACCATCGACAGCTCCGTTCCGCAGCAGGTCCTGGACGCCATCAAGGCCGGAATCGGCGCCGACATGGTGCGCGAGGTCGATCTCGAGGACTGACGTCTGCACCGCGGACACCGGCGGCGGCACTGACCGCCGCCGGTGTCCGCGAACGCATGGCTGGTCTGCGTACAATGGCTACGTCCGAATTTCGGATCCGGCCGGCAGCCCGGCCTTTACTTTTTGCACACCCGGCAGGGGACGCCTTCAATTCCGCGTGGAATGAACTGTGGTGTGCGCACGCAATCCAGCTTTCAGGAGCCCAATGAACGCCGTCCAGAGGTTCATCAGAAGCAGAGTGCTTCTGCTGACCGCGTCCATTTTGATCGTGGCCATGTGCCTTTCGGTCCTCGTCCAGGGCCAGTCTCAGGCTGCCCTGAACCGGACCGTTGACCAGAATTCGCGGGGGCTCTACGACGTACTCGTCCAGGCAAAGGCCGACGACAACGGCGGGCTCATGCAACCGGAAATCGCGGCCGGCCAGGGCGGCATCAGCTTCGAGCAGCTGGACTCCCTCCGCAAGCTCTCCGGCACGTCCGTGGCGGCCCCGATCAGCCTCGTCTCGCGCGTCACCCAGAACCTCGAGTCACCGCGCCTGGAGGCCACCGACTACCTCGGCTACCAGGCCGGACTCGCCGGCACCGCCGGGGACCCCAGCGCCACCGATCCGAGCAAATGGCCTGCCGCGGAGTCGGTCCTGTCCGACAAGCCCAAGTCATACCGCCTCACCGCCAGCGCTGTCAGCTCCGACGGCAAGTCCGATCACACCCTGTTTAAGACCACAGCCGAAGGATCCCTCGGCAAGGCGCAGCTCGTCGAGGAGCAGGTTGCCGGCGGCAAGAACGTCCGCATCGAGGGCCCGGCGGGGGAGACCGGCATCAAGTTCCCCGCCCCGGCCGGCGGCTCCGAGCACAACCTCTTCAACCTCGCCGTCTCGCTCCCGCTCGCCCCGCAGGTGACGGAATCCGTCGTCGCCGTCGACCCCGTCTCCGAGCGTGCCCTGCTGGGCAGCGCCGGTGACTTCCTCGCTCCGCTGGAGAAGGCGCCGCCCGCCGACGCCCGCAACGCCGGCGCGATCGGCCGGCACTTCGAAAGCCTCTTCACCACCGGCATCGGCATGGACGAGCTCAAGGAAGGCCCCGACTTCCTCGGCGTCAAGCTCAAGTACTGGGCGCCTCTCATGAGCCAGTACCAGCAGGCCAAGCGCAACGGACTGCTGACCGAAGACTCGCAGGCGATTCCGCTGATTGTCCGTTCCGGCACCTCCCTTGACCTCAAGTACTCGGTCAAAATCGAGGAAATCGACGCCTCCGGCAACGTCACCAAGGACGTCGGGACCGTGACCCGCTCGCTGGATAAGGACTACCTGCCCTTCGTTTCCAAGTCCCCGTTCGCCCTGGCCTGGCCCGGGTCCAAAGATCTCACGCAGCTGCTCGGCGACACCGGAAGCTTCAGCCAGGGCCTCTACAACCCCGCCACCTGGAGCACCGACTTCGCGTCGGCCCCGAAGTACACGGACGGTGAGACAGCCGGCAACGGCGCCGTGGACAAGAGCGCCACCCCCGGCGACTGGGTCACCGTGAACCGCCTCCCGGAGAAATCCGCCAACGGCGCCCCTGTGGACCAGACCCAGCGCAAGCCCGTCGACGAGCGCTCCTACCGCTCAGACCTCGAAACCGGGAAGAAGCTCGCCACGCCGCTCGCCATGGTCTACGGCACGTTCGACGCTGAGCAGGTCAAGGAGGCGGCCGGCGACGTCAACCGCCTGCCGCTGGGCGGCTATGACCCCACACCCTTCACGCTCACCAAGGACGCCTCCGGCAAGGACGTCGAGAACACCGAGCTCAAGCCCTCGCTCAGCGCCACGGGCCTGGCCAGCCAGTCCGCAGGCGCCATCACCGACTACTACGGCCTCGCCGCCGCCCGCGGCTACGAGGACAACGCGTCCGTGATCGACGCCGTCCGCATCCGCGCCAAGGTGCCCGGCAGCTGGAAGGAAGCCCAGCCCGAGGTGGAGAAGCTCGCCAACGAAATCCGCGACATGGGCCTGCAGGCAACCGTTGTGGCCGGTTCGGCCCGTGAGGACGCCAGCATCTTTGTCCCCGGTTACTCCAAGGACGACGCCGGCAAGGAGTCCCCGCTCGGCACCGTGCAGCAATCGTGGGTCCGCCAGGACGCCGCGGACGCCGTCTCCGGTTCCCTTACCGCGACCAACCTGACCCTGCTCTTCCTCACCCTTTGCGGTGCCGCCCTGCTGACGGGCGCCTCAACCGTGAGCTATGTCCGGAAACGCCGCACCGAGGCGGGAACCCTGCGCGCCATGGGCTGGACCCAGCGCCGGATCCGGTCCTGGGTGCTTGCCGAATTCGGTGTGGGGGCTGCCCTGCTGGCCATCGCCGGAATCGTCCTGAGCCTGGTCAGCTGGAACCCTGCCACGGCGATCGTGTCGGCCTCCGTGCTGGTGCTCTACGCCGGCGCGGCATTCTTCGCCGCCCAGCAGCTGCGCCACCGCGAGGTGGTGGACCAGGAGCCGCAGCACGATGAACGCCTCATCGCCGTGGACTCCCCGCTGACGTTCGCCAGCCGGCAGTTGAGCACCAACAAATTCAACACCGTCGCCCTGGCCGTCGCCGTTGGTGTCTTCGGGGCAGCGGTCGGCGGTATGGTCGCCCTGCTGATCGACATTCCCCGCGCCGCCGGTGCGAGCGCCCTCAGCGGCCTGGCCGCGACGTCCATCGCGCTGCCCAGCATCGTCCTCGGCCTGTCCGGCGTCGCCGTCGGCCTGCTGCTGACGATGGTCACGGGCCGCTTCGAGCTGCAGGCCAAGCGCCAGTACCTCGGCACGCTCCAGGCCATGGGCTGGAACCCGGACATGCTGGGCCAGGTCCGCGTGTTCGAAAATGCCATGGTGGGGGCGGTCGCGCTGCCGCTGGGTATCCTTGGCGCTCTGGGCGTCGGCCTTCTCCTCGCCCCCTATGCCGCGCTCTGGGCCGCTATCGCCGGGCTCGTGGCTGTACTTTGCTGGATTCCGATTGCAACGAAAGTGGTCCGATGAACAACGACCTGAACCTTGACCGCGAGGCTCACGAGCGGATGACGGCAAGCACCCGCCGCGGCGCCCACCAGACGCGCGCCAACACCATCGTGAAGGCCGCTGACCACGCCACCCCGTTGGAGCTCAGCAACATCACGATCCACTACGGCGGCGGCAAGGGCGGTGCCGAAGCCGTCAACGTGGTGGACGACTTCAACATGACGCTGCACGCCGGCGAAATGCACTGCGTCGCCGGCCGCTCGGGCTCGGGCAAGACCAGCATCCTCACCGTCGGCGCGGGCCTGACCCTGCCGACGTCGGGCCGGGTGTTCTGGGAGGGTGACTCCCTCGAAACCATGGGTGACGACGAAATCGCCGACCGCCGCCGCGCCCTGATCGGCTACGTCGACCAGGGCGGCGCTCTGATCGACGGGATGAGCGCGCTCGAAAACGTGCTCCTGCCCGCTGTGCCCGACGGCGAGGTGGACAAGCGCCGCGACATGGCCAAGGACCTCCTGGACCTCGTGGGCCTGGGCCGGCGCATGCGCCACCGCCCGGCCCAGCTCTCCGGCGGTGAACGCCAGCGCGTGGCGATCGCCCGCGCCCTGATCCTGGGCACCCGCGTGCTGGTGGTCGATGAGCCGACCGCGAGCCTGGACCGGTCCGCGGCCAACCGCATCATCAGCATTCTCAAGGACACGACGTCGGACGGGATCGCCGTTCTGGTGGCTTCACATGACCACGAACTTGTCCGCCAGAGCGATACCCTCACCGAACTGATCTAGGTTAAAGCTGTGACCACTTCCGAAAAAACCCCGTTCTACATCACCACGGCCATCAGCTACCCCAACGGCGTGCCGCACATCGGCCACGCCTACGAGGTGATCGCCACTGATGCGATGGCGCGCTTCAAGCGCCTGGACGGCTACGACGTCTTCTTCATGACCGGCACGGACGAGCACGGCCTGAAGATGCAGCAGACGGCGGAAAAGGAAGGCATCCCGGTCAAGGAGCTCGCGGACCGCAACTCGGCCGCGTTCCGCCAGATGAGCGATGACCTCGGCATCTCGCTGAGCCGCTTCATCCGCACCACAGACCCGGACCACTACGAGGCGGCCAAGGCGCTCTGGCAGCGGATGGAAGCCAACGGGGACATCTACCTCTCCAAGTACGCCGGCTGGTACTCGGTCCGCGACGAGCGCTATTTCGTCGAGGACGAGACCGAAGTGCAGGCCGACGGCCTCCGCTACGCGTCCGAAACCGGCACCGAGGTGACCTGGACCGAGGAAGAGAGCTACTTCTTCAAGCTCTCCTCCTACCAGGACCGGCTGCTGGCCCTCTACGCGGACCACCCGTCCTTCGGCGCGCCGCACAACCGCTTCAACGAGGTGGTCAGCTTCGTCAAGGGCGGCCTCGAGGACCTGTCGATCAGCCGCACCTCCTTCGACTGGGGCGTCCCCGTCCCGGGCAACCCGGACCACGTCATGTACGTCTGGGTGGACGCGCTGACCAACTACCTGACCGGCGTCGGGTTCCCGAACACCGAATCCGAGCTGTTCCGGAAGTACTGGCCCGCGGACGTCCACGTGATCGGCAAGGACATCTCGCGCTTCCACGCCGTCTACTGGCCCGCGTTCCTGCTGTCCGCCGGGCTGGAACTGCCCGGGCGCGTCATGATCCACGGCTTCCTGCACAACCAGGGCGTCAAGATGTCCAAGTCGCTCGGCAACGTGGTCGCACCGGCGGACTGGGTTGCCCAGTACGGCCTGGACCAGGTGCGTTTCTTCCTGCTCCGCGAGGTCCCCTTCGGCGCTGACGGCTCCTACAGCCACGACGCGATCGTGGGCCGGATGAACGCGGACCTCGCCAACAACTTCGGCAACCTGGCCCAGCGTTCGCTGTCCATGGTCGCCAAGAACTGCGACGGCGCCGTCCCCGTTCCGGCTGGATTTACCGCCGAGGACGCCGCGCTGCTGGGCCAGGCCAACGGCCTGCTGGACATTTCCCGCGCCGCGTTCGAAAAGCAGGAGTTCAGCCGCGCCCTCGAGGCCATCTGGAACGTCCTGGGTGACACCAACGCGTACTTCGCCGAGCAGGCGCCCTGGGTGCTGCGGAAGACCGACGTCGAACGCATGAACACCGTCCTGTACGTGACCCTCGAGGTGCTGCGGATCGTGGCCATCCTCGCCCAGCCGGTCATGCCGGCGGCGACGGCGGCCATCCTGGACACACTCGGCCAGCCGGAGGGTGAGCCGCGCGAGTTCGCCGCCCTGGGCACCCCGATCGTCGCCGGAACTGCGCTGCCCGCACCCGCCCCGGTCTTCCCGAAGTATGAGGAGCCCGCCGAGGCGTAACGGTCCCGGCGCTCCACCGAGGTGAGACTCCGCGCCCATGTCCTTCGATGACACGGGCGCGAAGTCTCACCTCGACGTCGTTAACCACGTGCCGCCGCGTTCGAATAGTGAGACGACTTGACCAGCATGTGGATGTCTTGGCTAGGCTGAAAACATGAGCGCATCCACGATTGATCTGGCCGTTATTCCCGGCGATGGCATCGGCCCCGAGGTCACGGCCGAAGCCGTGAAGGTCTTGGAGAAGGCTGCCGCAGCGGAGGGCATCGTGCTGCAGCAGACCCACTACAAGCTGGGCGCCCAGCACTGGCTCGAAACGGGGGAGACCCTGCCGGAGGAAACCCTCGCCGATCTCCGGACCCGCGACGCCATCCTCTTCGGCGCTGTCGGGGCGGCCCCGGGCGACACCCGGATCCCGTCCGGCATCATCGAACGTGAACTCCTGCTCAAGCTGCGCTTCAGCCTGGACCACTTCGTCAACCTGCGGCCCTCACGTCTGTACCCGGGAGTGGCCAGCCCGCTCGCCCATCCCGGCGACATCGATTTCATTGTGGTCCGCGAAGGCACCGAGGGCCCCTATGTGGGCAACGGCGGCACCCTGCGCGCCGGCACCCCGCACGAGGTCGCCACCGAGGTCTCGCTCAACACCGCCCACGGCGTGGAGCGTGTGGTCCGGGACGCCTTCCGCCGGGCCAACGACCGCCCGCGCAAGAAGCTCACGCTCGTGCACAAGCACAACGTCCTGGTCTTCGCCGGCCACCTCTGGAAGCGCACCGTGGAGGCCGTGGCCCAGGAGTTCCCCGAGGTCACTCACGACTACCTGCACATCGACGCCGCCACGATCTTTATGGTCACCGACCCGGCACGCTTCGACGTGATCGTCACCGACAACCTCTTCGGCGACATCATCACCGACCTGGCCGCCGCGGTCACCGGGGGCATCGGCCTCGCCGCATCCGGCAACATCAACATGGAACGCACTGCCCCGTCCATGTTCGAACCCGTCCACGGGTCGGCGCCGGACATCGCCGGCCAGCAGAAGGCGGATCCGACGGCGGCCATCCTCTCCGCCGCGCTCCTGCTGGACCACCTTGGCTACGGCGCCGCCGCCCGCAAAATCGAAGCGGCCGTCGTCGCGGACGTTGCGGGCCGCGGTGGCGAGGCGCGCAGCACCAGCGCGATCGGTGACGCGATCGCCGCCGCCCTGTAGGCCCCGCCAACGGGCGTAAGCTTGTTTCGAATCACCAATATGCTGCCGTGGTCCGACGATGAACCACGTTCACACCAGGCAGCCGACCGTGGAGGAACCATGACCCAGACTGCCCATGGCGTCGAATTCACCCAGCAGCCCTCGGCAACCCCGAAGTCCGCTGAAGAACGTGCTGCCATCCTGGCGAACCCGGGATTCGGCAACTATTTCACCGACCACACCGCGATCGTCGACTACAGCGTCGATGCCGAGGGCAAGGGCGGCTGGCACGATGCCCGCGTTGAGGCCTACGGTCCCATTTCCCTGGACCCCTCCGCCGCGGTGCTCCACTACGGCCAGGAAATCTTCGAAGGCCTCAAGGCCTACCGCCACGCTGACGGCTCCGTCTGGACGTTCCGGCCCGAGGCCAATGCGGCCCGCCTGAACAAGTCGGCCCGCCGCCTGGCACTCCCGGAGCTCCCGGAAGAGTACTTCCTCGGCGCCATCCGCGAACTGGTCTCCGCGGACAAGGAATGGGTCCCCTCCGGCGACGGCGAAGCCCTCTATCTGCGGCCGTTCATGATCGCCACCGAAGCCTTCCTCGGTGTCCGCGCTGCCCGCGAAGTTTCCTTCCGCGTCATCGCGTCCCCGGCAGGCAACTACTTCGGCGGCGAGCTCAAGCCCGTCTCCATCTGGATCTCCCGCCAGTACGCCCGCGCCGGCCGCGGCGGAACCGGCGCCGCGAAGTGCGGCGGCAACTACGCTGCGTCACTGATCGCGCAGCAGGAAGCCGAGGCCCACGGCTGCAAGCAGGTGCTGTTCCTGGACCAGTTCAATGACAACGCCGTGGAAGAGCTCGGCGGCATGAACGTGTTCTTCGTGATGAAGGACGGCTCCCTGGTGACGCCCGCGCTGAGCGGCACCATCCTCGAGGGCATCACCCGGATGTCCGTCATCCAGGTTGCCAAGGACATGGGCCGCGAGGTCACCGAACGCAAGATCACCCTGGATGAATGGCGCGACGGCGTGGCATCCGGCGAGATCGCCGAGGTCTTCGCCTGCGGCACCGCCGCCGTGATCACCCCGATCGGTGTGCTCAAGGACGACACCGAGTTCATCGGCTCCGAGGACGCGAAGGCGGGGGAGACCACCATGGCCATCCGCGAGCAGCTCCTCGGCATCCAGACCGGCGCCGACGAGGACACCCACGGCTGGCTCACCCGCCTGGCCTGAGCGCCGGCGCCGAAGTTACACGCAGCGTTCGACGGCGGCTCCGCACCTTCCGGTGCGGGGCCGCCGTCGTTGTTGGGTTGCGGGGCTGCTGCCCGTGTGACGGACGGCTCGTGCGGCTGCCGGTTCGGTGCGAAGATGGAACGGTGATCCCGGACGACCCCCGCGCCATGGTGCGCAGCACAGAGCTGACCCGCTTCAGGCTGGCCCCCAACCCGGGGCCGATGAGCCTGCACGGGACCAACTCCTACGTGATTGCCGCGCCCGGAGCGGCGGGCGCCGTCGTGGTGGATCCCGGCCCGCTGGATGAGCCGCACCTGCAGGAACTCGCCCAGGCCGGCCCCGTCGAGCTCATCCTGATCACGCACCGGCACGCCGACCACACGGCCGCCGCCGCCAGGTTCTCCGAACTGACCGGGGCGCCCGTGCGCGCCATGGATCCGGCCCACTGCCACGGGGGGAGCCCCCTGGTAGACGGCGAGGTTATCCACGCCGCCGGGGCGGAGATCAGGGTTGTGGCAACGCCGGGCCACACCTCGGACTCGGTCTGCTTCCACCTGCCGGCCGACGGCCGCCAGGGCTCGGTCCTCACGGGGGACACGATCCTGGGCCTCGGAACCACGGTCCTGGACTACCCCGACGGCACCCTGGGGGACTACCTGGCCTCCCTGGACCGGCTGGAACGCCTCGGCGCCGCGACCGTCCTCCCGGCCCACGGTCCCATGCTGCCCGCGCTGGACACCATTGTCCGCGCGTACCGTGACCACCGTGAGGACCGCCTCACACAGATCCGGTCCGCGCTCGAAAACCTGGGCGCCGGCGCCGAAGTGGCAGAGGTGGCCGACGCCGTGTACGCCGCCGTCGACCCCGCAGTACGCCCCGCGGCGGAACTCTCCGTGGCCGCCCAGCTGCACTACCTGCGGAGCTCACCCATATAGCTGGCAGCAGAGGCCGTTTTGAATGCTCATAACGGCCCCTGCTGCCAGCTAGTTGGGAAGTGCTGGGTGCGTGCCACGGTCCGCCACCTCGTCAGGGACGTCCGCCGGAGACGGTACGCTTGGAGCCATGCGTATCGCCCGGTTTGTAGTCGATTCTGATCCCCTCTACGGCATTGTTGAAGGTGAGCCCGGCAGTGAGGAAGTCACTGTCATCAACGGCGACCCCTTCTTCCACGGCGTCGAACGAACCGCCGTCCGGCACAAGCTGGAGGACGTGCGGCTGCTCGCCCCGATCATCCCGCGCAGCAAAGTCATCGGCGTCGGCCGCAACTTCGTGGAGCACGCCCGGGAACTCGGCAACGAGGTCCCGGCGCAGCCGCTGCTCTTCCTGAAGCCCAACACGTCCGTGGTCGGACCCAACGATCCGATCATCCTGCCGGAGTTCTCCGAGGAAGTGTCCTTCGAAGCCGAGCTCTGCGTCGTGATCGGCCGGATCTGCAAGGACGTCCCGGAGGAGCGCGTCGACGACGTCATCTTCGGCTACACCTGCGGCAACGACCTCACCGCCCGCGACGTCCAGAAGACCGACCTGCAGTGGGCCCGGGCCAAGGGCTTCGACACTTCCGCGCCGCTGGGGCCGTGGATTGAGACCGAGCTCAACACCGAGGACCTGCAGATCCAGGGCCGCCTCAACGGCGAACTGCGCCAGGACGGCAGCACCAGCCAGATGATCCGCGGCGTCCGCGAACTCGTCTCCATCGTCTCGCAGGCCTTCACCTTGCTGCCCGGCGACGTCATCATGACCGGCACCCCCGCCGGCGTCGGACTCGTTACGGCCGGCGACCGCTTCGAGGTCGAAATCGAGGGCATCGGCCGCCTCTCCAACCCGGTGGTCCGCCGCTAGCGATTTTCGCGCCGGATTCGGACAGCCGCCCTGTGGATCCACGGGGCGGCTGTCCGTTTTCGCGGCGGAAAGTGCGGGCGCCCGGCACCGATGGGGGTTGGTAATGTTGGTACCACTATGACTACTCCTTCTGCGCCCGACGCCGTCTCCAGCTCCGCCCCCAGCGTGACCAGCGAAGTCACTGCCGACACCCCGGTCCGTGTCCGGTTCTGCCCGTCACCCACCGGCACCCCGCACGTCGGCCTGATCCGCACGGCCCTCTTCAACTGGGCCCACGCCCGCCACACCAAGGGCACCTTCGTGTTCCGCATCGAGGACACGGACGCGGCGCGCGACTCGGAGGAAAGCTACCAGCAGCTGCTCGAGGCCCTGAAATGGCTCGGCATCACCTGGGAAGAAGGCGTGGAGGTCGGCGGGCCGCACGAGCCGTACCGCCAGTCGCAGCGCCTGGACCTGTACAAGGACGTCGTCGCCAAGCTGATCGACGCCGGCTACGCCTACGAGTGCTACTCCTCCCCGGAGGAGGTCGAGGCCCGCCACCGCGCCGCCGGCCGCGACCCCAAGCTGGGCTATGACAACTTCGACCGCGAGCTCTCCGACGAGCAGCTTGCCGCGTTCAAGGCCGAGGGCCGCCAGCCCGTACTCCGCGTCCGGATGCCGGACACCGATGTCACCTTCACCGACATGGTCCGCGGGGAGATCACCTTCAAGGCCGGCAGCATCCCGGACTACGTGATCGTCCGCGCCGACGGGTCCCCGCTCTACACCCTGGTCAACCCCGTGGACGACGCGCTGATGGGCATCACCCACGTGCTCCGCGGCGAGGACCTGCTCTCTTCCACGCCCCGCCAGGTGGTGCTGATCCGCGCGCTGATGGACATCGGCGTCGCCAGCTACCTGCCGGTCTTCGGCCACCTGCCGTACGTCATGGGCGAAGGCAACAAGAAGCTCTCCAAGCGCGATCCGCAGTCCAACCTCTTCCTGCTCCGGGACCGCGGCTTCATCCCCGAAGGCCTGCTCAACTACCTCTCCCTGCTGGGCTGGAGCCTCTCCGCCGACGAGGATATCTTCACGGTGGACCAGCTGATCGAAAACTTTGACGTCAACGACGTGCTCGCCAACCCGGCCCGCTTCGACATCAAGAAGGCCGAAGCCATCAACGGCACGCACATCCGGATGCTCGACGCCGAGGACTTCCGCGGCAGGCTCGTCCCTTACCTGCGCACCGCCGGGTTCGTCGGCGACACGCTCACCGCCCGCCAGGAGGAGATCCTCGCCGAGGCGGCCCCGCTGATCCAGGAGCGCATCTCACTGCTGGGCGAGGCCCCCGAGATGCTCGCCTTCCTGTTCAAGAACGACGACGCGATCGACGTCGCGGACGACGCCCGCAAGGGGCTTCCGGAGAACCTCACTGAAGTGCTCGACGCCGCCCTGGCCGCCCTGGAGCCCCTGGCCGACTGGAACGCCGAGACCATCCAGGCCGCCCTCAAGGAAGCGCTGGTGGAGGGACTGGGCGTCAAGCCGCGCCTGGCCTTCGGTCCGGTCCGCACGGCCATCTCCGGCCGCCGGATTTCCCCGCCGCTGTTCGAATCCATGGTGATCCTGGGCAAGGATTCGTCCCTGGCCCGGCTGCGCGCTTTCCGCGGCTGATGATGAGCACACCCGAAGTCATCACCAGCGCCGGAACGAATGCCCTGGCAGCCCGCCTGGGCGGCGGACTGGGCCGCGTTCGCGGGGTGCTCTTCGATATCGACGACACCCTGGTGGACCTGGAGTTCGCCATGACGGCGGCCGTGCGTGACGCCAGCGAACACCTCCTGCCTGGCCTGGACCAGGCCGGGTGGGAGAAGTTCGGGCGGATCTTCACCCGCGAGACCACCCATTTCTACGACCGGTACCTGGCCGGTGAGCTGACCTTCAACGAGCAGCGGCTGCTCCGGGGCCGGGCCGCCCTGGGCCACTTCGGCGTGGAGCTGGAGGACGGCGAGCAGGCCCACCACTGGGTCAGCTCCTACGCCAGCCGGCAGCACGGCTACATCCGCGCTTTCGACGACGTCACGCCGATGCTGGACGCGCTGGATGCAGCCGGCATCCCCTACGGCGCCGTAAGCAACAACGTCCACGATTACCAGCGGGTCAAGCTGGACGCCGCCGGCCTGGCACGCATCAGCGTGCTCGTGGGGACGGACACGGTGGGTGCGGCGAAACCGGATCCGGCCATCTACCTGGAGGGCGTGCGCCGCCTCGGCACCGGCGCCGGCGAAACGCTGTATGTGGGGGACAACCGCCTCCTCGATGCTGACGGTTCGACGGCGGCGGGCCTACTGGGCGTCTGGCTGAACCGCGGCGGGGAACCGGCCCCGGGCTTTGCGGGCCGCGAGGTCGGTTCCCTGCTGGAACTGCTGGCCTAACCTTCCGCCGGGGCAGTGCCGGCACCTGCCCGCCGGTTCCGCAGCCCCAGGAACGCGCCGACCGAACCCAGGCCCAGGACACCGACGATCCCGAGGGCCATAGCCGCGTCGGCCTGGCCGGCCATCGTCGACGGCGAGACGGCCGCGGCGCTGGAGTGCAGGGTGCCCGTGCCCTCCGCAATCCGGGCGTTCCCGTCCGCGAGCTTGTCTGCTCCGGTGGAAAGCTGCGAGGAACCGGACGCCAGTTTCGTGTTGCCCGCCGAGAGCTCGGTGGCGCCCGAGGCGAGGGCCAGAGATCCGTTGAGCAGCCCCGGGTTGGCCGGATCCGCCGGATCCCCCTTGATGCCGGAGTTGAGCGCCACGGTCCCGTCCGCGAGCCGGGAACTGCCTTCGGTCATCCGCGCGGCGGCTTTGATGAGCCCGGGGCGGGCGGGGTCGCCCGGAACGCCGTCCATGCCGGTCCGGATCTTGGATGTTCCCTCGGCCAGCAGCTGGGTGCCAAGCACCACACCGGGATTCTGGGGGTCCTGGCTGTTGAGCTTTCCGGCCAGCGTCCCGAAACCGGCTGTCAGTTTTCCCGTCCCCGCGTGCAGCTGGCCGGCCCCTGCCTGCAGGCGCCCCGCACCGGCCTGCAGCTGCGAGGCTCCCGCGTCAAGCTTCTGCGCACCGGAGGTGATTTTGGCGATTTTGTCCTTGACCACGGACAAAGGCACCAGGCCCTGCACAGGATCCGAGGCTGCGGCCTGTAGCAGTTCGAGGGCCTGGGCGAGGGCCGCTGTTCCGGTGCCGGCTGCCGGGTCATTGCCGGCGCCCCGGTAGCCCTTGAGCTGGACAGTGCCGGCGGCCAGTTCACCGGTACCTGCTGCCAGCCGGGCCGCACCCGCATCAAGCTGTGTGGCGCCGTCGGCCAGGTTGTTCTCGGCGTTGCCGGCGGCCGTGGGGGTCAGGGCGGCCGAGAGCTGCACCGCTCCGGCGGCAAGCTTCTGCGCGCCGTCGTCGACCTTGTAGACGCCGGGGGCGAGTTTGTTGTTGACGTCCGTTTCGATCTTGGCGGCGCCCGTCGCCAGCTGGTCCGCTCCGGCCTGGAGCTTCTCAGCCCCGGGAGCAAGCTTCCCGCTGATCCCCGCATGGACCTTTTCGGCACCGGCCGAGAGCTTGCCGGCGCCGGTGTCCGCCTGCCCGGCGCCCGCCGCGAGTTTGCCGGCCCCGTCCTTCAGCTGTGTGGCTCCGGCGGAGGCCTGCCCGGCGCCGTCCTTGAGCCGGGCGGAACCATCCACTATTCGGCCGGTAACGAGGGTATAGAAGCCCAGAAGGGCAATCAGCAGCAGGGCGAGGACGGCGATGGCGATCTGTTGGGCGCGGGTGCGGGTCTTGCTGATGGCGGCGGCACGGCTCTGTGTCACAGATGGTTCCTCTCGACGGCGTTGCCCGGCAGCGGCTTTGCTGCCGGCCCCCGGGCTGTGATGCAGCTAACATTCGAAAATAGCCATGCAGCTGCCCTCGGCGGAGTGGGGGAGGGGTGGTTACTCGCTGGTAACTTACCGAGCGTAAACTTGTTGGTCCCGGAATGGCAAGGGTTTCCGGGCGCGGAGAATGCGACAGGGGCTCCAAGCGGCTGTTTCGCAGGCGGCTCACCGGCCGATTTGTGCGCAGGAAAACTCTCGGGTAAAGTAATTACTCGTGCTGAGGCGCCGGGAGCGCGGGTTTAGACCCACGGATCCGGCCCGAAAGTTCCATTGGGATATGGTGTAATTGGCAACACTACGGTTTCTGGTACCGTCATTCTAGGTTCGAGTCCTGGTATCCCAGCTCTGAAAAATCCGCGGATTTCCGCGGCTGATCAGGGGTTTTGAGTCGGTTCGCCGATTTGAAACACTTGCTGAGTGTATGAAATAATCGCTTAGCGCGAACGGCAGAAATGTTGTTCTGGAGAGTACGCGGCCCCATCGTATAGCGGCCTAGTACGCTGCCCTCTCACGGCGGTAACGCGGGTTCGAATCCCGCTGGGGTCACAGATAAGACGGTCCCGGGCATCAGCCCGGGGCCGTTTTTCGTTGTCCCGGGCGCGTAGGGTCGCATTTTGGTCACGCATGTCCGGACGATTTCGGCGTGCCGTCGCACTCCGAGTTAGATCAAAAATTCTGGCGGGCCCCGTTCCTGTGGGAACGATTTGACGAGGTACTCTGACCAGTGGCGGCCCATTTGGCGTCTGGGATACGTCTTTATCAACTCTTCTCATGGCACAGTGCGTGGGCCGGGGCCAGTTCCCTTCCACGGCGCGTATGGCCCTGCCCTCGCTCATGCCACGGCGCCCATGCGATTGAAGTGCCTGACCTAGCGTTGATATCTCCAACGAGCCCGAGTGTGGTTGGCCTATTCCCAACGCATACGATCCTTGAACGCTGGTCAAGCGTAGGTTGGGAGATTCTTATCGGCCTTGATGTTCACGTCAGGTCAGGCGCTCCCCAACAGAGGGGAGCTGTAGGGCCGAGCCGTTTTCGGGGGCGTCACTCGACCGTGGCGTCGGGGGTGGCGAACCAGGGCACGGTCTGTCTCTGCGCGGCTGCGACACTGGCCGCAGGTGCCCAGATTTGCGGCGATTGCAAGTGGCCCCCGCCGTGGGATGTGGAAGTTCTCTCGGTCGCCGCGACTATTGTCTGTACAGCCCCGGCTCCTGCGCTGTCGCACACTGAGTGCTGACTCCGCGGCGCTTGCTCCGCTTCACCTCACTTCACAGCATTCCGCCGGCGGTGGGTGCAGGTCGTCCCATGTTGCGCGGCTTTGCTGGATGGCTGGTGTGGCAGCTCACGAGGCGGAGATCACGAAAGGGACAGGTCTGGCCGGCCGCCGGGTGGGACGCATGGAAGCCGATCCAGACCTATGTAGTTGCTTTCAAGCATCAGGAACGAGCCTGAGGAATCGCTCAATCGTCTGGCCGATAACGATGTCTGGTTCAATCTCCTCAATGAGGGACCAGTCAAAATCTGGGCGCCAAACATGGTGAAATTCCTTGAAGAACTGCTTACCCCACCAGGCGAGTTGCCCCGGTATGTCGCCACCCCCGAAGAAAGAATTTCCGAAAACCAGCACTTTGAGCCGGCTGGGCGCCGAATCATTGGTCCATGAGAACCGGCGCCCGATAAATCCGGTAGGAGGGAAGTACCGCTCCGTTACGGCAAGGTCGTAGTTGAAGTCCTCGAGCTGCCCGGGGCTAGGTTCCAACTTTTTCGAATATAGAGGCAGACCATAAAAGCGTTCGCTTAGGTCCCCGGTGCCGTAACTGATCTCGTCGAAGACGATGGCTTCCAAGAGGGGCAAAATTGTGGGGTCAACAACATGAGTCAACGCGGTGAACATGGCCTTCGCACCCGCTGCCGAGAAGTGCGTGTCGGTCGCCAGGTATGGATCGTCTTCGTCTGACCATAATGCGAACGGCTTCATACCACTTACGTACCAACCGTGGCTGTTTAGAGACTTCTCCAATTGGCCGTACAGGGGAGTTGGCCCGTCAAGTGCCACAGGTGAACTCTCTCGCATCGCCGTCAGCTTTTCCGGGATGATGGTCTGTACGAACCTGACTCCCCGCGACCGGCATCCCTCTTCCCGGGCCGCTAGTACTTCAAGCCACCTCGCCAGCATGCCTTCCAGACCTCCGGGTCCGTAGTCGTAGCCCGGGCTGTATTGCGCCAGTAGAGAATTGCTGCCGTCCACAAGAAACAGGTGCCCGTTTCTGCCGACCAGCGCCGACCTGTCCTCCGAACGCACGCCAAGAGGGATCAGCATTGAAGACATTTGTCCGGCGTCGACGCTGTCTTTTACCGCTTCGACGTCAGAGTTAACTCGAGCGCCAATGCGCGGCAAGGTGGGATAGTCCGGGGACTCTGCCAGTAAGCCGTCAATGGCTGCATGACGGAGCACCTTCTGCCCGTTGGCAGTCAACTTCAGTTTCAAGGACGAGTCGCCCTGTACGGCCCGGACTTCTGCGCGGCCGGATACGAAATCCAGCGCACTAATCGGCTCCGAACACTGGACCGTGAATACCTCGCTCCCTGGCACGACCCGTTCTAGGTCCTCGCGGCTGCCAGTCGGCTTGGCCGAACCGATCCTGCTGCCATTGAGGTACACAATGACGTCGGACGCATGTAAGGCCCAACCGCTGATCGTCCGGTCGCTAAAGTTGAAGATTTCGGCATATCCATTCACGCTTGCAGCTTAACCCGAAAACAGGCCCGATTCGTGCAGTCGCCATCAGCGACAGAGCCCCGCCCATGCAGTTGTTCGCAGAAGCGAACGGTCGAGGCTTCCACCACGAAAGGCGACTTTGTTGCACACGCCTCTGGTCGTCGTCGTGCTGCCTTGGAACGCTTCGTTTGGACGTGGCGCCATCTTAGTTCCCTAAGCAACTTGCAATTACGCCTGCTACCGGCCAGATCTCGCATTCTCAATACGCCATGGAGATATCCATTCTTACGATGACCACGTGCCCGCACGCGGTCGCCACCAGTCCTGGGCGCTATTATCTTCGAATCACACGAAATCAGGTCGAGAATGCCGAGGCCCACCGGTCTGGAACTGGCATGATGATGCGGTGAGCTCCGACGAAACCCCCGGTCAGGCCGTTGAACTGCTGGAAGCCGTCCACCGCGTCCTTGCCGCGACGGCCCTGCCGCTTGCCCTCCCCGGTGCGGATGCCGCCCGGCTGGATATCGGCGATGCCCTGGCCCAGCTCGAGGACTACATCCTGCCCCGCTACCGGAGCCTGGACGCGCCCCTCCTCGCCGTCGTGGGCGGATCCACCGGCGCCGGAAAGTCAACCCTCGTCAACGGACTCGTGGGGCACGCCGTCACCCGCTCCGGTGCCATCCGGCCCACCACGCGGCAGCCCATCCTGCTGCATCACCCCGCCGACGGGCACTGGTTCGACGGGCAGCGGGTCCTGCCGAGCCTGAGCCGGATCCGCGGCACGGTGAGCCAAGAACCGCTGCCCGCCAGCCAAGCCGGCCCCACCCCGGATGCCGCCGCAATCTCCTCGCTGGTGCTGGTCGCCGATACGGCCGTTCCGCAGGGAATTGCCATATTGGACGCCCCCGACGTCGACTCGATCTCCAGTGACAACCGTAAGCTCGCCGGCCAACTCCTGGCTGCCGCCGATTTGTGGGTCTTCGTCACCACCGCCAACCGCTACGCCGACGCCGTCCCCTGGCGCCTCCTGCTGGACGCGGCCTCCCGGGACATCATGGTGGCTGTGGTGTTGGACCGGGTGCCGCCGGGTGCCGAAGCAGATGTCAGCGCAGACCTCCAGTCCATGCTCAACAGGGAAGGGCTGGGCAGTGCACGCCTCTTCATCGTGCCCGAGACGGCCCTGGACGGGATGGGCCTGCTTCCGTCCGGCGCTGTCGAGCCGCTGCAGCTCTGGCTGCGGGAACTCGCCGCGGACGCTGCCGGCCGCTCCGACATCGCTCGGCGGACGCTCAACGGGACCGTCAAGGCCCTGGGTAGCCGCGTCGACGCCGTGGCACAGGCCGCCGGCGCCCAGGAACACGCTGCCGAGGTTCTCGCGGGGGACGCCCGGGACGCCTACCGGGACGCCGTTGCCAGGATCCTTGAGGCCACCCGTGATGGTGCGCTCCTCCGGGGCGAGGTCCTGGCCCGCTGGCAGGATTTCGTGGGCACCGGCGAGTTCTTTCGGGCGATGGAGCAGAACATCGGCCGGTTCCGGGACCGGGTCGGTGCCTTCTTGCGGGGCGAACCGGCACCGTCAGTGCGGGTGGAGACGGCGATCGAAACCGGGCTGCAGGCCGTCATCATCGATGAGGCCGCCAACGCGGCCGAGGACACGGACCGGCGCTGGCGCTCGGATCCGGCCGGCCGCCAGCTGCTGGGCTCCGACGACCTCTCCGGAACCTCCGAGGGCTTCGCCGAGAAGGCCGCTGCCGAGATCCGGGCCTGGCAGGGGGGCCTCATGGAACTGATCCGGACCGAGGGCCAGGGCAAGCGCACGCAAGCGCGCTGGCTGTCCTTCGGGATCAACGGCCTCGGCGCCGCCCTCATGATCGTGGTGTTCTCCATGACGGCCGGACTCACCGGGCTGGAAATCGGCGTCGCAGGCGGCACCGCCGTCGTCGGACAGCGGTTGCTGGAAGCGGTGTTCGGTGAAGATGCCGTCCGCCGGCTCGCCCGGACAGCCCGCGAGGATCTCCACGCCCGCTGCCAGCAGCTGCTCCAGGCAGAACAGCAGCGCTTCCTGACCCGGCTAGAGATCCCCGGCGCGGTCGCCCCGGCGGTACTCGCCGGCCACGCCGCGGCGCTCCGACGCCTGGCGGCCTCCGCATGAGCCGCCATGGCGCCGCCGCAGAGGCTTCCCGGCTGGACCGCCGGCTTCACGCCCTGAACGAGGCACGCGAACTGGCCGCGGGGGCGCTCCCGGAAGATGTCCTGGACGGGGTCCTCCAAGTGCTGGACCGGGCGAGTTCCCGGCGCTCCTTGTCGGCGGACCACACCGTCGTCGGGTTCTTCGGGGCCACCGGCAGCGGAAAGTCCTCCCTCTTCAACGCAGTCAGCGGCGAGGAAATCGCGACGGCGGCTGTCCGGCGGCCCACGACGTCCGAGCCGCTGGCCGGCGTCTGGGGCGCCGAGGGCAGCGAGGAGCTGCTGGATTGGCTGGATGTCCGGAACAGGCACCACGCCACCCCGGTCCCCGGCTTCGCCGACGACGGCACGGGCCTCATCCTCCTGGACCTTCCCGACTTCGACTCCACGCGCGCCGCCAACCGCGAGATCGTGGAGCGGATGGTGGGACTCGTCGACGTCCTCGTCTGGGTGCTCGATCCGCAGAAATACGCCGACGCCGCGGTGCACAACGATTTCCTCACCCCGCTGGCCTCCCACGGAGCCGTCACCCTTGTGGTGCTGAACCAGATCGACCGGCTGCCGGAGCGGGACGTTCCGCCGGTGCTGGAGTCGCTCAAGGCCATCCTGGCGCGGGACGGTCTGGGCAAGGTGCAGGTTATCGGCGCCTCCGCCGTCGTGGGCAGTGGGGTCGACAAAGTCCGGGCCGCCATCCGCCAGGTGGCCAGGCAGCGGCAGGCCCAGTCCCAGCGCCTCGGCGCGGACGTCACTCGGGCCTCGGCCCGGCTCGCTGAGGCGTCGGGCGATGGCGAGGCAGCCGGGGTCACGGCCGCGTCCAAGGCCAGGCTGGCCGAGGAACTGGCCGTGGCCGCGAACGTCCCGCTCGTGGTCGAGGCCGTCGTCCGGTCCTACCGAATTGAGGCCACCCGCCGCACCGGCTGGCCGGTGACGCGCTGGCTGGTCCGCTTCCGGCCCGATCCGTTGCGCCGGCTGAACCTGCGCCGGGAGGGCGCCAACCCTGAACTGAACCGCACATCCCTGCCGCCGGCCGGTGCCCCGGAGCGGGCCCGCACGGATGCCGCCGTCCGGGAATTCGCCGATGCAGCCTCCGACGGCGCCCCCGGCCCCTGGCGGGCCGTCATCCGGAGTGCCGCCCGCGAGGGCAGGGAGCAGCTTCCTGACGCCCTGGACCAGGCCATCGCCTCCACCGAGCTGAAAGCCGGCGGCACATCCTGGTGGTGGACGGTATTCAACGTCGTCCAGTGGGTTGCCTTGCTGACAGCCCTTGGCGGGTTCGCCTGGCTCGGCGTCCTTGCCGCGCTGGGTTACTTCCAGCTTCCCGTGCCGGAGGTACCGCTGGTGCAGGGCTGGCCGGTGCCGACCGTGATGATCGCGGGTGGGGCGCTGTTGGGGATCGTCCTGGCCGTGCTGGCGAAGCTCATCGCGGGCGCCGCCGCCCGGGCGCGGGGCCGGGCGGCCCGGAGGCGGCTCAAAGCGTCTGTCGCTGCCGTGGCGGAGGATCTTGTGGTGGAACCAGTGGAGCTCGAGGTCAGCCGGCTGGGGTCCTTCAACAAGGCACTGCGGGCGGCGCGCTAACCGGCTACAGGAGTGCCGCGGCGTCCCGGACCTTGATCATGGTGCGCAGGTTGCGCGTGGTGGTGGAAGCCTTGTACTTCGGCTTCGAGGACAGCTTGCTGAACGGACTGTCCAGCGTGCCGCCGGCGGGCGCCAGCCACGCAAGGGCCTCCGGCCCCAGCAGGGTCATCTCTGCCCCGTCCAAAGCGCGGCCGGCCTCGTGTAGCTCGGTAAGCACCCCGGCGTCCGAGCCGAGCGTGAGGTAGGTGTGGGTGGAGGAGTCGTCCGCGGGGTAGGGGCACGCCGCCACGAGCTCGCCCACCCGGTCAGCCGCCAGGACCACCACCCAGGCGTCATAGCCGAACGCCTCCCGCAGGCACGCTTCGAATTCCTTCTTAACGCCGGCGGGGGACAGTTCGCTGGAGAGCACGACGTTTCCGCTGGCCAGGAGCGTCTTGGCACCCGAAAACGGACGGGACTTCAGGGCTTCTTTCAGTTCGGCCATCTTGATGGTGATGCCGCCGACGTTGACCCCGCGCAGGAAGACCACATAGCTGTTCATGCGGACAGCCTATGCCGTCAGTCGTTGGTCTTGCGCAAGGCCTCGGTCAGCACGCGGGCCGCGTTGCAGACCACTTCGGCGTGCAGCCGGCCGGGCTGGCGGGTGAGGCGTTCGATCGGCCCGGAGATTGACACTGCGGCGATGACGCGGCCGGACGGGCCGCGCACGGGGGCCGAGACGGAGGCGACCCCAGGCTCACGTTCGCCGAGGCTCTGGCCCCAGCCCCGGCGTCGAACTCCGGCCAGGACGGTGGGGGTGAAGCGGGCGGCCTGCAGGCCTTCCAGAAGACGGTCGTGGTCCTCCCACGCGAGCAGCACCTGGGCGGCGGAGCCGGCCTTCATGGACAACTGGGTGCCGACGGGAATGGTGTCGCGCAGGCCAATGGGCCGTTCGGCGGAGGCCACACACACGCGCCAGTCGCCCTGCCGGCGGAAGATCTGAGCGCTCTCGCCCGTGGCATCGCGGAGCTGCATCAGGACCGGGCCGGCGGATGCGATCAGGCGGTCTTCGCCGGCCGCGGAGGCGAGCTCCACGAGGCGGCTGCCGAGCACAAAACGGCCCTGGATGTCACGGCTGACCAGCCGGTGGTGGACCAGCGCCAGTGCCAGCCGGTGCACGGTGGGCCTCGCCAGTCCCGTGGCCGCGACAAGCTGCGCCAGGGTGGTAGGTCCGGCCTCAAGTGCGTCAAGCACATGGGCCGCTTTATCGATGACACCGACTCCACTAGAATTGTCCATGTAATGATATTGCCGTCTCATTATCTGAGATGCAAGTCAGCGCGCTGGCGCATTACGCGGGTGTGCTGATTCAGTGGAGACAGCAAGCTGGCAAGCACGTATACCGCAGTGAAGGGAGAAGGCCGTGGCAAAGACACTGGCCGAGAAGGTCTGGGACGCGCACGTGGTGCGAAAGGGCGACGGCGAAGGAGCCAACGCCCAGCCCGACCTTCTCTTCATCGACCTCCACCTGGTACACGAGGTGACCTCGCCGCAGGCCTTTGAGGGCCTCCGGCTGGCCGGACGCCCGTTGCGCCGGCCCGACCTCACCATCGCAACCGAGGACCACAACACTCCCACGCTGGACATCGACAAGCCAATTGCCGATCTCACCAGCCGCACGCAGATCCAGACCCTGCGCAACAACTGCCAGGAATTCGGTGTCCGGCTGCACTCCCTCGGCGACGCCGAGCAGGGGATCGTCCACGTTGTCGGGCCGCAGCTTGGCCTCACGCAGCCCGGCATGACCGTGGTCTGTGGCGACTCGCACACCTCAACGCACGGTGCTTTTGGCGCCCTCGCGATGGGCATCGGCACCTCCGAGGTGGAGCATGTGATGGCCACCCAGACGCTTTCCCTGAAGCCTTTCAAGACCATGGCCATCAACGTTGAGGGCACCCTGAAGCCGGGTGTCTCCGCCAAGGACATCATCCTGGCCGTCATCGCCAAGATCGGCACCGGCGGCGGCCAGGGCTACGTCCTCGAGTACCGTGGCTCCGCGATCCGGGCACTGTCCATGGAAGCGCGGATGACCATCTGCAACATGTCCATCGAAGCCGGCGCCCGCGCTGGACTCGTCGCCCCGGACCAGACCACCTACGACTACATGTTTGGCCGCCCGCACGCACCGCAGGGCACCGAGTGGGACGCCGCCGTCGAGTACTGGAACACGCTGCGCTCCGAGGACGACGCCACGTTCGACGTCGAGGTGGACCTCGACGCCGACACCCTGGAACCGTTCGTCACCTGGGGAACAAACCCCGGCCAGGGCGTGTCCCTGTCCGCCAAGGTGCCCTCGCCCGAGGACTTCGGCGACGAGAACGCCAAGGCCGCGGCCGAACGCGCGCTGCAGTACATGGGCCTGGAAGCCGGCACCCCCATGAAGGACATCCGGGTGGACACCGTCTTCCTCGGCTCCTGCACCAACTCCCGGATGGAGGACCTCCGCGCGGCGGCGGACATCATCCGCGGCCGGACCAAGGACCCCAACATCCGGATGCTTGTGGTGCCCGGCTCCGCCCGCGTCCGCCTCGAGGCCGAGGCCGAGGGACTGGACAAGGTCTTCAAGGACTTCGGCGCCGAATGGCGCTTCGCCGGCTGCTCCATGTGCCTGGGCATGAACCCGGACCAGCTGGAACCGGGGGAGCGCTGCGCCTCCACCTCGAACCGCAACTTCGAAGGCCGCCAGGGCAAGGGCGGACGCACCCACCTGGTCTCCCCGGTCGTGGCAGCGGCGACGGCGGTGCGCGGCACCCTGAGTTCGCCCTCGGACCTGGACCCCGCTCCCGAGTCCGCCGCCCTCAGCGCCGACGCCGCGTAGCGTCCGACGGCCCCTGATCCACACAGCCCAGATCCATACAGTCCAGAAGGATCCGCCATGGAAAAGTTCACCACCCACACCGGCATCGGCGTCCCGCTGCGCCAGAGCAACGTCGACACGGACCAGATCATCCCGGCCGTCTACCTCAAGCGCATCACCCGGACGGGCTTCGAGGATGCCCTGTTCGCGGCCTGGCGCAAGGACCCGGCGTTCATCCTGAACCAGGAACCGTTCAACGCCGGCTCCGTGCTGGTGGCCGGCCCGGACTTCGGCACCGGCTCCTCCCGGGAGCACGCCGTCTGGGCGCTCAAGGACTACGGCTTCAAGACAGTGCTGTCCTCACGCTTCGCGGACATCTTCCGCGGCAACTCCGGCAAGCAGGGCCTGCTCGCCGCCGAACTGGCCCAGGACGACATCGAACTCATCTGGAAGGAACTGGAGAACGCCCCCGGCACCGCGGTCACCGTGGACCTCGTCTCCAAGACCGTCCAGTGCGGCAACATCGTGGCCCCGTTCGAAATTGACGACTACACCCGCTGGCGCCTCCTCGAGGGCCTGGACGACATCGGCCTGACCCTCCAGCATGAGGAAGACATCACGGCCTTCGAGGCCACGAGGCCCAGCTTCAAGCCGAAGACGCTGCCGGCCAAACTGTCCTGACGCCTTCCTCCGCAGCAACGCGGGGTCACTTTCAGCCCATCCCAGACCTTGGGACGGGCCGGAAATGACCCCGCGTTGTTTTGCTTTCGACGGCGGGAGCGGCGGCGAAGTCGATGGCCGGGACCGTGCCGTATTTCAGATCGGTAACGCTAGCTCCTATGCTTAGCAGGTGCCTTTGTAAGGATTTGGGGGCGAGTAGTCGTGAGGAAACCGGTATATGAGTAGTGTTCTGACAATCCGCGGAGGCGTCCCGCTAACTGGCCGCGTCACCGTGCGCGGGGCCAAGAATCTGGTCCCTAAGGCCATGGTGGCTGCCCTGCTGGGCAACGAGCCGTCCGTGTTGCGCAACGTCCCTGAAATCAAGGACGTCGAGGTTGTCACCAGCCTGCTCCAGCTGCACGGTGTCACCGTCGAGAAGGACCCCATCACTGGGGACCTGACCCTCGATCCGACCAACGCGAAGACGGCGTCCCACACGGCCATCGACGCGCATGCCGGCGATTCCCGCATCCCGATCCTGCTGTGCGGTCCCTTGATCCACGCGATCGGCGAGGCCTTCATCCCCGACCTGGGCGGCTGCAAGATCGGCGACCGCCCCATCGACTACCACCTGAACGTGCTGCGGCAGTTCGGCGCCGTTGTCGAGAAGCGCCCCGGCGGCATCCACATCTCTGCGCCCGGCGGTCTCAAGGGCGCCAAGATCTCCCTGCCGTACCCGTCGGTCGGCGCCACCGAGCAGGTGCTGCTGAGCGCCACGAGGGCCGAGGGCATCACCGAGCTTTCCGGCGCGGCCACCGAGCCGGAAATTGTCGACCTCATCGCCGTGCTGCAGAAGATGGGCGCGATCATCAGCGTCCAGACGGACCGCACCATCCGGATCGAGGGCGTCCCGGACCTCGGCGGCTACAACCACCGCGCCCTGTCGGACCGCAACGAGTCCGCTTCCTGGGCCTCCGCGGCGCTGGTCACGCGCGGCGACATCTTCGTCGAGGGCGCCACCCAGCGCGACATGATGACCTTCCTCAACACGTACCGCAAAGTCGGCGGCGGGATGGACATCGGCGACGACGGCATCCGTTTCTACCACAAGGGCGGCAAGCTCAACCCGCTGGTCCTCGAGACGGACGTGCACCCCGGCTTCATGACCGACTGGCAGCAGCCCCTCATCGTTGCCCTGACGCAGGCCGAGGGCGTGTCGATCGTGCATGAAACCGTCTACGAAAACCGGTTCGGCTTCACCGACGCACTGATACGGATGGGCGCCAACATCCAGGTCCACCGCGAATGCCTCGGCAGCGTGCCGTGCCGGTTCGGCCAGCGCAACTTCCTGCATTCGGCCGTGATTTCCGGTCCCGCCCAGCTGACCGGCACGGATATTGACGTGCCGGACCTGCGCGGCGGTTTCAGTCACCTGATCGCCGCACTGGCCGCCAACGGCACCTCACGGGTCACCGGAATCGACATCATCAACCGTGGCTACGAGCGCTTCACGGAGAAGCTCGCGGGCCTGGGCGCCGATTTCGACATCACCTCGGCCGAGTAGCGGGGACCACGTGAAGGAAACGGCCAAGAGCCACATCACTTTTGTCGTTGTTGCCGGGATTGTCCGGCCGGTCATGAACCTCCTGATGCGGAAGAAGTGGCTCGGCCTGGAGAAGCTTCCCGCCGGCGGCTTCATCGCAGCACCTAACCACTGCACCGAAATCGACCCCTTGGTGGTGGGGCACATGCTCTACAACCAGAAGCGGATGCCGCGCTTCCTGGCCAAGGCCGGACTTTTCAAGGTGCCCGTGCTGGGGTTCGTGCTGCGCGCCACCAAGCAGATCCCGGTGGAACGTTCGACGGCGGGCGCCAACCGCTCGCTGCAGATAGCCAAAGAAGTGGTGGACGGAGGCGGCGCCATCATCATCTACCCCGAGGGCACACTGACCCGTGATCCCGAACTGTGGCCGATGAAGGGCCACACCGGTGCCGCGCGAATGGCGCTCGAAAGCGGCATCCCCGTGGTGCCGATGGCGCACTGGGGAGCCCACGAGGTCCTGCCCCGCTATGCCAAACGCATGTACGTCTTTCCCCGGAAGACGTCGCGCCTGGTGGTGGGTGATCCCGTGGACCTCAGCGCGTTCGCCGGACGGCCGCTGGATAAAGCCACCCTCACCGAGGCCACCAACGTGATCATGGAGGCCATCACCGAGCTCCTGGCCACGCTCCGCGGGGGACAGCCTCCGCTGGTCCGCTGGGACCCTTCGGCCCACAACCAGTCCACGCACGGCCGCTTCATCGACCAGAACGGCAAAGCCGGCGGTTCTGCCGGGGGCACCGGCGGCAGCAATCGCGACGCCGGGTCCGCCGACGCCGGGACAGCCACCGGCGCGGACGGCGCCAAATGACGGCGGACTTCGGCGGGACGGGCTCCGCTACAACGGTGGCCGTCCTTGGGGCGGGATCCTGGGGGACCACCTTCGCGAAGATCCTTGCTGACGCGGCCACGGCCTCCGGCGTCGAGCGCGACATCCGGCTCTGGGGCCGGCGGGGCGAGGTGGTTGACCAGATCAACCTGAAACACCGGAACGAGCAGTACCTCAAAGACATCGCCCTTCCGCCAAATATCACCGCTTCCACCGACGTCGCCGAAGTCCTTGCAGGCGCCCAGCTGGTGGTCCTCGCCGTTCCGGCCCAGACCCTGAGGCCGCAGCTGCGCGAATGGAAGCACCTCGTGGAGCCCGGATCCTTGGTGGTTTCCCTGATGAAGGGACTCGAGCTGCACTCCGACGCCCGGATGAGCGAAGTCATCTCCGAAGAACTCGGCGTGCCCGCCAGCCGGATCGCCGTGGTCTCCGGACCCAACCTGGCCATGGAAATCGCCCGGGAGGAGCCCACGGCATCCGTGGTGGCCTGCACCGACCCGAGCGCTGCCGGCTGGATCGCGCGCAGCTGCACCGCCCCGTACTTCCGCCCCTACACCACGGGCGACGTCGTCGGCGTCGAGATCGGCGGGATCGTCAAGAACATCATTGCGCTGGCCGTCGGCATCTGCGAAGGCAAGCAGATGGGGGACAACACGAAGGCCTCAGTCATCACCCGGGGTCTCGCGGAGACCTCGCGGCTTTCGCTCGCCCTGGGTGGCGAAGTGCAGACGATGGCCGGGCTGGCCGGCCTTGGCGACCTCGTGGCGACCTGCTCCTCGCCGCTGTCCCGGAACCACACCGCCGGACGGCTGCTGGGCAAGGGCCTGACGCTGGACGAAGTCACGGCGGAAATGACGCAGACGGCCGAGGGGATCAAGTCCGCCCAGGCGGTCCATGAGCTGGCCGGCAAGCTTGGCGTCGAAATGCCCATCACCGCGGCGGTTGTTGCCGTGCTGGCCGGAAAGTTGTCCGTCGACGAACTGGGGCCGCTGCTGCTGTCCCGGGACCTGAAACCTGAAGGCGATCACTGAGCGTGTCTGAAGAAAACGTGAACACAGAAGGCCGGGCCGCCCGGCCCCGCGTGGCGGTGCTGTTTGGTGGCCGTTCCAGCGAGCACGCGGTCAGCTGCGTGACGGCGGCCGGGGTCCTCGGCGCCATCGACCAGACGAAGTACGAGGTGATCCCGATCGGGATTGCCAAGACGGGCCAGTGGGTGCTGGCTTCCGGCGACACGCACGACTGGTCGCTCGCGGCATCCTCCCTGCCCGAGGTCGCGTCCTCGGCCCGGACCGTGGCGCTGACCGAAATCGGCGGCGAACACCAGCTGATCGTGGCCTCCCCGAACGAGGTCCCGCAGGAACTCGGCGCCGTCGACGTTGTGTTCCCGCTGCTGCACGGCCCGTTCGGCGAGGACGGCACCATCCAGGGCTTCCTGGAACTGTCCGACACGCGCTACGTGGGCGCCGGCGTGCTGGCGTCCGCCGTTGGCATGGACAAGCACTTCATGAAGGTGGTGTTTGAATCCGCGGGGCTCCGGGTGGGGCCGTACCTTGCCGTCACGGACCGGCAGTGGCGCAATGACCCTGAGACTGTCCGCAAGCGCGTGGACCAGCTCGGCTTCCCGGTCTTCGTCAAGCCCGCACGGGCAGGCTCCTCCATGGGCATCTCCAAGGTGGACTCCCTCGAGGGCCTGGACGCCGCGATCGAGGCCGCCCGCGAGCATGATCCGAAGCTTGTCATCGAGGCTGGCATCGTGGGCCGCGAAATTGAGTGCGCCGTGCTGGAAGGCCGGGGGACCGACGCTCCCCGGACGTCCATGCCGGGAGAGATTTCCGTGGCCGGCGGCGGGCACGAGTTCTACGACTTCAACGCCAAATACGTGGACGACGCCGCCGACCTCAGCTGCCCGGCCGACCTCCCGGACGAGGCCATCGCCCGGGTCCGCGAACTGGCTGCGGTCGCGTTCGACGCCGTCGGGGCCGAGGGACTGAGCCGGGTGGACTTCTTCTACACGCCTGAGGGCGAACTCATCATCAACGAGATCAACACCATGCCCGGGTTCACACCGAAAAGCATGTACCCGCAGATGTGGAAGGCCTCCGGCCTGGGCTACGCGGAACTGATCGATGAACTGATCCACCTGGCGCTGCACCGCAAGACCGGCCTGCGGTAGCGGCTACCGGCTCGTCGGCAGATTCTGCAGGTCCGCCTGGCCCACGCAGTTACGTGAGGCCGGGACTTTCGCGGCGGCGGCGGCGAGGTCTGCCGTCACAGTGGCGGCACTGATCTTGTCCGGGTCCAGCAGGATCTCGGTGGCGGGTTCGCGTCCGAAGGTGGTCAGCGTCCACACCGGGTTGCCTTCCTTGATGACCCAGTCGACGCCATTCACGCTCATGCATCGGTCCGTGGTCGGGCCCGGAACATTCACGCCGCAGCGCAGGACCACGAGGGACGGATCACCCCAGGCAGCGGTGGCCTGGCTGTTCGTCTTGCGCAGCTTGGCCTCGCCGATCACATCCGGGAGTGCCACCATCATCGGGGCACAGGCCGCGTTCGCAGCGTCCTTGGCGGGCGCGACGTCGACAACCGGAGCGCAGGCGCTCAGCACGATCCCGGCAGCTGCCGCCGTGGCGAGAATACGGAACGGACGTGCGGAAGCTTGGAAGCGGAAGGGCAGCATTGTTTAAGCCTATCGCTGCCGGACAGCCGCTGCCGCCGCGGACGCCACCCCGGCAGATGCTGATGTGGCCACCCCACGATGTACCGTCGAGTAGACTGGGGTGGTCCGTGCACTCTGGGGCGCTGCCGACAATGACGTTAGTTATGGCCAGAACCGCGCACATTTTATTTAATCTCGCACGTGGGGGAGGGCCTGTCGATGACGTCGTGCAGCCAGAAAACAAGAACGGCACGCCTTGGCTTGGGGGCACTTCTGCTGGCCCTCAGTCTGGGCGCAACCGCGCCCTCGGCCTACGCCGACGATGCCATTTCCCCGGGCAACCTGAGCATGACGACTGCCCCTGTCACGCCCCCTGTTGGTGAGGTTCCGCCGCCTGGCGGCGAGTTTCCGCCGCCTGTAGTTGAGGTTCCGCCTCCAGCTGGAGAGGTTCCGCCGCCTGCTGTTGAGGTTCCGCCTCCAGCTGGAGAGGTTCCGCCGCCTGCTGTCGAGCTTCCTGCGCCTGCTGCTGAAGTTCCCCCGCCTGCATCGGCGGCACCCGTAGTCATAGCCCCGCCGGCCCTCGCCCCTGTCATGCGGGTTCCAGAGATAGCGCCCGCTGAACAGGCCGGCCCTGAGGCCAGCCCGACACCGTCACCATCCCCGACACCGGAACCCGCACTCACAACGGCGCCTGCCGCAGTGGTCGCCCCGGCCGGGCCTCCTACGATCGTCACGGCTGAAATCCAGGCGGCAGTGGCTACCGCGACCGGAAGCCCGCTGTCGATTCAGATCGTCACGGTACTCATCTTGCTGGGTCTTGGCCTTGCGTACTTCCGGTTTCTTGGCGGAAGAAGCCACAGTGTGGCCGCCAAGGCGGGGAAGTAACTGATCGCGGTGCATGGAGTATCCAGTTGCGCGGCCTGGGCCAGCCGGTTTGGGCCTGACCCTCTGAGTTCTAGAGCCACTCGATGATGCAGTTCATATCGAACGTGCGGCTCGCCGCCCACACCGCATTGCAGCACCTCACAGACGATCCGATGTTGCTGTTCCTTCAGGTGACCCGGCGTCTTCCCGTGTCAGTCGTCCACCCGGTGGCAAGCCTCGTGTGCGCAATCGCACCGAAGAACTCGCTAGCCGTTCCCGTGGTACTCGCATCGCTTACACGGGGCGACGACGCCGACGTCAGCCGCCGCCTCCAGCAGGCCGCAGACCGGCGCGTTTCGGGGGAACGCGCCAGGAAGCTCGCTGACATCGCGACCGCCGCGAATCTACCGGCCCTTTCGGATGTCTTGCTGGCGGACGCACGAAGTTCCCAAAGGTATCCGCCGGCACAAGCGCGTAGGCTCTGGCACGACGGCGCCCTGAGCGCCGCCGTGGTTGCTCTCGAAGGCTCCGGCGCAGCCGGACGGCGCCAGCAGGCCCGTCTGGCAGGCGAACTGGCCATACTTCAAGGGGCTGCGCCATGGCTGGCCCGGCGCGAGTACAGTCCGGTTGACGGCCGGGTCCTCCATCTACTGACCAATTCCCTGCCGCACACGGCCAGTGGCTACGCCCAGCGGTCCCACTCCATCATGGTCGCCCAGCAGCAGGAGGGCTGGGACGTCCTCGCGGTGACACGGCTTGGCTATCCCGTGCAAGTAGGAAAACTGAGCGCTCACTCCAGCGACGTTGTCGATGGCATCCGCTACCGGCGGCTCCTCCCCGCTCGGCTGGCGGCCACCCTGGATGCGCGTCTTCAGCAGCAGGCCGAGGAATTGCTGTGCGTAGCTTTGGAGTTCAGGCCAAGTGTGCTCCATACCACCACACACTTCGTGAACGGCATGGTGGTCCGGGCGGTGGCGGAGGCACTGGACATCCCTTGGGTCTACGAGGTCCGGGGCCAACTGGCCGATACCTGGGCGTCCACCAGAGGACCGGCAGCCCTTAGCAGCGAAAAGTATCAGCTGTTCCAGCAGCGCGAGGCTGAGATCATGGCAGCGGCGGACCTGGTGGTGACGCTGGGGCAGGCCATGAAGGCCACCATAGTTGCCGCCGGAATCCCTGCCGAGAAGATTCTGATTGCGCCAAACGCCGTCGGTGGGCCTTTCCTGCTAGAGCCGTTGGAGCCTCCCATGGCCCGCCGTGAGCTTGGTCTCGACGAGGACGGGCAATACATCGGAACCGTCAGCAGCTTGGTAGCCTATGAGGGCATTGATGACCTCATAGCCGCATTCGCGCAGTTGGCCGGTCTCCACCCGGACCTGCGGCTGCTGATCGTGGGCGACGGCGTCTCCCTCCCGGCGTTGAGGGAGCAGGCCAAGCAGTGCGGTTTTGGGGACCGCGTCATATTCACAGGGCGCGTGTCGAGGAACGAGGCAGTCCGCTACCATCAGGCGCTGGACATCTTTGTTGTTCCGCGCAAAGACTTCGAAGTCACACGCTCGGTGACGCCGCTCAAACCGGTGGAAGCATTGGCGTGCGCGCGGCCCGTGGTCGCCAGCGATTTGCCGGCGCTCCGGGAGATCGTCTTCGACGGCGTCAACGGGCTGGTTGTCTCCGCAGAATCACCTGCAGAACTGGCCAAGGGAATCTCTGCGCTGCTTTCCGATGCGAGCGGCCGGGCCGAAATGGGCCGGGCAGGCCGCGCCGCGGTTCTGGCCGGCAGAACGTGGGCGGCGAACGCCCAGGCCCTCGCCACCAACTACGCGTTGTTGCATCACAAGCATTTGAGGAGAGCTGAATAGTGTCTATAGAAAGCGACGTTGCAGCTGAGACGGTCGTCCAGCCGCTGTCCGTGGACATGAGGAGGCTCACCCGCGTCGGTTCACGGCCAGGTTTCCTGGACTACATCGTCAGGTTGTGGGACTTCCGTCAGTTCATCTTCTACGACGCAAGGGCGCGGGTGCAGAGCGGGACGAGGCGGGACCGCTTGGGGAGTGCTTGGCTGCTGCTCAACCCCGTGTTTAACGGCTTGACGTATTACTTGATCTTCGGCTTGTTGCTTCAGACGAGCGGAGGTATCGAGAATTTCCTCGGCTATTTGGTTGTGGGGATCTTTGTCTTCCAATTTAGCGCGGGGGCCATAACCGCCGGAGCTCGGTCAATCCGCAACAACAAGTCCGTAGTCCAGGCGTTTAACTTCCCCCGGGCCGCGTTGCCCATCGGCGCCAACGTCCGGGAACTTCTGTCTGCGGTACCGCTCATCCTGGCGATGCTGCTAATCGTCGTGGTGCTGCCGCCGGGTGAAGAAATTTCCTGGCTGTGGCTGCTCTTGATTCCCGCCATTTTGCTGCAAGCACTCTTCAATTTGGGCGTCGGGCTGATCCTCGCCCGAATGATCTCCCGCGTCCACGACGTCTCGCATCTGATCCCCTTCGCACTCCGGGCCTGGATGTACGGCTCTGCCATCTTCTACACCTATGACCGCTTTGTCACTCATCCGCAGCTTCTGACTGCCATTAAGCTCAATCCCTTATTCAACGTGATCGATATCGTCCGGGACTGTGTTCTATACGCCAGGGTTCCGCAATGGCAGTCTTGGGCGATTCTTGCAGCTTGGGCGCTGGGGGCACTGGCCGTGGGCCTGGTCTACTTCTGGAAAGGTGAGGAATCATATGGGCGCGGATGAGCAGGAGATTTTCATCGAGGGCCATCCCTGCGTGGTTGTGGACGGCGTCCAGATGCGCTACCGCGTTGCGTCCAGTGAATCCTCCGCTCCGGTTGCCGACAGCACGGGACCGCGCTTCCTGCGACGGGCCGTTCGGAAGCCGAATATGGTTACCGTTAATGCGTTGAACGAACTTTCGCTGGTCGTTGAGCGGGGCGAATCGGTGGGGATCATTGGCCGGAACGGCTCTGGGAAGAGCACACTGATGAAGATCATCAGCGGGCAATCGAAGCCGACGTCGGGCGGGGTATACGCCTCCAGCACTCCCATCATGCTGGGTGTCAATGCGGCCTTGGTCCAAGACCTTTCCGGCGACCAGAACGTCATTCTCGGTTGCTTGGCCATGGGCATGAGCCGGGCCGAAGCGGACGATAAGTTCGAGAGCATCGTCGAGCTCTCCGGCCTCGAAAAGTCGATTCACCTGCCAATGAAGTCCTACTCCTCGGGCATGGCCTCGCGGCTGCGATTTGCCATTGCAGCGGCAGTCGACCCGGAGATCCTTCTGGTGGATGAGGCACTCAATACCGGCGACGCGCAGTTTGCAGACCGCAGCAAGCTCCGAATGGATGAACTCCGGGCCCAGGCCGGCTGCGTCTTCCTTGTAAGCCATAGCCTCGAGACCATCAGCGATATGTGCACCCGCGTCATCTGGCTGGACAAGGGCGATCTCATTATGGACGGGGAACCGGCGGCTGCCATCAAGGCTTACCAGGAATTCACCAAGCACCTCTCAAAGGGAAACAACAACTCTGCCTCGACGATCCTGGAGGATGCCAAGGCCGTCCTGGTAGCAACCGAGGTCCGCGAACGAACCTCGCGACGGGTCCGGGGCTAATGAGGATCGCCCAGGATCTACGCAGCGCCGCTTGGCACTTCCGCAAGGGCGGCGTGCCGCAGTTGGTTACGTGGCGCAAACGGCAGTTGGTTGAGCGCGGTTTCGCCGCGCCACGCGACGTTCAGGGTGTGGAAGCGGGATGGACCGGCCGGGGGCGTAAGCGCAGGCTGTCGTTTGCGGCCGCCTCTATCCCGGCACTGAATCCCATACGTCAGGACATCACAGCCGCCGTCATCTTGGATGACTTTTCCATGCTTGCCTTCGGGTACGAATGGTCGACTCATGCCGTCCACCCCAACTCGTGGCGTGAGGACCTCAGCGGACTCCCCATCGATTTGCTGTTCGTAGAGTCGGCCTGGACGGGCAACAACGGTCTCTGGCGCGGGAAAATTGCCGGCCCCAACGGACCCGCCGCGACGTTCAAGGAACTTCTTCAATGGTGCAAGGAACAGCAGATTCCCACAGTCTTCTGGAACAAAGAAGACCCGCCCCACTACGACGATTTCCTTCCGGCCGCGAAGTTGTTCGACCATGTCTTCACGTCGGACTCCGGCCGCGTGGAACAATACAAAGCTGATCTGGGCCATAGCCGGATTGACGTGCTGCCGTTCGCCGCCCAGCCGGCGGTCCATAATCCCGTGAGGCCGCGCCGGGGGTGGCACAGCAGGGACGTAGCCTTTGCAGGAATGTACTTCTCGCACAAGTACCCTGAACGCCGACAGCAAATGGATGACCTCCTTGGTGGCGCTATGGACGCCTCAGCCAAGATGCCCTTGGGGCTTGAGATTTTTTCGCGTCGGCTGGGCGGTGACGTCCGTTACCAGTTTCCGGCGCCCTTGAGCACGCGCGTTGTGGGCTCGCTGAACTATGTCCAGATGCTCAGCGCCTATAAGTCCTACAAAGTTTTCCTCAACGTGAACTCTGTGGTGGACTCGGCCAGTATGTGCGCCCGCAGGATCTTTGAAATCAGTGCGGCCGGCACCCCAGTCATCACGGCCCCGAGCCAAGCCATAGGAAACTTCTTCAGCGAACGGGAAGTCCCAGTCGCAGTAGACCGTGAGCATGCCGCCCAGCTCACGCGGGCGCTAGTCGACAATCCCGAATTCAATGACCGCACCGTGCACCTGGCACAGCGCAAGATTTGGCAGGCGCATACCTATTCCCACCGTGCCGAGCACGTCTTGGCGCAGGTCCTGCCAACGCGCAATGGTACCGCTTCCCGGCCGAGCGTCTCGGCTCTTGTCCCAACCATCCGGCCGAAGCAAATCGGGCACGTCTTCCGAACCTTGGCCGCGCAGCGCGGGGTTCAGACCGAACTCGTGATGTTGACCCACGGGTTTGAGCTTTCCGAGAAGGAGCTCTCGGAGTTGAGGAAGAAATTCGGGCTGCAAGACGCCGTTGTGTTGAGCGCTTCTCGTGACGTGTCGCTGGGGGAGTGCCTCAACCTTTGCGCGGCCGCTGCTGGCGGCGACGTACTCACCAAAATGGACGACGACGACTGCTACGGTCCGGAGTACCTCAGCGATCAGCTGTTCGCCCTTAGCTTCTCCGGCGCGGACATCGTTGGCAAGCAGGCGCACTACGTGCACCTCAAACAGTCCCAAGCCAACGTCGTCCGTTTTGCCGAGAAGGAGCACCGTTACACGGACTTTGTCATGGGGCCAACGATCATGGCGCCCCAGCAGGTTTTCCTAGAGAACCCCTTCCCGCAGTTGAGACTTGGTGAAGACACTGCATTTCTTCAAAATGCCCAGAAGCAGGGCATGACCATCTATTCGGCAGACCGCTTCAACTACCTCCAAGTCCGCGGCGGCTCAGAACACACGTGGCAAGTCAGCGATGCCCAGTTGATGGCCTCCGGAAGCCTACGATTTTATGGAGAACCTCATGACCACATCCACATTTAGACCTGGCGACACCGTTTCTACGGTCACGAACGTCGCCGTGATTGGCCTCGGATACATCGGCCTCCCCACGGCCGCCATCCTTGCGGCGAACGGACTGTCCGTCGTCGGCGTTGATCTCAATTCCAGCGTCGTGGACGCGGTCAACGCGGGCAAGGTCCCCTTCGTGGAGCCGGATCTCGGCATCCATGTGGCCGGGGCCGTCAGCCAAGGTTCGCTGATTGCCCAAACCACGACGCCGGCCGCTGACGCGTACATAGTGGCAGTTCCCACACCGTTCGCGGACGACAAATCAGCGGACCTGCGGTTTGTCCGGGCCGCGGCTCAGGGCATTGCCCCGATGTTGAGCGGTGGCGAGTTGATTATTCTGGAGTCCACATCGCCGCCCGGAACTACTGCCATGCTCGCCGACATCGTGTTGGAACTGCGACCGGATCTGAGCCTCGACGGTTCGGACGGCCGTCCAACGGTGCTATTCGCCCACTGCCCGGAACGCGTGCTGCCAGGCCGGATCATGATCGAGCTGGTCACAAATGACCGAATCGTCGGAGGACTGACCGACGAGGCCGCCTCGGCAGCCGCGGCCCTGTACAGCGTGTTTTGCCAGGGGAAGATTCACCTAAGTGACGCTGCGACGGCAGAAATGGCCAAGTTGGTGGAGAACGCCTACCGCGATGTGAACATCGCATTCGCCAACGAGCTGTCCGTTATCAGCGACAACCTGGGTATCAACGTCTGGGACCTGATTGAACTGGCCAATCACCATCCGCGCGTCGACATACTCCAACCGGGTCCCGGTGTCGGCGGTCACTGCATCGCCGTCGATCCTTGGTTTATTGTAGGGGCGGACCCTGGCAATTCCCGTCTGATTAGAGCAGCCCGGGAGGTCAATGACAGCAAACCAGCGCATATAGTTAACCAGATTGTGAATGCCGCCAACTCGTGCCGAGCGGAAAATATAGCTGCGCTGGGACTGGCTTTCAAGGCCAACATCGACGACGTTCGGGAGTCCCCCGCGGTCCAAGTAGTAAGAATGCTGGCAGTTGCTAGTCCCAACACAAATATCCTGGTGGCTGCGCCTTTCGCTTCCTCGCTTCCCGATGAATTGGCCGCCTTACGGAATGTCTCCTTGGTGGAGGCACATGACGCGATTGAGCGGTCGACTGTAGTGGCACTCCTGGTAGATCATGATGTGTTCAGAGAGATCCCGCGTGAAAACCTCGAGTCAAAGCACCTAGTGGACACGCGGGGGTTTTGGCGTGAACACTCTTAGACGCTTTGCTGAGGTCCCGGTGGATGTCCATCCTGACTTCGGCCCATGGCAGTCTCATCCCCGGCTGGCCATACTCATACCGTGTGGCGATCGGCCCACGGAAGAGATATTCGCGACTGCAGGCGATGTCCTCGGATCTACCTTTCAGAACTACGCAGTATCGATTTCAGGTGCCCCCGTTGAAGGCGTTAAACCACTCAGTGATTGGCTCCGGGACGATAAGAGATTCGTCGTGGCGACTCGGGAACTACGAGAAGTTCCTGCCGCTAAGTTCGTCGCTGTTCTACCGGCTGGCTGGCGCGTGACCCGATACTCGTTGGAAGCGCTGCTTTCTGCCATCCAGCTGCCTGGCGTCGCAGTAGTACGTGCCCTCGTCGAGGGACATAGTCGCCCCGTTGAGATTTGGGATCGAGACTACTTGGTCGGTACCGGCCAGCAAGATGCCACAAAGATGGCACGCACGAGTGGCCTCGAACGATGGATTGACGGATCATCTTTGGGTCTCTACGCTCACGGGCACGACGCCCCAAAGGTATTCTTCCGTAAGGGGCCCGCTGATCGACACATACTGGAATTTATTGTTTACGATGCCAAGAAGGAAGCCTTCAAGCAGTTTCAACGCAGAAGAATTGACGCGCTGGAGCGAGAAGTCCGCAGCCTCAAATCACAAACAAAATTTGTTGCCAGCAAAGGAGACACGGGCAAGACCGAAGGTTTCTTCCGGCTGTTTCCGATCTCGAAACAGGCAAATATTGCCAGCGTCAAGCGCTTCATACGGGGCCGAACACAGTGATCAGGGTTCCCGATACAGAAAGGGTCCTTTGGTGAAGGCTTTTGTTGGGTTGGGCGCGATGGACATGCCAGACGTTCTTCAGACTATTGGGCTGGCTTTCACTGCTTCGGATTGGATCAAGCGGGAAGTGGAGGATCCAGCGACACCAAGGCGGCCAGACTTGAAGCCTGGTCCGTGGTATGAGGGATATGTTGTCGCTGTACGTTCGGTAACTGAGTTGAGGGAAATACTGCCTCTGCTCAGCTTGGAAGGGAGTACGTCGGCCCTATACGTTTATGTCTTGCGAAGCCAGCCCGGATTTGAAGTCTGGAGTCCAGCCGCCAGCGCAGCCGGATACTCTTGGAACCGCGTCAATGGGGTAGGGGACTCGACCACGGGGCTACTGATTACATGGACCTCGAGTAGTCCTGCAAGTGTCCACAATCTTCTGGTGAGGATAGCAACGCCGGCGAAACCGCCCTTGGCCCTACCCCTCGGCGGCTTGAGATTGGGGGTGGCGAACCGACTCAGCGCTCATTGGGCGGCTGGCGATCCCCTGGCACGTTGGCTCGGAGACACACGTTCACTCTCGACTTCTGAGCCGGTCGATTCCGTAGACGTAGGGATATCTCCCGAGGGAACCGTCATTGCCAACGATCACATGGCTCAGGGCTGGACAAACGACGAAGTCACCACTTCGATCCTGCCCCCAGTAGACACAGTAATGATGTCACCTCGTGGGTTCCTAACCTCGCCAACGGCGGGAACAGCCAGCCTTACGGCCACGTCCAGCACCGAAAGATGGACGCTGACTTCCTACCAGGGGACGGCAATAACACAGTTTTACGATCTGGACGAAAATATTCTGGCTCTCTTGAGGCCGTTCAGTTTGGTTGAAGTCGAACATAGGGACATACCGGAGACGAACCTTCGCGTTGCCCGTCTCATCTCTCAACTTGCGGTCGCGGGGGTGCCAATGTCGCTTCCCAAGCTGACATCAGAGATTACGACACTTCTTGGTGCCGGGCTGGTATCCAAACTTGGGACGTATGGGCGCCTGGATTCCCCCAGCGACCTAGAGCGTGAATCCACCTCCATCGACTGCCGGAGGGAGGGTCTCAAGACATTCTCGCCCGCGAAACGGTGGATCAACGCTCTTTCAGCTCCGTTAGTCACGGATGAGTCCGTCAGCATCCTACTCGCCACTCGCCGGCCACAATTGCTTCCCCGTATTCTCGCCCAAATCGAGAGTCAGTCACTGACTGACCTAGAGGTCATCGTCGGCTTACACGGACACACTGAGCCTGGGCCGGAGGTGGTCCGGTTGCTGAAGGGGTTCCGATTTGAAGTGAAGGTCATGCCGTTCCCCGGGGAATGCACTCTCGGTTCGGTCCTCAACGAACTCACCCGCGTGGCCGCGGGACGATTCATTACGAAGATGGATGACGACGACTGGTACGCACCTCATCACATCGAGGACTTGATGTTGGGAAAGGCGTACTCCGGCGCTGGACTTGTGGGTACACCTGTTGAATTCACGTACATAGAGGCCGCAGACATAACAACGCAACGGAAGTTTGCAGGGGAATGCTTCACTGACCACGTGGCCGGCGGGACGCTCCTCCTGTCGAAAGAACTCCTCCAGGGCCTTGGCGGGTGGAGAACGACTAGAGCTGCTGTCGATCGCGGCTTGATCGACGCTGTACTGGCAACTGGAGAACGCGTTTATCGAATACATGGTCAAAACTACTTGATGCATCGGAGGTCGCCGCTTGCCGGCGTCATGGCCCACACCTGGTCAGCCGGTGATGAAGTTTTCCTGCGCAACAGCATCAATCAATGGGACGGATTCAAACCCCCACCACAATTCAATGACACCACTTCTTGGTATACGCCGCCAGGACGCTGGCCTGGATACGACAGTTTCTTCGACAGCGCTTCGGCCTATTTCCCGGGGTGATTCCCCCCAACGCTTTACTTGAAAGGTGAAAAATATGAGCCTGCTCATTGTTATGGCACATTACGACACTGCTCGTGTCTTGCGAAGGCACACACTGCGAGCTATCCACAATTATTCTGAAGCCGCTGATCGAATGATTCTTGTTTCAACCTCTGGATTAAAAGAGGAGTTCCTGTCTGAAATTCCCGCAAATGTAACCTATATAGAACGCGGAAATTTCGGATACGATTTCTTCAGCTATAAATGGGGCTTGGATACGGTTGGAGACTATGCAGATTTTGATCGCGTGTTGGTAGTCAATGACAGCTTTGTCGGTCCCTTTGTTCCCGTCCGAGAGATATTAGAAAGTGAGAACTGCACAAGCGTAGACTTTTCGGGTCTTACTCTCTCTGAGCGGCACGGTCCGCATATTCAGAGCTTCTTCTTCACCTTCACGTCTGCCGTTTCAAAGTCCAAAGCTTTTCGAGGATTTTGGGAAGACATGGTGCCGGTATCGGATCGACTCAAGGTCATTAGCGAATACGAAATTGGGCTGACAGCCGCGGTTCGTGCTGGGGGGTTCAAAACAGGAGCCTACTTTATACCTTCTGACTCTGAGAGCGCCTTGGCGAAAAATCGTTGGAAATGGCATCTGAAACACAGAATTTCCGTAAAGCACCCCGGTAAGACTGTGATCGAAGTGTCTCCTAAGACCGTCGATTTGCGGCATTGGAACCCCGCAGTTGCCTTCGCCGACAGGGCTTTGGACGGAAGTCGCCTACCTATGCTCAAATTCGACGTCCTCCGGTTTGACCCCTATGAGCTTGGCGCGGACCACCTGCTGGCGGAGTGTGAGCGAACTATGCCCGAATACTTCGAGGGCGTTAGGGCGTTTCTAAATGAAACGGGGAGCTCTTATCCATTCCGACCAGGCGAGAGAAACATTCCGGTATCTGCCCAGTATCTTCGGGACTCTGAAATTGGATACTGCTTCGACCCAGACCGCACCTCGCTGTCCACATCCCTACTTATCGCTGAATAGTCAGGAAATGCTTTCATGAACCGCTTCAAAGTACTCATAAAGGCTGGACGCGCTGCCGGTGGCCATGCCAAGCTACTTTTCATCGTCGCAATTTTGTTCTTGATTGTGTTTGTCGCAGCCCTCACTTCGTCATGGACTGTGGCTTTGACCGCGTTCAGCGCCACTCAGATACTTCTGATTGCTCTCGTCGTTCAAGCTCGTCACGTCATCAGTAAGAGGATATTCTCGGTTTCCCGACAAATTGAAAGGCGCATCGACCGCACACGAAGCGCGGGTCCCGGCGAACCTAAGTCGGCGGACAAGTCGGTAAGTTCTCCGACAGTGCCGATCAACAAGACCGCAAAAGTAAGTGCGCCCTCTACCTCTTCGTCCGTTCCGGTACAGGCAGCGGCAACTCTTATTCTCGGCGCCCGTATTTTCGACCAAGAGTGGTATGAGATCCAAGTTGATGGGAAGTTCGCGTCCACTCGAGAGGCTTGCCTGCATTATTTGTCGAGAGGGCGTCGGGTGGGCTTCACTCCGCACCCGCTCTTCCTGCCGAGTTGGATAGACGAGAATTGGCGAACGTCGGAGGTTGACCCCTTGGTCAAATACCTAAGTGACCCGAAGCTCAACCGGAACGCATCGACACACCCCTTCTTTGACCCCGCTCACATGAATCACCGGATGACTGTTGCAGTCGATCGGGACTGGGGCGCACTGACGACCTTCCTTACGCTTGCCGGACCAAAGACGCTGCTCCCGCAGGATCCGAATTCCCCGCTTTTCCGATTGGATATTACTTTGGCCTCGCTGCGCAATGCGCTCATTGAAGAGTCCAAGATGTGGCGCTCGAGGGAGGTCTCCTACGCCCCACTGAGGGGATCCTCTGTCGCACCAGTTCCTTCGAAGAACTTGCCCACGATTCTGTCGGAGTTCGAGAATAGGCAACTCCCTCGTCCGATGGTCTCTATCATCATGCCGACGTGGAACCGTGCTGAGAAGCTGCGGACGGCTATCGAATCCGTTCAGAGACAGTCGTACAGTGATTGGGAACTCATCATTGCCGATGACGGTTCTGTTGACGACACTCGTCTGGCGGTCTCAGAGGAAGCTGGGCGCGACCAGCGACTCGTCTACCTGGATTTGCCACATCGCGGAGTTAGTGCCGCCAGGAACGAGGCACTCAAAGTTGCCAGAGGCGCTTACATTGCATTTTTGGATTCAGACAAGGAATGGGACCCTGACTTTCTTCTCGTTATGATTTCCTCGATGGAGGCATCCAGCCTCCCGGCGGCGGCTAGCGCTTGTGAGGTCCAGATCGGCGACCGCACTTTCTTCAGGAGTGTGCAATCTACAGCCGAGTCGCTGGCTATTGGAAACTCAATAGACCAAACCGCTCTAGTCGTGACGTCTGACATTGCTCGTTTGGCCGGAGGATTTGACGAGAGTCTTCGGCGGGCTGTTGACTATGATTTGATTTTGTCCATATCTGAGTTGTCGGAAATCGCCCAAATTCCCTTTATTGGCGTACGGTACAGCGAAGATGATACGGATCCGAATCGCATTAGTGAGGCTGAATCGGTCGCATGGAACTTCTTCGTTGCAGACCGTAGAAAGTGGCAACGATTCGAATCGACGGAAGCTCCGCCCCTTGTTCCACAACGCTTGTCCGTCGTGGTTGACGCAGTTGCGACCTACGCCGAGGCTCGATCCGTAGCTGAGAATATTGCTGCTAACCGCGGAACACAAGATGTTGAGATCCTATTGACTCTTGCTGGGAACTCCTGGGCCGACGTCTGCTCGATGGCCCCATTGAAGCTTTCCGGTGTCACAGTTAAGTTTGTGTATCAGAATCCGGCAGGTATTCGACCCCTAATAATTAACGACGCGATTAGGCAGGCTTCCGGCGAATTCATCCTTGTTTTGCATTCCGGTCAGCGGATGTTCGACGGGAGTCTGGAAGCCCTCGTGTCCAACTTCGTCGCATCGGCCGCCACTGTATCTCATCCGGTCGTTCTGGGGCGGTCCAGGCTAATAGAGAACGCAGGTGTCGTTTACCCAGCACTCGGAGGAGATCCCGTTTCGCTGCTCAAGGATGTTCCTCTGGACGGTCTCCAGATTCAGGCGCCGCTGGTCACCCCCGGCGCTCCTTTCCCGCTACTGACCAGAACCCGCGCAGCCAGATCGATCAGAGGATTAAATGCAAAGCTAAAGGCTCTGTGGGCGGACGTGGACTTCTCCCAGAACCTGGCTTCACTGGGGAATAACTCCGTCTTTGTCGATCACAATGTCGTCGTTCAGCAGTCCAAGCCGACTTCCTTTGACCGTCAGGCGAAGGCTCGCGCCGACATCAGGATGTTCCATGAACTGTGGCCGCAGTCTCCGGGCGGAAGCGATGAAGCCATCAGCCGCACGGGGCTGCAAGCCGGCGGGGTAATGGGTTTCTCGGCTGCATCCAACCCAAATGATCCTGCATTGTGGCCGCAATTGAACTTGACGCGCCCGAGAGTGGACGTACTTGAAAGTGCCCCCCGGCTTAGGTGGGCAATCAAGTCAGCCGCTCCAGCGGACGATAGGGCATTGCTGTGGGGAGACTTCCATTTCGCTAATTCGCTGGCGAAGTCTCTAAGGAGTCTTGGCCAGCTCGTATCAGTGGACTACCAGGAAAATTCCTCGAGAGCCACGTCCGGGCTCGACGATGTTGTGCTGAACCTGAGAGGTCTCCGGGACATTTCTTTGCCGTCGACCACGCTCAATCTGCTCTGGGTAATTAGCCACCCGGACGACGTGACTGCAGCTGAGGTCTCCAAATACCACATCGCCTACGCTGCGAGTAGCAGCTGGGCCGTGGCGCAGACAGAACAGTGGGGACTTCCGATCCGACCTTTGCTGCAATGTACGGACTCCGAGCTTTTCTACCCGGATTTTGACTCTGAGATCGCTGAAGCCAACGAGCTCTTGTTCGTCGGAAATTCTCGCAAGGCTTATCGGCCTGCTCCTTGGAATGCGGCTAAGGCCGGGCTTCCGGTCCAAATATATGGCGGGGGCTGGTCAGGTCTTGTTCCTGATGAAGCAATTGGTGGTGAGTACATACCTAATGACGAGCTAAGGCGCTACTACTCTTCCGCTGGTATTACATTGAACGACCACTGGCCCGACATGCGAAATCAAGGATTCATTTCCAACAGAATCTTCGATATCGTTGCGTCGGGGGGGCGCGTCCTTACCGACGATGTGACAGGACTGGATGATGTCTTTGGTCCCGAAGTCCAAGTGTTTAGAAACCCCGTCTCGCTCATATCAATTCTAAAGTCATCCAACGGGGCCTCCGCCCCGGCCTCGGATGAGACGATGGCCGCATCGAAGCGGATCAGGCAACTTCACAGCTTTGATGCCCGCGCTGAAGAGCTGCTTACCGACAGCCTCGGTTACCTACGCGCCAACTCCAGGGGGGCGTAGGCCGAAGATGAATGCTGAACTCCAGAACTGTGTAGACGGTGTAGCGAAGCTCGAGTTCACGAGCGATGCTAAACGGGTTAATCTGGTCCTTATTTCCCTAAATGTAAAGGCCGGGTTTGCAGGATTGACCACTGCCCTCCGCGCCGGCGTTCTACTTGCCAGCAAACTGGGACTTCCATTGAGAGTCATGGTGCTCAAAAAACGTCCCACAGACTCCCAAGCCCTCGCAGCTGACTTAAATTCGTTCTTGACGTCAACAGGATTACCGACTGCGGAGGAGCCAGTCGAGGTGCTGTATCTCGATGACCTTGAATCCACCGAGGTGGGGCCGCAGGATCACTGGTTGGTCACGTTCTGGATGACGGCCTACGCCTTGGGTCGGCTTGCCGATCGCGGACGAATACAACCAAGGTCCGTGACATATTTGGTGCAAGACTTTGAGCCCGGATTCTATGCTTTTGGAACTGAATACGCCTTATCACTCTCAACCTATACACTTGGATTCAATTGGCTGGTGAATTCGGCGCCACTAGCTGGCTATCTGTCTGAACAGGGCTTCTCTTTCAATGGCCACAGATTAGTCTTCGCCCCGATGATTGACATACGTGAGATCGAGCAGAGTGCTGAGCATTGGCGCGGCGATCCTGATCATGTACGGGTGCTTTTCTATGGAAGGCCGAACCACCCCCGAAACATGTTTCAGCTCGGAGTGCAGGCCTTGCGGATTTGGATTGAATCATCCCCAGTTGGAGTGCGCGAAAAGCTAGTGGTCGCTTCGATCGGAGGTGACCACGAGGACCTTGACTTGGGTGCGGGCATTCAACTCCGTGCTTTGGGAAAGATGTCACTGGCTGGGTATTATGAACAGCTCTCACACACGGACATGGGATTGGCTCTAATGTTGAGCCCCCATCCGAGCCATCTTGCTCTTGAAATGCCCATGGCAGGGATCCCAACTCTCACCAACACGTTCCATAATTCGCGTCGAGGGTGGTTGCCAAAACTTAGAGTGCACGAAGCAACACCTGAGGCACTGGCTGCCGGGTTGAGCCTGACATTCTGTGATGCAGCCGAATTGAACGTCCACCGTTTTGAGCAGGCCAAGGAACCTGGCCTAGGACTCAGCCTGGACGAGGCCATATCAGAGCTGGCAATCTACTGATGTGTGTGTCTCCGTTAACAGGGCGATGTGAGCGGTCCAAGGCTGGCTATCCTTGGATTGCTCTCGTAGCCGTTCTTACTCGGTAGAGCGGGTCCTCTGCTAGTAATGCACCGGCGAGTGTGGCGGCCCGGCTCCGTGGCGCGAACCCGTGTAGTGGGCGTGTTGCGTTCGGTGACGTGTAGTTAAGAGTCGGTGAGGCGGCGTGCGTTGCCGGCACAGATCTATGCACGGTGTGTGTGCCTGTCGTCTTGCCAGGCCAGGAGTATGCGGGTTGATTTCCAGCGTGAGGCGGGCGCGTCGACGTCGACGGAATTACCGGCGACCAAGAGATTGTGGCCTCGATCTTCGGCAGCTTGTCACGCCCTCCCACGAGCGGATGTCCTCGCGGATTTCGGGGTTCGGCCGCAGGTACCTGTAGTTCGTACGGTCGAGCGTGAACCTACCGGGGCTTTATCGTAGTGCGGCCTAGATGCGAAGAAGCCCAGCGCTTTCTCCGAAATCTAACGTGAGCACATCGAGCCTGGCTTCCGTCCGAGAGCGGTCAACATCCAGATGCCGCGCCGACACATCTGGCACCCAAGCGGCCCTTGTATAGACTCAGAGGCAATCGCACGGCGTGGAAATGTCTCGGCGACCCTAGGCGCTGCATTGTACTCAGCAAAAGTGGTGCTACTTTTTGGCGTGGCGATAGCGGGTCGGCCAGCATTAACGTATGGGGCTAGGCTGTCGGAGGCCGAAGCATCGCTATTCACCGCCTAAGTCCTAGACCCTCAGCCCGAGTCTACTTGTACCGACCAAGCGTTGCATGAGTAGCTAAGTGAGTTAATCACGTACCGCCTACTGTGGTGCCCGTACTCCGAAGGAATTAGCGTTCGAGGTGGTTTCATACGGATCTTGGCTTCAACCCTTGGTGCGAAAATAGAACCTCAATTGCTATTTTTTGGGCATAAGGAATTGCGTCGCTAGTGGCTCGGACCTGGAAACCAATGATGTGAAGTGGCAACGATGGTTTCTTGGAAGCGGGTGCCAGACATGGCAAAAGACGCCGGCGACATGGGGCGAGCACCGATCGGGCACGATAGTACTTTGAAGCGTCGCGGTCTGCTGAGGCTGGGAACTGTGGCGACAGCATTGGGTGGCGCTACGGCGGTCTCGGCTCTCGGAGCTAGTAAAGCGGAGGCATCTCGTCCGGCGCTTGGGCCCCGAGGCGCCGTCACTGATGCAGACCTCCTGGCAACCTTTGTCCGCAAGGGTGAAATTGCCATAAGTGTTCATGACTACGGCGTCGTCACGGACGGATCGGCACCTACGGGCGTCGCGCTATCCAAAGCCATCGCAGCGGCCGGCATCCTTGGGCTACCACTCCGTCTCCCAAAGGGCCGGTACGCGTTTGATCAGGTCAACATTCCGTCGAACACGATCATAGAGGGCAGCGGGCCCGGCACAGTCATTGTGCAAAGCGTTGCCGACAAACCAACATTCATGGCGTTGGGAACTGGCATAGTTTTGGGGCGACTGACTTCAGATCTCCCGAAAGGTGCGACGAGCATCACCATTCCTAATAACTTTGGACTAGTTGCCGGGGATGTAATTACGGTGACGGACAATTATTCGTATACTGCGACGGATGCGAGTTACAAGTCCGGAGAGCAGCTTCGAGTCGTTTCATCGACTGGAACAACTATTCTTCTGGACGCCCCGGTGCGCGGCTCATTTTCGAACAGTGCTGGCTCCTATACGGTTTCAAATGGCGCGAAACTCACGAAGTTGAACACAATCAAGAATGTCACCATGCGCAACTTGGCATTCGAGGGGCACCCTCTGGGTACTACCCAGATTCTCAAGTTCGAAAATGTAGAGGGACTCACGATCGAAGGGGTATCAACAGTCTCCGGCCAAGCTGGATTTTGTGTAATCGACCGCTGTCGCGATGTTGACGTCTTCCGGTTCGGTCTGCACGGGCTCGTTGACAATTGGAGTTCAGGTCGACCTGGGTACGGGTTCATTGTGCGGAACGCCTGCCATAATGTACGAATTCACGACGGTGTGAATACAATGTCTCGCCACGCTATAACTACAATCGGAGGGCCCGACGGTGCTCCACGAAATCTGATGTTCTCTGATGTTCTTTCAACGGCGTCTTGTACTGCTGGCATCGACACGCACTGCGCAGGGGAGGGAATACTCATATCCGGATGCGTTGTCGAAAATGCCTACATAGGCATCACCGTTAGAGCGCGTAACATTACAGTCAGAAACAACGATATCCGTGCAACGACGAACAATGGCATTCTCGTTTCAGAAGGAGCTCGGGACGTCCTTATCCAGGAAAACCGTCTCTCCGGTTGCGGCGTCTACGGAATAAGGATCGGCGCGTCCAACAGCGCGCATGTAAACGTGGCAGTGCATTCGAATGTTATTACGGATACAGCTGGTGATGCGATCTCTGCAGGCGCTGGCCACACGGATTTGCGCATCACCCGGAACACCTGCACAAGAATGGATCGTAGGGGCATCGACATTCATGCTGGAAGTTCAGACGTCAATATTGGGGACAATGAAATAATCGATGCCGGTCTGACTGGTGCAGTTCCAGGTATCAACGTGACCGGTACGCAGGTTGGTGGCGTTTTCGACGTAATTGGGAATACGGTCAAACAAAAGACGGCTCTTATGAATCGAGCCGTATATACGACTCGCACGCAGGGAAGGATGATCGGTAACAGGGCATTCGGCAGCTACCTTTCTAGCGGTAGCGAGTTCTACTGTGGTACCGGTTTCACAAAAATTGACAATGTCCTCTACGCATAGGCAGGCAATCCGTCGCCGGACCAGCCGGCCCTTCTCTCGGCTGGAGGCTCGACCGGCGGATGGAACCGCCTCCCTAGGGACCTGAAAGTCCACCCAGCTTGCATCCATTCGTCCGCGTCCAATACATTTCGCCCGTCGACAATCATTCGGTGGCGAACATAGCCGGACAGTGCAGCCGGAGTCAGTTCCCTAAACTCATTCCATTCCGTGAGCAGGAGAACAACGTCGGAGCCGCTAACTGCGTCGACCAAAGAATCGCAGTAGTTCAGACGTGGGAAGCGTTTGGCAGCGTTGGCGTTTGCTTTGGGATCATAGACGTTGACGTCGGCGCCACTGCTAAACAGTCTCGCAGCGATGTCGAGTGCAGGTGAATCGCGGACGTCATCGCTGTTCGGCTTGAACGCCGTCCCAAGCACGGCTACTGACTTGCCTTCGAGCTCACCAAAGTGCTCTTGGACGAGGTGGACCACCCGATCGCGGCGCCTCAGGTTAATTTCATCGGCTTCATTCAAGAACCGCATGGTACTGTCCAGGCCCAGTTCGGAGACTCGAGCCTGTAGCGCTCGAATATCCTTGGGCAGGCAGCCTCCGCCGAAACCGACGCCTGCGTTTAGGAAACGCCGCCCGATTCTCCTATCGTGTCCAATGGCGTCGGCTAAGGTTCGAATGTCCCCGCCGACGGTTTCGGTGACTTCTGAGAAGGCGTTGATGAACGAGATTTTCATGGCCAGGAACGCGTTTGCCGCCACTTTGACGAGCTCGGCAGTCTCGAAATCTGTCGAGATAAACGGTGTCTCGCGCCGCAGAGCGTCCGCGTAGACTTCGCGCAGGATCTCTTCGGCGGCGGGGGAGTCACTGCCGATGACGAGACGGTCCGGACGGAGTGTATCTTCGACAGCAAAGCCCTCTCGGAGGAATTCCGGGTTCCAAGCTAGTTCGACGTTGACATCGGGTGATGACTCGTCTTGCACGAGCTGCTGAAGCCGTCGGGCGCTTCCCACTGGAACGGTGGACTTGCCCACAATTAGTGAGTTCTTCCTGGCCGCGCGTGCAATAGCTGCAACTGACGAGTCAACATACGTCATGTCGGCGGCATGCTCTCCGGCACGCTGCGGGGTTCCAACGGCGATGAAATGCACGTCACCAAATACGCCTGCTTCATCGAACGATGTGGTGAAGCGCAGTCGACCGGTCGATATGTGTTTCTGCAGGAGTTCCTGAAGGTGAGGTTCATGGAAGGGCAACTCACCCCTACTCAGACTGTCAATTTTTTCCTTGTCGACGTCGACCCCGAGGACCTCAAATCCCAGTTCAGCCATACAGGCGGCATGCGTTGCACCGAGGTATCCGGTGCCGATTACTGTCAGGCGGAGGGGCATTTCGTCCTTATTCCAAGAGTGTCGGGAGTGTATTGGCTCGGCGTTCGGGTGCTATGCCTCGAGAAGGCCCAGCAGGTAAGACCCGTAGCCACTCTTAACTAGCGGCTCGGCGCGTTGCCGGAGTTCTTCATCTGTCAAGAAACCCTGCCGCCACGAGATCTCCTCGGGCGCAGAGATCTTGAGGCCCTGCCTACTCTCAACTGTGCGAACGAAATTCGAAGCATCGTTGAGGTCATCAAAGGTGCCGGTATCCAACCACGCAGTACCACGCGGCAGGATTTCAACTTGCAGAAGGCCGCGCTCGAGATAGGTCTTGTTGACATCCGTGATCTCGAGCTCGCCTCGGGGCGAAGGCTTAAGATTTTTGGCGATTTCGATGACTTCGTTGTCATAGAAATAGAGGCCGGGAACCGCGTAGTGACTTTTGGGATGTTCGGGCTTCTCCTCGAGTGAGAGGGCTTTGCCGTCTACATCGAATTCCACAACCCCGTAGGATTTGGGATCTTGCACCCAGTACCCGAAGACCGCTCCACCCTTCACGTCTGCGTATTTTCGCAGTTGGCTGCCCATGCCACGGCCATAGAAAATATTGTCCCCAAGCACAAGGGCGACGGAATCTGCTCCGATGTGCTCCTCGCCCAGAACGAAAGCCTGAGCGAGACCGTCCGGGGAGGGCTGTTGCTTGTATGTGAGCGAGATCCCGAATTGGGAGCCGTCGCCCAGCAGTCTCTGGAACTGGTCGGCGTCCTGGGGTGTAGTGATGATCAGGATGTCCCGGATGCCTGCCAGGAGCAGCGTCGAGAGTGGGTAGTAGATCATGGGTTTGTCGAAGACAGGGACAAGTTGCTTGCTGATGCCGTGGGTGATCGGATGCAGACGAGATCCTGTTCCCCCGGCCAGAATGATTCCGCGCATATGTCAGATCATTTCGTTTTAAGCCCGCAACTGCAAACCGGTACAGTCGTAGACTATGCAGCGACTACTAGTAACCGGCGGCGCCGGCTTCATCGGCTCCAATTTTGTCCAATACGTGATCGAAAACACCGATAATGACGTGACGGTCCTGGACAAGCTCACCTATGCCGGCAATCTGGAGTCGCTCGCCGGCCTGTCGGGGAAGCGCTTCCAATTTGTCCAAGGAGACATCTGTGACGCAGCGTTGGTCGACAGCCTGGTTGCCGCCTGCGACGTCGTGGTCCACTACGCCGCGGAATCGCACAACGATAACTCGCTGCACGATCCGCGCCCGTTCCTGGACACGAACATCATCGGCACGTACACCCTGATCGAAGCTGCACGGAAGCACAACAAGCGCTTCCACCACATTTCCACCGATGAGGTCTACGGTGATCTCGAGCTGGACGATCCGGAGCGGTTCACGGAGGACACGCCGTACAACCCGTCCAGCCCGTATTCCTCCACCAAAGCTGGCTCTGACCTGCTGGTGCGCGCTTGGGTGCGGTCCTTTGGCCTGCAGGCGACGATCAGCAACTGCTCGAACAACTACGGGCCCTACCAGCACGTGGAGAAGTTCATCCCACGCCAGATCACCAACGTGATCGACGGGATCCGTCCCAAGCTGTACGGCAAAGGCGAGAACGTCCGCGACTGGATCCACGCCAATGACCATTCCTCGGCTGTCTTGGCGATCATCGCCAAGGGCCGGATCGGCGAGACTTATCTGATCGGCGCCGACGGTGAGAAGAATAACAAGGACGTCGTTGAGCTGATCCTGAAAATCATGGGCCAGGCGCCGGACGCCTACGACCACGTCGTGGACCGGCCCGGCCACGACCTGCGCTACGCCATCGATTCGACGAAGCTCCGCCGGGAGCTCGGTTGGGAGCCACGCTTCTCCCACTTCGACGCCGGCCTGGAGGACACCATCGCCTGGTACCGGGACAACGAGGACTGGTGGCGACCGCAGAAGGCGGCCACGGAAGCCAAATACACGGAACAGGGCCAGTAGACGATGCCGCTCGAGTACTCGAAGAAGCTCACGGCGCGCAAAACTCCGATTCCCGGCGTCGTTCTCTATGACCTTCCGGTCCATGGTGACAGCCGGGGCTGGTTCAAGGAAAACTGGCAGCGGGAAAAGATGGTGGCCCTCGGTCTGCCGGACTTCCGGCCGGTGCAGAACAACGTCTCGTTTAATGAAAAGGCCGGCACCACCCGAGGAATCCACGCCGAGCCTTGGGACAAGTTCATTTCTGTCGCCAGCGGCAGGATTTTTGGGGCGTGGGTTGACCTGCGCGAGGGGCCGTCGTTTGGTGCGGTCTTCACCGCCGAACTGGACCCGGGCGAGGCCATTTTTATCCCCCGGGGTGTTGGCAACGCCTTCCAGACGCTGGAGGACAACACCGCCTACACATACCTCGTCAACGATCACTGGTCCGCGGACGCCCAGGACCAGTACACCTTCCTGAACCTCGCCGACGAGACCGCTGCGGTCGCGTGGCCGATCCCCCTGGAGAAGGCCGAACTCTCCGACAAGGACAAGGCCCACCCGCGGCTCGCGGAAGTCGTGCCGATGCCGCCGAAGAAAATCCTCATTGTGGGTGCGGACGGCCAGCTTGGCAAGGCGCTGCGGAAACTGTACGGCGGCGACAAGTCTGTGGAGTTCGCTGGTCGGGCGGAGTTCGATCTTGCCAGTGAGGCGTCGTTCGCATCGCGGAACTGGAAGAACTACTCAACGATCATCAATGCGGCCGCCTACACCGCCGTTGACGTGGCGGAGACCCCAGAAGGTCGTGAAGCCGCTTGGGCAATCAATGTCACCGCCGTCGCGAAGCTGGCCCGAGCTGCCGTCGATCATGATTTGACCCTTGTGCATGTTTCCTCGGATTACGTCTTCGACGGCAGCATTGAGTCGTACACCGAGGACGAGCCAGTTTCGCCGCTGGGGGTGTATGGACAGACCAAAGCTGCCGGGGATGCCGTGGTCAGCGTAGTGCCGCACCATTACATCGTGCGCACGAGTTGGGTGATTGGTGAGGGCAACAATTTCGTCAGGACTATGGCCTCGCTGGCCTCACGTGGGGTGAAGCCGAAAGTGGTAAATAACCAGATCGGTCGGTTGAGCTTTACGGACGACATCGCCGCCGGGATTCGGCACCTGCTTGATACTGGTGCGCCATACGGCACTTACAACCTCAGTAACGCCGGGGAATCCCAGTCTTGGGCAGACATCGCGGCAGACGTATATGAACTCGTCGGCTCTTCTCGTGGTGAAGTTACGGGGGTTACCACAGAGGAGTACTTCGGCGGGAAATCCGTCTCGCCGCGGCCGGCCAACAGTGTCTTGGACCTGACCAAAATCGTTTTGGCGGGCTTCCACCCTCCTGCAGCCTCCGACAGACTTCGACAATTTGGCCAAACCTTATGACGGGGACCGTGGTGGCGAAGGGTCGGATTGGTGCGAGACCGCGCCCCAGGAACTTTCCGGGAGTTCATGCACCTACGCCCGCCGTGCAGGGTCCTCCGGATCGAATTCGGTAGTCCGGAGTCCTGCCCCTAGCATCTGGGCGACCGCGGCCACGGTTCTGCCAGCCGCCATGCCGTCGCCGTAGGGGTTGACGGCGTTGGCCATGGAGTCATAGTGGTCCTGGTCGTGCAGCAGACGGTCCACTTCCTTGAAGATCCGTTCCTCGTCGGTTCCGATGAGGGTTACCGTCCCGGCATCCACGGCCTCTGGCCGCTCTGTGTTGTCCCGCATCACGAGGACCGGCTTCCCAAGGCTGGGGGCCTCCTCCTGGACTCCGCCCGAGTCGGTCAGGACGACATGCGCGTGGGACAGCAGTCGGGTGAATTCGCCATAGGCCAAGGGTTCGGTGACTAACACGTTCAGCTTCCCCTCGAGGGCGGGGAGTACAGCCTCGCGCACCACCGGATTCTTGTGCACCGGCAGGACAATTACGAGGTCCGGCTCGGCGTCGGCGATTCGCGCCAGGGCCCGGCCTACTCCGCGCATTGCGTCCCCCTGGTTCTCACGCCGGTGGGTCGTCACCAAGAGGATCTTCCGGCCACTCGCTGCGAGGTTTTCCAACTGCGGGTCGGTAAAGGGAACCTTCTTGCCGACCGTGGCCAGCAAGGCATCGATGACCGTGTTGCCGGTGACCACGATGTCCTCAGCCTTTATCCCCTCGGCGAGGAGATTGGCCCTGCTGACGCTGGTAGGGGCAAGGTGGAGGCTCGCAATTTGGCTCGTTATCTTGCGGTTGGCTTCTTCCGGGAAGGGGGAGAACAGATCCCGGCTACGAAGTCCCGCTTCGACATGCACAACGGGGATTCCGTGATAAAAAGCCGCGATGGCAGCGGCGGTGGAAGTCGTTGTATCACCCTGAACGACTACGGCGTCGGGCTTGTTTTCGGCGAACAGCTTGTCCAGCCCGTCAATTGTCCGGGTCATGATGGCGGAGAGCGACTGGCGCTGCTGCAGGATGTTGAGGTCGTGATCGGGCACTATGCCGAAGAGGTCATTGACCTGGTCCAACATCGCCCGGTGCTGGCCCGTGACGGTCACGACGCAGTGGAAGAGGGGAGACTTCTGGAGCGCGCTGACGATCGGGGCCATCTTGATGGCCTCCGGTCTGGTTCCGAAGATCGGCATGATGCTGTGCAAGGATTTCCCCCAAGAACGCGAACAGTGGTTTGTATGGTCTGCCGGGCAGGCTCAGCCGGCGAGCAGCAGAGCGATTATCAGGGCCGGCACACTGACGGCAACAATGAGTACCCAGATCAGGGCCACCAGTCGCTTGCGTCGGTAGGCCAATTCCCTGGCGTCGAGGTCTGCCGCGGCAGCCCGCTTAGCACCTGTTGCGCGCCTGGCGCCCGTGGGCAGCGGCTCCACGCCCGGAACCAGGAGCGCATCCGAAATCTCCTCGTGGAAGGCGCGGCGCCTCAGGTGGCGCGGGGCGGCAACCAGCGGGGGAGCGTCGTCGGCAGGATCGTTCAACAGCCGGTCCTCCTCGCCTCAATAGATCGCCAGCGCTCTGACGGTTTCAACCTCGATGCCTTCAATTCTTACATTCCGGCCCGCTGATCCGCGCATTCGGGCCGCAGAAGGTCGGCACCCCTTGAGGCCGATCCCGTTGTCAGAGTCCGCCTCGAACCGGGTCCTCCGAGGCGGCCGTGACATACTGGGCCGAGCATTTTTTGTCTGCTGGTGGAAACGTTGGGAAGAAACACATGGACCTTGTCGCCGAAAATCAGGCTCCTTCCGAGGAGCCCCAGCGGCCCCTGAGGAAGAAGAAGAGGACGGCGCGTAACGTGCTCCTCGGCGTCGTTGCCTTCGTTCTGGTCGTAGCACTGGGCGCCGGGGTGTATGCCTTCAACCTTGCCAGCAGCTTCAACTCCAAGTCCCAAAAGATCGAACAGGCGTTCCCCGATGATGCCGCCCGTCCCGCGAAAGTGCAGGAAGGCGCCACCAACTTCCTGCTCCTGGGCAGCGACAGCCGCGCCGCAAGCTTGGGTTCAGCCGAAGCCGGCGGCTCGTCGGACCAGCGCTCGGACACGATGATGTGGGTCCACATTCCCGCGGACCACAAGAACATTTACATGATGTCGATCATGCGCGATACCTGGGTGGAGATCCCCGGTCACGGGGAGGCCAAGATGAATGCCGCCATGGCATTGGGCGGCATTCCGTTGGTGGTGCAGACCCTGGAGGGGATGTTCGGCACCAGGCTGGACCACGTGGCCGTCATCGACTTTGAAGGCTTCAAGGCCATGACCGATGCCCTGGGCGGGGTCAACGTCAACGTGCCCCAGGCATTCAACACCAAGCAGTTCTCATTCCCCGCGGGCAAGCAACAGCTGACCGGAGAGGAAGCACTTGCCTTCGTCCGTGAACGCAAGGCCTTCAGCGATGGCGACTATCAGCGGGTCAAGAACCAGCAACTCTTCCTGAAAGCGCTCATGACCAAGTTCCTCACGGCCGAGACCCTGACCAACCCCGCAAAGATCAGCAGCCTGGTGGATACTGTCTCGCCCTACATCAGTGCGGACAAGTCGCTGGACGCCGCGGCCGCCGGCGGCCTGGCGATCGGGCTCCGCGACGTCCGGGGCTCGGATGTGGTCAGCTTCACGCTGCCGACCCTGGGGATCGGCACCTCGAACGACGGCCAGTCAATTGTCCTTCGCGACGAGGCAGCGATCGACGGCATAAGCAAAGCCCTGGCCGCTGATTCCCTCGGTTCCTACGTGCAGGAAGCCGGACTCGCCGGGAAGCGTTAGGGCCGACATCGCGCGGCCTGGCGGATACTTGGTGCCGCGCGGCCGCGACGCCTGGCAGAACAGGTAGGATTACACGCTGGCGGTGCTGTGTCTTAACGGCGCCCACGCAAGGTTCGATGACGAACACCACTACGCACCGAACTGCATTCGCTTTGGGGGAGCTGTTGAAAACATCACATGGGGCGCGCCCCCGGGCGACACGGGTCACCCTGCTCACACACTCCTACTGGCCCGAGAGCAGCCCTCCCCAGCGCCGGTGGACGGCACTGCTGAGGGAATTCTGCGCCTACGGCTGGGAATTCGATGTGGTCACTCCGGTGGCCCACTTCCCCGCGGGCCGGCGAGAGCTTCCCCCGGAGCTCGCAGGGCGGGCATTCCGGCGGCAAAAAGGCCAGTTCACCGAGCTGATCCGCCGCGTGCCATATCTGCCTCACGGCAACTCACACCTGGCCAAGCTCATTGACCACTGCTTCTCCGCGGCAATGTCAGTTCCTCTGGGCTTCCTGACCCGCCGTCCGGACGTGGTGATCGCCACGGCCCCCAGCCTGCCAATCCTCGCCGCCGGCTATCTGCTGTCCCGCCTGCGCGGAGTTCCCCTGATCGTGGAAATGCGCGATGCCTGGCCGGACCTTGCCCGGGATTCCCGGATGGTGCGCGGGCGCGTGAAGAGCGTCGTCGAAATGGCGGTGGACTTCATCCAGAAGCGCGCGGACCTGGTGGTCACGGTGACCGAGGGCTTCGCCGAGACTCTGCGCTCGCGGGGACTGAAAAACGTCAAAACCGTGAGCAACGGCCTCCACGTGGACACCATTCCGTTTCTGGGATCCCCCGAGCCGGAGCGGGATGGGTTCGAAGCGCTTTACCTCGGAAACCACGGAAAAAGCCAGCGGCTCGACGTCGTCATCCGGGCAGCTGCCCTGGTGGGGGACACCATGCACCTGCATCTGGTGGGCCATGGCACCCAGAGCCCTGCTCTGGAGAAACTGGCAGCAGATCTTGGGGCTCCGGTAACGTTCCATCCGCCTTTGCATGGCCAGGACGTTATGGACCGCTATGCCTCGGCGGACACCTGCATTGTCTCGCTGCGGGATGACTGGAAGTCGTTCGAGACCACCATTCCTTCCAAGACCTATGAGGTCCTGGCCGTCGGCCGTCACGTCACGGCCGTCGTCAAGGGTGAGGCCGCGCGCATCATCGAAGACGCGGAAGCCGGCGATATTGTGCCCAGCAACCCGGAGGCCGTGGCCGCGCTGTGGCGGGAACTGGCCGCGGACCGCTCACGCCTGGTACGTTCCGATGCAAGCCGCCAATGGGTCAAGGAGCACGCCGACTATACGCAGCTGGCGGAGAAGTACATGGAGCTCATCTCGGAACTCTTGGGCGAAACGCCGTCCGCTCAGCGGTACAAGGCTCTTTCCTAACCTGCTGAGGTGCCGGCCCGCGGAACTTCAGTCTGCTGAGAGGTGCACTCCGGCCGCAGGGACACGTCCAGCAGGCCCCCGGTTTCGATAACAAACCGCCGCAGCCACTGCCCCACACTCAGTTGGGGGTGGGAGTTCACCATCTGGACGTCCGCCGTCGTGCATTGCTCCATCAGCCGTTGCGCCCTGGAGAGGTGATAGCTGGAGGTCACCACGGTGATGGACTTCCAGCCGTTGGCCTCGGCAATTTTGCCGATGGCGCGCGCCTCGCCGCGGGTGTCGTACTCATCGGGGCGGAAGCAGAGCAGCCGGGAGTTTGGAAACTCTGCCGAGTTGCAGGCGGCATCGGCCGCGACGTTTCCGCGGGTGTCCGTATGGGACAGGACCAGGACGGGGATGCCGTAGTCCCGTTGCATCTGCTGCGCGACCGGCAGGCGTTCAGCCGCTGCACCGCCGAGCATAATGACGGCATCGGTCCGGTGCACGCTCAAGGGATCCACGTTGACGAAAAGTTGAATGGCGAACACCAGCCACAGAAGGGCGGCCCCCGAAACCCACGCAAGAATCCGGGCGCCCAAGGGATTCAAGGCGGGCAGGGGCAGGGGCATGAGTATGAGTCTCGCACGCGGCCTGCGTTGCGGGGAAAACGGACACCGGGGCCAGGCAAAGGCCCGGAACTTTACAAGAGCCCCAGCAGGTAGGTTCCGTAGCCGCTTTTCACGAGCGGCTCGGCCCTGGCTCGCAACTCTTCGTCACTGAGGAAGCCCTGCCGCCACGCGATTTCCTCCGGCGCACCGATGATCAGTCCCTGCCGCTTCTGGACGGTCCGGACAAAATTTGATGCGTCATTGAGGTCGTCGAAGGTGCCGGTGTCCAGCCACGCTGTTCCCCGGGGGAGGATCTCGACGTGTAGCTTGTCCAGGCCAAGATACGCCTTGTTGACGTCCGTGATTTCGAGTTCGCCACGGGGCGATGGCTTCAGCTCGCGGGCGATCTCCACGACGTCGTTGTCGTAGAAGTAGAGTCCGGGCACTGCGTAGTTACTCTTTGGTTGCGCGGGTTTCTCGTCCAGGGTCAGCACGCGGCCGGTGTCGTCGAACTCGACGACGCCGTAGGCACCGGGATCGCTGACCCAGTAGCCAAAGACTGACCCCCCGTCCACGTCAGCGTACTTGCCGAGCTGGGCACCCATGCCGGGGCCATAGAAGATGTTGTCGCCGAGTACGAGGGCCACGGAATCGTCGCCGATGTGTTCCTGGCCAAGGATGAAGGCCTGGGCGAGCCCGTCCGGAGACGGCTGAACCTTGTACGTGATGCAGACCCCGAATTGTGAGCCGTCACCGAGCAACCGGCGGAACGGTTCAGAGTCGTGTGGAGCCGTGATCACCAGGATGTCCCTGATTCCGGCCAGGATGAGGGTGGACAGCGGATAGTAGATCATTGGTTTGTCGTAGACCGGGACCAACTGCTTGCTGATGCCGAAGGTAATCGGATGCAGCCGTGATCCGGTTCCCCCGGCCAGAATGATTCCGCGCATGGGCACATCTTTTATGTTTCTTGCAACAAGCGCAACAGGTAGGGTCTGAGTCATGCAGCGACTACTCGTCACAGGTGGCGCAGGCTTCATCGGCGCCAGTTTTGTCCACCATGTCATGACGCAGGGGCGGGACCATGTGACGGTCCTGGACAAGCTCACCTACGCCGGCAACCGGGATTCGCTCGCCGGCCTTCCGGCGGAGCGCTTCGAGTTCATCCACGGAGACATCTGCGATGCAGTCCTGGTCGATCGGCTGGTGGCCGGCTGCGACGTCGTCGTGCACTACGCCGCGGAGTCGCACAACGACAACTCCCTGCACGATCCGCGCCCGTTCCTCGACACCAACATCATCGGCACCTACACGCTGATCGAGGCCGCGCGGAAGCACGGCAAGCGATTCCACCACATCTCGACGGACGAGGTCTACGGGGACCTCGACCTGGACGATCCGGCGCGGTTCACGGAGAGCACGCCGTACAACCCCTCCAGCCCGTACTCGTCGACGAAGGCCGGCTCCGACCTGCTGGTCCGGGCCTGGGTCCGGTCCTTCGGGCTGCAGGCAACCATCAGCAACTGCTCAAACAACTACGGGCCGTACCAGCACGTGGAGAAGTTCATTCCGCGCCAGATCACCAACGTGATCGACGGGATCCGCCCCAAGCTGTACGGCAAGGGCGAGAACGTCCGTGACTGGATCCACGCCAACGACCACTCCTCCGCGGTCCTGGCGATCATCGCCAAGGGCCGGATCGGCGAGACGTACCTGATCGGCGCCGACGGCGAGAAGAACAACAAGGACGTCGTCGAATTGATCCTCAAGCACATGGGCCACACGCCGGACGCCTACGACCACGTGGTGGACCGGCCAGGCCATGACCTGCGTTACGCCATCGACTCGTCCAAGCTTCGGAACGAGCTCGGCTGGGAGCCGCGCTTCTCCAACTTCGACGCCGGCCTGGAGGACACGATCCGCTGGTACCGGGACAACGAGGACTGGTGGCGGCCCCAAAAAGCGGCCACGGAAGCCAAGTACACGGAACAGGGCCAGTAGACGATGCCGGCCGAATTCTCGAAGAAGCTCTCCGCGCATGAAACCCCGATTCCCGGCGTCGTTCTCTACGACCTTCCGGTCCACGGTGACAACCGGGGCTGGTTCAAGGAGAACTGGCAGCGGGAAAAGATGGTGGCCCTGGGCCTGCCGGACTTCCGGCCGGTGCAGAACAACATCTCCTTCAACGAAAAAGCCGGCACCACCCGGGGCATCCATGCCGAGCCGTGGGACAAGTTCATCTCCGTTGCCACGGGCCGGATTTTCGGCGCCTGGGTTGACCTGCGCGAGGGACCGTCGTTTGGTGCGGTCTTCACCGCCGAGCTGGATCCCAGCCAGGCCATCTTCATCCCCCGGGGGGTGGGCAACGCGTTCCAGACCCTGGAGGACAACACCGCCTACACCTACCTCGTCAACGACCACTGGTCCGCCGACGCCCAGGGCCAGTACACGTTCCTGAACCTCGCCGACGAGACCGCGGCGATCGCCTGGCCGATCCCGTTGGACCGTGCCGAGCTGTCGGACAAGGACAAGGTGCACCCGCGCCTGGCGGACGTCGCCCCGATGCCGCCGAAGAAGGTCCTGGTCGTTGGCGCTGACGGCCAGCTCGGCAAGGCGCTGCGGAAACTGTACGACGGCGACTCCGCCGTCGAGTTCGCCGGCCGGGCCGAGTTTGATCTGGGCAGCGAAGCCGCCTTCACTTCACGGAACTGGAAGAACTACTCGACAATCATCAACGCTGCGGCCTATACGGCCGTCGACGCCGCCGAGACCCCCGAGGGCCGCAGGGCCGCCTGGGCGGTCAACGTCACCGCCGTCGCCCGCCTGGCCCGGACCGCCGTCGAACATGACCTGGTCCTGGTGCACGTCTCCTCCGACTACGTCTTTGACGGCACCAGTGAAGTGCACACCGAGGACGAGGCACTTTCACCGCTGGGCGTGTACGGCCAGACCAAAGCCGCCGGGGATGCCGTGGTCAGCGTGGTTCCCCGGCACTACATAGTGCGGACCAGCTGGGTCATCGGGGACGGCAGCAACTTCGTCCGGACCATGGCGTCGCTGGCCGAACGCGGCATCGCCCCGTCGGTTGTCAACGACCAGACGGGCCGGCTCAGCTTCACCGACGACATCGCCGCCGGGATCCGGCACCTGCTCTCAAGCGGCGCACCCTTTGGCACCTACAACCTCAGCAACAACGGGGATCCGCAGTCCTGGCAGGCCATCGCGGCGGATGTGTTCGAACTCACCGGGAGGGCACGAACGGCTGTGACCGGCGTCAGCACGGCGGAGTACTTCCAGGGCAAGAGCGCCTCCCCGAGGCCGCAGCACAGCACCCTGGAACTGGGCAAGCTGGCGGCCCAGGGTTTCCACCCGCCGGCGGCCGCAGCGCGGCTCCGGGACTACCTTGGCCTGGATGCCCACACACACCCGGAGGACGCCGACGTCACACCGCCGCGGTAGCGTGGGGTTGTGCCAGAACGCCTGAATGAACCGCCCCTGACCGCCTCGCCACAGAACGCTTCACCACAGACAGCCCCGCCCCTGACCGTCGCGGAGCTCTCCGAGTCCCAGCTCCTGGAGCGCATCTTTCCGCGCCTGCATTACGGCCAGGAACACAACCCGTCGCTGATCCTGGGCCCGGGGGACGACGCCGCCATCGTGTCCGCGCCGGACGGCCGGGCCGTCTTCAGCATCGACACCCAGGTGGCGGACCAGGACTTCCGGCTCGAGTGGAACAACGGCTACCGGACCACCGGCTACGACGTCGGCTGGAAGGCCGCCGCGCAAAACCTCAGCGACATCAACGCCATGGGTGCCCGGGCCACCTCGCTGGTCGTCAGCCTCACCATGCCCCCGGAAACGCGCGTCGCCTGGGTGGAGGACTTCGCCGACGGGCTCTCGGCGGCGATCCGGGAGCTGGGCGCCCCGGACTGTGCCGTGGCCGGCGGCGACCTTGGCCGGGGCCGCGAACTGGCCGTCAGCGTGGCAATCCTCGGCACTCTGGAGGGCCGGGCCGCCGTGCTGCGCTCCGGCGCCCGCCCGGGGGACACCCTGGCGCTGGCCGGCACCGTGGGGCGCGCCGCGGCGGGCCTCGCGCTGCTTGAATCGGCAACACCAGTCGAGGCGCTGGGCCAGGGACAGCGCGAGCTGCTGGACACCCAGTGCCGGCCCCAGCCCCCGCTCGCGGCCGGCCCGCTGGCCCGGGACTCCGGGGCCACGGGCATGATGGACATTTCCGACGGGCTGGTCCGCGACGGCAACCGGATGGCGTCCGCGAGCCACGTGGTCCTGAACCTGGACGCGGCGGTATTGAAGGCACTGGCGGCTCCGCTCCTGCCCGCCGCAGAACTGCTCGGCACGGATCCGATGGCTTGGGTCCTGGGCGGCGGGGAAGACCACGGGCTGCTGGCCACATTCCCCCCGGACGTTCAGCTGCCTCACGGTTTCACTGCGATAGGCTCGGTAGAAGCCCCTGCACCAACGGACAGCACGGGCGTCAAAATAGCGGGCAGGCCCGCTGACACTGTGGGATGGGATCACTTTGCAGACTAAAATTGCCGCCAACGCGCAAGCGATGAAGCGGTGGTTGAGCAAGGCAGAAACAACCCTTGGAAACCACAGCGACCGCCTGAACGCCATCAACATCTTTCCTGTCGCCGACGGCGATACCGGCACCAACCTCTACCTGACCGTGCGTGCCGCCGCCCGGGCGCTCCAGAGCCTGGATACCGCCGCGTTGCCGCAGATCAGCCCGGATTCGCCGGTGCATGCGTTCGGCCCGCCGGATCCGGCCCAGAACGACGTCGGCGCCGTCCTCGCACAGGCGGGCCAGACCGCCATGGAACAGGCCCGCGGCAACTCCGGGACGCTGTTCGCCGTGTTCCTCTGCGCCGCCGCCGAGCCCCTCGCGGGCCACCACCGGCTGAGCGCTCCGCTGCTGGCCGCCGCGCTGAACCGGGCCCAGCTCCGGGCCTGGTCCGCGTTGAGCGACCCGGTACCCGGAACCATGCTCTCCGTGATGGAAGCCGCCGCCCGCGCCGCGGCCGCCGTGGACTCGGCGCACGACGGCGACGACAGCAACCACACCCTTGGCCTGGCGCTGGACGCCGCGGTGGAAGCCGCCGCCGCGGCCGTGGTGCGCACCGAAGACCAGCTGGAGGCCCTGCACAACGCCCACGTGGTTGATGCCGGCGGCGTCGGAATGCTGCTGATCCTCGACTGCCTCCGCGCCGCCGTCCTCGGCGAGGAACTTCAGGACCAGCTGCTGGACGGACTGCACGGCTACAACGTTCAGGACCCGCACATCCACGCCGGCATGCCGCGGGACGAAGGTGTGGAAGTCATGTGCACCATCACTCTTTCCCCGCTCGACGCCGCCATGATGCGCCAGCGGCTCGACGAAATGGGCGACTCCGTGATTATGAGCCAGGTCGGCGGGGCCCCCGACGAGTCCGGCGCCTACCGCTGGCGGGTCCACGTCCACGTGCCCGACGCCGAGCCGGCAGTCACCCTGATCCGTTCCCTCGGTGTGCCCTCGGACATCAGCGTCAGCGAGCTCGCCGTGCCGGAGAACCCGGACGGACATGGACGCTGACCTTCACAACGCCGAACTGCACGTCGGCCTGGAGCGCCGGATTGGCAAGCGTTCCGCGGCGGTCATTGAAAAGCACCTCGGCATCACCACCGTCGGCGGGCTGCTGAACTATTTCCCCCGCCGCTACCTGAACCGCGGCGAACTCACTCCCATCAGCGAGGTCCCGCTCGATGAGGAAGTGACCCTCATTGCCCGCGTCGTCTCCAGCAGCACCCGGTCCATGCGCGCCCGCCGCGGTTCGCTGACCGACGTCGTGATTTCCGACGACGCCGCCTCCCCGGGCACCGGGATGGGCGGCGGCACGCTGAAGGTGAGCTTCTTCAACGGCTTCCGGGCCAAGGCCGAGCTGCAGCCGGGCCGCCGCGCCCTCTTCTCCGGAAAGATCACCCGCTACGCCGGCTCCCTGGGGCTGACCAACCCCGAGTTCCAGCTGCTGGACGAGGACCCGGACATTCCCGGCATGGACCCGGAGAAGCTTGCCGCCATGCCCATCCCGGTGTACCCGGCCACGGCCAAGCTGACCAGCTGGTCCATCCAGAAGGTCGTCACCACACTGCTGGACACCGCGGACCTGGACGCACTGCCGGACCCGTTGCCGGCCGGGATTGCCGCGCGGGAGAAATTCCTGCCGGTCGCGGACGCGTACCGGCTCATCCACGCCCCGCAGACGCCCCCGGACTGGCAGCGCGCCCGCGACCGGTTCCGCTACCAGGAAGCCCTGGTGCTCCAGTCGGCCCTGGCCCGGCGCCGCGCCCAGCTCGCCGCGGAGGAGGCCACCGCCCGCCGGCCCGTTGCGGAGGGACTGCTGGCCGCCTTCGACCGGCAGCTGCCGTTCACGCTGACCGCCGGCCAGGCCGCCGTCGGCAAAACGCTGGCCGCGGAGCTCGCCCAGGACTCGCCGATGAACCGGCTGCTTCAGGGCGAAGTCGGGTCCGGCAAGACGATCGTGGCCCTGCGCGCCATGCTGCAGGTGGTGGATGCCGGGGGACAGGCCGCCCTGCTGGCCCCCACCGAGGTCCTCGCCGCGCAGCACTACGAGTCCATCCGCCGCACGCTCGGGCCGCTGTCCCGGGACGGCCTGCTGGGGGGCCTCGGTTCCGACGCCGTCCAGGTCTCGCTGCTGACCGGCTCCATGCCCACCGCCGCCCGGAAGCAGGCCATGCTGGACGCCGCCTCAGGCACCGCCGGGATCGTCATCGGCACCCACGCGCTGCTGAGCGAAAACGTCTCCTTCTACGACCTCGGCCTGATCGTGGTCGATGAACAGCACCGTTTCGGCGTCGAACAGCGGGACGTGCTCCGGTCCAAGGCGAGCAAACCCCCGCACCTGCTGGTCATGACCGCCACGCCCATTCCGCGGACCGTGGCCATGACCGTGTTCGGGGACCTCGAGACCTCCATCCTGGACGAGCTCCCCGCCGGCCGCGCACCCATCACCACGCACGTCGTCGGGCTCGCCGAGCACCCCGCCTGGCTCGGCCGCCTCTGGAGCCGCTCCCGGGAGGAGATCGACGCCGGCCACCAGGTCTATGTGGTCTGCCCCAAGATCGGTACCGACGACGACGGCGACTTCAGCCCCGGGGAGGCCGAACCGTCCGCCGCGGACCTCGAAGGCGACAACGGGGCGCGCGAACTGGCGTCGGTGACCGGCGTCGTCGAACAGCTCCGGGACGAACCGGCGCTGGCCGGCGTGACGGTGGCCCCGCTGCACGGCCGGCAGGACCCGGTGCTGAAGTCCGAGACCATGGCGTCCTTCACCGCCAACCAGACCAAGCTGCTGGTCTCCACCACGGTGATCGAAGTGGGCGTGGACGTCCACAACGCCACGCTTATGGTGATCCTGGACGCGGACCGCTTCGGCATCTCCCAGCTCCACCAGCTCCGCGGCCGGGTGGGCCGCGGCGGCCTGCCGGGCACCTGCCTGCTCGTGACCACGCTGGAACCCGGCCACCCGAGCCGGCGCCGGCTCGAAGCCGTCGCGGCCACCACCGACGGATTCGAGCTCTCCCAGGAGGACCTCAAGCTGCGCCGTGAAGGCGACATCCTGGGCGCTTCCCAGTCCGGCGGCCGGTCCACCCTGAAGCTGCTGCGGGTCCTGGAGCACGAGGACGTGATCGCCCGGGCACGGCAGGATGCCTGGCAGATCGTCGGCGGCGACCCGTCCCTGGGCGCCCACCCCGGACTCGCCGCGGCGATCGACGAATACCTCAATCCGGAAAAGGAGGCGTTCCTTGAACGCGGCTAACCGAAACCAGGCACTCGTGCATGTGTCTCAGGGGGCACGGCCATGAGCCGCATCATTGCGGGCGCCGCGGGCGGAACCACCCTGGTCAGCGTCCCCGGATCCTTGACCCGCCCGACGACGGACCGGGTCAAGGAGGCGCTCTTCTCCCGGCTGGACGCCTTCGAGGTCATCGCCGACGCCCGGGTACTGGACCTCTACGCCGGCTCCGGGTCACTCGGCGTGGAAAGCGCCAGCCGCGGCGCGAAGGCCGTGGACCTGGTGGAATTCGACGGCAAGGCCAGCGAGGTCTGCCAGCGCAACGCGGACCTCGTCAACACGGTGGCTCGGCACAAGGTGGTCTCCGTGCACCGCTCCAAGGTCGAATCGTTCCTGGACCGGACCCAGGCCGGGATCCTCTGGGACCTCGTCTTCCTAGATCCGCCCTACCCGCTCGACGAACCCGCTTTGGCCGTGGTGCTGGCCAAGCTGCTCCCGCACCTGGCCGAGGGCGCCGTCGTCGTCGCGGAGCGTTCCTCCCGGGCTCCCGAGCCGTCATGGCCGGACGGACTGGAGCGGTTCGCGGAACGCAAGTACGGGGAGACGAAACTCTGGTTCGCCGAACCCGGCGTGGACGAGGGCCCGGCCGACGGCACCGACGCGGACCAGCCGTACTAAGCCCGCAGCTTGGTTACAGCGTCACGCCGGGCAGTCTTTTGGTCCTGCCGGCCGCCCCGCACGCCGTCATTCCGCGAAGACCGAGGCTCCGCCCTGCCAATAACGTGCCTGCCGTGACGTCAGCTGGCACACGGCGCGGCGATCGCGATCAGCGCACCGACGGTTTCTTCCAGCGGACGCCTGGTGTCGAGCTCGTGCGTGGATCCCGCGCGCAGCAGCGGCTCCACGTCCGCGATGTCCCTCAGAATTTGAGCCCGTTCGTCCGCCGACTTACCGAAGTGGTTTGTCGTCCGGGTCCGGAGGCGTTCCAGGATCACCGCGGCCGGCGCGCTGAGGAGCACCACCGCGTCAAAGCGGTCGTAGAAGCGCCCCTGGTTGGCGACCGTTCCCAGCACAAACAGGGGACCCGGCCGCGGCCGGGACAGCAGCCGGTCCATCAGGTGCTCGTCCCACAACGGTTCGCCGCCGCGCACGCGGATCCAGCCGCCGTCGTCAGTGTCCACCGTTTCAAAGCCGCGCCGGGCAAGCTCCGCCAGCACCGTGGACTTTCCGGCGCCGGACATGCCGGTCAGGAGAATCGCCGCCACAGGGCGTCAGCCCGGCTGGTCTGAGAAAGGATCCAGCGCGACGCCGGAGAGCACCTTCCCGGGGTGCGGCCCGCGGGCGGTGAGCGCCGCGGTCCACATCTCCGGCCACGGCCCCTGCGTCCCGGTCAGGATGATGTTGCCGGGATACCGGCCGCTGAACATGCCGGCCTCGGCAAAGGCGGCGACGTCGGCCACCGCCCGGCGCAGCGCGGCCACCTGGCTCCGGACCAGGGTGAGCCCCGGCTCGTCGCCCACGTTGACGATCAGCACACCGCGGGCGCTGAGTTTCGCCGCGGCCTCAAGGTAGAACTCCGTGCAGGCGATGTGCTCCGGAGCCTCGGGCCCGGAGAAAATATCCAGGATCACGACGTCGAAGCGCAGCTCCGGCGGCAGCTCGGCCAGGGCGTCCCGCGCGTCGCCGATGAGGGTGTGCAGTCCGGTGCCGCCGGGCAGGGGGAGCTGCTGCAGTACGAAGTCCAGCAGCTCCCGTTCCAGCTCCACGGCGTACTGCACGGACCCCGGCCGCGTGGCCTGGATGTAGCGGGCCAGCGTCAGGGCTCCGGCCCCGAGATGGAGGGCCGTGATGGGTTCGCCCCACGGCGCCGCGAGATCCACCACGTGGCCGATCCTGCGCAGGTACTCGTAGAAGATGTCCGAGGGGTCCGAGAGATTGACGTGGGACTGTTCCGCCCCGCCAATGCTGAGCACAAAACCGCCCTCGGTGAAGGCATCGGGCTCGATCGTGGCGTGCTGGCCCGTGGTGCGCAGGAAGCGGGAGGCTGCGGGTGTGTCCGTCATCAGAGGATGTCGCGGAGTGCCGCGAGCCGTTCGGCGGCCTCCTGCAGGACGTCAATCCTCTTACAGAATGCGAACCGCAGCAGGCTCCGGGTGCGTTCGGCGCCTTCCGGATGGCAAAACACGGACACAGGGATGGCTGCGACGCCCACGAGCGCGGGCAGCCGGCGGGCCAGGTCCAGTGCGTCGGTGATGCCCAGGGGCGCGGTGTCCACGTTCACGAAATACGTCCCCTGAGGGGTGTACACGTCCAGCCCGGCGGCGCGCAGGCCCTCGCTGAGGATGTCGCGTTTGAGCTGGAGGGTGTCGGCGATGCCGGCGTAGAACTCGTCCGGCAGGGCGAGGCCCGCCGCGATGGCGCTCTGGAACGGGGTGCCGGAGCTGTAGCTCAGGAACTGCTTGACGGTGCGGGCGGCCGAGACCAGGTGCTCCGGGCCGCAGAGCCAGCCGATCTTCCAACCGGTAAAAGAGAAGGTCTTCCCGGCGGAGGAGATGGTCAGGGTGCGCTCCGCTGCGCCCGGCAGGGTGGCCACCGGGATGTGGCGGACACCGAACGTGAGGTGTTCGTAGACCTCGTCGCTGATGATCACGGCGTCGTGCCGGGCGGCGAGCTCGACGACGCGTTCCAGCACCTCGCGGGGGAACACCGCGCCGGTGGGGTTGTGCGGGTTGTTGAGCAGCACCACCTTGGTGCGGCTGCTGAACGCCGCTTCGAGGGCGTCCAGATCCGGCAGGAAATCCGGAGCCAGCAGCGGGGCTGTGACGTGGCGGGCGCCGGACAGGCCGATGATCGCGCCGTAGGAGTCGTAGAACGGCTCGAAGGTGATGACCTCATCGCCGGGGCCCACGAGCGCGAGCAGCGAGGCGGCAATGGCCTCAGTGGCGCCGGTGGTGACGATGATCTCCGTCTGCGGATCCGGTTTCAGGCCGTAGAAGCGCTCCTGGTGGAACGAGATGGCCTCGCGCAGCTCCAGGATGCCCTTGCCGGGGGCGTACTGGTTGGCTCCGGCGGCGATGGCGGCCTGCGCGGCAGCCTTGATCTCCACCGGGCCGTCCTCGTCCGGGAAACCCTGGCCCAGGTTGATGGCGCCGGTCTGGAGCGCGAGGGTGGTCATCTCCTCGAAGATGGTCACGCCGAGCGTGCCGTCGGGGGAGAGCAGGTTGGCGCCGGTCGCGGTCCGCTGCCAGGGGAACTGCAGGGGGGAGTTCATCGGGTACCCGCCTTCTGGTCCCGCCCGGTGAACTTGTCCATGGTGGAGTAGATCCCGAAGACCTTCCCACCCACGAAGTCCCAGGCCCGCACGGGCAGGATGCCGCGCAGGACCTTGCCCAGCTGCGCGGTCGCGGGGGCGATCAGCTGCGGCTGTCCGGCGACGGTGGCCCGCCAGGCCCGGTCCACGGCGTCCTCCGGAGTCATCAGGGGAGTCAGCAGCGGGCCGCGGGCGCCGTCGAACATGCCGGTGGAGATGTAGCTGGGGCAGAACGTCGTGACCTTGAGATGGCCATAGCCCTGCTGTTCGAGTTCCAGCCGCAGCGAGTCGCTCCAGCCGATCACGGCCCACTTGGAGGCCGCGTAGACGCTCATCCTCGGGTTGGACACGGTACCGGCGGCGGAAGCGATGTTCAGGATCCGGCGCGGCCGGCCGGCGTCGGCCATCATGTCCGGGAGGAACGCGTGGGTGACGTACATCGGCGCCAGCGCGTTGACGTCCATGGTCAGGGCGATGTCACGCTCCGGGCTGTGGTCCCAGAAGAGCGCGCCACGGACGATTCCGGCGTTGTTGACCAGCAGCGTCAGCGGACCTTCCGCCCTGCTCTCGGACGCGGCCTCGGCAATCGCCGTGCGGTCGGCGAGGTCCACCTGCCGGACGACGGCGCGCGCTCCGAGGGCGGTGACCTCCGCGGCGGTCTCCGCCAGAGCGTCCGCGTCGACGTCCCAGAGAATCACGACGCCGGCGCCCTCGCGGGCCGCTCGCAGGGCGTACAGGCGGCCCATGCCCATGGCGGCTCCCGTCACGAGGACCACGCCCCCGGACACGGAGAAGGGAATGTTCGATGCTGACATCCCGCCATGCTATCCCGGCCCGCGGCACCAATACGGTAGGTTCGGAGCATGAGACGCGCCGTATGCCCTGGCTCCTTTGACCCCATCCACAACGGCCACCTGGAAGTCATTGCCAGGGCCGCTGGCCTCTTTGACGAGGTCATCGTGGGCGTCTCCACGAATTACGCCAAAAAATACCGTTTCACGCTCGAAGAGCGGATCGACATGGCCAAGGAAACCCTGGCCTCCCTGCAAGGAATCGTGGTGGAACCGGTGGGGGAGGGACTCCTCGCCGAGTACTGCCGCCGGCGGGGAGTGTCCGCGATCGTCAAGGGCCTCCGTTCCTCCTCCGACTTCGACTATGAACTGCCGATGGCGACCATGAACCGGCAGCTCACCGGCGTCGAGACAGTCTTCCTGCCCGCCGAAAGCCACTACCTGCACTTGTCCTCGACCCTGATCAAGGAAGTGTTCACGCTCGGCGGCAATGTGTCCGAGTTTGTGCCCCGTTCGGTGCTGAAACGGCTGCACTCGGGCGGGCCGGTCCAGGACTAGCCGCGCAGAGGGTAAGCTTGATCGGTACTCGGCGGCCTGCTGCCGGTTGCGCGGCCCGTTTCGGGGCTGGACTGCGGTGGAAACCGCAGGCGTGCCCCGGTTTGAGTCCGCCCGGAAGATCAGGCTAAGATAGTACGTCGGTCATATGTTCAACAGGAGTTCTCATTAAACGAGATGCTAGTTCGCCCTTGGCGTTCGACGTCAAGGACCTCGGACGCAGTCCGGGAAGCATGCGGACGCTGACGGAACATGTACCCGCACCGGGTGATCTTGGTGTGGCACTCATTGGCGTGCAGGAAGGCTCGGATGTCGAGCTGGATCTGCGGCTGGAGGCCGTACACGAAGGAATTTTGGTATCAGGTACCGCGAACGTCGGAGTAACCGGCGAGTGCGGCCGATGCCTGGATCCCCTTGCGTATGACCTCGAGGTCAATGTGCAAGAACTTTTCTTCTACGAGGACGCTGAGTTCTCGGATGAAGAAGACGAAGAAGAGCAACGTCGAGTCGAGCACGATCTAATCGATCTTGAGCCGGTGTTGCGGGACGCAGTTGTAACCATGCTGCCGTTCCAGCCGGTGTGCCGGGAAGACTGCCAGGGCCTTTGCTCCGAATGTGGAGTTCGCCTGGAAGACGAGCCGGGGCATCACCACGAGGTTGTAGATCCTCGCTGGGCTGCCCTAGCTGACTTGGCTAAGCCTGACCGGCAAAACTGATTTGTAAGTGTTGGACTAGAGAGAAATGAGTTAGCCGTGGCTGTCCCGAAGCGGAAAATGTCTCGCTCGAATACCCGCGCCCGCCGCTCCCAGTGGAAGGCAACTGCCCCCCACCTGGTGAAGACTGTCGAGAACGGCCAGGTCACGTACAGCCTGCCGCACCAGGCAAAGGTCGTTACCGACTCGGCTGGCACCGCGCTGTTCCTTGAATACAAGGGCCGCAAGGTCGCAGACGTCTAATCCGCCAACTGGCTGACTAAGATGTCTTCAACTGAAGAGCTTCTGAAGCGTCTCGGTGTCACTATTGACGCCGGGACGCTTCGTCTTGCGCTCACACACCGTTCCTACGCCTACGAAAACGGCGGCATCCCCACCAACGAACGGCTCGAGTTCCTGGGCGACTCCATTCTGGGGTTCTCGGTAACCGACGCGCTGTACCGTGACAACCCCACCCTGCCCGAGGGGGAGCTGGCCAAGCGCCGCTCCGCCGTCGTCAGCACCCGGGCCCTCGCGGGCATCGGCCGCAGCATCGGTCTTGGTGAGTACATCTACCTCGGACAAGGCGAAAAGCTCACCGAAGGCAAAAACAAGGCGTCCATCCTCGCAGACACCATGGAGGCGCTGATCGGTGCCACCTATATCTCCAACGACATCGAGACGGCACGCCAGCTGGTCATGCGCCTGATCGGGCCGCTGCTGAAGGATGCTGCCGCGCTTGGCGCCGGCACCGACTGGAAGACCAGCATCCAGGAGCTGGCGGCGAGCCGTCAGCTCGGGACGATCAATTACGCTGTGGAGGGCTCCGGGCCGGACCACGCCCGGACCTTCGAAGCGATCCTGCGCATCGGCGGCAACGATTACGGCACCGGCTCGGGCAACTCCAAGAAGGAAGCCGAGCAGGAAGCTGCCGCGGATGCGTGGCGCAGGCTGTCGGCGCCGTCGACTGTTGCGCCGGATGCTGCGGCGCCGGCCGAAGCGGCCGCGCCCGGCGCGCAGCAGCTGCAGTCCCAGACCGGCGCCTAGGCACACACCGTGCCTGAACTGCCCGAGGTCGAAGTTGTCCGCCGCGGCCTGGTGAGCTGGGTGCGGGGCCGGACCATCACCGCTGTTGAGGTGGTGGATCCGCGCTCCGTCCGCCGGCACGCGCTCGGCCCGGAGGACTTCGCCGGCAACCTTGAGGGGGCCCGTGTCCTGGACGTGGTCCGGCGCGGAAAATTCCTGTGGATGCCGCTGACGGACACCCCCGCGGACGCTCCCGCGGCTGGTCCCGGGAACGGCGCAGCCGAATCCTCCACGCCCGCGGTGGCGCTCATGGCGCACCTGGGCATGTCCGGGCAGCTGCTGATGCAGGACGCGGGTGTGCCGGACGAGAAGCACCTGAAAGTCCGCCTGCGCCTCAGCCCCGCTGACGGCATGCCGGGGCAGCTCCGGTTCGTTGACCAGCGGATCTTCGGCGGGCTCTTTCTCACCTCGCTGATCCCCACGTCCGACGGCGGTCCCGGCGGACTCGCCGAAACGCCCCTGCCGCTTATTGCCGAGGAAGCCGCGCACATCGCGCGGGACCCGCTGGACCCCTGCTTCTCCTTCGATGAGTTCTACCGCCGCCTCCGGACCCGCAAGACAGGCCTCAAACGCGCCCTCCTGGACCAGGGCCTTGTCTCCGGAATCGGCAACATCTACGCGGACGAGGCGCTCTGGAAGGCGCGGCTGCACTTCGCCCGGCCCACGGACACCCTCCGGAGGGCTGAAGCCGAGCGGGTCCTCGACGCCGCGCGCGAGGTCATGACCGACGCCCTCGCGGCCGGAGGCACCAGCTTCGACTCGCTGTACGTCAACGTCAACGGCGCGTCCGGCTACTTCGACCGCTCCCTCAACGCCTACGGCCGGGAGGGCAAGGAATGCCGTCGCTGCGCCGATGCTGGGCTTGTCAGTATCCTCCGGCGTGACCAGTTCATGAACCGTTCTTCCTACACGTGCCCGGTCTGCCAGCCCCGGCCGCGGAACGGACGCTGGTAGCGGACGCCCGTAAAACAAGTAGTACTACTCTTACGCTCCCAACATCGCGCTGAAAGACTGTGGCGATGGGTGCTAGGGGAATCACAACCATGGTCTTAGTCAATGCTTTCGGCCGGCCCGGGAACAGCCGGTGAAAGCCAGGCGTCTCGTCATCGCGGGTGTCGGCGTGGCGGCGATTCTGGGAGGCACCGCCGTCGTGCTGGACCAGATGACGGCCGGAGAGCCTTCGGCGTCGCATGCTCCAGCGCCGGCAGGCAGCAGTCCGCCGCCCGCCGGCTCCACCCCGGATCCAGGCACTACTGACGCAGCGGCTCCGGGAGCGGCCCCGGCAGGGGCCGGCGTTGGTGCGCCCAGCCCGACCGGCGGTTCCAACGATGGTTCGGCCGCCGTCCCTCTGGGCCGTGAAGTCCTTCCGCCCGTGAGCGCGACTCCTACCGGGCTGCCCATGCCCTCGCCGCCCGCGCCACTCATCAGCGCGCCCTTGCCGGCGGCGGCATCCGCCCAAGGCAAAATCGTGGACGGGTTTCCCGTGGACGCCCTCCGGTTTCCGGAGGGAACAGTGGTGGTCTCGACGTCGGTCTCCCCAGCCGAGGGAACCCTGCAGGTGGCCGCCGACGCGATCGCCGGCTTGAGCCAGGACTCGGTTGCCGGGCACTTCCAGCAGGTCCTGGGCGGCGTGGGGTTCTGGTCTGAACCCGTGCCCGCCGCGGCCGGAGAACGGGCACTGCGGTTCAGCCGGGGTGCCGATTCGGTGACCCTCACGGCCTCAACCACAGGCACGGGCGGCACACGGTTCATGCTCCTGGGAAACCTGCACACGGCGGCAGGGGGGTAGCGCCATGTACATCTCCATGTCGGACCGCAACGGCGGCAAAAAGGACCTGCAGGCGTTGGAGCCGGGCGGCGCGGTCGAACCCCTGAAAAGGCCCTTTCGTCTCTCGCCGGTGATTATCTGGCTGGGCGTGGTGAGCATGCTCACCGACGTCTCGTCCGAATCCGTGTCCGCCATCCTGCCCCTGTACATCACTGGGTTCCTCGGCCTGTCCACCATTGCGTTCGGATTTCTCGACGGAATCAACCAGGGCGCGAGCGCCATTGTCCGGATGGCTGCGGGCTATGCTTCCGACCGCATCGGGCGCCCCAAAGGCGTCGCGGTCGCAGGGTACGGCCTCTCCATGCTGGCCCGGATCGGCCTCCTGTTCGCCAGCGGATTCTGGGCCCTGACCGCCGTCGTAACGGCAGACCGCATTGGCAAGGGCATCCGCACAGCCCCCCGCGACGCGTTGATCGCGGTGTCAGCCCAGCCTGAATATCTGGCGCGGCACTTCGGGGTGCACCGGATGCTGGACAATATCGGGGCTGCGGGCGGTCCGCTGCTGGCCTTCCTTATCCTCATGCTGATCCCCAACGGGTACGGCACCGTGTTTGTTGTGTCCCTGGCCTTCGCCGTCATCGGTGTGGCCGTGCTGACTCTCCTGGTGCCGAACCTGAGAACCCGTCGGACTGACAGGGCGGGGCGGGTCACGGGGGAGCCGGACAGCGTGCGGCCGGACAGCAAACCCCGGCCGGCGTGGGGATTCCGCTGGCGCCTGCTGCGTGAGCCGGGACTTGGCCGGCTCTTGGTTGCCGCCGGAATTCTGGGCCTGCTGACGGTGGGGGACGGCTTCATCTACCTGGTGCTCCAGGACCGGGACTCCTTCGCCGTGCAGTGGTTTCCCCTGCTCTACGTGGGCACGAATGTGGTGTTCCTGCTCCTCGCCATTCCGCTGGGCCGCCTCGCGGACCGCTGGGGGAAGGCGAGGGTCTTTATCATCGGGCACGTCGCCCTCCTGGCCTGCTACCTGCTGGCCGCGGCGCCGATCGGGGGATTCGGGCCGACCGTTGCCTGCCTGGTTCTGCTCGGTGCCTTCTACGCCGCGACGGACGGCGTGCTGTCGGCGCTGGCGAGCCAACTGACACCGCCGGACAAACTTGCCACCGGGCTTGGCGCCGCCCAGACGGTGGTGGCGCTCAGCCGGATGGCCGCCTCCGTGGGCTTTGGTGTCCTGTGGTTCGCGCTGGGTCCCGCCGTTGCGATGGTGGTGGTGGCCACCTGCCTTGCCGCCGGCGTCGTGGCGTCCTGGTATATCCTGCGTGGCGGCATGCTGCAGAGGCCGGCAACTTGACCCCCGCCGGGAGCAGGGCGCGCTGGGGGATTCTGCTGGTCATCACGGCGCTGGTCATCGCCGCCGCCGGAGCCTACGCCGCGACCGCGTTCGGTCGCTTCCAGGAGAGCAAGGCGGCGGTATCGACGGCACGGGTGGCATCCGGCGCCGCCGTGCTGACGAAGGCCTCAGTCATTTTCCGCAATACCGCGCCAGGCCAGGGCTACGGAACAATCGGCACCGTCCCGCTGTCCGACCCCGCCGGTGCGCGGTCTTTGGCGGCGGTGGCCTGCGACAGGGTGTACGGCACGCTGCAGAACATCGTCTGCCTGAAGACCAACCGCGGCCTCGTGACCAGCTTCGAAGCGGTCCTGCTGAACGCGGAATGGCAGCCGACCAGGAGCTGGGCCCTGCCGGGCATTCCCAGCCGGACACGCATGAGCCCGGACGGCTCCTTGGTATCCACCACGGTGTTTGTCTCGGGACACGCCTACGGTACTGCGGGCTTCTCCACCGAGACGTCTATTACCGGGGCGCAGGGCGGCGGCGGAACGGGGAACCTGGAGGACTTCGCGCTGATAGTCAACGGCACACGGATCACGGCGGCGGACCGCAACATCTGGGGTGTGACCTTCGCTCCGGGCGATAGCGACACCTTCTACGCGACGGCGGCATCATCGGGCCGCATCTGGCTGGTCAAGGGGAGCATGTCGGCGCGCACGCTCACGGCAATCCACGACGGCGTGGAGTGCCCTTCGCTTTCTCCCGACGGCACCCGGATCGCGTACAAGAAGAACACCGGGGGAACACTGACCCCGCACTGGCGTGCCGCGTTCCTGGACCTGGCCACCGGGCAGGAAACCGTACTGTCCGAGCCGCGCAGCATGGACGACCAGGTCGAGTGGCTGGACAACCAGACCCTGCTCTACGGGCTCGCCCGCGACGGCGCCGCCGGTGACAGCGATATCTGGCAGATCAACGCGGATCCGGCGTCCCGCCCCTCCCTCTTCATCGAGCACGCCTGGTCCCCGTCAGTGGTGCGCTGACCCGGCTACCACCCGCCGACTGCTCCATAACTGCCGTTTTCAAGCCTCAGAAGGGCAGTTAGGGAGCAGCGGATGCAGGAGAACAAGGCAACACGGCCGCCTCAACGAGCGCTCCCGGAGGAACGGGTCGCGCTCAGGGCCCGTAGCCCACATCGCTGAGCCCCTCGCGCTGCCTGAGCCGCTGCCTGGGCCTGGCTTGTGTCCCGCGCCCGGTCTGAGTCACAGCTTGAGCCTGCTTGGTGTCCCGCGCCCGGCCTGAGTCGCAGCCTAAGCCACCCCGCGGACTCCAGGCTGCACGGGCACCGAGGTACTGACCACCAACCACCCGTCGATTGCTCCATAACTGCCGTTATCACGCCTCAAAAGGGCAGTTGTGGAGCCATCGATGGAGGTCAGGGGGATGCGGGTGCGAAGACGACGTCGACGAAGTAATTGGTGGCGTTCCAGGAGTTCGACGGCATAGAACCGCCGGACCCGTACTGGTACCGGCCGTTGTTCGGGCCTGGCGCCGACAGGATGCCATTGATCCACGGTTCCGAGAAGAACGCCGGGGTGTAGGCATAGTTGCCATTCGGAGCCAGGTACGACACCACGTAAGTCTGACCCGGTTCCAGCGCGACGGGGGCCGGGAACGTGGCTGTTTGCCAGCCGGTGGCTGTCTCGTCCGAGAAACTCACCTGTGCCAATCGCTCCCCGGCGGCATTCCACAGCGAACCGACATGTGTTCCGGTGTTCCCCTGGCCCTTGTAGAACCTCACGCCCGTCGCACTGCCAGCCGTTGACACTGAGAAGGCGGTGCCGAGCTCAATCGAGGAAGTGTCCCCGGACGCGGCGGGTACCGCCGGCAGCAGCGGGCCGAACAGCGACTGCTCCGGGCCGGTGGGGTCGGAAGTGGTGAACTGCCAACTGAGCGGCGCCAGCTCGGCGCCTTCGACCGAGACGACATGACTGACGCTGGCGGAAATCACCGTGGCCGCTGGCAGTGGCTGTGCCGGCAAGAACGTGATCGTCCTGGCGTCCTCCGAAAGGGTGGAAGTGCCGGCGACGCCGGCACCATTGGCTGACAGTTCAAACGTGAAGCCTGGCTGGATAGACGCCGACAACGTCACCGTCGGTTTCGATGTCAGCGGGAGGCCGACGGAGTCTGCCGCCGGCAGCTGGGATGTCACGTTGACTGGCGGCACCGACACGACGAAGTCCACGTCCACGAGGTAACTGGAGGTCCAAGAATGCGACGGAAAGTCGCCGTGGTAGTTGAATGCCCCGGAGTCGGAGGTGGTGCGCAGCGGTCCGGTAGTGCCTCCGGAACCAAAACCGGCCGGCGTCGCCGAGTAGATCCCGGCTGGAGTGCGGTAGGCGGCCACGTAATCGGTGTTCGCTGCGATGTCCACGGGCTGGCTGAATGAAGCGGTCTGCCAGCCGGACGTGGATTCATCGGTGAAGGTGACTGCCGCCAACTGTTGGCCGGAGGCGGTATATAGGGCCCCGGTGTGGGGTCCGGTGTTGCCCGCGGATTTGTAGTAGCGGATGCCCGTGATCTGGCCGGGCGAAGTGGTGGAGAACCGTACGCCGAGCGTCAGGGGCACCCCTTCATTGAATTCCAGGACGCCGGGAGTCACGGTGTCCTGGTACAGCGAGCACGGGCAGACGCCGTAGGGCCGAGGGGGTGGAACGGTTGTGAAGGTCCACGTACCGCCGGCGCTGAGCGGTTGTCCCGTCGTCGACGTCGCCGCCACTGTCGCTGTGTACCTTGTCGCGGGGCTCAGTGGGGCCGCCGGTGTGAAGGCGACCCTGCCCGTCGGCGGGTCATAAGTGGCCGAACCTGGAACATCGACAGAGCCGGGACCGGTCAAGGTCACTGCCACACTGGAGCCCGCCGCGGCTTTGGACAACACCGCGGAGACAGTGGAGTCCAAGGCGACGCTCGACGAGCCGGGAAGCGGCGTCTGCTCGCCGGCCACCAACGGCAGATCAGGATACTGGACCACCACATCAACAAGGTAGCTGGTGCTGGAACGGTCACCGGCGAAATCTTGCCTGTAGGAGTACGCACCTGCGGCGGACGGGGTTCTCAGATTCCCGACACTTAGTCCGGACGCTAAGCCATTCGCTGTCGCGGAGTATGTTCCGGTAACGCTCTTGTAGGCCACGATGTACTCAGTGTTCGCCGCCATGGCAACGGGCTGATTGAAGTTGGCCGTCTGCCAGCCGGACGTACTCTCATTTGCGAAAGTGACACTGGCGAGCTGTTGTCCGGACGCGGTGTAGAGGGTGCCGGTGTGAGTGCCGGTATTGCCGGCAGACTTGTAGAAACGGACGCCGGTGACGGTCCCGGCGGTAGTGCTGGAGAAACGGACTCCCAGTGTCAGTGGCACACCTTCCCGGACCTCCTGGATCCCCGGGACGACGGAGTCATCATAGAGGCTGCAGGGGCAACTGCCTGGCACCAGCGGCGAGACAACCGTTGTAAAGGACCACGTGGCGCCGCTTGTCACGGAGCCGCCGCTCTGGTCCGTGGCGCTGAGCGTAGCGGTGTAATTAGTGCCCGTTTCCAAGTCGGCTGCGGGGGTGAAGGTGAGCTTTCGCGTGGTGTTGTCGTAGGCGGTGGTTCCCGCGACCGCCGTCCCGGATTCCGCCATCGTCAACTTGAGGGTCGGAGCCGTGACGGTCTTGGAGAAGACAGCACCCACCGTTGTGGCCTGCGGGACGCTCGATGAGCCGTCCATCGGCCACTGTCCGGATGCGGTCAGGTCCGACGTGTCGACGGTGTCGAACAGGGCATCGACGAAGTAGTTGCCGTTCTGGTAACTGTTTGTCGGAAACGAACCCGCTACCCCGTACACACCGGCCTGAGGGCTCCCGAACCCGCCGGCAACGGTCAAGGGCGGGTCGGTCAGGCCAGAGCTGGCCCACTGGTAGTTTTCGCTGGCGTAGCGGCCGCCGGGAGCGGTGTACGAGACGACGTATTGCTGCCCGGCGGTGACTTCAACCGGCTGGCTGAAGAGTACTTGCTGCCAGCCGGACGCCGTTTCCGAAGTGAACGTAGCTGTTGCCAGTCGCTGCCCGGTGGCATTCCACAGCGAACCGGTGTGAGTTCCGGTATTCGCGGCGCTCTTGTAGAAGCGGGCTCCAGTGATGAAGCCGCCGACGCTGGGAGTGACTTTCAAGCCAAGCTCATAGGCCCCTCCATCCTGGGAATCAGGGGCATCCGGCACCTGCTGGCCGAAGATCGAGTACGGTCCGGTGAGCTGGAGGTTGCGGGTGAGGGGAGTGCCGATATTGGCGCTGTCATCCACGGCGCGCACCTTGATGCTGGCCGTGACGAGGCCCTTCTGAATATAGGTGTAAGTCCAGGTTTGCCTGCCTTGGGCAGGATGCCAGCTGCTTCCGCCGTCGGTCGAGACTTCGACTCCGGCCACGATGCCGCCGATGTCGCTGGCCGTTCCGGACACTGTGACGGACGTGCCGTGCGGAATCGTGGCTCCCTCGGCCGGAGACGACATCGCCACGGTCGGACCTGCCGTATCGCTGCTGGCTGACGCTGCCTTAAGCGCGGTGTCACGGGTGGCTGGCTGGGCACCCATGTCTGCCAAAAGATTGATCTGCGCCTGCTGCATCCGCGGATCCGCGGGCGCACCGTCCCCGTCATGCTCCTGGTCCAGGCCCCACGTCCACTGCACGGTACCCGCGGAAAAGACCAGCGCCCCGCTGGGGGCGCGGTACATGGTCATGTGGTGGGTGGTGGTCCCCTCCTGTACCGTGTTCCCGAAATCCGCCAGATACTGCGGTGTTGGCCCTGTAGTGGTGGACAGGCGGATCAGCCCCGCGGGCCTGAACCCGTTGTCCACATCCTCATTGGATTCGTATCCCACTGTGTGCGGCGCCAATTCCGCGGAGTTCCCCGCGGCGAGCGTCGCGAGGGTGGTGTTGCGCCAGAGACGTGACTTTCCCTCGGCGGCGCTAACAGTGATGGGCAAATCCGTAAAATTGGACATGTACATCGTGCCAGTCACAGCGTTCTCGGGCCGGCCGCCGCCGTTGGCTTGGGCGGCGAACCGTGGATCGCGCCACGTACCGGTCCACTCCGTGCTGGGGTCAATCTTGCCGTAGGCCCAGGTCTCCTTATAGGACGTGATGGTGCGGCCCGCCGCTCCATCGACAGGCGAAGGCTCCATCCGTGTCCGCCAGTACATTTCGTTGCCGGAGAGAAACTGCAGGTTCACGCCGGCGTCGCGTGCTGCCTCCACATTGGCCCGCTGGGCGCCGGACCAATATTCGTCGTGGCCCACGGAGAGGAAGACCTTGTGGTTGAGGAGCTGGGCTCCGTTCCGGTCAGTGTCCACCCCGCTGATGTAGCTGACGTCGTAGCCGTTCTTCTCCAGGAAACGGACCAAGGGGTACTCGTTGCTGAAGAAAAAGTCGCGGCCGTCTATGCCGTCCCGTGTACTGACGGGACGGTTGTAGCTGATCTTGTAGGCCCGGCCGTTCTGGGCGCCGTGGTAGAAATCGGAGCCGCCATAGCCGTTGTAGGCCTGCCAGGACGTGTCGGAAGTCTGGAAGACAACGTTGGAATGGCTGCCGTCCGAGCGGACTACAAACGTGATGTGGCTCTGGTTGCCGTTGTCCGGCCGGGTCAGCAAGGCAATGTAGACCCCGGAGACCGCCGTCGCGGGGACCTGCCAGGTCGCGGACACCGCCCACGTCCCGCAGTCGTAGAGTTCCGTGGTGACGTCGGAGAGGCACTGCGGCTGGGTCTGCCGGAAGGCCGACGGCGTGACGTCGGCAATCTTGCGGGCGCCGAGGCCCTGGTACCAGCCGGTCCGGTAGATGCGGATGGTGTAGCTGGGCGCGGTGGTGTCCACCTTGAACTTGATGGGCTGACCCGCGTTGACACTGATCTCGGTCGAAAACCCCTGGATGTCCGCATCGCCGGCGCCGGTTATGTCCCATTCCTCAGGTGGCGCTCCGGGTTTGGAGTTTTCGCAGGCCACGGCGTTCAGGACCGGCGCGCAGGGATCCGCGGCGCTCGCAGTCGGCAGCAGTGCGGGCGCGGCGGCGACCGGCAAGAGCGCTGCAACAAGGGCGACCGTCAGGGGAAGTCCGACTCGGCGGAGAGCTTTCAGCGTGCGACCGGCTGAAGATACGGACATGTGAACTCCTGAGTGAGTACGCGGTGGCGGTATCGGGCCGGAACGTGATGTACCGCCCTGTGCCGCACCCCCCGGGGCAGCGAACCAAGTTTTCAGTTGTCCCTACACTGAGTTGCCAGCCACACGTCCCCAAAGCCAGTGGCGGAACGCGGAACTGCGTTCTCCCACGTCGGGACGGCGTGAGCCCGCCGGCCCGAGTTGTCTGGCAACTCTTCGCGCCAGCCTATGTTTGGGCTCGGAAGCGCCGCAAAGGATTTCCTTGGGAAAAGCCTAAATCCGCTGAATTTGGCGTGATGGCGGTAGATTTGGGGCAGGAACAGCCGTTTCCGCCAGCCAGGAGAACCGAAACACCTTGCACCTCAAAAGCCTGACCGTCCGGGGATTCAAGTCCTTCGCTTCGGCGACGACCTTCGAATTCGAACCAGGTGTCACCGCCGTGGTGGGCCCCAACGGCTCCGGCAAGTCCAATGTGGTGGACGCCCTTGCCTGGGTGATGGGCGAGCAGGGCGCTAAGACCCTTCGCGGCGGCAAAATGGAGGACGTTATCTTCGCGGGCACGTCCGGCCGCCCGCCGCTGGGCCGCGCCCACGTCTCACTCACTATTGACAACAGCGACGGCGTCCTGCCGATCGACTACAGCGAAGTCACGATTTCGCGCACCCTGTTCCGCACCGGCGGCTCGGAGTACGCGATCAACGGTGCCGGCTGCCGCCTCCTGGACATCCAGGAACTCCTGTCCGACTCCGGCCTGGGCCGGGAAATGCACGTGATCGTTGGCCAGGGTCAGCTGGACAAGGTGCTCCACGCGACCCCGGAGGACCGGCGCGGCTTCATCGAAGAAGCCGCCGGCATCCTCAAGCACCGCCGCCGCAAGGAAAAAACCGTCCGCAAACTCGAAGCCATGCAGGCCAACCTCGCACGGCTCAGCGACCTCACCGGTGAAATCCGGCGGCAGCTCACGCCGCTGGGCAAGCAGGCGGAAGTGGCACGGCGCGCGCAGACCGTCCAGTTCGACGTCCGCGACGCGCGTTCCCGGCTCCTCGCCGACGACCTGGTCCAGCTCCAATCGGCCCTGGCCCAAGACGTAGCGGACGAGAGCGCACTCAAAGCCCGTCGCGGCGTCGTCGGGCAGGAACTGGAAGACGGCAGGCAGCGGCAGGCCAGCCTCGAACAGCTCGCCGCCGAGGCCACGCCCAAACTCAGCGCCGCCCGTGACGACTGGTACCAGCTCTCCGCGGGACGCGAGCGGCTACGTTCCCTCGGCTCGCTCGCAGAGGAGCGGCGCCGGCTGCTCGGGGCCTCCGACAACGTCCCTGATTCCGGCCGCGACCCGGACAAGCTCGACCGGCAGGCCGCCGCCGTCCGGGCGGAACAGGCCGGACTGGAGCACCAGATCGGAGAGCGCCGCAGCGCCCTGGACGCCGCCACGGCCGCCAAACAGGAGGCCGAAAAGGCCGCAGCCGCCGAGGACAAGCGGCTCGCGTCCCTGCTCCGCGCCGCCGCGGACCGCCGCGAGGGCCTGGCGAAACTTGCCGGGCAGGTCGGCGCAGCACGCTCCCGGGTGGAGTCGGCGCAGGCGGAACTCGGCCGGCTCCGTGAATCCCTCAAGGCGGGGGAGGAACGCCGCAGACAGGCGCACGGCGAGTTCACCGCCCTCGAATCCCAGGTTGCCGGAGTGGAGGACGGCGAGGAAACCCTCGACGCCGAATACGAGGACGCCAGCGCGGCTCTCGACGCCATCATCGCCGAGATCGACGCGCTGAAGGCGGCCGAACGGGAGGGCGAACGGGAACGCGGCGCGCTTATTGCCCGCCGCGACGCCCTCCAGCTCGGCCTGAACCGCAAGGACGGCTCGGGCCACGTCCTTGGCGCGGGGATCTCCGGGGTGCTTGGTTCCCTGGCGTCCATGATCACGGTTGAACCAGGTTTCGAGGCCGCCATCGCGGCGGCCCTCGGCGCATCCTCCGACGCCGTGGTCGTGCAGGACGGCGGGGCCGCGGCCGCCGCCGTGCAGCGGCTGAAAGACGACGACGCCGGCCGCGCAGCCCTGCTGCTGGCGGGCGCAACGGCAGCCCCGCCGGACTCCGGTGCCGAGGCTCCCGAGGGCGCACGGTGGGCCGCCCGCCTGGTCACGGCGTCCGGGCCGGAGGACGCAGCCTCCCGCCTGCCGCTGCCCGGACTGCTGGCGGGCATCGCCGTCGTCGAAGGACTGGATGACGCGGCGCAATTGATTGCCGGCCACCCGGAGCTGACCGCTGTGACCAGGTCCGGGGACGTCTTCACGGCGCTGACGGTCAGCGGCGGCTCCGCCAAGGCCCCCTCCCTGATTGAGGTGCAGGCCGCCGTCGACGACGCCTCGGCACGGCTTGCCGCCGTGACCGCCGAGCTGGAACGCCAGCGCTTCGCCCTGGCCGCCGCCCAGGCCCGGCGGGCCGCGGCGCAGGACCGCGCCGATGCCGCCCTGGAGAAACTCCATGAGTCGGATGCCCGGCTGGCGGCCGTCGCCGAACGCCTGGGGCACCTGAACTCCGTGCTGCGCAGCGCCGTCGGCGAAAGCGAGCGGCTCGCAGCTTCCCTTGCCAAGGCCGAGGCCAACATCGTCAGCGATCAGGTTGCGCTCACAGCCGTGGCGGCCCGGCTCGCCGCCGCGCAGGAGGCACCGGCCGAAGAGGAACCCTCCCCGGAACACCGTGACGCCCTTGCCCTGGCTGCTTCGCTGGCCCGCACCGCCGAAATGGAAGCCCGGCTTGCCCTGCGCAGCACCGAGGAACAGCTCACGGCCACCCGCAACCGGGCGTCGTCGCTCGAACGCGCAGCCGCCACCGAGCGGCGCGCCCGGGAGGAGGCCGCCAAACGGGCACACCGCCGCCGGCTCCAGGCCAAACGCGCCGCAGCCGTCTCCGCCGCGGTCGGCCAGGTGATCAGTTTCATAGATGTCTCGGTGGAACTCGCCCGGCAGGAACGGGACAGCGCCGAGGAACGCAAGGAGCAGATGGATGCGGAGCTGGCCGCCGTGCGCAGCAGCAACGATGCGCTGGCCCGCGAACTGGCTGAACTGACGGATTCCGTGCACCGCGACGAACTGGCCCGCACCCAGCAGCGGCTCCGGATCGAAGCGCTTGAGCTCAGGAGCGTCGAGGAGCTGGGACTGACCCCCGACCAGCTCGTGGCGGATTTCGGCCCGGACCAGCCCGTTCCCGTGCCCGCCGCGGAATCGGCGGACAAATGGGCGGCCCTGCGCGCCCCGGTGGACGAGGACGGACGCGAGATCGTGGCCGGCAAACCCTTCGTCCGCGAGGAACAGGAGAAACGGCTCAAACGGGCCGAACGGGACCTGTCCGCCCTGGGCCGGGTCAACCCCCTGGCGCTTGAGGAATTCGCGGCCCTCGAGGAACGCCACCAGTTCCTCAGCACCCAGCTCGAGGACCTCAAGTCCAGCCGCAAAGACCTGCTGGACATCATCAAGGAAGTCGACGAGCGGGTCCAGAAGGTCTTTGCCGAGGCCTTTGAGGACACCGCTGCGCAGTTCGTCCGGATCTTTGCCCGGCTGTTCCCCGGCGGTGAGGGCCGGCTGGTCCTCACCGACCCCTCCGACATGCTCACCACCGGCATCGAGGTCGAGGCACGTCCGGCCGGCAAGAAGATCAAGCGGCTCTCACTGCTCTCGGGCGGCGAACGGTCGCTGACCGCGGTGGCCCTGCTGGTCGCGATCTTCAAAGCCAGGCCCTCACCGTTCTACGTGATGGACGAGGTGGAGGCCGCCCTCGACGACACCAACCTGGGCCGGCTCATCACCATCTTCGAGGAGCTGCGCGAATCCAGCCAGCTCATCATCATCACCCACCAGAAACGCACCATGGAAGTTGCCGACGCCCTCTACGGCGTCACAATGCGCGGCGACGGCGTCTCGACCGTCATCAGCCAGCGCCTCGGCGCTCAGGTCTGAGGCACCGGCTGAGGCAGCGTCTGCGGCACGGCCGCCCGCGTTTCCGGGCTCCGCGACGGCTTTCCGGTTTGTGAGAAGCTAGGGGAGTGAACGACATCCTCCCCATTCTTCTGCCCATTCTCGCCGCCCTGGTGGTCCTCGGTGCGCTTATTCCGGTCCTGATGAAGACCCGGAAGAACATCACCAACTACCCGGGAAAGCGTGACGAGAACGATCCCGTGAAGCCTGGTGCAGGCGGCGGAACCCTCCTCGAGGACCGCCCCGCACCGGCGCGCGAACGCGTGTCACCGGGCGACGGCACGGTCGACGTTGAGGATCTGGAGACAGTCGAAGTCCCGGACAACGTCGCCGGCCTGGAAACCGTTCCGGTCGAGACGCCGCTGCCGGTCGCCGGCCGCCTGATCCGCCTCCGCGAACGCCTCGTGAAGTCCAACAACATCCTGGGCAAGGGCCTGCTGGCGCTCCTCTCAGCGGACAAGATCGACGAGAACGTCTGGGACGAGGTGGAGGAAACCCTCCTGCTCGCCGACCTCGGCACCGAGCCGACCCTGCAGCTCGTGGACGCGCTCCGCGAACGCGTCAAGGTGCTGGGCACCCGCTCCCCGGAACAGGTCAAAGCTTTGCTGCGTGAGGAACTGATCAAGCTCGTGGACCCGACGATGGACCGCACCCTCCGGGTGGAGCGGCACGCCGACAAGCCCGCCGTCGTGCTGGTGGTGGGCGTCAACGGCGTCGGAAAGACCACGACGGTGGGCAAGCTCGCCCGCGTGCTCGTCGCCGAGGACAAGGATGTCCTGCTGGGTGCCGCGGACACGTTCCGCGCCGCCGCCGCCGAGCAGCTCGCCACCTGGGGACAGCGCGTCGGCGTCCCCACCGTGAAGTCCGAAGTCGACGGTGCGGACCCTGCGTCCGTCGCCTATGAAGCGGTCAAGGCAGGCATCGACCAGGAAGTCGACGTCGTGATGATCGACACCGCCGGCCGCCTGCAGAACAAGACCGGCCTGATGGACGAGCTCGGCAAGGTCAAGCGCGTCATCGAGAAGCTGGCCGAGGTGGACGAGGTGCTCCTGGTCCTGGATGCGACCACCGGCCAGAACGGCTTGAACCAGGCCCGGGTGTTCGCCGAAGTCGTGAACATCACCGGGATCGTCCTGACCAAGCTGGACGGAACAGCCAAGGGCGGCATTGTGGTGGCGATCCAGAAGTCCCTCGGCGTCCCGGTCAAGCTGATCGGGCTCGGCGAGGGCGCGGACGACCTCGCCCCGTTCGACGCCGAGAACTTCGTCGACGCCATCCTGAACTGACAGCGCCGACGTACGGATTAAACCCAACTGGCTCCCGGTTGGTGCCGCCCAGACTTACGGGAACGGCATCTACCGGGAGCCAGTGGCTTGTGGCCTCTAGTACTGGAAGTTCAGCACGGTAACCGTTCCCGCCGTCAGCTTGAACGTCTGTGTCTGTGAACCGTATTTGAAACCCTCAACCGTGGCACGCTCGGCGAGCGGGACCGGCTCGGACTTGGCACCGTCGATCACCGTGCTGTCCTCGGCCGCGTAGCTGGGACCGGTCATCTGGGTCATGGTTCCGGTCAGCGCCTGCCCGGGCAGCTTGAGGGTGACTTCGGTCTGGGCGGACTTCTCGGGGTCGTTTTCGTTGACAATGGCAACGCTGGTGCTTCCGTCGGCGTTCTGCAGGGCATAGGCGAACACCAGGCCGCCACCCTTCGTATTCACCTTCAGGAACTTCCCTTCGGCCATCTCCGCGACCATGGAGATGCCGAAGAAGTTGGCCCGGCCGGAAACTTTCCCGTCCGGTTTCAGGTAAGCCCCGCCGCTGCAGACGGCGGACATGGGGGGACCGCCCTTGCACGTCAGCAACGAGCTGTGGAAGCCGATCCTCGTGATGCCCAGCTGTGCGGCGTTCAGCGCGTAGTCGGCGGTCCATAGGGCCGAAGCGTGGGTTCTTGATGTTTCGTTGGAGCCGGGGCAGGCAGCGATTCCCGTCTCCGGAAGCCAGGTTTCGAGCCCTGCCGCCCGGCCGGCGGCCAAGGCCGCCTGCTGGTAGTCCACGGCGCGTTCATGCATCAGCCGGCTCATGACGTTCGCGATGGTCGGCGAGGCCAAGGGATCCACCACTCCGTCGCAGCTGTACATCGGGTAGTAGTGGAAGGACAGGATCTTCTTCTGCGGAATGTCCGCGTCAATGAATGGCTGCCACCACTTCTGGTCGTAGGCGCCCGGGCCCGAAATAGGGACGTTGGGCGCGACAGCGTTTATCGCGTTCGCGTACGCCTTGAGCTCCGCCACGTAGTTCTCAATGGTGTAGCCGCCCGGGCGGACGCCATTGGTCCCAAATCCATTGGGCTCGTTGCCGATGGTGAAGCTCAAGAGCCGAGGGCCAAAGATCTGTGCCGCGTGCTTGGCCATGTCTGCAGCGCGGTCCGGGCCGTAGTGGCCCAGGTCGACAGTGAGGGCGATCTTGGCATCGACGGCGTCCAGCAGCGTGTTCACGCGGGCCAGGTCCGCCGGACCCACGGCACGAACGGGATGTGCCTTGTCCCCCGTGTAGTTGGACGGGACGGCCTCATTAGTGGAAGTCCAGAAGAAGCGGCGGTCAACGGCGTTGCCGCCGAACCGGAGCACCGGCTGGTCGGCTTCCTGGAACAGCTTCACCAGCGAAGCGTTGCCGCTGCTGAGGGAGGGGTCAGCGAGATCGGTGGCCTCCAGTGAGATTCCGACCATGCCCTTGGCCAGCCGGGTGCCCACCAGGTCCTTCGCGACGCTGATTTGGAGTGGTTCCACTGCCTCCAGCGGTGAGCCGGCGGGCGGGCCTGCCTGCTGGTAATACGAGACAGCTGGTGCCGGCGGCAGCGTTTTCGCCGGGGCGGTGGCCGTGGTTGATGCCGGAGCCGGTGAGGGGGCCGCGTCGACCGTGGTGCCGGGTCTGAGGAAAAGTGCCAGGGAAACCAGCACGGCCATGACGGCCATGACGGCAACCACGGGGACCACGACGGCAGGACGGAGCTTCCTGCGCCTGGTTCCGGTCGCCGCGTCCTCCGGCCTGGGATCGGGCAGGTGTTCGTTGGGTGGATCTTGGGATGGCATGACTAATTACTCCAGCTTCTGGTGGGATCTCCCCACAGCCTAACGAAGTCCGCCGGTGAAGTTCTGCGCGGGTCTCCGTTCGGGCGAAACCGGGCCCTGATCAGGGGGTACGGTACCCGTCCGGCCGCGCGGTGCGCTGGAAGGTCTCCCGGGCCAGCATCCAGACGGCCGCGGCCGCGACCAGCACGCCACCCGTGACGCCGAACGCCCAGCCATAGCCCAGCCGGTCCGCGAGGAGCCCGGCGAGCACCGGCCCGATGATCGCTCCGCTGTCGGCCGTCATCTGGAAGATGGCGAGCACCCGGCCGCCGGAGCGCTCGTTGCCGATCACGTCGGCCATGGCGGCCTGCTGGGCGGGGCCCAGCAGGCCTGAGCCGATGCCGGCCACGGCCGTGGCCAGGAGGAACCACGGCAGTTCGTGGGTGAAGCCGATCGCCGCCGTCGCGGTGCCGGTCACCAGCAGGCCGGAAATCATCATGGGCTTCCGGCCCAGGCTGTCCGCGAGCCTGCCGGAGAAGGTCAGCGCCACCGCGTTGGCCGCGGCGAACACCGCCAGCGCCCAGCCTGCCGATTCCGGCCCGGCGTTCAGCGCGGCCACGGCGAAGAGCGGCACCGTGGCCATCCGCACGCCGAAGGTCGCCCAGCCATTGGCGAAGCTGGAGAACAGCCCCGCCCGGTAAGCGCTGTCACGCAGTGCCTCGCGCAAGTCCATCGCCGGCGCCGTGCCGCCGTCCGGGCGGGAAGCGGCCGGCACATGGCTCAGCTGGGTCTGCACCACCAGGGCGGCCACGACCAGGGCGGCCGCGTAGACAAGGAACGGAATCCGGAGGCCGAAGCCGGCGAGCAGGCCGCCGACGACCGGCCCGCACACATTGCCGATCAGGAAGGCCGAGGCGTACGCCCCGGAGACCTGGCCGCGGCTCTCGGGCGGCGCCAGGCGGACCACGAGGGCCATCGACGCGACCGTGAACATCACTGAGCCGGCGCCGCCGAGTCCCCGGAAGACCAGCAGCTGCCAGTAGTCCTGGGCGAACGCGCAGGCCGCCGTCGACGCCGCAACAATCAGCAGGCCGGCCACGTACACCGGCCGTTCCCCGAGCCGCACAATCAGTGCCCCGCCGGCCGGAGCGAACACGAGCCGCATGAACGCGAAGATACTCACGATCACGGCAGCCGCCGTCGCGCCGACGTCGAACGTCGTGGCGAACTGGGGGAGGACCGGGGCCACGAGGCCGAAGCCCAGGGCGATGAGGAAGGCCGCCACCAACATCACCTTGATGTCCCGGGGCAGCACCGCCTTCCCGTTGCTTCGGAGGGCGGCCTGCGGCGGGGAACCCGCGGAACGGGGGGTCTTACTCATGATGGTGGCTTCCTGGCGGTGCGGGCGGTTCGGGCATGCGGGAGAGGGGGTGTTGGAACCGGTGAAACATAACCGTAACAAGAAGGATTTGCACCATTTACTTCCGGGAGGTTCTTGTAACAACCCGGCAATCTAATTCCTCTCCCGGTGAAACACGCCCCGGACAAACTCTTCTTAGAACGCAAACAGCGTTGAGGCATGCGGAGAACTCCGCAGGAACACCCAACAGATTCGCATCTAAGCAAGGGAGGACGTGCACCATGGAACTTACCGCAGGTCACGTATGGCTGATGGTGGCAGCGGCACTTGTGCTGTTCATGACACCAGGACTCGCATTTTTCTACGGCGGCATGACGCGCGCCAAGGCTGCACTGAACATGATGATGATGAGCTTCATCTCCATCGGCATGGTCGGTGTGGTCTGGGTGCTCTGGGGCGCCTCGATGAGCTCCGGCGAGGGCTTCATGCAGATGGTCGGAAACCCGTTCGCCACCTTCGGGCTGGAGGGCATCGATACTCCTGACGGACTGATCAAGGTCGGCTACGCGGCCACCTTCGCCATCATCACCGTCGCACTGATCAGCGGCGCGATCGCAGACCGCGCCAAGTTCGGCGCCTGGACCGTCTTCGTCCCGGTCTGGGTCACCCTGGTGTACTGCCCGCTGGCCTACATGGTCTGGGGCGGCGGGCTGTTCGGCCCGGAAGGCGCGATCGGCCAGGCCCTCGGCCCCGCGATTGACTTCGCCGGCGGCACGGTGGTCCACATCAACGCCGGTGTTGCCGCGCTGATCCTCGTCCTGATCATCGGCAACCGCAAGGGCTTCGGCAAGGACCCCAACCACCGCCCGCACAACATCCCGTTCGTGATGCTCGGTGCCGCGATCCTGTGGTTCGGCTGGTTCGGCTTCAACGGCGGCGCAGCAACGACGGCGGAACAGGGCGGCCTGATCTGGGTCAACACCCTGGCAGCCCCCGCCGCGGCCATGCTCGGCTGGCTCGTCACGGAGCGCATCCGCGACGGTCACCCGACCTCGCTCGGTGCCGCCTCCGGTGTGGTTGCCGGCCTCGTTGCCATCACCCCGGCTTGCGCCAACGTCAGCCCGATCGGCGCCCTCTGCCTCGGCCTCATCGCCGGTGCGGCTTCCGCCCTCGCCGTCGGCCTCAAGTTCCGCTGGGGCTTTGACGATTCGCTCGACGTCGTCGGTGTCCACCTGGTTTCCGGCATCATCGGCACCGTGGCGCTGGGCTTCATCGCCCTGCCCGTTGAGGGTGTTGGCGGCGGCCTCTTCTACGGCGGCGGACTCACCCAGCTCTGGGCGCAGCTCGCAGCGGCCGGTATCGCCATCGCCTACTCCGCGATCATGACCGCAATCATCGCCCTCGCAATCCACAAGACCATGGGCTTCCGGGTTTCCCAGGAGCAGGAAGTGGTGGGCGTGGACCTCAGCCTGCACGCCGAAACCGCTTACGAATTCGGTGTCGGCGGCCACGGCGGCAGCTTCACCCCGCTGCACGAGCTCATCACCGGCAAGTCCCAGGGCCAGGCCGCAGCGGCCCCGGCCGCCGAGACGGTGGACGCGTCGTCCAATGGCAAGAAGACCGCAGGCAAGGAAAGCGTGGAGGCATGAAACTGATCACAGCAATCGTCCGGCCGGAAAAGCTCGACACCATCCGCGAAGGGCTCGAAGCCTACGGCGTGCAGGGCCTCACTGTCAGCGCGGCCAGCGGCTACGGCCGGCAGCGGGGCTACACCGAGGTGTACCGCGGAGCCGAGTACAACGTGGACCTGCTCCCCAAGATCCGGGTAGAGGTCCTGGCCACCGATGAACAGGCGGACGACATCCTGGATGTCATCATCGCCAGCTCCAACACCGGCCGGGCCGGGGACGGCAAGGTCTGGACGATGGATGTGTTCGAGGCCGTACGGGTCCGCACCGGCGAACGCGGATCGGCTGCGATCTAACCAGCGGCTTCACACAAAAGCGGGCCGGGAACCTGAAAAGGGTCCCGGCCCGCTTTTGTGCGTTTGGCCGCTTGAACCAGCGCCCGACGGCGGCTCAGCCGGGGCGTCGGCCGGCCGGTCCGCCCGCGTCCGGCCGGCGGTCAGGCCGGCCAGCCCTCCGGCCCGTCACTTCCCGCCGCGTACTCCTCCAGCGGTGCGCTGCCCCTGCCCCAGGCCTTGAGGACGGGCTCCAGGATGCGCCAGCAGTCTTCCGCGGTGTCGGCGCGGACGGAGAGCAGCGGATCGCCGGTCAGGACGCCCTCCAGGACCTCCCCGTACGGCAGCAGTGCCGAGGCGCTCAACTCGGCCTTAAGGGTAGCGCGGTCCAGGCTGAGGATGTCGCCGGGGCCGTTCACATCGACGTCGAACTGCAGGGTGTCCGGCCCGAAGCCGATCCGCAGCTGGTTGGGGGAGTCCACCCCGGTGAAGCCCTTGGGCAGGTGGGGCACCGGGCGGAAGGTCACCACGGCCTCCTTGCGCTTGTTGCCCAGCGCCTTGCCGGACCGGAGGATGAACGGGACGCCCTGCCAGCGCCAGTTGTCGATCTCCACCTCCACCTCGGCGAGCGTCTCGGTGCCCCGGGCGGCGTCGACCCCGTCCTCCTTGGCGTAGTCCGGCACCGTCCGGCCGCCGATGGATCCCGCGGTGTACCGGGCGCGGCGTGTGCTTTTTGCATAGGGCGCCTTGATGCTGCTGGCCCGCAGCACAGTGGCGACGGCGTCGCGGAGGTCCCGCTCATCCACCGACGCCGGCGGTTCGAGCGCCAGGAGGGCCATGATCTGCAGCAGGTGGCTCTGGATCATGTCGCGCAGGGCGCCGGCGCCGTCGTAATACCGGGCTCGCCCTTCCAGCGCGAGGTCCTCATCGAAGACGATCTCGATCTTTTCGATGTGCCCGCGGTTCCACACCGGCTCGAGGAAGGTGTTCGCGAAACGCAGGCCCAGGATGTTCAGCACCGTCGCCTTGCCCAGGAAATGGTCCACCCGGTGGATGTGGTCCTCCGGGACAAGGGCGGCGAGGGTCGCATTGAGGTGGCGGGCGGAGTCTTCGCTGGAACCGAACGGTTTCTCCATGACCAGCCGCGTCCCGGCGGGCACCTGGCCGGGAGCCAGGGCCTCGCAGGCCAGCTGGCTGACGCGCGGCGGCAGGGCGAAGTAGATGGCCACGGGCCCCTCCAGCTGCGCCAGCAGGCCGGCCAGTTGCCCGTCGGCCGTGACGTCGAGCTGGTGGTAGCTGGTGGTTTCCCGGATCCGCTTCAGCTCCCGGCGGCCAGGGGCCCCGGCCTGGGAGTGGGCGTCGGCGAATGACTCTTCGAGGCGCTCCAGCCACTGATCCGGGGTCCAGGCATCCGAGCCGGCGCCCACCAGGGTCAGGCCGTCGGCGCGCCCCCGGGACACGAGCCTGGCAAGTCCCGGCAGCAGGAGCCTGCCGGTGAGGTCGCCCGAGGCGCCCAGGATGAGCAGGGTTTTTACAGTTGTTTTGCTGGTCACCTACGCCAGCATGCCATCTTGAACGCCCGTCTTGGTACCCTAGATAGTCGAGTCCCGTTGTCGAGGCGGTTCGTTCAGGCGAACTTCAGCCGCGACGCTGGCGTGCCGGACCGGCAGCCATCCGTAGATCCACTGAAAGAAGTGCACGGCGCGTGTTCAATTCACTCTCTGACCGGTTGACAGCAACCTTCAAGAATCTCCGTGGCAAGGGCCGCCTGACCGAGGCGGACGTTGACGCCACGGTCCGCGAAATCCGGCGGGCCCTCCTGGATGCCGACGTCGCCGTGCCCGTGGTCCGCGAGTTCACCGGACGTGTCCGCGAGCGTGCCCTCGGCGCCGAGGTTTCCGCCGCGCTGAACCCCGGCCAGCAGATCGTGAAGATCGTCAACGAGGAGCTCGTCGAGATCCTCGGCGGCGAGACCCGCCGGATCCGCCTCGCGAAGACCGGGCCCACCATCATCATGCTCGCCGGCCTCCAGGGCGCCGGCAAGACCACCCTGGCCGGAAAGCTCTCCAAGTACCTCAAGGCGCAGGGCCACAGCCCCATGCTGGTGGCCTGCGACCTGCAGCGCCCCAACGCGGTGACCCAGCTCCAGGTCGTCGGCCAGCGCGCCGGCGTGCCGGTCTTCGCGCCGCACCCGGGCGCCACCTCGACCGAACTCGACCACCCGGCCGGCGACCCGGTCGCCGTCGCCCGCGCCGGCGTCGAGGAAGCCCGCCGCACGCTCCACGACGTCGTGATCGTGGACACGGCCGGCCGGACCGGCGTCGACGCCGAGATGATGGAACAGGCGCGCCAGATCCGCAGCGCCATCGTTCCGAACGAAGTGCTGTTCGTGGTGGACGCCATGATCGGCCAGGACGCGGTCAACACGGCCATGGCCTTCGATGAAGGCGTCAACTTCACCGGCATCGTGCTCTCCAAGCTCGACGGCGACGCCCGCGGCGGCGCCGCGCTCTCCATTTCCTCCGTTACCGGCAAGCCCGTGATGTTCGCGTCCACCGGCGAAAGCCTGGACGACTTCGAGCTATTCCACCCGGACCGCATGGCCTCACGCATCCTCGATCTCGGTGACGTGCTCACCCTGATCGAGCAGGCCGAGCAGAACTGGGACAAGGACGAGGCTGCCCGGATGGCGAAGAAATTTGCCGACCAGGAAGACTTCACCCTGGACGACTTCCTGGCCCAGATGCAGCAGATCCGCAACATGGGCTCCATGAAAAAGATGCTCATGATGATGCCCGGAGCGCAGAACATCCGGCAGCAGCTCGAGCAGTTCGACGAGCGCGAGATCGACCGCGTCGAGGCGATCGTACGCTCCATGACGCCGCATGAACGCGTCGCGCCCAAGATCATCAACGGCTCCCGCCGCGCCCGCATCGCCCGCGGCTCAGGCGTGCACGTCTCCGAGGTCAACGGCCTGCTGGAGCGCTTTGCCCAGGCCCAGAAGATGATGAAGAAGATGGCAGCCGGCGGCGGCATGCCCGGAATGCCGGGCATGCCGGGCATGGGCGGCGGCGGTGCCCGCAAGGGCGGCAAGGCCGCACCCAAGAAAAAGGCCCGCTCCGGCAACCCGGCCAAGGCAGCGCAGGAGCTCAAGGACGCCGAGGCCCGGCGCGCCGCGGGCGCCAAGGCCCTTCCGACCGGGGCCGCGTTCGGCCAGCAGGGCGGAGATTTCGATCCCTCCCAGCTGAACCTGCCCAAGGGCTTCGATAAGTTCCTCGGCGGCGGCAAATAGGCCCGTCCGGCCGAGATGTCGGCGGCCCCATTGCGGGGCCGGTGCCATAGGGTTAGACCATGTTCAAGCAGCGCGTAGTCTTCGTCCACGGGGCCGGCAGCTTCGGTGCTGCCGCGTGGCCGAAGCAGCACGGAATGGCGCTGAACTATGACGCCCTGTTCCTGCGCCGCCACGGCTTTGACCCCACCGCGGAACCGCTGGAAACCGACTTCGCTGAAGACGCCGCCATCGTCCTCCGCGCCCTGGCTGACGACGGCCGCGGCGTTGCGGGCGGTCACGTCGTCGCGCATTCGCAGGGTGCCATTGCGGCGATGATGGCCGCCGTCGAGCGGCCCGACCTGGTGCAGTCGCTGACCCTGGTGGAACCGGCGTGCCTCTCGCTCACGGCGGAGCTGCCGGCCACCGCGGCGCACCGCGCCCTGATGCAGCCGCTCTTCGAGGTCCGACACAATCTCAGCGACGAGGATTTCCACCGCGAATTCGTCCGCCGGGTATTCGCCGCGCACACGCCCGCGCAGGCGACCCTCGGCGCCCCGCGCCCGGAAGACCAGCGGGAGGCGCGCCGCCTCCGCCTGCAGGCCCCGCCCTGGGAAGCCCCGCTGCAGATCGTCCCCGGCGTCCCCACCCTGGTCCTGACCGGTGGCTGGGAACCCCTCTACGAAGAGATCGCGGGCTACCTGCGCGAGACCGGCGCCCTGCACCGCACAGCGGCCGGCGGGCACCGGCCCCAGGATTCAGCGGAAGGGAACCGGGTCATCCGGACGTTCATCGCCGACGTCGGCCGGCAGCAGCACGCCCACGCGTCCTAACGCAGTGTGGGGCCGGCCATCCCGCGCCGGTGCTACCGTGGCACCGTGACTCAGCCCAGGGCCGTGCCCCTTATCAGGGCAGCAACGCCTGGGGACCTCGCGGCACTGCCCGCTCTCGAGGCCGCGGCAGACCGAACGCTCGAAGCGGCGCTGGGGCATCAGGCTCTCCCTGCCCCGGAGCCGCAGGCCGCTGCTGAGCCGCTCTTCGTTCTGGCTGCCGTCCTGGCCGCAGGAAATCCGCCCGTGGGATTCGCCCGTGTTGACGAGGTCGGCGGCCAGACCCATCTGGAACAACTCTCGGTACATCCCGACTCAGCCGGGCGCGGAATCGGACGGTCTTTGCTCGAGGCGGCCATCGACCGGGCCCGGAGCCTTGGCCATAGATCCATGACCCTTTGCACGTTCGCGGACGTTCCATTCAATGCACCGTTTTACGCGAGCTGCGGGTTCGGGGAATGTGCCGAGCCAGGACCGGCGCTGGCGGCCCTGCGAACGCGTGAAGCACAGCTCGGGCTGGATGATCTTGGGCGGCGGGTCGTCATGCGACTTAGGCTTTAAGCCATGACCCGCATCATCGAATTCAGCGGCACCGTCCTCACCGCACCCGACACAGAGCAACACGGCCTCTGGTCCGTCGACGGTGTCCTCACCTTCCGCCGGCCCGCCGCCGCCCCGGACCTGGTGCTCGACGGCTGGGTCATCCCCGGACTCGTCGACGCGCACTGCCACATCGGGCTCGGCCCCGGCGGGGACGTCCCGGAGCAGATGGCGGAAGAACAGGCCGTGACCGACCGCGACGCCGGAACCCTGCTGATCCGCGACGCCGGCGCCGTCCACGACACCCGCTGGATCCAGCAGCGCGCCGACCTGCCGCGGCTCATCCGCTCCGGCCGGCACATCGCGAGGACGCGCCGGTACCTCCGGGGCTTCGCCGTCGAGGTGGAACCGAAGGACCTGGTGGAGGCCGTGCGCAAGCAGGCCCGGGCCGGGGACGGCTGGGTCAAGCTCGTGGGGGACTGGATCGACCGGGACGCCGGCGACCTCGCGGCGAGCTTCCCGGCCCGGAGGCTGAAGGACGCCGTCGCTGCCGCCCACGACGAAGGCGCCCGCGTCACCGCACACTGCTTCGCCGAAGACACCCTGGACGACATGCTCGACGCCGGGATCGACTGCATTGAGCACGCGACCGGCCTGCTTCCCCGGCATCTGCCTCGGTTCGTCGAACAGGGCGTGCCGATCGTCCCCACCCTGATCAACATCGCCACCTTCCCCGACATCGCCGCGCAGGCCGAGGCCAAGTTTCCGCGCTACGCGGCCCACATGCGCTCGCTCTGGGAGCGCCGGGCAGGACGCGTCCTTGAAGCCTACGAAGCCGGTGTCACTATCTATGCCGGAACGGACGCCGGCAGCGTCATCAAGCACGGTCGCATCGTCGATGAACTCCAGGCGCTGCACGCCGCCGGACTCCCGGCCGCGGCAGCCCTCGACGCCGGCGCCTGGGCCGCGCGGGACTGGCTGGGGGCGGACGTCATCACCGATGGCGCCAGCGCCGATGTCCTGGTCTGCGCCGAGGACCCGCGCAGGAATCTGGCCACGCTGAGGGACCTCAAGAGCGTCGTGCTGCGCGGAGAAGTGGTCCGCTAGGAACCCGCCTGCTCCATTAGGAATAAATTGAAGCTTCAAGTAATTTATATCTATGAAGGGTCATCGACGGTCGGTGGCCGCCGAAGTATCGGAGCGATGAAATGACTGCAGAAGCCAGCACCCAGGATCTCCTTCCCGCCGAACTCACCATGGGTACCGTGATGCTCAAGGTCGGCGACATGAAGCTGATGACCGATTACTACCAGCGCGCCCTCGGCCTCGACATCGTGGCCGAGCAGGACGGCGGGCTCTACCTCGGACGCAAGCGGAAGCCGCTGGTCCACCTGGCCCCGGCCCCCGGGCTGAACCTGCCCTCCCGCGGCGAGGCCGGCCTCTTCCACACTGCCCTGCTGTTCGACGACCAGCCGGCTCTCGCGGCAACGGTCGCGTCCGCCGCGCAGTTCGAACCGCAGTCTTTCACCGGCAGCGCCGACCACCTCGTCAGTGAGGCGTTCTACTTCAATGACCCCGAAGGAAACGGCATCGAGCTCTACTGGGACCGGCCCCGCGATGCCTGGTCCTGGGATGGCAAGAACGTTGTTATGGACAGCCTTGCCCTGCCGCCGCAGCGCTACCTCGAGCAACACCTCACCGAGGCCTCGCTCGCCGGGCAGCGCGAGACGGATGCCGGCATCGGTCACGTCCACCTGCAGGTCGGCGATGTGCAGTCCGCGCACGACTTCTACGTCGGCACGCTCGGCTTCGAAAAAACCGCCGGCTGGCACGGCCAGGCGCTTTTCGTCTCCGCCGGCGGATACCACCACCACATGGCCATGAACGTCTGGAACAGCCGAGGCGCCGGCCCCCGCCGCGACACCCTGGGCCTCGGCGAGGTGCTGATCGAAGTACCGGCCGGCGACGACGTCGGCGCCCTCGCCGACCGCCTCAAGACCGCGGGGGTCCAGTCCCACCACACCGGAGCCGAGCTGCGTTTCGAGGACCCGTGGCGCAACCGGATCCGCGTCGCCGTCCGCTAAGGAACCGCGCTGCCACGGCGTCGCGGCCGGCCCTCCTGGACCTTGCGTCCGCTGAACCCGGGGCCCGGCCTTAGGGACCTGTCCACTTTTCGCTGGCAGGGACCGCGGGCATGTCCACTGGTCACGGCCAAGGGCGGACATAGTCGCCTTATGTCCAGTGGTCACGGTCAGGGGAGGGCATGTCCAGTCCGGGCACCAGCCCCGGCGGAAACAGCTAGGCTGAAGCGACGCCAAAAACAGCGGACCAGCGCCGCCAACAGCTAAGGACGAGTTCCATGGGATTCACCGAAGTCTTTGTCTCCACCCACGACGAAGCCCTCAAGCGTGCCACCGCCCTCGACGGCGGCGCGGCCGCGGCCCCCGGGGCCGTCCGCATTGCCGACATCAGCGACTTCGAAGTCGAGCGCCTGGGCGACCTGGCCGGCACCGCGGTCCACGCCTCAGGCGCCGACTACGAGCTCGCCATGGTCGACGTCGCCAGCGACTCCCTGCTTGGCGTCCCGGCGGCGATGGTCCGTGCCCTGGCCGAGCTGCTCACTTATGAGACCGAGGGCGAGGAAGTCGTCCTGGACGACGTCGCAGAGAGCTGGGCCGCCGAGGAGGACATGCCCTTCGGTGCGGAGCAGGCCGCCCGCTACGTCCGCCAGCTCGCCGAACTGGCCGCCGCCGTCGATCCCGCCAGCAAATCCGGTCTCTACGTCTGGACTTCCTGACGCGTCCGAGGCAACCGTCAGGGCGCTAAATGGGCCGGTTGCGGGTGTCAAGTCGAAATCCCGCCGCTGATCTGGCACAATAAACAGGTACTCGATCTGCGTGGCCCCTCTCTCCGCGTCCGGATCTTGTCCTTTTAGAACCCCCTAGTATGGCCCGCCCCACGGGTGCAGAACGCCGGGCTCGACCCCGTTTCAGAAACAGGAGTGACCACAAAAGTGGCCGTAAAGATTCGCCTTAAGCGCTTCGGCAAGATGCGCGCACCGTACTACCGTATCGTCGTCATGGATGCACGCTCCAAGCGTGATGGCCGTGCCATCGAAGAGATCGGCAAGTACCACCCGACCGAAGAGCCCTCGTACATCGAGGTCGACACGGACCGTGCCCAGTACTGGCTCGGCGTCGGCGCACAGCCGTCCGAGCAGGTCGCCGCGATCCTCAAGATCACCGGTGACTGGCAGAAGTTCAAGGGTCTCCCCGGCCAGGAGGGCACCTTGAAGACCAAGGCCCCCAAGGCTGCCTTCGTTACCCCGGAAAAGGGTTCCGTGATCATCCCGGAAGCCATCACCAAGAAGGCCAAGAAGGACGACGCAGCCGAGGCTCCCGCCGACGCCGAAGCAGAGACCACCGAGGCCGAGTAAATTGCTGGCCGAAGCGCTCGAACACCTCGTCCGCGGGATCGTTGACAGTCCTGAAGATGTCAAGGTCAGTGCGAAGAACAACCGCCGCGGGGACACCCTCGAAGTGCGCGTTCACCAGGACGACCTCGGACGGGTAATCGGCCGCCAGGGCCGCACCGCACGCGCTTTGCGCACTGTGGTGGCAGCACTGGCGGACGGCGAGCCGGTCAGGGTCGACGTCGTCGACACCGACCGCCGCCGGTAACGCTTTCAGCAACACTTGTCTTGAGTCCGGCCCCTTCACCAGATAATGGTGGAGGGGCCGGACTGTTTTTACCGGAAATCCCGGTCTTTACCCCTAGACCCACAGACTCACCAACCCCGAACAGAGGAACAGATGCAGCTTCAGGTGGCACGAATCGGCAAGCCCCACGGCATCCGCGGCGAAGTAACCGTCCAGGTGCTCACCGATGCTCCGGGCGACCGCTTCGTCCCCGGCACCCAGTTCGTCGTGGAGCCGGCCTCGGCCGGCCCGCTGACCGTGGAGAGCGCCCGCTGGAACAAGGACATCCTGCTGCTCGCCTTCGAGGAGATTGAGACCCGCAACGACGCGGAGACCCTCCGGGGCGCCAAGCTGTTCATCGAAACCGAAGAGCTCGACGACGATGACGACGACGAGGGCTGGTACGAGCACGAGCTCGAGGGACTGGAAGTCCGCGTCGGTGGCCAGGCCGTGGGCAAGGTTTCCGGCCTCCACACCCTCCCGGTCCAGGACCTGCTGGTGGTTACCGCGACGGACGGCAAGGAAATCCTGATCCCCTTCGTGGAGCAGATCGTCCCCGAGGTCAACATCGGCGAAGGCTACGTCGTGGTCACCCCGCCGCCGGGACTCTTTGAGGTCAACGCCGAGGACGAGGCCAAGTCGGAGGACGTGCAGGAGCCCGCGGGCGCCTCGGGAGAACGTGCCGATGCCGGAGACAACGCCTAAATGAGGATCGACGTCGTCAGCATCTTCCCCGAATACCTGGCACCACTGGAACTTTCGCTGATCGGCAAGGCACGTCAGGACGGCCTGCTGGAGCTGAGCGTCCACGACCTCCGGGACTTCACCACGGACCGTCACCGGACTGTGGATGACACCCCCTACGGCGGCGGCGCCGGCATGGTCATGAAGCCCGAGCCGTGGGCCCAGGCGCTGGCCGCCGTCGCCGGGGCACAGCCGGACCCGGCCGGGGCGGCAGACGCCGTCGGGCCGGCAACTGCCGGGACTGAAGCGTCAAAACCGGTCCTGATCGTGCCGTCACCGGCAGGGGAGCGGTTCACCCAGGCCACCGCCCACGAACTGGCCGGGGAAGACCGGCTGGTGTTCGCCTGCGGACGCTACGAGGGCATCGACGAGCGCGTGATGGAATGGGCCGCCGAGCATTTCACGGTGCGGCCCATGAGCCTCGGCGACTACGTCCTCAACGGCGGCGAAGTGGCCGTGCTGGCCATGGTGGAGGCCATCGGCCGCCTGCTGCCCGGCGTCGTCGGCAATCCCGAGTCCCTCGTGGAGGAATCGCACTCGGACGGGCTGCTGGAGTACCCCGTGTACACCAAACCCTCCACCTGGCGGGACCGCGGCGTCCCGGCGGTGCTACTCAGCGGCAACCACGGCAAGATCGCCCAGTGGAGGCGGCACGAGCAGTACCGGCGCACCGCCGAACGGCGCCCGGACCTGCTCGAGGAGTTCGACGCCGCCAGGCTGCCCCGCGCGGACCGCGCCGCTTTCGCGGATCTCGGGTACGACGTCGTCGACGGCCGCCTCGAGCGCCGCGCAGACGCCGGCGGGGATTCCGTCTGAGCGGATTGGCTGGAAAGCCCCGGGTGTGGCAAAATTAGTCCTTGTGCCTGCTGGGTGCGAACCTGCCACAGGGGGAGCGTCACCAACAGCGCGGCACCCCGGCCGCCGCCAAGTCCTGGCGGAGCCGGATTCACAATTTTTCGGCGGGAATTTCCGGGCCGCATCCGCGCCCGGGCTTGGCCGCCGTGACCCAACGTGAAGGACCTGTGGCGTTCACCAGGAGTGGATCAATGCATATCCTCGATTCCGTAGACGCAGCCTCGCTGCGCACCGATGTTCCCGTCTTCCGCGCGGGTGACACCCTCAAGGTTCACGTGAACATCATCGAAGGCAAGAACTCCCGCGTCCAGGTGTTCCAGGGCTTCGTCCTGGGCCGCCACGGCGACGGCCTGCGCGAAACCTTCACCGTCCGCAAGGTCTCCTTCGGCGTCGGCGTGGAGCGTACCTTCCCGGTGCACTCCCCGATCATCGACAAGATTGAGCTCGTCTCCAAGGGTGACGTGCGCCGCGCCAAGCTTTACTACATGCGCAACCTGCGTGGTAAGGCCGCGAAGATCAAGGAAAAGCGCGACTTCCAGCCCGCCAAGTAAGACTCTTCCGGCTTCCGCCGGAGTCTTCCACCGCGGGTCCACGGACCGTGTCCGGCCAGCGCCGGAGCATCCGCAACAGCGCTGTTCACTTCAGAAAAGCGTTAGAGGATACGGATCATGGAACACACAAAACGCCAGCCCAGGAAACTCGGCTGGCGTTTTGTGTTGCTGGCCGTCGTGCTGGCCGTACTCATCAGCGGACTGGTCCGCTCACTGTGGCTCGATGTGTACTACATCCCCTCCGCCTCGATGGAGCCACTCTTCCAGGAGGGGGACAGGATCCTCGTCTCGCGGACGGATTTCCAGTCCGAACCGGTGGGCCGTGGCGACATTGTCGTCTTCGACGGCCGAGGCTCCTTCTCCGCGCTGAACAGCGGCAACGGCCCCGTTCTGGACTTTCTTGGCGGCGTCGGGCACTGGATCGGCCTTTCAGGCGGCGACAACACCTATATCAAACGGGTCATCGGGATCCCGGGGGACCATGTGATTTGCTGTGATGCCAGCGGCAAACTCACAGTCAACGGCCAGCAAGTCGCGGAACCCTATATCTACGGGGGCGATGCCCCAAGCCAGCTGAAGTTCAGCGTGATCGTTCCCCCCGGAAGGCTCTGGCTGATGGGGGACCACCGGTCACAGTCGGCCGATTCCCGCAGTCTCCTGGGCGCCCCCGGCGGAGGCATGGTGCCGCTGGACAGGGTGATCGGCAGGCCCGTACAGATCCTTTGGCCGCTTGATAGATTTACAGCAGTAGCACGGCCCCCCGAGGCCGCCACGACGACAGCGAAGAACGGACAGTAAATGCCCGAGACCGGACCCCGGACTCCCGATCCGCGGGGGCAGGACCAGCCCCGGGTAACCTCCTCAGCGATCCCCGCCGAGGAGAACCCGTACGCAGCTGCGAATCCTTCGCCGGCCACCGACCCGCAGGAGTCTTCCGACCCCTCGGGCCAGGCCGCCACGGGTCAGACCGCCCCGGCCAGGGATGTTCCGCCCCTGGATGCTCCGGCGGCGGGCGGGCCATCCCATGCGGGAGGCTCATCGCGGCGTGCGCGCCGGGCCAAAGCCCGGGAGGGCCACAGCCCGATGTTCCTCTGGGCCAAAGAAATTGCGACGGTTGTGCTCGTCGCTATCGTTCTGTCCTTCCTGATCAAGACGTTCCTCTTCCGGGCCTTCTACATCCCGTCTGAATCCATGGTCAACACCCTTGACGTGAACGACAGGATCTTCGTAAACCTCCTGGTTCCGGAACCGTTCGCGCTGGAGCGCGGCGACGTCGTCGTGTTTAGGGACTCCCAGGGCTGGCTGGTTCCTGCCGCGCAGAAGGAATCCGGCCCCTTCACCTGGGTGCAGGATGGGCTGACGTTCATTGGCCTGCTGCCGGACAACTCGGAGCAGCACCTGGTCAAACGCGTGGTCGGACTGCCGGGCGATCATGTGGCCTGCTGCGACGCGGGCGGCCGGCTGATGGTCAACGGCACGCCGCTGGACGAGCCCTATATCAACCCCGCCGAAGTGCCCCAGGTCCGCGAATTCGACGTCGTGGTCCCCGAAGGCAAGGTCTGGGTGATGGGCGACAACCGGAACCACTCTGCCGACTCGCGCGCCCACACGGACAGCAACGGCGGCTTCGTGAACATCTCCGACATCGAAGGCAGGGCCGCAGTCATTGCCTGGCCGCTGAACCGCATCACCGCCCTGGACAACTATCCTGACGTCTTCCGCGACGTGCCGGCCCCGGCCGGAAAGTAGCGGCTGGTCGTTATGTCTGAAGCCCCCACCCTCGACTACGAGCGCCGCTTCCGCGGTTCCGGCGCCCGGTTCCTCGCCGGCATCGACGAGGTGGGCCGCGGCGCCCTCGCCGGACCCGTCAGTGTGGGAATCGCGGTCGTGGACCTGCACGAGCAGAAGCTGCTTGCCGATGTGCGGGACTCCAAGCTCCTAAAGGTGGAGGACCGCGAACGGCTGGTGCCGCTGGTCCGGGGCTGGAGCGTGGCCTCCGCCGTCGGGCATGCCTCGGCGAATGAGATCGACGCCCTCGGCATTGTCGCCGCTCTCCGGCTCGCCGGCACCCGAGCCTGGTTCGCGGTCCTGGCCGCCGGAGTGACCCCGGACGTGGTGCTCCTGGATGGCAGCCACAACTGGCTCTCGCCCGAGACTCAGCCCTCCCTGTTCGACGACGGCCCTGCGGAGCCCGGTTGCGACGCGCCGGTGCACACGTTGGTCAAGGCGGACATGCAGTGCCTGAGCGTCGCCGCGGCGTCCATCCTGGCCAAGGTGGAACGTGATGGCATGATGCGCGGGCTCCACACGGAGTACCCTGCCTACGGCTGGGACGTGAACAAGGGCTACGGCACCGCACTCCACAAGGATGCGCTCCGCGCCGCCGGACCCACGCCGTACCACCGCGTGAGCTGGCGGCTGCTCGCCGACTGAGCGACAGCCGGGCAACGCGGGCGCCGCGGGACGGCCGTGGCGCGCGGGCGGCGCCCAATGGTGCAAGATGGAACCATGAGTGCCGAGGACCTTGAAAACTATGAAACCGACATGGAGCTGCAGCTCTACCGCGAATACCGCGACGTCGTCGGACTGTTCAGCTACGTGGTCGAGACCGAACGGCGTTTCTATCTTGCCAACCATGTTGACCTCCAGGCGCGCAGCGCCGACGGCGAGGTCTACTTCGACCTGACACTGCAGGACGCCTGGGTCTGGGACGTCTACCGTTCCGCACGCTTCGTCAAGAGCGTCCGGGTCATCACGTTCAAGGACGTCAACGTCGAGGAGCTCCCGCGCAGCGAGGAGCTCGCCCTGCCCAAGGTGGAGGATCTGGGGAACTGATCCGTCCCGGCAGCCGGGCAACGGCTGCCCACTGTTCCCCCACATCACCATCCTTGGGCCTGCTTTCCACATAGCGTCCTGACGCGCTGGGCCTTCCTGCTGCCGCGGCGCAGGCTGGTTTCCATGAGAGCTAAGGACGTGCTGGGACGGCGCGGTGAGGAACTCGCCGCCGGTTTCCTCGAAGCCCAGGGGATGCGGATCGTGGACCGCAACTGGCGGTGTTCCGAGGGCGAAATCGACATTGTCGCGCTCGACGGCGACGCGCTGGTCATCGCTGAGGTGAAGACGCGCAAGTCCCTCGCGTACGGGCATCCCTTCGAGGCCGTGGGAGTGGACAAACTTGCCCGGCTGCACCGGCTGGCGTCGGCTTGGTGCCGCGACCATGAACTACGTATGCCGCTGCGCCGCGTAGATGTCATCGCCGTGCTCGACGACGGCATCGGCGAGCCCGCCGTGGAACACCTCAAGGGGGTGGGGTAGGTGTCGCTGGGCCGGACCTACTCGGTGGCCCTCGTGGGGCTGAACGGCTACATCGTGGAGGTCGAGGCGCACATCGGCCAGACGCTTCCGGCGTTCATCATCCTGGGCCTGCCGGATGCCTCGCTCAACGAAGCCAAAGAACGGATCCGTTCGGCCGCCCAGAACTCCGGCATTCCCCTGAGCCGCCGGAAGATCACGGCCAACCTCATTCCCGCGTCGTTGCCCAAGCGCGGCTCCGGCTTTGATCTGGCCATCGCCATGGCTGCCCTGCTGGCCTCCAACGACGTCCGGTCCACTGCCCGGACCGTGTTCATCGCCGAACTGGGACTGGATGGCAGGCTGCGGCCGGTCCGTGGAATCCTTCCGGCAGTTATGGCCGCGGTGCGTGCCGGCTACGCCGACATCGTCGTGGCGCAGGCGAACGCCGCCGAGGCCGAGCTGGTGCCCGGCGCGCGTGTGCGCGGTTATGTCACCCTGGCCCGGCTGGCGTTCGATTTCGGCGCGGACCCGCAGGACCTGGCCCTCGACTTCGAACCCGAGTCTGAAGTAGGTGCACCGGGAGCCGGCGCCGGGGCCCTTTCGGTCGTGCCGCCGGACATGCGCGACGTCTCCGGACAGGGGGAGGCACGGATGGCCCTGGAAGTGGCCGCAGCCGGCGCCCACCACCTGCTGCTGACGGGGCCACCGGGCGCGGGAAAGACGATGCTGGCTGAACGCCTTCCGGGGCTCCTCCCGGATCTGGGCGACGCCGAGGCCATGGAAGTGACGGCCATCCATTCGCTCTGCTCGCTGACCTCGGCCTCCCTTGAACTCGTGCGGAGGCCACCCTATGAGAACCCGCATCACACGGCCACGCCGGCGGCCATCATCGGAGGAGGCTCGGGGCTGCCCAGACCCGGTGCGGCGTCCCGGGCCCACCGCGGTGTGCTGTTCCTCGATGAGGCACCGGAATACGAACGCCGGGTCCTGGATGCGCTCCGGCAGCCGCTGGAGAGCGGGGAGCTGGTGCTTCACCGTTCGGCAGGGACAGCGGCGTACCCTGCCCGCTTCCAGCTGGTTCTAGCGGCCAACCCCTGCCCCTGCGGCAAGGCCGCGGGCAAGGGGGTGGACTGCATCTGCACCCCAACGATGCGCCGGCGCTATCTGGCACGGATGTCCGGGCCGTTGCTGGACAGGGTGGACATCCAGCTGCAGGTCGAGCGGGTGACGCTCGCCGACTTTGGCCAGCCCGCGGATGAGGAGGATACCGCCACCATCGCTGCCCGTGTCCAGGCCGCGCGGGAACGCCAGCTTGAGCGGCTGCTGCCGTTTGGTATGGAGACCAACGCCCAGGTGCCCGGGCGGGTGCTCCGGGGTGCACTGCGGCTCGGCGCCCCCACCACGCGGATACTGGACCACGCCCTGGAGCGCGGAGTGCTGACGGCGCGCGGCTACGACCGCGTGCTGCGTCTGTCGTGGACCCTGGCGGATCTTTCCCGTCGGGACGTGCCGGAGGCCGACGATATCGGCCTCGCACTCAATCTTCGGCAGGCCGCCGTCGCGGCCTGACCCCCATCCACGCCAACCAGGGCATGTCGCCCTGGCGCTGCCGCCAACGCTGCAGCGCCACCACCCATCGCCGGCCCGTGAAAGGACGACACCATGACAGAGAGCGAACGGACTGCCAGGGCGGCGCTGTCCCGGCTGTTCGAGCCGCAGGACGCCGCAGGCCTCGCACTCGTGCGCATCGCCGGAGCAGAGGACGCGCTGAGGATCGCCACCGGCCAGGTGGCCTTCGGCGCGGAACTGGAACAGGAGCTGTTCGGGCTTCTGGACGAGAACGGTTCGGGCGGCGGCTGGACGGGCCTGGGGACTGCCCGGAAGCGCTGGGCGCCGAGAATCCCGGATCTGGCGCCGGGCCGGGACCTCGCGACAATGCAGCGGCTCGGCGGTCGCATGATCATTCCTTCGGACGAACTCTGGCCCCGGCAGCTGGCCGACCTCGGACTGCAGGAACCGATCTGCCTGTGGTGGCGCGGCATCGAGCAGGAGCTGCCTCCGGCCGACACGTCCATTGCGCTGGTTGGTTCCAGGGACAGTACCTCGTATGGCTCGTCAGTGACTGGCGACCTGGCGTACTCGCTGGCGCAGCGCGGGTTCACGATCATCTCGGGCGGCGCCTACGGGATCGATGCGCATGCCCACCGCGCTGCCCTCGCCGCAGGGTCCTCCGGGAGCATGCCCACCATTGCCGTGATGGCAGGCGGAGTGGACCGTTTCTACCCCTCCGGCAACGAAGACCTGCTCCGGGCAGTCGCCAACCAGGGAGCGGTCCTGGCCGAAGTGCCGCCGGGGTCCGCGCCGACGCGGTACCGGTTTCTGCAGCGGAACAGGCTGATCGCCGCGCTTGCCTCGGTCACCGTGGTCGTGGAAGCCCGGTGGAGATCCGGTGCCCTGAACACGGCGCACCATGCGGAAACGCTGGGCCGGGCCGTAGGTGCGGTGCCGGGCTCAGTGCACAGCGCCAACTCCGCGGGTTGCCACCGGCTGCTCCGCGAGGGCGGGGCTGTCTGCGTCACCGATGCGGGGGAGATCGCGGAACTCGCCGCACCCAGCGGTGAGTCACTGCCCGACGCCAGGACCGGCCCGGCGGCGGTCCATGACGGACTGACCCTGGAGGACCTCATCCTGCTCGACGCCCTGCCGTTGCGGACCACCAGCTCCGTCGAAAAGCTCACGTCAGTGGCGGGACTGAGCGCCGACTCGGTCAGGGCGGGGCTCGGCCGGCTCGGGCTGCTGGGCCTGGCCGAGTCTCACGCCGGCGGCTGGAAACGGGCCGGCAAGGCAGGCTGAGCGGCGGAAGGCTTCCAGTGCATGGCACCGGCGCGACGGACGACACCGGCGCCCCAGCTGCACCGGCACCGGCCATACGTGCGGCTCGCCGTCGGGCTCCTTGATCGCCGGGTGAATCCTGCGAGAGTAGGGGAGTGTCCACTCAGCAGATCCCGGCCCCACTGGCCACCGCAGCCCAGGCCTTCGGCCGGTATCTCGAAATGGAACGGGGCCGGTCGGCCCACACCGTGCGCGCCTACCTCTCCGACGTCGGAAGCCTCCTGGAGTTCGCAGCCTCCGAGGGGGTGCAGGATTTCGCCGGGCTCGAACTTGGCACCCTGAGGCGCTGGCTCGGCGCGCAAAGCGAGTCGGGGATGTCCCGCGCCACACTGGCCCGCCGCTCCGCCACCGCCCGGGCCTTCACCGCATGGGCCGTCCGCGAGGAACTGATCGCAGCGGACCCGGCATTGAGGCTCAAGGCACCGAAGCGGGAAAAATCCCTGCCCGGCGTGCTACACCAGCAGCAGGTCCTTCGGCTCGTCGAAGGCACCGAAACCGCGGCCGCCGCGGGCGGCCCCATGCCCCTGCGGAACCGGGCCATGGTCGAGCTGCTGTACGCCACCGGCATCCGGGTCGGCGAGCTGGCCGGCCTCGACGTTGATGATCTCGATCCCGACCGCAGGACCCTGCGGGTGCTTGGCAAGGGCAACAAGGAACGCACCGTGCCGTATGGCCTGCCCGCTGCGCTCGCCGTCGACGACTGGCTGCGCCGGGGCCGGCCCGCCCTCGCCACGGACACCTCGGGGGCGGCATTGTTCCTCGGGGCCCGCGGCAAGCGGGTCGACCAGCGGCAGGTCCGCAGCGTCGTCCACGATCTGCTCGAGGCCTTGGGGGACACCGCAGCCACCGGGCCGCACGCACTCCGGCACACCGCCGCCACGCACCTGCTCGACGGCGGGGCCGACCTCCGCGCGGTGCAGGAGATCCTGGGCCACAGCAGCCTGGCCACCACGCAGATCTACACCCATGTATCGGTCGAGCGGCTCCGGCAGAGCTACCAGCAGGCCCACCCGAGGGCCTGATCCCAACGCCTCGGCCCGATCCGCCGGAGCGGAAAGGCCCCCTTGGAGACGCCCCAAGGGCGCGCCGGGAAAGACGCGCCGAATTGCACTGGCGTAATTAGGTGGGGTACGGCAGAATAAGACTCACGCCCGGCAACTTTCAAGTGTTGCTTGAAGCTCATGAGCATCAAGCCACACCGAGAATCCGGGCAGTAACTTAATAGTCTGGCAAGGACCACCCGCATCACTACGGACCCGCGCAACAGACAGACATCCAGGCAGAGGTCGTTGGGGAAGACGTACCTACAGCTATGGAGGATGGAATGTCTGTTGCACTGACCCGCGGTGTGTTGTTCGTTCACTCGGCCCCAACTGCCCTGTGCCCCCACGTTGAGTGGGCCATAGGTTCCGTTGTGGACAAGCGGACGGACCTTGAGTGGACTGCTCAGCCAGCAGCGCCCGGAATGTTCCGGGCGGAGCTGTCGTGGACCGGAAATCCGGGCACGGGGGCTCAATTGGCGTCTGCTCTCCGGGGCTGGGCGCACCTGCGCTACGAAGTCACCGAGGAACCCAGCCAGGGCGTTGATGGCGGCCGGTGGTCGCACACGCCGGAGCTTGGCATCTTCCATGCCGTCACGGACGTGCACGGCAACATCATGGTCTCCGAGGACCGCATCCGCTATGCCTACGAATCGGGCGCCGGCGACCCGTCCGCGGTCTACCATGAGCTCTCCCTGGCCCTCGGCGAAGCCTGGGATGAAGAACTGGAGCCCTTCCGGCACGCCGCCGAAGGTGCTCCCGTGCGCTGGCTCCACCAGGTGGGCTAAGCAGCCCGGAAGGACCCGCCACATAACACTCCATAGCTGCGCCAAACGACAGATGGCGGCAATGTTCACAAAGAACATTGCCGCCATCCGTCATTTGGCAGGCTTCACAACATCAGTGAGACCGCTTCCACCAGCGTCGAAAAAGCAGTTGGCGGCAATGTTCACGAGGAACATTGCCGCCAACTGGAGACTCGGTGTGCTGCGGGCAGCCGGAACTAGATGCTGCGGACCGCGATCACGGCGTTGTGGCCGCCGAAGCCGAAGGAGTTGCTCAGCGCCGCGATGCTGCCCGACGGCAGGTCGCGGGCGGTCGTGACGACGTCGAGCGGGATCTCCGGATCCTGGTTCTCAAGGTTGATGGTCACCGGCGCCTTGCGGTCGTAAATTGCCATGACGGTCAGCACGGCTTCCACCGCACCGGAGGCGCCCAGCAGGTGCCCCATCTGCGACTTGGTGGCTGACACCGCGACGCTGTCCAGTTGCTTGCCCAGGGCGGCCTTGAGGGCCGCGTACTCGGGCTTGTCGCCGACAGGGGTGGAGGTGGCGTGCGCGTTGACGTGCACCACGTCCTCCGGCTGGATCCGGCCGTCGAACATGGCGGCCTTCAGCGCGCGGGTGGCGCCGAGGCCCTCGGGGTCCGGGGCCGTGATGTGGTACGCGTCGGCGGTGACCGAGGTGCCGGCCAGTTCGGCGTAGATCCGGGCGCCGCGGGCCAGGGCGTGTTCCTCGGCTTCGAGCACCAGGGCCCCGGCGCCTTCGCCCATGACGAAGCCGTCGCGGTCACGGTCGTAGGGGCGGGAGGCGTGCTCGGGATCGTCGTTGCGGCGTGAGAGTGCCTGCATGGAGGCGAACGCGGCGATCGGCATCGGGTGGATGGCGGCTTCGGCGCCGCCGCAGACCACGACGTCGGCCTTGCCGGAACGGATCAGGTCCAGGCCCATGTGAACGGCTTCGGTGCCGGACGCGCAGGCGGAGACGGGGGTGTGGGCGCCGGCGCGGGCGCCGAGGTCGAGGCTTACCGCCGCGGCGGGGCCGTTGGGCATCAGCATGGGCACGGTCATCGGCAGGACACGGCGCGGGCCCTTTTCGCGCAGGGTGTCCCACGCGTCCAGGAGCGTCCAGACGCCGCCGATGCCGGTGGCGAAGGCCACAGCCAGCCGGTCGTGGTCGATTTCGGTGATGCCGGCGTCGGCCCAGGCCTCGCGGGAGGCGACTACGGCGAACTGCGTGGAGGGGTCCATGCGCTTGGCTTCGACCCGGCTCAGGACCTCGGTCGCTGCGGTGGTGGCGCGTGCGGCGAAGTGGACCGGCAGTTCGTACTTGGCCACCCAGTCGTCCTCGAGCGTGTGCGCGCCGGAGACGCCCTTCAGCGCGTTCTTCCACATCGTGGGGACATCGCCGCCGATGGGTGTGGTGGCACCCAGACCGGTAATGACTACTTTGCGTGCCATGGGATCACTCTCTGTCGGTGCGCCTGCCGTGTCCGGGACCTGGGGAAGGCTGCCGGGGCCTGCGTTTGAAAATCTCTGGGGTGGTGCAGTGGAGGGTGCTGCAAATGGCGCGGTCCGGGGGTGCAGTTGCGCCCCCGGACCGGCCGGGGCCGAAATTAGGCCTGTGCGTTCGCGATGAAGCTGACGGCGTCGCCGACGGTCTTGAGGTTCTTGACCTCTTCGTCCGGGATGCGCACGCCGAACTTCTCTTCAGCGTTGACGACGATCGTCATCATCGAGATGGAGTCGATGTCCAGGTCCTCGGTGAAGGACTTGTCCATTTCGACAGCCTCGGTGGCCAGGCCGGTCTCTTCGTTGACGATTTCAGCCAGGCCGGCCAGGATCTCTTCGTTGCTAGCCATTGATGGCTCCTTTTCTTGTTGGTGCCGTGGGCTGCCGGTGTGCCGGCATCTTCGGGCGGTAATGATTCAAACCGAGGCTTCGGCTTGCTGTGTGATTTGAAGACGGGGAAAACGAAAAGCGGGAACGCCTACGGAAGCACGATCACTTGGGCACCGAAGACCAGTCCGGCACCGAAGCCGATCTGCAGTGCAAGCCCGCCGCTGAGCTGCGGGTTTTCCAGCAGCAGGCGGTGGGTGGCCAGGGGGATGGAGGCAGCGGAGGTGTTGCCGGCGTCGGCGATGTCCCGCGCGATGGTGACGTTCTCCGGGAGTTTGAGCTTTTTGGCCATCTCGTCGATGATGCGCATGTTCGCCTGGTGCGGGATGAAGGCCGCGAGGTCGTCGGCGGTGATGCCGGCGGCGTCGAGGGCCTGCTGGGCCACCTTGGCCATCTCCCAGACCGCCCAGCGGAAGACCGTCTGGCCGTCTTGGCGGAGCGTCGGCCAGGAGGCCGCGTCGGTGACGGCGGCTTCCTCGGCGCTCAGCGCGCCGCCCTGCTTGCCGGCCGTGGCGAGCTCGCGGAGGTCCAGCATGGAGTGGGTCATGCCGATCGCGTCCCACTTGCTGCCGTCCGAGCCCCACACCGACGGGCCGATGCCCGGGGTGTCGGAGGGGCCGATCACCACGGCGCCGGCGCCGTCACCCAGCAGGAAGGAGATGGTGCGCTCGGTGTTGTCGATGACGTCGGAGAGCTTTTCCGCCCCGACCACCAGGACGTAGTCGGCCGTGCCGGAGCGGACCAGCGCGTCGGCCTGGGCGATGCCGTAGCAGTAGCCGGCGCACGCGGCGGAGATGTCGAAGGCCGGGGCCGGCGTCGCGCCCAGGCGGTCGGCGAGGCTAGCCGCGGCGGACGGCGTCGCGTACGGGTGGGTCACGGTGGAGACGATCACGGCGCCGAGCTGGGAAGCCTCGATGCCTGCCTTCTGCAGAGCCTCGCGGGCGGCGCCCTCGGCCATGTCGATCACGCTGACGTCGGCGGGGGCGCGGTGCCGGGTGATGATGCCGGTGCGCTGGCGGATCCACTCGTCGGAGGAATCAATCCACTGGCAGACGTCATCGTTGGTGACGATTACGTCGGGCCGGTACGCGCCGACGCCCATGATGCGGGTGTTCTCCTGCAGGGGCGCCTGCTTCAAGGTGGGAACGCTCATGCCTGTCCTTCCAGTTCTGCGAATAGGGCCAGGGCAGCGGACAGATCGTCCGGGGTCTTGACGGTGACGGTCTTTACGCCCGGCATGCCGCGCTTGGCGAGTCCGGCAAGCGTCCCGGCGGGGGCCAGTTCAATCACGCCGGTCACGCCGCGCTTCACGAGGGTTTCCATGCAGAGGTCCCAGCGGACCGGGCGGGACACCTGGGCGATCAGGCTTTCGACGGCGGCGGCACCGTCGGTGACTTCGGCGCCGTCGAAGTTGGAGAGCAGGGGGACCTGCGGGTTCCGCGGGTGCAGCGTGGGCCGGAGGGCCTGCAGCGCGGCGACCGCGGGGGACATGTGCGAGGTGTGGAATGCGCCGGCGACCTTCAGCGGGATGACCCGGGCCTTGGCCGGCGGGTTCTCGGCGAGGGCCTTGAGCTGGTCCAGCGTTCCGGCGGCGACGGTCTGGCCGGCGCCGTTGACGTTGGCGGCCGTGGCGCCGCAGGCCTCGATCGCGGCCAGGACCTCGGCCGGGTCGCCGCCCACCACGGCGCTCATGCCGGTGGGAGTTGCGGCAGCGGCGGCTGCCATGCCGTTGGCGCGTTCGCGGACGAACGTCATGGCTTCGGTTTCAGTCAGCACGCTGGCCAGGGCGGACGCCGTGATTTCGCCGACGGAGTGGCCGGCGAGGATCACCGGCAGGGTGCCGAGTTCGACGTCGAACAGGGACTTCGCGGCCACCAGCCCGGCGGCGACGATCAGGGGCTGCGCAACGGCGGTGTCCTTGATGGTCTCTTCGTCTGAGGTGGTGCCGTGGGCGGTGAGATCGATACCTGCGATTTCGCTGAGGGAGGCCAGTTGGCCTGCGACGGGCGGCAGTTCCAGCCAGGGGGCCAGAAAACCAGGGGTCTGGGAGCCCTGTCCAGGGCAGACGATTGCAAGCACGTATCCAGCTTTCCAAACTACGGCGTGATTATCGGTGCATTCATGCACCAAGCTCATCGGGTCACTTTGTAGGAAGTCTACAACTGATCAGGGGTTGTTACGCGACGGCTGCCGTTCGGTCGCGGGCTTCGGAGGGGCCGCAAGCCGGCCCACGACGAGGGCCGTCTGGAGCACAAAGGCCTCCCGCGGCAGCAGCGGATCCCAGCCCGTGACGTCACAGACGCGTTTGAGCCGGTACCGCACGGTGTTGGCGTGTACGAAGAGTTCACGGGCCGTGGCCTCCAGCGAATGGCCCAGTTCGAGGTAGGTGCCAAGGGTCTCCACCAGGCCGTTGGACGCAGCCAGCAGAGGTCGGTAGATGTTCTTGACCAGGGAGCGCCGGGCGGCGTCGTCCCCGGAGATCACGCGCTCCGGCAGGAGGTCGTCCGCCGCCACGGGGCGCGGCGCGGCGGGCCACGCGCGGGCAGCGGTCAGCCCCGCGAACGCGGACTGGGCCGAGCCGCTGGCCTCCAGCAGGGAACCCGCTTCGGCGCCGTAGACCACCGGCCCCGGCGCGAAGAGTTCGGCGAGCTTCAGGTAGGCGGTCTCGCGGTCGTGGACCCCGCCGAGGATGAGGATGAGCCGGTCGCCCTGGATTCCAACGAGGGCGTCTTCGGCGAAACGCCCGGCGGTGCGGCGCAGTTCGCTGACGTAGCTGGCGCTCGGTTCGGACGGGGAATTGCCCACCATCACGGTGAACCGCTCCTGTGCCTTCCAGCCCAGCGCGGCGATCCGGGACCGCAGGGCATCGGTGTTTTCGCCGCGCAGGATGGCGTCCACGATGAGGGCTTCCAGCCGGGTATCCCACGATCCGCGGGATTCGGCGGCGCGGGCGTAGACATCGGCGGCGGCGAAAGCAACCTCGCGGGAGTACCGCAGCACCGCTTCCCGCAGTGCGCCCTGGTCCGCCTCCGGGGCGATTACGGGCACTTGGTCCTCGACCACTTCCACGACGATCCGGATCAGCTGGAGGGCTTTCTGCAGGCTGATGGAGCGGGTGAGTTCGGTGGGCGCGGTGCCGAAAACGTCGGACAGGATCCACGAGGGGGAGCTGGGGCGCTCGTACCAGGTGACGAAGGCGGCGATTCCGTTCTGGGCCACCATGCCCAGGGCGGAGCGTTCATCGGAGTTCAGCCGGCTGTACCACGGCAGGGATTTTTCCAGCTGGCGCAGTGTCGTTGTGGAGAGCTGGCCGACGCTCGCCCGAAGCTTTTTGAGGGTCTCGACCTTCTCCGGGGGCATCGCCCGTGAGGAGGGCTTGCTTTTTGCGGGAGTGGTGATCGGCTCGGACATGCATCGAGCATACGGTGCCTGCCGTCCAAGCTCCATTTGTGCAAAGGCTACAACGCGCCTTGTGCTGGGTCACAGTGCTGGATCACAGGGCCGGATGCCACCGCAGGATCCGAACGCCGCCGGCCGGACCGGTATGCGTACCGGCGCTGCAGCCGGGACTAAAATGACGACGGCGGCCCCCGCCTTCCGGTGGGGACCGCCGTCGTACGGGCTGGACTGGACTTAGGAGTCGCCGCCCGCGTTGCCGGTGGTGCCGGCGTTGACGTTGTGCAGGCGGTACTTCTCGATTGCCTGGGCCGGAGCCTGGGCATCCACCTCGCCACGGCGGGCGAGCATCTGCAGGGAACGGACAACCACGGAGTGGATGTCGTTCTTGAAGAAGCGGCGCGCAGCGGCACGGGTGTCCGAGAAGCCGAAGCCGTCGGCCCCGAGCGAGGCGAACTCGTTCGGGAGGAACTGCCGGATCTGGTCCGGCACGGCCTTCATGTAGTCGGTGACCGCCACGATCGGACCGGTCGCGCCGGCGAGCTGCTCGGTCACGAACGGCACGCGGGCGGGCTGGCCCGGGTTCAGGAAGGCTTCTTCCTCGGCGGCCATGGCGTCGCGGCGCAGTTCGCTCCAGGACGTCACGGACCAGACATCGGCGGACACTCCCCAGTCCTCGGCGAGCACCCGCTGGGCTTCGAGGGCCCAGGGGACGGACACGCCGGAGGCGAGGATCTGCGTGCGCGGGCCGTCAATCTTGGCCGGCGCCAGCAGGTAGATGCCCTTGATGATGCCCTCGACGTCGATTTCCGCCGGTGCTGCGGGCTGCGAAATCGGCTCGTTGTAGACGGTGATGTAGTACATCACGTTCCGCGACGGGTCGTTGTCCGCCGGGCCCGGACCATACATGCGGTTGAGGCCGTCACGCATGATGACGCCGATCTCGTAGCCGTAGGCGGGGTCGTAGGTGACCACTGCCGGGTTGGTCGCGGCCAGGATCGGGGAGTGGCCGTCGGCGTGCTGCAGGCCCTCACCGGTCAGGGTGGTGCGGCCGGCGGTGGCGCCGATGATGAACCCGCGGGTCATCTGGTCCGCTGCAGCCCAGAAGGAGTCACCCGTGCGCTGGAAACCGAACATCGAGTAGAAGACGTAAATCGGGATCAGCGGTTCGCCGTGCGTGGCGTAGGACGTGCCAGCGGCCGTGAAGGCCGCCACCGAACCGGCCTCGTTGATGCCGGCGTGCACGATCTGGCCGGAGATGGACTCCTTGTACGCCAGGACGAGCTCGCGGTCCACAGACAGGTAGTTCTGGCCGTTCGGGTTGTAGATCTTCGCCGTCGGGAAGAACGCATCCATGCCGAACGTGCGTGCCTCGTCCGGGATGATCGGGACGATCCTGTTGCCGAACTCCTTGTCCCGCATGAGGTCCTTGAGGAGCCGCACGAAGGCCATGGTGGTGGCGGCCAGCTGCTTGCCGGAGCCGCGGTTGGCGACTTCGTAGACCTTGTCCTCCGGGAGGGTGACGTCGGTGTGCTTGGAGCGGCGTTCGGGGACGAAGCCGCCCAGGGCGCGGCGGCGTTCCATGAGGTACTTGATCTCAGGGGCATCCGGGCCGGGGTGGTAGTACGGGGGCCGGTAGAGGTCCGCTTCGAGCTGGTCGTCCGTGATTGGGATGCGCAGGTGGTCGCGGAAGGCCTTCAGGTCCGCGAGCGTGAGCTTCTTCATCTGGTGGGTCGCGTTGCGGCCCTCGAAGTGGGTGCCCAGGCCGTAGCCCTTGACCGTGTGCGCCAGGATGACCGTGGGCTTGCCCTTGAACTCGGTCGCGGCCTTGTACGCGGCGTAGACCTTGTTGTAGTCATGGCCGCCGCGCTTGAGGTTCCAGATCTGGTCGTCGGTGAGGTCCTGGACCATTTCCTTGGTCTGCGGGGTCTGCCCGAAGAAGTGCTCGCGGACGAACGCGCCGGACTCGGCCTTGTACGTCTGGTAGTCGCCGTCGACGGTCTCGTTCATGATCTTCACGAGCGAGCCGTCCTCGTCCTTGGCCAGGAGGTCATCCCACTCCCGGCCCCAGACGACCTTGATGACGTTCCAGCCCGCGCCGCGGAAGAACGCCTCGAGTTCCTGCATGATCTTGCCGTTGCCCCGGACCGGCCCGTCGAGGCGCTGGAGGTTGCAGTTGATCACGAAGTTCAGGTTGTCGAGCTTGTCGTTCGCGGCGAGCTGGAGCAGGCCGCGGGACTCGGGCTCGTCCATTTCGCCGTCGCCCAGGAACGCCCACACCTGCTGGTCTGTGGTGTCCTTGATGCCGCGGTTGGCGAGGTACCGGTTGGACTGGGCCTGGTAGATCGCGTTCATGGGGCCGATGCCCATCGAGACCGTGGGGAACTCCCAGAACTCCGGCATGAGGCGCGGGTGCGGGTAGGAAGAGAGGGCGTGGCCTTCCTTGGACTTTTCCTGCCGGAACCCGTCCATGTCCTCCTCGGTCAGGCGGCCTTCCATGAAGGCGCGGGCGTACATGCCGGGGGAGGCGTGGCCCTGGAAGAAGACCTGGTCTCCGCCGCCGGGGTGGTCCTTGCCGCGGAAGAAGTGGTTGAACCCGACCTCATAGAGGGTCGCCGCTCCGGCGTAGGTGGAGATGTGCCCGCCGACGCCGATGTCCGCCCGCTGCGCCCGGTGCACCATGACGGCGGCGTTCCACCGCAGCCATGCCCGGTACTTACGCTCGATTTCCTCGTCGCCCGGGAACTCCGCTTCCTGGTCCACGGGGATCGTGTTGACGTAGTCCGTGGTGGTGACCATCGGCACACCAACGCTCTGCGCGCCGGCCCGCTGGAGCAGGCTGCGCATTATGTACTGGGCACGCTCGGTGCCCTGTTCCTGAATCAGGGTATCCAGGGACTCCAGCCATTCGGCGGTCTCTTCCGGATCACGATCAGGCAGCTGGTTAGTCAACCCGCTGAGGATATGGGAGGTCTCTTCTCCTGCAGCCACGTCCAACCTCTCTTTGAGCGCATTCATCGGCACCCTCAGCTCCGGCAGGGTAACTGCCTGGCGTGAACGCGACGTGTGCGACATATCGGTTACAACTGCCCGGTCATGTGCGCCGGGCAAGGTCCAATCACAACTATTCCCGCCTGCGTCGGCGGGGCATTCGCCCTCGCGGGCGTAGTCGTCATCAGCCACTCTAGCTCTGACAGCTCGGGGATGCGTAGCTGTCGTGTGGGGGCACCGTCGTATTTGACCGGCATACTGGTTGTGTGACGAAGCACCGCCGGGCGGTGCTTGGATCGCCGTGTGTGACGCAGAATATGGCGGATCGCGGGGTCAACAGCTTGAAGCGCAGGCGCAAAGGGTGTTGGCTTGGAGTAATGGAAATCACTAGAGCTGTTGAAAACACCAAGCATAGGAGCAACACGTGAGCGAGGCCGACGCCGCCACTTCGGTAAATGTGGCGGAAAAACTGGGTTTCAAAACCGGAGACCTGATCCAGGAATTCGGTTATGACGATGACGTCGACTTCGACTTGCGCGACGACATCGAAGATCTCACCGGCTCGGAACTCTTCGATGAGGACGACCACGAAGTCGTTGACGCCGTGATTCTTTGGTGGCGGTCCGACGACGGCGACCTCGTTGACACCCTGGTCGGCTCGCGCACCACCCTGACCGAGGGCGGCGTTGTGTGGGTGCTGACCCCCAAGTCCGGCCGGGTTGGCTACGTTTCGCCGGCTGACATCCAGGACGCTGCGCCTACGGCCGGCCTGCACTACACCACCTCCGCGGGCGTCTCCAAGGACTGGAGCGCCACCCGTCTGGTCACGCGGAAGAACAAGTGACCCAAACGGGCGCCGGCGTCATCGGGGATCCGCTGCTTGAGGCGCCGGCTGTGCCCGCCGTCGGCGAGGCCGCTCCCGACTTCGAATTGGTGAACCAGTTCGGCGAACCCGTGACGCTCTCGGAACTCCGGGGCCGGAACGTCGTACTGGTGTTCTTCCCGTTCGCTTTTTCCGGCATCTGCACGGGGGAGTTGTGCGAAATCCGGGACAACCTGGCGCTGCTCGAGGATGCCGACGCCGCCGTGCTGGGGATCTCGGTGGACAGCAAATTCGCCCAGAGGGCCTACGCGGAGAAGGAAGGCTACTCCTTCGACCTGCTGGCGGACTTCTGGCCGCATGGCGCCGTCGCCCGGCAATACGGCGTGTTCGACGCCGAAAGCGGGATGGCGAAGCGGGGAACGTTCATCATCGACGCCGGCGGAACCGTGCGTTACGTCGTGGTGAATCCCCGCGGCCAGGCCCGGGACTTCACCGAGTACCGCGCCGCCCTGGCGGGACTCGGCGGGAATTGACGCGGTGAGGACGAGGCGGCCCGGGATCGGAATGACGGGGTTCGCCAGCCTGCCCCCGGTCGCCGCCGGCGAGCCCGCCCGTGGCGAACTTGAGGTCCTGCAGGATATCCACGGCATTCTCGCGGGAGAACGCTTTGCGCTGCTGACCGGTGCCGGGCTGAGCACTGATTCCGGCATTCCGGACTACCGCGGACCGGGTGCCGCGCCCCGGGCGCCGATGACCTACCAGGAATTCATCGGCGCCGCGGACAACCGGCGCCGCTACTGGGCCCGCAACCACATCGGCTGGTCCCACCTTCGCCGGGCCGACCCCAATGAGGGCCACGCCGCCGTCGCCCGGCTGGAGAACCGCGGGCTGCTCACCGGCCTCATCACCCAGAACGTGGACCGGCTCCACGAGGACGCCGGGAGCGTCAACGTGGTGGACCTCCACGGCCGGTTCGACCAGGTGGTCTGCCTCTCCTGCCACCGCCGCTACAGCCGGAAGCTGCTGGCGGGCGTGCTGGAGGAACTCAATCCGGGTTTCCTGGAACGTGCCCTCGCCGCCGGGGTGGTTGAAATGGCCCCCGACGCCGACGCCACGGTCGAGGACGCCGCCCTGATTGAGAGTTTTGTCGTGGCCCAGTGCCCGGCCTGCGGCGGAACGCTGAAGCCAGATTTCGTCTACTTCGGAGAAAACGTCCCCAAGGACCGGGTGGAGCGCTCCTACGCCATGGTGGATGAGGCAGGTGCCCTCCTGGTGGCAGGCTCCTCGCTGACGGTCATGAGCGGCCTGCGGTTTGCCCGGCACGCCGCCAAACACGGAAAGCCCGTGGTCATCATCAACCGTGGCCAGACCCGCGGGGACGGGCTTGCCACCGTCAAGCTCGACGCCGGCGTCAGCGAGGCGCTCACGTGGCTCGCCGCCGAACTGCCCCCGCTGTGAACGGGGCGGGGGAGCCTTGGCCCGATTGGCGTTCCGCCGGGTTCATCCGGTACAGTAACTGTTCGTTGGTTGAAGCGCGGAAGCGTGAAAACAGCGGTTTGGGTCTTTAGCTCAGCTGGTAGAGCGCCACGTTTACACCGTGGATGTCATCGGTTCGATCCCGGTAGGACCCACCAAGTTACGCAGCCCCGTTGTTCTGGAAATCCCCGGAACAGCGGGGCTTTTGCGTGGTCTCGGGCGTGTCGGGTTCCGCAGAGTTCGTCCGCACTATTTCGGTGTCATCCGTAAAGTTACAGCCGCCACACATGGCCTGCAGGAACCAAACCGCCCTGAAACCGCCTCGGGCTTTGAAGACCGGAGCATTATTACTAGCCCATGACGGAAATCATTAAGTTCTAAAACCAGGCAGGGACCAGGACGGCTTCAAGGCGTCAGCGGTCGTATCCCGGCTGCGACCGCCGACGCCTCTCAACTATGCCAACTCGGGCAGATCCGCATCTTGTTGGTCGCGCATCATGTCAGAGTCAGTGGCATTGGAAGCGGCCCAGACACTCTGCGGATCGGCGCCGCCATCCAGGGCCTCGGTCATTGCATCGTGTAGGTCCATTCGCGCTTGATCCGCTGCAAAGTCCGCGGACTCACTGTCTGCGGAAGCAACCCAAACACGCGCCAAACTCTCGTCCACATCAGCCTCCAAAGTATTGAATCCACAGCGCCCCCAGCGGGAGGCAGATCGATTATAACCATCGGAGTGGCGCGAAACCGATCGGTGAAGAAAGTCGTTCGCGTGGCAGTGACGTAAGGCACAAACGGCTGTTAATCACGGCGGCGAGCGGCGCCTCTTCTGCCCCCTTCGTTTCAGGCCGGCAGGAACGACGCCATATCTCCAAGGAATAGTAAAGGTCCCGCCCATACCTTTACCTCGGACGTGGCAATGTCATTCGCTGACAGTCCCACACGGTGCATCCCAGCGATGTGCCGATTCCCCGAGGCTGGCTCCTGTGTCCCCCCATGAACTGGAGCCAGCCTGCCGGGAGGTGCCAGCCGCTTACCCTTCGGCCCGTGCCCCCAAAGAGTTTTGCCATGGAACCCCGTCAGTGCATGCCTGAAGGCCGCACGGCGGGGCTATTTGTGCGCGGCGGACTGCGCCGCGGATATTGTCGGTGCCCCGGCCTACCGTGGCTGGCATGGAACACGTCATGGTGAAATCGGGCCCGGATGGCAGGCCCCAGGCGGTGGTCCGCGGCGGCCGCGAATGGATTGTCGGCGCGGAGCCGGTCCGCTGGTTCGAGCGGGTCAGTTGGTGGGAGGCGGAGCGGCGGATGCCCAAGGGGCTGAGCCGCGTCGACGTCGAGGTCTGGCAGGTCCAGGCGAGGCTGGGCCGCAACTCGGGTTCCGCCCTCACCACGATGGAAATCATCCGTGACGGACTGGGTGGCGGCTGGCGGCTCCGGGAGGCCATAGCGGACGCGGCGTAGCAGGGGGACGGCGGGTCTGAAACGCCGGGCATTTACGCAGGCATTGGAAAAGCCTTCCACCGCGACTATTGGGGGATGCCGCGGTGGAAGGCTTGATATGAATATACCGTGAACACTGGGAAATGTGAAACAGGCGGGGCTGATTCCGACGCGCCGAAATGACCATTCGATGGCGTAATTGACGGACATTCGACGGCCCGGCCCGGGCCTGGGGCCGGGGCGGACGGCGCCCGCACCGACACATTCCGTGCCGGTCCGTGGCCGCCACCTAGGATGTTTTCATGAACGACACGAGTGCCCGCCGAATCGCCCGGGTCCGCCCCCTTGCCCCCGTCTCTGACGCCGAGCACTTCTTCGTCGCCAACGATGCCCCGGCCTTCGACAGTGAAGCAGGCCGGGTGTGGACAGTTGTGGACTCGCCGTTCCCCGGTTCCTTGGCGAACGCCGGTAGTTCCCCCCGCACGGGGTGGGAAAACGGCGACACGGCCGACGAAAGCACGTTCACCTTCCTGGCGCCAAGCGCCCCGGCCAATGTCCTGGGCATGGCCCACAACACCGGGCCTGCGGGCCGGGCTTTGCCTCCCCAGGCCTTCCACAAGGCAGCAACCAGTGTGGTGGGGCCGGGAGACGCCATAGAACTGGGTCCAGACGTGGGCCATGTTGACCCGGAGGCTGAACTCACGGTAGTCGTCGGGAGCAGGGCCCGCGGACTGACGCTGGACAACGCACTGACGGCGGTCCTGGGGTTCACGATCGGAAACGACGTCTCGGCCAGGGACCTGCAGAAGACGGACGATCTCTGGATCAGCGCCAAGAGCCAGGACACGTTCACTCCGGCAGGGCCGTGGATCGTTACGGGGCTTGACGGCGCCAACCTGGCCATCGGGATCACCCACAACGGCACGGAGCTCAAGGCGGCGAGCTCGGCCGATCTGGGCTGGGGCGTGGCGGAAATCCTGGTTTACCTGACGTCGTTCATGACGCTTCACCCCGGCGATTTGGTGCTCACGGGCTTCCCTGCCGAGTGTGCACGCATCCACCCCGGCGACACTGTCACCTGCCGCGTCGAAGGAATCGGGGAGCTCACGAACCCCGTTGTGGCCGTCGGCTGACTCCGGGCCGGCAACAACCTGCGCTCGGGGCAGGCCGCTGTGGGAGATTGGCGACTCCAGACATTATGATGGTTACTGTTCAGCTGAATGAACAGCCGTTCGAACGGCGCCTGCGACACACGCGCGATACCTGAAGGAGAATCATGGCCGATTCCCGAGCTCCCCGAACCTCTGATGGACTGGGAAGTGCCTCGCCGGCGCCGGCGGTCACCCGCGCCGCCGCCGTGTTGGAGGCCCTGGCTGCGTCTGCGACCGGACGGCTCACGCTGAGTGACCTTGCGCGGGAGTTGGGAATTCCGAAATCCTCCACATCGAACCTCCTGCTTGCCCTTGAAGAGGCCCGGCTCATCAACCGCCAGGGTGCGGAGTTCACCCTGGGGCGCAAATTGGTCGAGCTCGGCGCGGCCTACCTCAGCCGCCTTGACGAGGTCCAGGAGTTCTATCGTTTCTGTGAGCAGGCTCCGACGCTTTCCGGCGAAACAGTCCGCATCGCCATGCTGGACGGAACCAACGTCATCTACCTGGCCCGCTATGAGGGCCATCCCGCCGTGCGCCTGACGTCCAACATCGGCGACAAGATGCCGGTTTCCCTCTGCGCCGTCGGCAAGGCGCTGCTGGCACGGCTGCATGACCACGATATTGCCGAGATGTTCCCGGACGACGCCGAACTTCCGGTGCTGACCCCCAAGTCGCTGCGGACCGGCGCCGAACTCAAGGCCCAGCTCGAGGTCATTCGGGAACAGGGCTATGCCTTCGAGGACGAGGAGTCCACCACGGGTGTCGTCTGCCTGGCCGTTTCCGTCCCGACCCGCGGTGCGCACGGGCCCAGCCTGGGCCTGTCAGTCACAGCGCTGAAGGCCACATACTCGGACGAACAGGGCGCCCTGATGGTCAAAGAACTCAAGGAACTGGCCCGGTCCCTGGGCAACCCCATGGGCTAACGCCGGCGCCATCCCCGCGCGGTGGCGTCCCTGAAAAATATATCGGATTACACATTGGCTAGGTGATCACCATGTTGTACGCTGTTCAACATGGTGATCATCCCCTTCGAGGGTTGTTCATATCCCACCAGGCCAACGGGGGTCTGGAGTGTTCTTGAGGGAGTGCTTGTGACAACCAGTACCAATACACCGCTTGCTGAAGCCGACGGCGCCGTCGTCGATCCAGATCAGCTGCGACGGGCGACTCTTGCCAGCTCCGTGGGCTCGGCCCTGGAGTACTACGACTTCTACATCTACGGCCTGGCCTCGGCCCTGATCTTCGGGCCGCTCTTCTTCAAGCCGCTGGGCGACGACGGCGCACTGATCGCGTCGTTCGCCACGTATGGCGTCGGTTTCGCGGCCCGGCCCTTTGGCGGAATGATCTTCGGCTACATCGGCGACAGGTTCGGCCGCAAGATGGTCCTCATCCTCACTATCGGCCTGATGGGGACGGCCAGCTTCGCCATTGGCCTGCTGCCGACCTTTGAACAGGCGGGAATGGTGGGGGCCGTGCTCCTGGTCACCCTGCGCATCTTCCAGGGCCTGGGCGCCGGCGCAGAGCAGGCGGGGGCCACCACGCTGATCTCCGAAGTCGCACCCCGCCGCCGTCGGGGCTTCTTCGCTGCGCTCCCGTTCGTCGGCATCCAGCTGGGCACACTGCTCGGCGCCGGTACCTTTGCCCTGATCGCCATGGCGGACAAGGCCACCCTGGAAGGCTGGCTCTGGCGAGTGCCGTTCCTGTCCAGCGTGCTCCTGATTGCGGTAGCCATCTTCATCCGGCTGCGGCTGAAGGAAACACCCGTCTTCCAGGAACTTGAGAAGCACAAGAACGTGGCCAAGAACCCCATCGGACAGCTGTGGAAGCACTCCAAGAAGAACACCCTGATCGGGATCGGCCTGCGGATGGGCGAGAACGGGAACTCCTCCATCTACTCCGCCCTGCTTATCGCCTTCCTGGCGTCCAAAGACGGAATCTTCCCCGGCGACAAGTTCATCGGACCCGTCGGCCTGCTCATTGCCGCCGGCTTCGCCGCCGTGATGGTCGTGACCTTCGGTGCGCTGTCGGATAGGTTCGGCCGGGTTCCGGTCTACCGCTACGGCGCGCTGTTCCAGGCCATCATCGCGCTGCCGGCGTTCTACCTGGTGACCCTGGGCAACGTCACGCTCGTGTGGATCGTTATGGTGGTGGGCATTGCCCTGGGTGTCCAGTCCATGCTCGGCCCGCAGTGCCCGCTCCTGCCCGAACTCTTCGGTTCGCGGTACCGGTTCACCGGCGTGGCCATGAGTCGCGAACTCTCTGCCGTGATGGCCGGCGGGCTGGTGCCATTGGTTGGCGCGGCCCTCCTGGCTGTCACCGATCACTCCTGGCTGGTGCTGGCCATCTACTCCCTGGTACTTGCCCTCATCTCGTTCGTCACCACCTTCTTCACCCCCGAGACCGTGGGGCGCGACCTCCTCCTCACGGAGGACGCCAGCTAAGCCCTCGCGTTTGCTGCCCGGTCAGCCGGGCCGGCCGCGCCCCCTTCCGCTCAGGAAGGGGGCGCGGCTTCGCGTTTTGCGTCGCAGGGCTCGACACAGCGCGCATCGACCCAACACGAACCGACACAAAAGGGGCGGCCCTCCGTTGTTGGGAGGGCCGCCCCTGGGCGTGCAACCAGGACCGCAGAAACCCGGCCGAGGTCTGGATCTAGTAAAAGTGAACCGTGTCCACCACGTGGGGGAGTTCGCCGCCGTCGAGGTAGGTCCGCAGATTGCTGCAGAACCGTTCGGCGATCAGCCGGTTCTCGGCGGCGCTGAGGGCCGAGGTGTGCGGGGACACCATCACCTGGGGGTGGTTCCACAGCGGGCTGTCCTGCGGAAGCGGCTCCACGGCAAACACGTCCAGGCACGCGTAGGACACCTGGCCGTTCCCAAGCGCCTCCAGCAGCGCCTCCTCGTCCACAACGGTGCCGCGCCCCACGTTCACGAAGACCGTGCCGGGCTTCATGGCCGCAAAGACTTCGCGGCTGAAGAGCTTTTCGGTGGACGGCGTGCCGGGAAGGGTGTTGACTACGGCGTCCGCGGCGCCCAGCAGGCCGGCGAGGCCGTCGTTGTCCGTGACGTCCTGGATGCCTTCGAGGGGCTCGACCGTCCGCTTGGTGCCGCTGACGGTCATGCCGAGTGCGCGGGCGATCCGGGCAGTCTCCAGGCCGATCTCCCCGAGCCCGGTGACCACGAGGTGGGAGCCGTTGACCAGCCGCGTGGGGGTGCGCAGCTCGGGCCAGTTCCTTGCCGCCTGGTCCAGAGCCAGTTCCGCGCTGCGCTTGAAGCCGTTGAGGATGCCGAGGGCGGCGAACTCGGCAAGCGGCAGGGCGTGCACGCCGGCGGAGGTGGTCACCTTGAACTTCTGCAGCGTCCCGGCGTCGAGCCCCGATGCCTTCACGGCACCGCCGGCTCCTGCCGCCATGGCGTGGATCCACTCCAGGTGGGCATTGCTGCCGGCGATCCTTGCGAGACCCGCGGGGCTCTCGTTGGGGAAGCCGTACAGCACCTGGGCCTGGTTGAGCATGTCCCAGTAGCGCTCCTCCTGCTCAGGTGTCCGGCGGAAGTCCGGATCGCCCGAGTGGTCTGCGGGAAAGCGCTCCGGAGGCAACAGTTCCGGTTCGTAGAGGACGGTAACGGAGGGATCTACTGCGCGGATGCGCTCCACCAGCTCAGCTTCGAGCGGGACGGCGATCGCGACGGTGGTTTTAGTCGTCATGGTGTTCATCATACTGAATGGAGGCTAGGATATTGAACAGATTTCAGAGAGTGGCCACTACAGACTAACCACGACGAAGTGAGGCAGCATGGATAGGGACCGGAAGGAAGCCGGCTTTGTGGGTCTGGGCCTGATGGGGGCGCCGATGGCGGCAAACCTCCTCAAAGCGGGTTGGGCTGTCAGCGCCTGGAACCGTTCGCCGGCGGCGCTGGAAGGGATCGAAACCCTCGGCGGCGCCCGCGTGGCAGAGGTGGAAGAGCTCCGCGACGCCCCGGTCATCATCTTTATGCTCCCGGATCTGCCCTACATCGAAGACGCCGCCGCGGGGCTCCTGGCCAGCTGGTCCGTAAACCCGCCCGCAGCCGGAACCGCCGTGGTGGTCATGAGCAGTGTCTCGCCGGCCGCGGTGAAGGAATTCGGCGCGCGGGTGGCCCGGGCAAGCGGCGGAAACGCCGTCGTCGTCGACGCTCCCGTCAGCGGTGGCACCCAAGGGGCACTGGAGGGGACCCTGGCCATCATGGCGGGCGCCAGCGAAAGCAACTTCCAGCGGCTCCTGCCGCTCTTCAGCGCCATGGGCAGCACCGTGCGGCGGCTAGGGCCGCTCGGGTCCGGATCGCTTGCCAAGGCGTGCAACCAGCTCATCGTGGGGACCACGACGGCGGCGCTCGCCGAGGCAGCGGAACTCGCCGAACGCTCGGGCATGGACGTCACTGCCCTCTACGACGTGCTCGCGGGCGGCCTGGCCGGCAGCAGGGTCCTGGACATCGTGGGCCCCCGGCTCGCCGCGAAGGACTACGAGCCCACCGGACCGGCAAAATTCATGCACAAGGACCTGTCCTTCGTGATCGAGAGCGCCGGTGCCGCCGGTGCCGCCGTGCCGATGGCGGAGGCCGGCGTCGAACTCTACGCGGAACTGAAACGCCAGGGGCTGGGGGACCGGGACCTTGCCGTCGTCCGGCAGGCCGTCGCGAATCTCAGCGACGCCGCCAGAAGCGGCACGACAGTCACCACAACCGTCAACACCAAGTGAGGATCAGCGAACCATGAGCGGACTTTTTGACCTGACAGGCCGGACCGCACTGGTCACCGGCTCCAGCCGGGGGATCGGCAACGCGCTGGCCCGGGCGCTGGCCGACGCCGGCGCCACGGTGGTGCTCAACGGGATCAACCCCGAACGGCTGAAAGCCGCGGAAACCGCCATGGCCGCGGACTACCCGCCGGGGCGGATCTCCAGCTGCGCCTTCGACGTCACCAGCGACACCGAGGCTGCCCGGGGCGTCGCGTGGGTGGAAGAGAACGTCGGACCGCTCGAAATCCTGGTCAACAACGCAGGCATCCAGCACCGGGTCCCCATGCTGGAGCTGGATGTCGCCGACTGGGAGCGGGTGATCTCCACCGACCTGACCAGCGCCTTCCTCGTTGGCCGGGAGGCGGCGCGGCACATGATTCCGCGCGGCCGGGGAAAAATCATCAACATCTGCTCCGTCCAGACGGACCTCGCCCGGCCCACCATCGCCCCCTACATCGCGGCCAAGGGCGGACTGCGCAACCTGACCCGGGCCATGACGGCCGAGTGGGCGGGGTCCGGCCTGCAGATCAACGGCATCGCACCCGGCTACATCCACACCGAAATGACCCAGAACCTCGTGGACGACGAGCAGTTCAATACCTGGATCCTGGGCCGCACTCCGGCGCATCGCTGGGGGACCGTGCAGGACCTCGCCGGCCCGGCGGTCTGGCTCGCGTCCGACGGCTCGAATTTCGTCAACGGCCAGACCATCTTCATCGACGGCGGAATGACAGTGGTGGTCTGATGGGCGGCGTAGCGGAACTTCCGGCCATGGCGGCCGCAGTGGTGGCCCACGCGGCGGGTGATCTCCGGATTGAGGACGTTCCCGTCCCCGCGCCGGCGCCCGATGAGGCAGTCGTCGAAGTCGCCTTCGGCGGTATCTGCGGCTCGGACCTGCACTACTGGCTGCACGGAGCCGCGGGGGAATCGGTCCTCAAGTCGCCGATGATCCTGGGCCACGAGATCGTGGGAACGGTCCTCGTGGCAGCCGGAGACGGCTCGGGGCCCGCGGCCGGCACGCGTGTCGCCGTGCATCCCGCCACACCGGGTCCGGGGTCCGCCCCGTATCCGCAAGACCGTCCGAACCTTTCACCGGGCTGCACCTACCTCGGCAGTGCGGCGCGGTTCCCGCATACCGACGGCGCCTTCAGCCGGTACACTGCCCTGCCCGCCCGGATGCTCCGCCCCCTGCCGTCAGGGCTGGACCTGAGGACAGCCGCGCTGGCGGAGCCTGCGGCCGTGGCCTGGCACGCTGTCTCCCGTGCGGGAGACGTGGCGGGAAAGACGGCCCTCGTGATCGGCAGCGGGCCCATCGGCGCGCTGGCCGTGGCTGTCCTCAAGCGTGCCGGGGCGCGGCGGATCGTGGCCGTGGACATGCACGAACGCCCGCTGGAAATTGCCCGCGCCGTGGGCGCGGACGAGGTCCTCAAGGGCGACGATGCGGAGGCTATCGCGGCCGTCGGGGCCGACGTTGTCATTGAATCCTCGGGCAGCCATCACGGCCTGGCCTCCGCGATCAAGGGTGCCGTCCGCGGCGGCAAAGTGGTGATGGTGGGGCTCCTGCCCTCAGGGCCGCAGCCCGTCCTGATCTCGCTGGCCATCACCCGCGAGCTGGAGCTGCTGGGGTCCTTCCGCTTCAACGACGAAATTGACGACGTCATCATTGCGCTCGCCGACGGATCGCTGCTGGTGGATCCGGTGGTCACCCACACCTTCCCGCTCGGCAGCGGACTGGAAGCCTTCGAGGTGGCCAGGAACGCGGCGGCATCGGGAAAGGTGCTGCTGGACTTCAGCCCGGATGCAGGGGAGTGAGCATGGCAGGGGCGCCACGGCGGCGGGGCAGGACAGCTAGGGCCGCGGGACCGGGACGAACACCCTCGGCTGGTCCTTCCACTCAGGTTCCATGTCCGAGATGGTCTCCCGCATGATCCGCTCCGAGGCCTCGCGGGCGGCCGCCGGGTTCCCGGCGGCAATCGCTTCCGCCACGTCCACGTGCCACTGCAGCGCCGTGTCGCGCGGGTGGTCCGGCATCAGGCCGTGCACGGTTCGCCCGGTCAGTGTCTCGGCCACCTGGCCCACCAGGTTGGCGAACATTTCGTTCCCGGAGCCGGTCAGCAGCAGGGAGTGGAAGTGGATGTCCAGCTCCAGGAACTTCGGCACATCCCCGGCGCGGCCGGCGTCGCGCATCGCGTGCGAGACGTCCACCAGCTCGCGGCGGATCTCCTCCGGGGCGTTGGCGGCGGCCAGCTCGGCGGCCACAGGCTCGACGGCGGTGCGCAGCTCGGCGAGAGAGCGCAGCTGCGCGCCGCGGCCCTCGCCGGCGAGGCGCCACCGGATGACCTGGGGATCGAAGGGATTCCACCGGCTGGCCGGCAACACCCGGATGCCCACACGCTTGGTCGTTTCGACCAGGCCGAGCGACTGCAGGACACGCACCGCCTCCCGGACCACCGAACGGGAAACCTGGAGTTCGGCTTCGAGGTGCTCGGCCAGCATGATGTGGCCGGCCGGGAGATCGCCCGCCACAATGCGGGTGCCGAGGTGCTCAATCGCACGGTGGTGGAGGCTGGTTGACATAGTGGTAAGCATAGTGGTGCGGGTGCCTATCCGGCCGCCGTTTCGCCACAGACCGGCGCGCAGGGCGCCGGAAATCATAGACTGTTTGTGACGCTCCATATTCCGCCACGTGGGCACTGCTTTCCAGCGGCCCGCGGAAATACATATGGTTTATCGACAGCCACTGATCCCAAGAAGAAAAGTTCCGCCCCACGCGCGGGACGAACTGCACTCGTTGCACAGAATGAATTGGAGTTTTGATGTCAGCACACATCGGTGTCACCGGCCTTGCGGTGATGGGGGCCAACCTCGCCCGCAACCTGGCCCGGAACGGCTTCACCGTTGCCCTGCACAACCGGTCCGTCGAGAAGACCGACGCCCTGCTGGCGAAGCACGGCCAGGACGGCGACTTTGTCCGCGCAGAAACCCTGCAGGAGCTCGTCGACTCGCTGGAAAAGCCGCGCCGCGTACTCATCATGGTCAAGGCCGGCAAGCCGGTCGACTCCGTGATCGAGCAGCTCGAGCCGCTGCTGGAACCGGGCGACATCATCATCGACGCCGGCAACTCCCACTATGAGGACACCCGCCGCCGCGAAGCCGCGCTCGCCAAGAAGGACCTGCACTTCGTCGGCATCGGCGTCTCAGGCGGTGAGGAAGGCGCCCTCAACGGCCCCTCGATCATGCCCGGCGGCTCCAAGGAGTCCTACGACGCCCTCGGACCGCTGCTGGAAAAGATCGCCGCACACGTCGACGGCAAGCCCTGCTGCGCCTGGATCGGCACCGACGGCGCCGGCCACTTCGTCAAGATGGTCCACAACGGCATCGAATACGCCGACATGCAGGTCATCGGTGAAGCCTTCGACCTGCTGCGCTCCGGCGCGGGCATCGAACCGGCGGAACAGGCAAAGATCTTCGAAGAGTGGAACAAGGGCGAGCTCGCCTCCTTCCTCATCGAAATCTCCGCCGAGGTCCTCGGTCACGTGGACGCCAAGACCGGCAAGCCGTTCGTCGACGTCGTCGTGGACGCCGCCGGCCAGAAGGGCACCGGCCGCTGGACGGTCATCTCCGCCCTCGAGCTGGGCTCCCCGACGTCGGGCATCGCCGAATCGGTCTTCGCACGCGCCCTGTCCTCCCAGGCGGAGCAGCGCAAGCAGGCCCAGGACCTGCTGGCCGGCGGCGAGGCCGCCGTCGAGGTCCCCGAGACCTTTGTCGAGGACGTCCGCCAGGCGCTCTACGCCTCCAAGCTGGTCTCCTACGCCCAGGGACTGGACATGCTCACGTCCGCGGCCAAGGAATACGGCTGGGACCTGAAGCTGGACGAGATCGCCTCGCTGTGGCGCGGCGGCTGCATCATCCGCGCCGAGCTGCTCAAGGAAATCACCAAGGCCTACGCCGCGGAGGAGAAGCCGGCCAACCTGCTCTTCGCCCCTGCGTTCACCAAGGCCATCGCGGACGTCCTCCCGGCCTGGCGCCGCGTGGTCTCGACCGCCGTGCAGCTCGGCATCCCGGTGCCGGTGTTCTCCTCGTCCCTGGCCTACTACGACGGCCTGCGCCGCAAGCGCCTCCCCGCCGCCGTGATCCAGGGCCAGCGCGACCTCTTCGGCGCGCACACCTACGGCCGCGTCGACGCCGAAGGAACTTTCCACACCCTCTGGGGCGAGGACAAGTCTGAAATCGAGGCAGTGGACACCCACTAGTCCCTCGACCGACACCGACGGCCGGTGCTCCCGTTACTCTGGGAGCACCGGCCGTTCGCGTTTCCCCAGGAAACCCGTCTACACAGCCGTCCACGTCGCCGACCCAGGAGTGCAGCAGATGACCCAGCCCGTAGCATTTGTCACCGGTGCCTCCACCGGAATCGGCTTTGAGACCGCGTGGAAACTCGCGGGCCGGGGTTTCACCGTCTATGCCGGGGCGCGCCGCGTCGAGAAGATGGAGCCCCTCAAGGCCCACGGGGTGACGGTCCTGGCGCTGGACGTCACGGACGAGGAGTCCATGGCCGCCGCCGTCGGGCAGGTGATTGCCGACCACGGCCGGGTCGACGTCCTGGTGAACAATGCCGGTTACGGTTCCTATGGCTCGCTGGAGGAGGTGGAGCTGGCCGAGGGGCGGCGGCAGTTCGACGTCAACCTCTTCGGGCTGGCGCGCATGACCCAGTTGGTGCTCCCCGGGATGCGGGCGGCGGGGCGGGGGAGGATCATCAACGTGTCCTCGATCGGCGGAAAGATGTATGAGCCGCTGGGTGCCTGGTACCACGCCACGAAGTTCGCGGTCGAGGGACTCAGTGATTCGCTGCGGATCGAACTCAAACCCCACGGCATAGACGTGTGCATCATCGAGCCGTCGGGAACAGAATCGGAGTGGGCGCCATCTCCGGCGACAGCCTGCTGGCCACGTCCGGCCAAGGGCCCTACATGGACCAGGCGAAAGTCGTCGCGGCGGCACTGGCTTCCACCGTGGGATCCTCGATGTCCACGCCCCCGGACGTCATCGCCGATGCGATCGTCCACGCCGCGACGTCGCCGCGGCCCAAGACCCGCTATCCGGTGGGCAAGGGGGCGCGGGCCATCCTGCTGCTGCGGCGGCTGCTGCCGGACCGGGCATTCGACGTCGTCATCTGGCGAATCTACAAGCGTTTTCCCGCGTAGCCACTGCGGCTTCCGACCGGGAAGCTCCGGTCAGATCCGGTATTCGATCAGGTATTCGGCCGGGTCGACGGCGGGCTTGGTTTCGCGCTGTGCGTCCCGGTGCCGCCATGTGGCTGGCACGCCCGTGAGGATCGATTCGGCCGGGGCATCCTTGACCACGACGGCGTTGGCGCCCACGGCGCTGTCCCGGCCGATGGTGATGGGGCCCAGGATCTTGGCTCCGGCGCCGATCACGACGCGGTCCTCAATGGTGGGGTGGCGCTTGACCTTGGCCAGGGAGCGGCCGCCGAGGGTCACTCCGTGGTAGATCATGACGTCCTCGCCGATCTCGGCGGTTTCGCCGATGACGACCCCCATGCCGTGGTCGATGAAGAAGCGGCGGCCGATCGTTGCGCCGGGGTGGATCTCGATCCCGGTCAGGAACCGGGCCAGCTGCGAAATCAGCCGTGCCGGGAAGCGCAGCGCCGGGTTCTGCCACATCCGGTGCGTCACGCGGTGGAACCAGATCGCGTGCAGGCCGGAGTAGGCAAAGAAGTTCTCAAAAGAACCTCGAGCCGCCGGGTCGTGCGACCGGGCGGCGTCGAGGTCTTCCTTCAGTCTTGCGAAGAAGCTCACAAAGACCTTTCTACGAAATCTTGGGACAGGGCCGGGCTCAGCCGCGGATGTCGTCGTACAACACGGTGGAGATGTAACGCTCACCGAAGTCGCAGACCACAGCAACAATAAGCTTACCGGCGTTCTCCGGGCGCTTGGCCAGTTCCAGGGCCGCCCAGACGATCGCGCCGGAGGAGATGCCGCCGAGGATGCCTTCCTTGACGCCGAGTTCCCGGGCCACGCGGACCGAGTCCTCCAGGGTGGCATCGAGGACCTCGTCGTAGACGTTGGTGTCCAGGATTTCCGGAATGAAGTTGGCGCCGATGCCCTGGATCTTGTGCGGGCCCGGGGCGCCGCCATTGAGGATGGCGGAGTCCTTCGGCTCGACGGCGATGATCTGCACGTCGGGCTTGCGCTCCTTCAGCACCTGTCCGACGCCGGTGATGGTGCCGCCGGTGCCGATGCCGGCGACGAAGATGTCCACCTTGCCGTCGGTGTCGGACCAGATTTCCTCGGCTGTGGTCTTCCGGTGGACCTCGGGGTTGGCCTCGTTGGCGAACTGCTGGGCCCAGATGGAGTTCTCCGTGTTGGCGACGATCTCCTGGGCCTTCTCCACGGCGCCACGCATGCCCTCGGAGCCGGGAGTAAGCACAATCTCGGCACCGTAGGCGCGGAGCATGACGCGGCGTTCGGTGGACATGGTTTCCGGCATGGTCAGGATGACCCGGTACCCGCGTGCGGCGCCGACCATGGCCAGGGCAATGCCGGTGTTGCCGGACGTGCCTTCAACGATGGTGCCGCGGGGCTTCAGGGCCCCGGCCTTCTCCGCGGCGTCGACGATGGCGACACCGATCCGGTCTTTGACGCTGTTTGCCGGGTTGTAGAACTCCAGCTTGACGGCAACGGTAGCGTCAAGGCCTTCGGTCAGCCGGTTGAGCCGAACCAGCGGGGTGCCGCCTATCAGCTGGGTAACATCGTCATAGATCCGTGCCATGGGTGTCTGCGCCTGTCTGTGGGAGGGGAATGCTGAGGTCAGCCTAGCGAGGGCCCGCAGGCCCTAGCTAAGCATTAAGCCATGCAGAGTAATATTTCCGAGCCTTGGCCAGCTTCGGATTGATGATCACCTGACAGTAGCCCTGCTCCGGAAACTTGGCGTAGTAGTCCTGGTGGATCTCCTCTGCCCTGTGGAACACGGGAAGCCGGCTGACTTCCGTGACGATCGGATGCGCCCACAGCGACTGGTTCCGGCCGATCGCGTCCTCAAAGAGGATCTTCTCCTCGGTGGTCTCATAGAACATCGAGGAACGGTACTGCGTGCCGACGTCGTAACCCTGGCGGTTCAGCGTGGTGGGGTCATGGAGGGCGAAGAACATGTCCAGGACAACCTCCGCCGGGATGATCTCCTCATCAAACGTGACGGCAACGACTTCGGCGTGGCCGGTGGTCCCGGAGCAGACGGCGTAATAGTCGGGGTTACGGTCGTGGCCTCCGGTGTAGCCCGAAACGACCGCGCTGACACCCTTGGTTTTCTGGTAGACGGCGTCGAGGCACCAGAAGCAGCCTCCGCCGAGGACAAAAGTTCTCATGCACTGTTCAATGGTCGAAGGGCCCCGATGATTCCCGGAGTCTGCGGGGCCGGCCGTTCCATAGGGTAAAAATGTGGGTATGGAACCTGTAAACACCGACGTTTCAGCCAGCCCTTCCGATGGAAGCGACGCTGCCGGCAACGGATCCGCGGAAACGCCCGGGGCCCCCACCCTGGGCATGATCCTGCTGGCCGTCGAGGAACTCTGGCCGGAATCCCTCGCCGAGGACTGGGACGAGGTGGGCCTCGTGGCGGGCCACCCTTCCGCCGGGGTGAGCAGGATCCTCTTCGCCGTCGATCCCACCCTCGAAGTGATCGAGGAAGCCATCGAGTTTGGCGCCGAACTGCTCATCACCCACCATCCCCTGCTGCTGAAGGGCGTCACCTCGGTCGCGGCCACCACCGCCAAGGGCCGGGCCGTGCACCGCCTGATCGAATCAGGGACGGGGCTGCTGACTGTGCACACCAACGGTGATTCCGCCGTCGGCGGCGTCTCGGATGTCCTGGCCGACGCGCTGGGACTGCAGAACGTCGCCCCGCTGAGCCCTGCGGCGAACGGCCTGCCGGAGGAAGGCATCGGGCGGGTCGGGGACCTCGAGGACGTCCTGACCCTGGGCGACTTCGCCGCCCGCGTCTTCGGCATCCTGCCCGCGGTCGCCGGCGGAGTGCGCGTATCCGGGGACCGGGACGGGCTGGTCCGCCGAGTGGCAGTCTGCGGGGGCGCCGGGGATTCGCTCCTCGGCGAGGTCCGGGCCAGCAACGCCGACGTCTTCCTGACCGCGGATCTCCGGCACCACCCGGCGTCGGAAGCCCGTGAGGCGGCGGTCAACGACCGGCCGTACCTGATCGACGTTTCCCACTTCGCCAGCGAGTGGCTGTGGCTGCCGGCTGCGGCCGAGGCGCTGGGCAACGTGCTGAGCGACCAGGGCCACGACGTCGAGATCCGGGTCAGCACCACCAACAGCGATCCGTGGGACTTCATTCTGACTCCGGGCTAACACTGGCGTGCGAGGTCCGTCGCCGGGCCCACACCGGCGAGGGACCCACACCGAGCGCAGCGAGGTTTGGGAGCCGGTGGGGACGTAGCGAGGCCGGGGAGCACGCTAGGCGCTAGAGTCTAGGGAGCGCCGACTAGGTGCCCGGCTCCGGCCGGCAGGGAACAAGCGGAGGTAAATAGTGGCCAAGGCAGCACCGGCGGAACAGTTGAAGTTGCTCGAATTGCAGGGACTTGATGCGAAGCTCAAATCCCTGTTCAACCGCCGCCGAAGCCTTGAAAGCGACTCCCGGATCACCGATCTGGAAGCTGCCCTCAGCGTGGCCAACGGCGAACTCGGTGCCGCGAAAGTGGCCGTCCACGACGCCGAACTCGAGCTCAAGCGTTCCGAGGCGGACGTGGAGCAGGTGGCCTCCCGGATTGAACGGGACGAGGCGAAGCTCAACAGCGGCACCGGCCTGTCCAAGGACCTCGTGGCCCTGCAGCGCGACCTTGTGTCCCTGAACAAGCGCCGCTCCGACCTCGAAGATGTTGAGCTCGAAGTCCTTGAGCGTCTGGATTCCCTGCGCCTGCGCCAGGCCACGCAGCAGCAGATCGTGGACGACATCCAGGGCTCCTTCGGCTCTATCCGTGCCGAGCTGGACGAGAAGCTCGCGGAGATCGGCGCCGAAGCCACAGTGGTGCGCGGCCAGCGTGCCGAATTCGCCGACGGCCTGGATGCCGGGCTGCTGGCGGTCTACGAGAAGACCCTGGCCAAGCGCGGTGTCGGCGCGGCCCGCCTCTTCCACGGAACATCCGAGGGCTCGGGCATGCAGCTCAGCCCCGGCGACCTCGCCGAAATCAAGGCCGCTGCCGAGGACGACATCGTGTTCTGCCCCGACTCCGGCTGCATCCTGGTCCGCTCCGCCGAGTGGAGTGGACCCAACCTCCCGACTGACTAGCAGTCAAGGCCGTTTAGGGGCTCAAAACGGCCCCTGCTGCGAGCTAGTTGGGCAGGATGATGTTCAGGGTGTGCGGCTTCCGGGCCGTGCCCTCCACCAGTTCGACGGTCCACTTTTCGGCCGCCGCCTTCCGCAGCTGGGCGGGCGTCTGCGGCGCCTTGCCCCGGCGGGTCAGCAGGTGCCGTGCGAGTTCGCCCCGGGTGTGCTTGGCGAAGTGGCTGACCACCTTCCGCACGCCGCCGACCTCAGTGAACACGTTCACCGCAACGGTCTGCGGCGGCGGGGGAGCCCACGCGGCGGCGTAAGTGCTGGAGCGGCAGTCCACCAGGAGTTCGCCTGCCGTGGCGGCCGCGAGGGCCTCCGTGAGCTGCGGCTTCCAGAACGACGCCAGCCGCCCGGCGCCGGGCAGCGCGGTGGCCATTGACAGCCGGTAGGCAGGAACGCTGTCGCCAAAGCGGATGGCACCCCAGAGCGCGGAAATGACCAGCACGGATTCATCGGCCTTGCGCTTCTGCGCCGCCGTCAGTGAGTCATAGCCCAGCGCGTCGTACAGCACCCCGGAGTACACCTGGTGGGCGGGCGCAGCCGGCTCGGCGTGCAGCCGCGTGTTGCGTTCGACATCGGCCCGCAGCGATGCGCCGACGCCCAGGAGCGCCAGGGCATCCTCGTGGGCGCTGACCGTTCCGAGCCCCTCCAGCACCTTGGCCCGGTAGGCGTTCAGTCCGGGGAAACTCAGGGACGCCCAGTCGACGGCGTCGCCGGCCGTCGCGGGGGTCTTGCCTTCAGAGGGCGGCAGCAGAATCAGCACCGCACAATCTTAGCGGTCCGATTCCGGCGTGGGATCAGGTGAGGTTGCTGCCGAGGAAGGACAACACCTCGGGGAGGATGGAGCGCCAGTAGCCGTCGTCGTGACCGCCGGGCTGGAAGCCGCCTTCGACGTCGCCCGTGAGCCCTGTGCGGTAGGCACGGACGGTGGTGGCAAGGTCGTCCCCGGTGCCGCAATCGATCCTCTTGGGCAGCGCCGCGAGCCGGGGCCGGAGCGCGAACACGTCGTTGGCCGCGAAGTCGGCCGGCCCGTCGAAGGCGCCCTCGATGCGCGAGTCGTAGTTGTCCCACACCGCCGGACTCATGGCCGCGACGGCCCGGAGCCCGGGCAGCCGGCCCTGGGAGGCGAGCAGCAGGGAGCCGAAGCCGCCCATGGAGAGACCGAAGAGCCCGACCCGGCCGAGGTCGAATCCGTGGCCGCCCAGAAAGGGAACAAATTCCTTCACCAGCATCGACTGGGTGTCACTGCCGTCCGCGCGGGCATGCCACCAGGTGTTCCCGCCGTCCACGGCCGCCACACCAAACGGCGTCCCGCCGGCATCAAGGTGCCGTTGGAGGGCCTCGTGGGCTGCCAATCCGTCCAGTAGTACATTGTGGCTTCCGCCGAGACCATGCAGGAACACTGCCACGGGCAGTTGCGGCTGCGCGCCGCCGCGCGGCATGTCCGGTGCGGCCACGGCCCAGTGGCTGGTGACCCCCGGGCGGTAGGCGGAGACGAACGAGCCGCTGCTGGTCCGGACCGTCAGAGGCTCGGCGCGGGCCGGCGTCGCGTTCGTCGTCGGGCCGGCGGGTGCCGCGGGGGACGTGACATCAGGCGCGGCGTCTGCAGTGCAGGCCGCCAGCGCGGAGGCGCCAAGGCCGATTCCGGCCAGCTCAAGCAGCCGGCGCCGGGTCAGGTCGGACTGGTCCATTCCCCGATCATAGGCCCGGCCGCCGGACGTGTCCCCGGACGCGTCCCCGCTGACCGTAGAATGGACAGCGGATGGGTTGACCAGGCGGCCGCGCGTCACGCAAGTGGCTCGAGGAACGTCCGGGCTCCGCAGGGCAGGGTGGTGGGTAACGCCCACTCGGGGTAACCCGCAGGCCAGTGCCACAGAGAACAGACCGCCTGCATGCCGCGCGTGCTTGCACGGGCTGCAGGGCAGGTAAGGGTGAAACGGTGGTGTAAGAGACCACCAGCTTCCCGGGTGACCGGAAAGGCTAGGTAAACCCCACCCGGAGCAAGGCCAGACAGGGCACGTTTGAGGGCTGCCCGCCCGAGTGCCCGGGTAGGCTGCTGGAGGGCGTCGGCAACGGCGTTCGTAGATGGATGGCCGCTACTCCCACGCCGGTAACGGCGCGGGAACACAGAACCCGGCGTATCGGTCAACCCATCCATTCACCCCCCAAGAAGCCCGGTCCTCCCTGCCGTGTGCCGCCCACCTGCCGCGTTGCAGGTAAATCCAGATGCTTGACAACATCACCGCGAAACTACAGACTTCACTCAACGCTTGGGGGCGGCGTTTCGGCGATGGTTGAGGAGTCAGAGTGCCGGATGACGCAGCATACGACTATGTGATTGCCGGGGGCGGGAGCGGCGGCAGTGTTCTGGCGGGCCGGCTCAGCGAAGACCCCTCAGTCCGCGTCCTGCTGCTCGAGGCCGGCAGATCCGACCGCCATCCCCTCATCCATATCCCCGCGGGCTTCCCGAGGCTGAAGAACGGGCCGTACCAGTGGGACTATGCGAGCATTCCGCAGGCGCACAGCAATGGCCGCCGCATCCCGCTGGCCCAGGGCCGCGTCCTGGGCGGCGGCGGGTCGATCAACTCCCAGGTCTTCACCCGTGGTGTGGCTGAGGACTACGACGGCTGGGTCAAGGATTTTGGTTGCGTCGGCTGGTCCGCCGACGAGGTGAAGAGGTACTTTGTGCGCTCGGAGTCGAACAGCCGGCTCTCGGCACCGCACCACGGGACCCAGGGCCCGCTTGGAGTCTCCGACCTCCTGCGTCCCCACAAGCTCTCGGCGGCCTTTGTGCAGGCGGGCCAGGAGTACGGACTGCCCTACAACAGCGATTTCAACGGGGCCGAGCAGTACGGCGTCGGTTTCTACCAGACCACCACCAAGAACGGCCGCCGGTGCAGCGCGGCCGTTGCCTACCTCAAGCCCGCCCGCAATCGGCCCAACCTCACCATCCGCGCCAATGTGACCGTATCCAAGGTGATCATCAAGAACGGCCGGGCAGTCGGGATCCACGCCATCGAAGGCGGCAGCCCGCAAACGTACAGCGCCAACCTCGAGGTGATTATCTCGGCCGGCGCCTTCGGTTCACCCAAGCTGCTGCAGCTGTCCGGCATCGGCGACCCGGAAGACCTCGCCGCCGTCGGCATCGATACCGTCCATGCCCTGCCCGGCGTCGGCAAGAACCTGCACGATCACTGCGACGTGGACATCGTCTACGAGCTCAAGGATTACCACAGCCTGGACCGGTTCAACCAGGTACGGCCGGCCACGGTCATGGCCGGCGTCGAGTACCTTGCCTTCCGTTCAGGACCCTTCGCTTCAACCCTCGTCGAGGCCGGCGGCTTCAGCTACGCCAACCAGGAGGAGAAGACCCCAGACCTGCAGTTCCACTTCCTGCCGGCCGCCCGGGCGGGAACGGGCGGTGCTGCCTTGAAGCCCGGGTTTGGTGCCACGCTGAACTCGTACTTCCTGCGGCCCCGGAGCCGGGGAACGGTTCGTCTCATATCTTCCGACCCGGGCGCAGCGCCCCTTATCGATCCGAACTACCTCGCGGACGACTACGACCTCGAGATGGCCATCGCGGGGGTGCAGCAGAGCCGCCAGATCATGGAGCAGTCCTCGATGACGGCGCTCACCAAGGCCGAACACATCGGCGACGGCGGCCGGGTGAAAACCCGCGACGAGTACGTGAAATTCGTGCGCTCCTACGGCCGGACCTCGTACCACCCCGTGGGCACCTGCGCCATGGGAACCACTGATGACGCCGTAGTCTCGCCGCGGCTCAAGGTCCATGGCCTCGAGGGATTGCGGGTCGTTGACTCCTCGATCATGCCCCGGCTGGTGAGTGCCAACACGCAGGCGCCGACCATCATGATCGCCGAAAAGGCCTTTGACATGATCCTCGAGGACGCCCGCTAGGCGAGCCGAACTGCCGGCCGGGGCGGGGACCGGATCCCGGGCTCACAGCCTTCACGGGGCACCTGCGTCATGGGGCCTCGGGGCCGGTGTGAGTCATTTCACGCACTCCCCGGGCCGCACCCCGCCGGGCCGCCCGTAGAATGGATGGTGAACGTAGAAGTTCTGCCGCCGGGTCTGCGTTCGCAGCCGGTGGTTTTTCTTTGCTCGAACAGGCGCCCGGGGTGGACCGAATCCCCGGCGCCGAGGTACCGGACAACCTCCGGCCGCCACTTCCGCATACGAGGTCGTATGTGGTGGATTCTAGGAAGGTATTTCTGTGAGCCAGACGTCAGATTCTTGTCTTGATACGTGGATGGGCCGGGAGGCGCTCGCCGAGGCCATGATTCCGGTGATCGGCCGGCTGTACCGCGAGAACAACGTGGTCACGTCCATCCATGGCCGCAGCCTGATCAACAAGTCCACCATGAACATCCTCAAGGCACACCGTTTCGCACGCCGGATGAGCAAGGAAGAACTGCGCCTCGAGGAAACCGCCCCGCTGCTGGACGCCCTGACCAAGCTGGAGCTCGGCGCCGCAGCCATCGACATTGCCCGCCTCACCGAGAAGTACCGCGTCGAAGGCAACGGCGCCACCCTGGACGAGTTCCTTCGTAAAGAACTCGCCGACGTTGTGGGCAAGCGCGGCGGCGACGACCGCACCAGCACCGACGTCGTTCTCTACGGCTTTGGCCGCATCGGCCGGCTCCTGGCCCGCCTCCTGATCGAAAAGGCCGGCGGCGGGCACGGCCTGCGCCTGCGCGCCATCGTGGTCCGCCGCGGTTCGGACAACGACCTCGCCAAGCGCGCCAGCCTGCTGCGCCGCGACTCGGTCCACGGCTCCTTCGAAGGCACCATCAAGGTGGACCTCGAGAACGACACCATCACCGCCAACGGCGTCCAGATCCAGGTCATCTACTCGGACAACCCCTCGACGGTTGACTACACGGCCTACGGCATCCACGACGCCCTGGTCGTCGACAACACGGGACGCTGGCGCGACGCTGAGGGCCTGTCGCAGCACCTCCAGAGCAAGGGCGTTTCCCGGGTGCTGCTCACCGCTCCGGGCAAGGGCGAGCTGAAGAACATCGTGCATGGCATCAACCACACCGCGATCACCGACTCGGACAAGATCGTCTCGGCTGCCTCCTGCACCACCAACGCCATCACCCCCGTCCTGAAGGCGATCAATGACCGCTACGGCGTGGTGCACGGCCACGTGGAGACGGTCCACTCCTTCACCAACGACCAGAACCTGATCGACAACTTCCACAAGGGCGACCGCCGCGGACGCTCTGCCGCGCTGAACATGGTCATCACCGAGACGGGCGCCGCCACGGCGGTGGCCAAGGCCCTGCCGGAGCTCCTTGGCAAACTGTCGGGAAGCTCCATCCGCGTCCCCACCCCGGACGTGTCCCTGGCCATCCTGAACCTGAGCCTGGAAAACGGCACCACCAAGGACGAGGTCAACGACTACCTGCGGGAGATGTCGCTGCACTCGGACCTCCGGAAGCAGATCGACTACATCGATTCGCCTGAGGTGGTCTCCACCGACTTCGTCGGCTCACGCCGCGCCGGTATCGTCGACGGTCTTGCCACCATCTCCAACGACAAGAACGTCATCCTCTACGTCTGGTACGACAACGAGTTCGGCTACAGCTGCCAGGTGGTCCGCGTTATGGAGGAAATGGCCGGCGTGAACCCGCCGTCGTTCCCCGCCAAGGACGCAGCCGCAACCCTGGAAGCTGCCGGCCTGCCGGTCGAGGTCACGGCCTGACGCTCCGGCCCTGAATTCTGTCCTGTTCTGTCTTTCCCGGCCGATCCTCTGGAATCGGCCGGGAAAGGGCACCACAATAGTGCAATGGAACAGAACTCGGCAGTGGAGCACGAAACCACCCTGGAACACGCCCTGGACGTTGCGCGGCAGAACTCCAAGGAAGCCAAACGGCTTCTCGACGATGCCCGTGCCAAGCATGCGGCCGGTGAGGTCGACGAGTCGCGGGTCCAGCAGCTCGAATCGCTGATGGCCCTCGCCAACGAAGACCTCGTGCGGGTGACGAAAGAGAACTGAGAAGGCACTCGTCCTCCACACTGTGGACAACCCGCACGGCACCGGGGGACAGGCCTAGGCTTCGGGTGTGGAGAGACTTCGCCCCGCCCCGGAGCCCGCGTGACGCTCACGTGGGCGGCATACCGGAAAGAGCGACGGCGGTCCCGCCTGGCGTGGACCCTGCTGGCCGCCGCTGCCCTCGCCGCCGTCGCGGGGCTCGGCTGGTTCTTCACCGCCGGACAGTTTGCCGCCGTCGAGCCGCCCGCCGACGGACCCAGCGAGGCGCCCGTGCTGGCGGCCGGCTGGATGGAAGCCGTTCCCTCCGTGCGGCCGGTCCCCCCGGGCACCGCCGCGGAACTGCTGGACACGCTCCCGGTCAAGGGCCGGGCGGGCCGGGACAACTACGACCGCAGCGCCTTCGGCCAGGCGTGGCTCGACGTGGACCGCAACGGCTGCGATACGCGCAACGACATCCTCCGCAGGGACCTTGCCGGCGCCGAATTCAGCAAGGAATCCAGCTGTCGGGTGGCCAGCGGAACCTTCCGGGAACCCTACACCGGCCGGCAGGTCACGTTTCGCAGGGGAGCCGAAAGCAGCAAAGCGGTGCAGATCGACCACGTCGTGGCGCTGGGGGATGCCTGGCAAAAGGGCGCCCAGCAGCTGACGCCTGCGCAGCGCGAGCACCTGGCGAACGATCCGCTGAACCTCATCGCCGTCGACGGCCCCGCCAACCAGGACAAAAGCGCGTCCGACGCCGCCACCTGGCTGCCGCCGAACAAGGCCTTCCGCTGCCACTACGTCGCCCGGCAGGTCTCGGTGAAGGCGGCCTACCGGTTGTGGGTCACTCCGGCGGAGAAGGACGCCATGAAGCGTATCCTCGGCTCCTGCCCGCAACAGCAAACCATTATTCCGGAACCGGCCGCTAGACTGCAGCGATGACTGAAACCATGACAATCGTCGAGTTCCTTGCACCCTATTTCGGCAGCTGGAACGGCACCAACGACTTACGGATCATGCCGACGGACGACTACCGGCGATCACCCGGGGGTGCCACGGCAGGCGTGACCGCACACGACTTCGCCACGATCTCCTACACCTGGGCGGAGGACGGCAAGCCGCAGGACGGCGTGCTGCTGCTCGGCGGTACGGCAGCTGCGGCCAAAGCGGTCTGGGCGGATTCGTGGCACACGGCCAAGACCTGGCTGAACCTGGCCGGGGAGGTAGGACCCGACGGCGTGCTCCGCCTGACCGGCTCGTACCCCGCACCGGAGGGCCCGGACTGGGGCTGGCAGATCCACATCACGCCGGCGGAAGCGAAGATCACCATGCATAACGTCGTCCCCGGGCATGATCCCTACCAGGTCGTCGAGCTGCTGACCGGCACTCCGCGCTAAGCGGCAGGGGCAGGCTTCCGTGGCCCCAGCATAGGAGCCGGAGTTCCCGCTGTCCCGGTCCGGCGCCCCCTTGTGGGCTGTCAGCCGCTCGGCGAGAATGGGCGCGGCAGGGAAGTCCGCGACACAGCAGGGACAGGTAGAGCCCGCCACGCCGCACGGAACGGGACGGGAACCATGGCACATCCAAAGCGCGGCTCGGGCAAGGCCGGCTCCGGCAAAGCACATGCGGGCCAAAAGGGTGCCAAGGGACACGCGCCGGAACGCCCCGGGCGGCTGGCCCTCGGTCTCTACGAGGCCGAGCTGTACCGTCTCCAGGCCGAGCTCGTCGCGCTGCAGGAGTGGGTCCGCAGCACGGGCGCACGCGTGCTGGTGATCTTCGAAGGTCGGGACGCCGCCGGAAAAGGCAGCGCGATCAAGCGGGTCACCGAATACCTGAATCCGCGTGTAGCCAGGACCGTGGCGTTGCCGGCCCCGACGGACCGGCAGCGGGGTGAATGGTACTTCCAGCGCTATGTGGCGCATCTTCCCGCGGCGGGCGAGATCGTCCTGATGGACCGCTCCTGGTACAACCGGGCCGGCGTCGAACATGTGATGGGATTCTGCACTCCCGCTGAACACAAGCGCTTTATGGCCCAATGCCCGGTCTTCGAGCGGCTGTTGATCCAGGACGGCATCCTGCTCTTCAAATACTGGTTCTCGATCAGCCACACGGAGCAGGAACGGCGCTTCAAATCCCGGCTGAATGATCCGATGCGGCAATGGAAACTCTCCCCGATGGACCGTGACGCGATCCTCCGCTGGGAAGACTATTCGCGGGCCAAGGATGAGATGTTTGTGCAGACGGACACGGCCGAGTCGCCCTGGTATGTGGTCGAGGCGGAGGACAAACGGCGGGCCCGGATCAACATGATCGCCCACCTGCTCTCCAGCATCGACTACACCGAAGTGCGCACGGAGCCGGTGACGCTGCCCGAACGGCCCAAGGCCGTGAACTACACGCGCCCGCCCCGGGAGCTGTTCCGGTACGTTCCGGATCACGCGTCGAAGCTCGAGCGCCCGGACGAGGGGTAGCCCGGGGTTCCAGGAAATCATCCGCCCGTCCCGGGCCATTAAGTCCGCCCGGGCAGGTAGGGTACCGGCATGGACATCATCCTCGTACCCGGATTCTGGTTGGACGCCTCATCGTGGGAGGAGGTGACTCCGCCGCTGGTGGCGGCCGGACATCAGGTTCACCCGCTCACGCTGCCCGGTCTGGAATCGGCAGATGCGCCGCGGGCCGGGATCGGCCTGCGCACCCACATCGACGCGGTCGTGGCGACAATTGACACCTTTGATGACCCCGTCGTGCTGGTGGGCCATTCGGGTGGCGGCGCCATCATTCACGGCGCCGTCGATGCCCGCCCGGGACAGGTGGTGCGGGCAATCTACGTAGACAGCGGGCCGCTCGGCGACGGCGGCGTCATCAATGACGAACTGCCGGACGACGGCGACGCGGTCCCGCTTCCGCCGTGGGAGCTGTTCGAGGATGAAGACCTCACCGACCTCGACGACGACTTGCGCGCCATGTTCCGGGCCCGTGCCATCCCGCAGCCCAAAGGCGTGGCCCAGGACCAGCAGCGGCTGAACGACGAACGCCGCTACGACGTCCCGGCGACCGTCATCGCCTGCGAGTTCCCGTCGTCCATGCTCACCGAAATGATCGCCGGCGGCCACCCGTACGTCGCGGAGCTCGGACGCGTCCGCGACGTCGATTACGTGGACCTTCCCACCGGCCACTGGCCGCAGTTCACCAAGCCCGCTGAACTGGGCGCGGCAATCCTTGCCGCCGTCGACCGGACGCCGGGGAGCTAGCCGGCCGGTCACTTCGGAACCGGTTACTTGGGTGGGGAATCTCCGCGGAAATTCCCCACCTTTGCGGCGCGACCTTGGGCGCGTCCCGCCAAAACGCCGGCGGTTTCCTGCGCATCGGCGTCAAAGGGGGGAAGTCCGCGCACCCGTGCCGCCTGGCCGAGTGTCAGTGCCCGAAGGGGTCCGGATCCACGCCTGGCATCCAGGTCAGCCCGGGGACGCCCCAGCCGCTCTTCTTGGCCAGCTTCATGGCCTTGCGGGCATACCGGTCCATTAGCCGGTTGACGTAGAGCTTGCCGTCGAGGTGGTCGTATTCGTGCTGGATGACCCGGGCGAACCAGCCCGTGGCCTCGAATTCGACCGGGGTGCCGTTCCCGTCGAAGCCCTGCACCCGGGCCCACTCCGCACGCTTGAGCGGGTACTGCCCGCCCGGGAAGGACAGGCAGCCCTCCTCTTCCTCATCCGGGTCCGGCAGCGCGCCGGAAACCTTGGACAGGGTCAGCACCGGGTTGACAACGACGCCGGACGGCGGGGCGCCGTCGTCGTTGTCGAACTTGTAGACAAACAGCCGCTTGCCCACCCCCACCTGCGGCGCGGCGAGACCGACGCCGTTGGCGGCGTCGTTGGTTTCGAACATGTCGGCGATCAGGGTCCGGAGTTCGTCGTCGAAGACTTCAACCTCGGCGGCCCGGCGGTGGAGTACGGGCTCACCCCAGATCGTGATGGGCAGGACGGTCATGTCAGAAGGTTCCTCTGGTGCAGTGCTGTGTATACGGGGGGCGGGTCAGTCGGCGATGGTGCGGCCGATGACGTCGCGCATGATTTCGTTGGTGCCGCCGAAGATCGTCAGCAGCCGGGCGGCCAGGTAGGCCTGCGCCACAGGGTATTCCAGGATGTAGCCGTACCCGCCGTGCAGCTGGAGGCAGCGGTCGGTGACGGATTTGGCGCGCTCGGACGCCCACAGCTTCGCACGGGCGGCGGACGCGGCGTCCAGCTCGCCGGCGTTGAAGGCCAGGATCGCATGGTCCACGTAGCTTTCGGTGACCTCGACCTCGGTGAGGATGTCGGCCAGTTCGAAGCGGCTGTTCTGGAAGTCGATGATTCGCTCACCGAAGGCGTTGCGGTCCTTCGTGTAGCGCACTGTCGCCTCGTAGGTGGCGCGTACGACGGCGGAGCTCGCCACCGCGATCGCGAGCCGGCCCTGGGGGAGCTGCCCGGCAGCGTACTGCAGGCCCTTGCCCACTTCGCCGACGAGGTCCGTGTGCGGAACCCGGACGTTGTCGAAGAACAGTTCGGCGGTGTCCGAAGCCTTGAGGCCCATCTTGTCCAGCTGTTTGCCGGTGTTGTAGCCCTCGCCCTTGCTGACCATAAACAGGGAGAAGGAATCGTGGTTTCCGCGGCCGGTGCCGCCGTCGGTGCGAGCCAGGACCAGGGAGGCGTCGCCGGAGATCCCGTTGCCGATGAAGGTCTTCTGGCCGCTGATCAGCCAGTCGTCGCCGTCGCGGACGGCCTTGGTGCGGATGCCGCGGAGGTCCGAACCAGCGCCCGGCTCGGTCCAGGCGATCGATGTGACCTTCTCGCCGGAGACCATGCCGGGCAGCCACCGGCTCTTGAGCTCGTCGGAGCCGTAGGCCAGCAGGTGGGGGAGGACCAGGTCATCGTGGAGATGGAAGGCCAGTCCCACGGCCAGGTGGTTGCTCTTGGCGAATTCCTCGTCGATCACGGCGCGGAAGCGGTAATCGTCCATGCCCATGCCGCCGAACTCCTCCGGGACGGCCAGGCCCAGGAGGCCCTGCTCCCCGGCCGCCGTCCACAGTTCCCGGGACATCATGTGGTCTTCGTCCCACTGGGCGTAGTGCGGTGCCACGGCACGCGTGTCGAACTCGGCAGCCATCTCACGGAACATCTCGTGGTCTTCTTCAAAAAGCTTGCGCTTCATTGCGTTTCCTTCCGTTCGCGTTCCTGGCACGGACAACTGCACAGACAACAAAGGCCGCACCGGATATCCGGTACGGCCTTCGTCTAAGGTCGGACAATCACTGCCGTCCTTTATGAGGGTGAGCGACGGGGGTTGAACCCGCGACCTCCTGGACCACAACCAGGCGCTCTGCCAACTGAGCTACGCCCACCATGTGCCCCGCCATGCCCTCCGGTGATCCGGCTGGCTGAAAAGGCAACGACAAATAGCTTACCTGCTCTTCGGGGCTGCTTTTGCCACTTTCTTAGGTTTTCATCAAAAATTTCCGCAAACGTGGCGCAGATTACTAACCGAAGATCAGTCCGGGGCTAGGTCGCCGGCGTCCCGGACGGAGCCTCGGCGGGTGCCGCTTCCTCCACTGTGCCCATGACCCGCCTGGCGATCCGCTGGGCGGTGGCGCTGTCCGGTCCGGGCGCCGGGACGAAAACGGCCTCGCGGTAGTAACGCAGTTCGTCGATCGAATCCTGGATGTCGCCGAGGGCCCGGTGGCCGCCGAGCTTGGCGGGGGACTGGAAATAGGCCCGCGCGTACCAGCGCCGCGAGAGCTCCTTGATGGTGCTCACATCGATGACCCGGTAGTGCAGGTGCTCCACGAGTTCCGGCATGTCACGGACCAGGAAGACCCGGTCCGTGCCCACCGAATTGCCGCCCAGCGGGGCCTTCTTGGGATCCGGCACCCACTTCTTGATGTAGTCCAGGACAATGGCCTGGGCCTCCGCCATCGTCTTGCCGTGCGGGAGCTCCTCGAGCAGCCCCGAGCGGGTGTGCATGTCGCGGACAAAGTCGTTCATCTGCGCCAGGGCGGCGTCATCGGGCTTGATGACGACGTCGACGCCGTCACCGAGGATATTGAGCTCCGAATCCGTCACCAGCGCGGCAACCTCGATGAGGGCGTCGTTCTCGGTATCCAGGCCGGTCATTTCGCAGTCGATCCAGACGATGCGTTCATTAGAAATAGGCACGCGCTCAGCCTACCGTTTCGTCGCCGCCGGGCGGTCCGATGCTAGGATTTCGGGTACGCGGCCGGCGAAACTTTTCGTCATCGCGGCCAGCCCCTGGCCGGTTCCCACGGCCGGCTGAGGCTGCAGTAGAGCCCCACAACAGATTGGACGATCCTGAGATGACGGCGCCTGTGCCTGCGGCGGGGAAAACGGTTGCCGGCACGTCCCCGGCGGCAGCCGTTGCTGACGTGGACAATGCACGTTCACCGCTTCTGGCGGGATTCGTCGGCTCGCTCTTCATGGCGATCGGTTCTCTCGGCGTCGGCTGGCTCGCGCCGGCCTCGGAGCTCCGCCGCGTTCCATTGTTTATCTGGATGCGCACCGAAGCCCTCGGCGTCGGCCTGTGCATTGTGCTCCTGGCCGTCGGCGGGATGCTGCTCGTCCGCGCCTGGCTCAGGCTAGGCCAGCGCGTCCGGGTCTGGGGAGCCGAGGCCCGCAAGGCAACCCTGCAGGCGGTTGTCCTGTGGGGGCTGCCCCTGATGTTCTCGGTGCCGCTGTTCAGCCGCGATGTCTACGCCTATATCGGGCAGGGCCGGCTGATGGTGGAGGGTTTCAACCCGTACGAAAACGGCATTTCCGCGCTGTCGAACTACTTCCAGCTCGGGGCCGACAAGATGTGGACCGAGGCCCCCGTCCCGTACGGCCAGCTGTTCCTCTGGATCGAGCAGTTCGTGGTCTGGTCCACCAACGTGCACCCGGAAGCCAGCATCATGCTGTTCCGGCTCGCCGCCCTGGTGGGAATCGTGCTGTGCATTATCTACGTGCCGAAGCTCGCCGAACTACACGGCGTAAACCCGCACCGCGCCCTGTGGCTGACGGCAGCCAACCCGCTCTTCCTCACCAACTTCATCGCCAGTGTCCACAACGACGCGCTCATGATCGGCTTGGCCCTTGCGGGAATTTACTACTGCGCCACCCGGCGTGTGATCCTCGGCCTGGTCCTGGTAACCCTGTCCATCTCGGTCAAGCCCATCACGATCGTCTTCCTGCCCTTCATCGGCCTGCTCTGGGCAGGAAAAGGCGCCAGCTGGCCGCGGAAGTTCGTGTTCTGGGGGCTCACCGCCGGCATCAGCGTGGCCCTGCTGTACGCCATGAGCCTGGTGAACGGCTTCGGTTTCGGCTGGATCAGCGGGCTGTCGGCCCCGGGCAGCATCTGGATCTGGTACGCCCCGGTCGGGCTGCTGGGTCTGGTGGTCGCGTCCATTTTCAACGCCTTCGGACTCGACGGCTGGGGGCTCGCCAAGTGGGTGTACGACGCCGGAAAGCTGCTGGCGCTCGGCATCATCGCCTGGCAGATCTTCCGCGGTGATTACGACCGCCTGATCCGCCGGCTCACGCTGGCGTTCGCCGCCGTCGTCGTCCTGGCCCCGATGATCCAGTCCTGGTACGTCGTCTGGCTCATCCCGCTTTTCGCCGTCACTGGCATCCGCGACGACTGGCAGGTTAAGGCCCTGTACTTCATCGTGTCGTTCTTTATGGTGTACGCGATCTCGGACCAGCTGGAGGTCTTCCCCTACCTGCAGACCGCGGATCTCGGCCTGGCACTGGCGCTGGCCCGCAACGCCGCCGCGATTATTGCCCTGCTCTTCGCCCTGTACCTGATCTTCCTCGACCCCAAGACCAAGCTGCTCTTCAGCAAGTCTGAGGAGCCGGTCACCACCCGCCCGGTGATCTGAGATTCCGCAGGTCAGCTGATTTTCCGCAGGGCCTCCCGGCGGGAGAGCGGGCTAAGCGCTTCGCTGTGACGCGCCGCGAAGCCCCGGACCCAGCCAGGGTCCGTGGCGGCGTAGTCCCGCAGGGCCCAGCCGATCGCCTTCCGGATAAAAAACTCCGGGTCAGCTAGATTGGGTTCGATGACCGCGGCGAGCAGGACGGGATCCGTCGCCGATTTTGCGCCCAGCTGTGCAGTGATGGCCGCCCGCCGGATCCAGAAGTCCGCGTCCGTGCTCCAGCGGATGAGTGTGGGGGACATGTCCTCCCGGTGGGTTTGCAGCAGCCCGCAGAGACGGTGCGAGACTCCGTCCACCAGATCCCACCACGCGCCGGAACGGATGATTTCCTCGTAGAGCGGCAGCATGCCCAGCTCACCGGCGGCCAGCCGCAGGCCCGTGAGGTCGATGGCCGCGTAGCGTTCCTCCCGGCAGCCTGCGCCCCGCCACAGCTCGAGCACGGCGGACTGCAGTTCCTGCAGGGACCCCGGAGGCAGTTCCTTGGCAGCGGCCTTGACGATGCGCCGGACCTCCGGAACCCGGACGCCCAGCGAGGGCATCTCCGACTTGAGGTAGGCCTGCGCCCCTGCCGCACGGGCCGGATCGGCGGCCTGCCGCAGCCGTGATCGGATCGCGGACAGCAGTTCAGGGTTGGCCATGGGGCAACTTTAGCCATGCTTTCGCTGGCCCTAGAGTTGGAGGCATGTCGATGATCAAGACCCCAGCCGAAATTGCCCTGATGCGCGAAGCCGGCCGGGTGGTGGCCAACACGCTGGAACGCGTGCGCGAGGCCGCCGCCGTCGGCGTGTCCCTGAAGGAACTGGACGAGGTGGCGGCCGCGACAATTGCGGCTGCCGGGGCCACGCCCGCCTTCCTCGGCTACAAGCCGCGGTGGGCTTCGGTACCGTTCCCCGGAGTGATCTGCACGTCCGTCAACGATGCCGTGGTGCACGGCATCCCCAACGGCTACCGGCTCCAGGACGGCGACCTGCTCAGCGTGGACTGCGGGGCGTTCCTCGAGGGCTGGTGCGGGGACGCCGCGATCAGCTTCATCGTGGGCACGCCCGACCCCGTGGACCAGGCCCTGGTCGACGCCACCGACGCTGCCCTGGCCCGCGGCATCGAGGCCGCCCGGATCGGCAACAAGATGGGTGACCTCGGCTACGCCATCGGCGGGGCATCACGCCGCGCCGGTTACGGCCTCCTCGAGGACCACGGCGGCCACGGGATCGGCAAGACCATGCACGCCGAGCCGGACGTTCCCAACGACGGCCGGCCGGGCCGCGGCATCAAGCTGACCGAGGGCCTGGTCATCGCGATCGAGCCCATGCTGATCCTGGGCCGCAAGGACGACTACTTCCACGACGACGACGAATGGACCCTCCGCTCGTCCAACGGCCGCCGCGCCGCCCACAGTGAGCACACTGTGGCCATCACCAAGGACGGGCCGGTCATCCTGACCCTGCCTTAGGGGTTGCCGGCCGCTGGTCGGGGCGCCGCCAGGCGGACGACGGCGCGTCCCGGCACCGCCGCGCTGACGGCCTCGAAGCCGGCCGCCAGGAAGAGGTTCAGGGTGCCGTGATAGAGGTCTGCCGGGCCGGCTTTGGGACGTTGCGCGGGATCGACGGGATACCCCTCCACGACTTCGGCGCCGTGGGCGATGGCGTGCCCGACGGCGGCGGCGAGCAGCGACCGCGCCACACCGGCCCGGCGCTGGCCGGGGGAAACCACGAAACAAGTAACGGACCACACCTTGTTCCGCCCGGGATCCTGGGCCACCTCCGGGCCCGCCGCCGTCAGGACTTTCGAGCGCAGGATCCTGGGATAGCAGCCGCGGGGCTCCACCGCGCACCAGCCCACCGGACTACCGTCGCGGAAGGCCAGCACCCCCGGTGCCGGGGCGCCGCCGTCGAACTTGTCCCGCAACTGGCCTTTCCGCTGCTCCGGGGTCGATACGGACCACTCCGGTCCGGTGAAGGCGAAGAACCTGCACCAGCAGCGCGAAGGCTCGCCCCGGACGCCGAAGAGGCGCTCGACGTCGGGCCAGCCGGCAGCGGCGGTGGTAATCGCGGTTTGCCCCAGCGGTTCTGCGTCCATGGGAAGAGGCTAGCGTCCTGGTGCGTCAGCGCGTGCGTGTGCCCTGGCCGGCCTGCCGGCTGACGCGCGCGCGGTGCGCCGCGAGCCGGAGCTGGATGATGCGGGCGGCTCCTGCGATGGCGACAAGGACGCCGCCACCGACCGCGGCGATGAACAGCGCAATACCGAGCGGGACCGATCCTTGGAGGCCGAAGAACTTCACCTGGACATATTCCTGGTTCTGCAGGATGAAGGCGATGAGCAGGATCAGCACTACCAGTGCGCTGGCGACCGCGGCCCAGACCATGCCCGCGCGGGTGACCTGGCGTGTCTCCGGGGCGGGGGAGGGTGCCTCTTCCAAGGGAGTCTCGGCGCGGCGCGCCGGCGTTGCAGCAGCCGGATCCCCCGATACCAGGTCTGTGGCGCCGGAAGGCTGGGGGCTGTAGCCCTCCTCTGCGGTGGCGTCAGCTGCCCCCGGGTGCTGGGTGCTCAAGGCGTTTGTGGGATCGTGGGGATCAAATCCGCGGGGCGTCTGGGTCATGGCGGCCGTACCTTTCGGTTGCGGACAGGCACAGGGGCTTTCCCGGCGGCCTGCCTGTCTGGTCAATACTAAGCGTGCTGATGGCTGACGGCGACATGACGTGCGGGTGCGCTGCACGGGACTCACCGATCGCGCTGGAGGAACCTGCCGGACGGCGATGGCCCACAGGAAGCCGGGGCTGTTGGCACGGGGCGGGCGACGGTATAGCGTCGCAGCCAGGGAATGCCTTGTGGAGGAGGCGCGGGCGTGAGCATTGTCGACAACGCCGTCTACGTGGACGGATACCGGACAGCGGACCCGGAGAGCCTGGACGAGACGTACTTCGTGTTGCGGCAGCGCCAGGGCATGGCCTGGATCGGGCTCTACCGGCCCGATGCCGAAGAGCTGCATTCCGTGGCCGAAGAATTCGATCTCAACCACCTGGCCGTGGACGATGCGCTCGCCGGGCACCAGCGGGCCAAGCTGGAACACTACGGCGAAACACTTTTCCTGGTCCTGCGCCCCGCCCGGTATCTGGACCATCTGGAAAAGGTTGAGTTCGGCGAGATCCATGTCTTCCGCGGGGCGGACTTCGTGGTTACGGTGCGCCGGGCCGAATCGCCGGATCTGGCCCGGGTGCGCCACCGGATGGAGTCCCAGCCCGCATTTCTTGCCCTCGGTCCGGACGCTGTGCTTTACGCGATCCTGGACCAGGTCGTGGATGAGTACGAGCCTGTTGTTGCCGGCCTGGAAAACGACGTCGACGAGATCGAGGACGACCTCTTCGCCGCGGACCCGGGCGTGTCCCGGCGGATCTACGAGCTCTCCCGCCAGGTCATCATGTTCCAGCGGGCGACGGCTCCGCTGATAACCATCCTGCAGTCGCTGATGGCCGAAACGCCGGACCATCAGCCCCTTCCCGAGCTGCAGGACCACTATCGGGACGTCCTGGACCATGTGCTGCGGCTGAGCGAACGCATCGCCGCCTTCCGCGCCCTGCTGCAGAATGCGCTCGCCGTGAATGCGGCGCTGGTGGCGCAGCGGCAGAACGACGAAATGCGGCTGCTGACGGAGTCGAGCTTCGCCCAGAACGAGCAGGTCAAGCGGATATCGTCGTGGGCGGCCATCCTGTTTGCGCCGACGCTGATAGGCACCATCTATGGGATGAATTTCCGCAGCATGCCTGAACTTGACTGGGTTTTCGGCTACCCGATGGCGCTTGGCCTGATGATCGGTATGGGCCTGGTGCTGTACTGGACGTTCAAGCGCAACAAGTGGATCTAGCGGCCGCCGCGATTGCAGGCACCTGGCCCGGGGGATCGCGGCCCTGACCTGCGGAATGTTCCGGCAGGCCAGAGCCGCACTCTGGTGCCCCAGGAGGGAATCGAACCCCCGACCGGCGGATTAGAAGGCCGCTGCTCTATCCCCTGAGCTACTGGGGCATGCCGGCGTACCAGCCCGGCAGCTGCCGGGGGACGCCTCAAAAAGCTTACCGTGCCCTGCGGCTGTCTGATGTCAGGGTTTTCCACATGGCGCGCCCGGGCCCTCGCGCAGGTCCGTCCGCGGCGCGAAGCTGAAGGGGCCTGCTAGGGCACGACATTTCGAGACAGGACATAAGCATGAGTGACAACATCACGGTCCGCGGCTTCGTCGCCACGGAGCCCAAGAGTTCGACGACGCCGGGCGGCGTGGCGACGGCGTCGTTCCGGCTGGGCTCAACCGACCGGCGCTACGACCGCGCCAAGGACGCCTGGGTGGACGGGAACACCAACTGGTTCACCGTCCAGGGCTACCGGCAATTGGCGGGAAACATCGGCTGCAGTATCAAGAAGGGCCAGCGGGTCATCGTTATGGGGCGGCTCAAAATGAGGAGCTGGGAAAATGACGGCCGGATCTACCACGTGGCCGAGATCGCCGCCGAGTCCGTCGGCCACGACCTCATGTGGGGGTCCGCCAACTTCATCCGCACCGCCACCAACGGCCCCCAGGACGCTGCCGGACAGCCCGGGTCGGCCCCGGCCTTCCCAGACAGCGGCCGTGAAAGCCAGGAGGATGACGAGTCGCAGGAAGGACACAGCGACGACAGCGCCGGCGACGGGGCCGGATCCCACACGGTTTTCATCAATGACGTCAGCGGCGAGGCGGAAGAACTCGACCAGGAGACGGGCGAACTGAAAGGGGCAGCCGCCTGACAGGGCACCCGCAGCCGGGGTGCGGCGGCTGAGGCCGCATCCTGTCCGCCGGCGGGTGGACATCAGGACCCCATGAATGTGAGTTATCCCGGCTGAACCACTAGATTTGTACCCATGGCGGAATTTATCTACACAATGACCAAGGCCCGCAAGGCCGTTGGCGAAAAACTTATCCTCGATGACGTAAGCATGTCCTTCTTCCCGGGGGCCAAGATCGGCGTCGTCGGACCGAATGGTGCAGGTAAGTCCACCATTCTCAAGATCATGGCCGGTCTGGACACGCCGTCGAACGGTGAAGCCCGGCTCAGCCCCGGCTACACCGTCGGTATCCTGCTGCAGGAGCCGCCGCTGAACGAGGACAAGACCGTCCTGGGCAACGTCCAAGAGGGCGTCGGCGAGATCTTCGGCAAGATCCAGCGCTTCAACGAGATCTCCGAAGAGATGGCCAGCCCCGACGCTGACTACGATGTCCTCCTTGAGGAAATGGGTCAGCTGCAGGAAGCGATCGACGCGGCCGATGCCTGGGACCTCGATTCCCAGCTTGAGCAGGCCATGGACGCCCTCCGCTGCCCGCCGCCCGAAGCCGACGTCACCTTGCTCTCCGGTGGTGAGCGCCGCCGCGTCGCCCTCTGCAAGCTCCTGCTCCAGAAGCCGGACCTGCTGCTCCTCGACGAGCCCACCAACCACCTCGACGCTGAGAGCGTGCTCTGGCTCGAGCAGCACCTCTCCGCATACCCCGGCGCCGTCCTCGCCGTCACCCACGACCGGTACTTCCTCGACCACGTGGCCGAGTGGATCGCCGAAGTGGACCGCGGCCACCTGTACCCGTACGAGGGCAACTACTCCACGTACCTCGAGAAGAAGCGCGCCCGTCTGGAAGTCCAGGGCAAGAAGGACGCCAAGCAGGCCAAACGGCTCACTGAGGAACTCGAGTGGGTCCGCTCCAACGCCAAGGGACGCCAGACCAAGTCCAAGGCCCGCCTGGCCCGCTATGAGGAGATGGCTGCCGAGGCCGACCGCACCCGCAAGCTGGACTTCGAAGAGATCCAGATTCCGCCGGGACCGCGCCTGGGCGGCCTCGTCCTGGAGGCGAAGAACCTGCAGAAGGGCTTCGAGGACCGCACCCTGATCGACGGGCTGTCCTTCACCCTGCCGCGCAACGGCATCGTCGGCGTCATCGGCCCCAACGGCGTCGGCAAAACCACCCTGTTCAAGACCATCGTCGGGCTCGAGCCCCTCGACGGCGGCGAGCTGAAGATCGGTGACTCCGTCAAGATCTCCTACGCGGACCAGAGCCGCGGCGGCATCGACCCGAACAAGACCCTGTGGGAGGTCGTCTCCGACGGCCTCGACTACATCCAGGTCGGCCACGTCGAAATGCCGTCCCGCGCCTACGTCGCCGCCTTCGGCTTCAAGGGCCCGGATCAGCAGAAGAAGGCCGGTGTTCTCTCCGGTGGTGAGCGCAACCGCCTGAACCTGGCACTGACCCTCAAGCAGGGCGGAAACCTGCTGCTCCTCGACGAGCCGACTAACGACCTCGACGTCGAGACGCTCAGCAGCCTCGAAAACGCCCTGCTCGAATTCCCGGGCTGCGCCGTCGTGGTCTCGCACGACCGCTGGTTCCTGGACCGGGTGGCCACCCACATCCTGGCCTACGAAGGCGACGAGGAGAACCCCTCCAAGTGGTACTGGTTCGAGGGCAACTTCGAATCCTACGAGGAGAACAAGATCGAGCGCCTGGGCCCGGATGCGGCCAAGCCGCACCGCGTGACCCACCGCCGCCTCACCCGCGACTAGTCCGCGAGGCACGAAGTGCAAAACGAAGGCCGGCTCCCGCAAGGGAGCCGGCCTTCCGCATGCCAGCGGCGTGCAGGTGGCGCCGCGGATTAGCCGCGGTCAGCCTTGCGCATCTGGTGCTGCAGGACCTTGGACTGGACGGCGCCCTTGACCTTGTTTTTGAGGTCCGTCGGAATCCGGATCATGCCCTCCTGCGCCACCGTGGCCACGTGGACGCCGTCTCGGCTGAAGATTTTGCCGGTGGCCAGGCCGCGGGCGCCCTGGGCGCTGGGGGACTCCTGCACGTAGAGCAGCCACTCGTCCACGCGGAGGGGACGGTGCCACCACATGGCGTGGTCCAGGCTGGCCACCGACATGCCCGGGGTAATCCAGCTCATCCCGTGCTTGCGGAGGATGGACTCCAAAATCGTGTAATCGCTCGCATAGGCCAGGGCCGCCCGGTGCAGCTCCGGATCATCCGGCATCGGCCCGAACGTCTTCATCCAGACCGCGTTGCGCGGTTCCTTGTCGCCCTTGGCCGAGACGTACAGGGCCGGGTCGACGTGCCGGATATCGAAAGGCCGCTCGTAAGCCCAGTGACGGGCCACCGGGTGGTCGTACTTGCCCAGAAGATCAGCCGTGCTGGGCAGCGACTCCGGCCCGGGAATGCCGGCCGGCATTTCGGTCTGGTGCTCGATCCCCTCGTCCTCGTCCTGGAAGGACGCGATCATGGACAGGATGGGCATGCCCTCCTGGTACGCGTGCACGCGCCGCGCCGAGAACGAGCGGCCGTCCCGGAGCCGCTGGACGCCGAAGGTGATGGGTTGGTTGGCGTCCCCCGGACGCAGGAAATAGCCGTGCATGGAGTGCACGCCGCGACCCTCAGGAACGGTCCGGCTCCCGGCGATCAGCGACTGCGCCAGCACCTGGCCGCCGAACACGCGGTGCCGGGGCTGCTGCTGCGACGGGCCCATAAAAATGTCCTCGTCCGTCCGGGCACCCTCGAGCTCCCCGAGGTTCAGCAATTGGAGGAGTGAGGAGGTGGGGTCCTGTGTCGGCGGCCCCTGCAATCCGGCTTCGGCTTCAGTCATGGTTCGACTCTAGACGTCACTCCGGCGCCGTCCCAAAGAGGCACAGCCGGTAGAGTCGAGATTGTGTCTGACGTCCTCACCCAGCCCCTCCAGTTCACCGATCCCCGCGACCTCGCCGATCTGCGCACTTTCGCCACCCGCGCCAAATCGATCGACGACGGCGCGATCCGCCTCCAGGCGTCCGGCCCCGTGCTCGCCGCCTACGTCTGCGTGTTGCGGCCGCGGCTGCTGGGGGAGTCGACGCCCACCATCCTCGGACTGCGGACCATGGCCCTGGCCCGGCCGGCGGACACGGATGTCACCGTGCCGATCTCTGCGGTGCTGGACCGGCTGGCACGTGCCGGGGAGAACGACGTCGAGCTGCCGCTGCCGCCGGTAACCGTCACCGAATCCTGGGCCGGCGTCGGGGCCCCGCGGGGCGGATGGGAAGCCGTCGGCACGCTGCAGGATTCCGCGCTGCGCCAGTCCGCCGAGGCCGGCATCACAGAGATCGCCGCCATCATTCCGGACAAACCCGGCGCGTTGATCGTCAACAACGCCCGCGCCACGGTCTGGGGGAGGGAGCTGCCGGGAGCCGCCGGGCTCCCGCTGGGGGCGGCCTTCGCGGCCCTCACCCTCGGCTTCCTGGCCGACGGCGAACAGCAGCTCTACCGGGCCGGACGCTGGTTCCGCCTCAGCGGTGACCGCGGGCACGTCCTGGCCCGCACTGGCTCGGGACTCGACCTTCCGCTGTAACGACGGTCTGTGGCACCACGTCAGAACCGGAGGACGCGAAGCTCGTCGGCCGCCTGGAAGCCCAGCCGGGCATAGAAGTTGCGTGAGGCCGGAGACGGCGAAAGCACCATCCGCGCGGCCTTGATGCTCTGCGAGAACTCAATCGCCGCCCGCACCAGCCGGGCTCCGATTCCGGCATTCCGGAAGTCCGGCAGCACATAGACGTTGCCGAGATAGACCCACCGGGAGGGGTGCTTCCCGGGCTTCGGCATCCGCTCGAAGATCATCAGGTTCAGCATCCCGACCAGTTCGCCGTCCACCTCGGCAACAAAGAACTTTCGAGGGTTGGCCTCCAACCAGCCGCTGTAGACGGCGTCGAAGTCCGGATCGTCGTCGAGGCCCGGTTGCTGCTCTGCTGCCCACGTCGCCCTGAGCGCGGCAAGGGCGGCCCGGTCATCTGTGGAGTCCTCGCGAATTATCGGCATGCGACATACCCTACGGCGTTCGCAGACTGCCTCGGCGGGATTCTAACTGCGGGGAACTTGCCGCCCAATACCCTGCCGGGTATTCTGAACGCAGAAAGACCCCGGAGGCATTCCCCCAAGTGCCTCCGGGGTCTTTCCATGTCGGCTGTCAGGCCGTGGACGGGCTGTTCACCATGGACAGCGCCGCACGCTCCATGTAGTCCCAGAGGGTCCCCTCATACAGGGGCGGGAGGTCCAGGGAATCCACCGCGGTACGCATGTGGAGCAGCCAGCGGTCCTTCGCTTCGGGGGTGACCTGGAACGGCATGTGGCGCATCCTCAGCCGGGGATGGCCGCGCTCCTCGCCGTACGTCGTCGGGCCGCCCCAGTACTGCTCGAGAAACATCAGGAAGCGCCGCTTCGCGGGGCCCAGGTCCTCCTCCGGGTACATCGGCCGCAGCAGCGGATCGGCCGCCACGCCGTCGTAGAACACGTCGATGAGCTTCACGAAGGTCTTGTGGCCGCCCACGGCGTCGTAGAAGTTGTCCGTGTAGCCGGGCTGGCTGAACGGGTCGTTCTGCAGGAGCTGCTTGGGCTGGCGGGGTTCGCCGGCGCTGGGAATTGTCATGCCTCTATTCTCCGGCCTTCTGCTGGGGGGCACTGTCCGCCCCGCCCTCCGGCGGTGTTACGGGCGGAATGTAGGTGCCCTGGGAGCGGTTGCCCACGCGCAGGATTTCGCCGTTGCGCAGGTACCAGATGGTGCCGTCCTCCGCCCGGACCCGGGTGATCCGCAGGTTCATGGCCTCCACCGTGCCCACCACCTCGGAGGTTTCGATGACGTCGCCGATGCCGTACTGGTCTTCGATGGTGATGAAGATGCCGGCCAGGAAGTCCCGGATCAGCTGCTGGGCGCCGAAGCCGATGGCGATACCGAGGATCCCGACGCTGGTCAGGATCGGCGCGACGTCCACGTTCAGGTTCTTGAGCACGTACACGCTGGTGAGGACGGAGATGAGGACGCCGACGACGCTCCGGAGCAGCGCTCCGATGGTGTGGGCCCGCTGGACCCGGCGCTCGTGCTCCAGCGCGCGGAGCGCGGGAGCGGCCCAGCGGAAGTACGGCTTCTTGAAGAAAGTGGATCCCGCGGCGATGCGCTTGGTAATGACGGAGATCACGAAGGAGGCCGCCAGCCACAGGGCGATGCCGACCCCCAGGCTGATGAGGACACCCGCCACGTTGATCTCCGACACGGCCGACATGTCGGGCGGGGTGATGGGTTCGGTGGTCATGCTGAACATCGGCGGGGGTACTCCTTGTAGCTGTGTTTCTGTTGCCGGCCGGTAGCGCCGGGCTGTGCGTCCTGAGGGGCGGCCGGCGTTCGCCGGGCGCATAACGCTCTGGTCTCATTCAACATTAGCGCCGTACCGTGGCCCCATGCGCATCCTGGTTCTCGGCGGCACCGCCTTCCTCTCCGCAGAAATTGCCCGGCAGGCCGTGGCCGGCGGGCACGACGTCACCTGCCTGGCGCGCGGAACGGTTTCCGCCCCGCCCGACGGCGCCACCTGGCTGCGGGCGGACCGTTCGCAGGGCGCGGCCGCCTACGCAGCCGCCTCGGAGGGCGCTGCCTCCGGCGGCGCGTGGGACGCCGTCGTCGACGTGTCGCGGGACCCCGGCCAGGCGCGGGAGGCGCTCGAGGCGCTTGCCGGCTCTGCCCGGCACTGGACCTTCGTCTCCAGCTGCTCCGTCTACGCAGACCATTCCGTGGCCGGGGCGGCCGAAGACGCCGGCGTCCTGGCGCCGCTCGCGCCCGGCACGGAGCTCAGCGCCGGGAACTACGGCGAAGCGAAGTCCGCGATCGAGCACTGGACCGCGGAGCTCGCCGGGGACAGGGCCCACCTCTGCCGGGCCGGGCTCATCGGCGGCCCGGGCGACGGTTCGGACCGCTACGGGTACTGGCCGGCGCGCTTCGCCCGGGACGCCGATCCGGTCCTGGTCCCGGACATCCCCACGGACGCCACCCAGATCATCGACGTCCGCGACCTCGCTGCCTGGATCCTCACCGCGGCCGAAGACGGAATCACCGGGGCGCTGAACGCCGTCGGCGAGCCGGTGCCGTTTGCCGCCTACCTCGAGGAATCCCGGCAGCTCGCCGAGGGCGAAGCGGACGTCGTCGTCGCACCGGAGGACTGGCTGGCGGCACACGGTGCGAACTACTGGGCCGGTCCGGACTCGATGCCGTTGTGGCTGCCGCCGGGCCACGACGGTTTCGCGACCCGCAGCAATGCCGCGGCCCGTGCCGCCGGTCTGCGCACGCGGCCCTGGATGGACACGCTGCGGGACACCCTCTCGGATGAGCGCAGCCGCGGGCTCGGCCGCGAACGCAAGGCCGGGATGAGCCCGGAGACGGAAGTCCGGATCCTGGCCGAGTACAGGGCAGGGGCCCCAGCCGGACTCGACTGACCGGGCCTGCGGAACGTGCTCAGCCCGCTGGGCTCTCGACCACAGTGCTCGGCTCGTGCAGCACCGGGAAGTTGACGCTCCGGGCGATGAAGCAGACCGCGTTCGCCCCGGCGTGCAGTTCCTCCATGAGTTCCTCCGCCGCCGGAGCCGCCAGGGTCACCCGGGGCTTGAGCGTCACCGATTCAAACTGCCCGCTGCCGTCCCGGTTGGTCCGCATCAGTCCCTCGGCCCGGTCCTCGTACGCCGTCACCACGACGCCCTGCTTCACGGCGACGTGCAGGAAGGACAGCATGTGGCACTGGGACAGTGCCGCCAGCAGCAGCTGTTCCGGGTTGTAGCGGGTCCGGTCGCCGTGGAAGGTCGGGTCCGCCGAGCCCTGCAGCACGGGCAGCCCGGGGATCTCGATGTCGTGGTCCCGGGAATAGCCGCGGTACGACGCCGTCCCCTCGCCAAGGTTCCCGGTCCAGCGGACTGTCAGCGCATAGCGGTGCTCATCGAGGCTCATGGGTCCAGCCTAGAACGAAGGAACCCCGGCGCCACACAGGGGCGCCGGGGTTCCTTGGGTTCCGGAGGCAGATGCCTACCCGGCGTCGGCCTGGCGGGCGCGCAGGGCGCGGGCCACGCCGTCGCGGTTCTCCAGCATCATCCGCCGCAGGGCCGCGCTGTCCTCCGGCAGGGCGGCCAGGAATTCATCGGTCCGGTCGACGGTCGCCTGCGTGGTCAGCTGCGCAGGGTAGAGCCCGACGACGATCTGCTGCGCCAGCGCGTGGGTGCGTTCCTTGACGATGCCCGGGACGGCGTCGAAGTACTTCTCGGCGTACGGCTCCAGCAGGGACGTGTCCAGCACCCGGGTGAAGCCGGTGACGGCCGAGCCCTGGAGCGCGTTGGACAGATCGCCCTTGACCACAATCGAGGCCCAGGCGGCGGCTTTGGCCTCCGGCGTCGGAATCGCGGCCGTCGCGAGGGCCGCAGCGTTCTGGCCGGTGGCGGTGTTGTCGTGCTCGAGCTCGGCGTCGATCTGCTCCTGCCCGGCGCGGCCGCCGGCCACGAGGGAGGTGATCAGCTCCCACCGCAGGTCCTGGTCCACGGCCAGGCCCTCCAGCGTCAGGCCGCCCTCCAGCAAGCCGGACACGGTGTCCAGCTGGGACGCGCTGCGTGCCAGCAGGGCGTAGGACTTGACGAACTGCAGCTGCGCGTCGGAGCCGGCCGGGACGCTCGACGCGAGGTCCCAGAGCCGGTCCGCGGCGGCGACCGCCGTGGCTTCCTTGTGTTCCGCGGCCACATAAAAATTCAGTGTGGTGGCCAGCTGGCGCAGCTGGACCAGGATCACGGAGGAATCGGATTCCTCGGCGATGTTGGCCAGGATCAGTTCCACGTAGCCGCGGGCAGGGGTTTCGCCGTCGCGGGCCGCATCCCAGGCCGAGCCCCACACCAGGGTGCGGGGAAGGCTCTGGCCGAAGTCCTTCAGATGCGCCGTGGCGGTGGCCAGGGAAGCCGGGTCAAGACGGACCTTGGCGTAGGCGAGGTCGTCGTCGTTCAGCAGGATCAGGTCCGGCTGCGCCAGTCCGGCCAGGGCCGGCACGTCGGTGCGCCCGCCGTCGACGTCGAGCTCCTCGCGGTGGACGCGCTCCAGCTTCCCGGAGCCGTTGAGGTTGTAGAACCCGACGGCGAGCCGGTGCGGGCGGAGGGTGGGCTGGCCCTCGGTGGCGGACTGCAGGATCGCGAAGGAGGTGATTTTGCCGTCCGGGCCCACGGACAGCTCGGGCTTGAGCGTGTTGACGCCGGCGGTCTCCAGCCAGAGCCGGCCCCACTCGTCCAGGTCGCGGCCGCTGGCCTTTTCGAGTTCGGCCATCAGGTCGCTGAGCTCGGTGTTCTGCCAGGCGTGCTTGCGGAAGTACTCGCGGACACCGGACATGAACTCCTCAGGACCCACCCAGGCGACGAGCTGTCGGAGCACTGAGGCGCCCTTGGCGTACGTGATGCCGTCGAAGTTCACCTCGACGTCCTCGAGGTCGTTGATCTCGGCGAAGATCGGGTGCGTGGTGGGGAGCTGGTCCTGGCGGTAGGCCCAGGACTTCTCCACCGAGGCGAAGGTGGTCCAGGCGTGGTCGAATGCGGTGTTTTCCACGGCGGCCAGGTGGGACATGTACTCGGCGAAGGACTCGTTGAGCCAGAGGTCGTTCCACCAGCGCATCGTCACGAGGTCCCCGAACCACATGTGCGCGAGCTCGTGCAGCACGGTGATGGCGCGGCGCTCCACCTGGGCGTCGGTGACCTTGCTGCGGAAGACGTAGCCTTCCAGGATGGTCACGGCCCCGGCGTTTTCCATGGCCCCGGCGTTGAACTCGGGGACGAAGAGCTGGTCGTACTTCTCGAACGGGTACGGGCAGCCGAACTGGGCCTCGAAGAACTCGAAGCCCTGGCGGGTGAGTTCGAAGATGTTGTCCGCGTCCAGGTACTGCATGAGCGATTTGCGGGCGAAGACTCCCAGCGGGGTGACCTTCCCGTCGGCGGAGACCACTTCGCTGCGGACGGACTGGTACGGCCCGGCGATCAGGGCCGTGACGTAGGACGAGAGCCGCGGTGTGGGAGTGAATTCCCAGACGGAGCGGGCGCCGCCGTCGGCGCCGGGGATGGTCTCGACCCGCACCGGGGTGGGGGAGTTGGAGATGACTTCCCAGTGCGAGGGCGCGATGACCGTGAACGTGAAGCTGGCCTTGAGGTCGGGCTGTTCGAACACGGCGAACATCCGCCGGGAATCCGGAACCTCGAACTGCGTGTAGAGGTAGACCTCCTGGTCCACCGGGTCCACGAAGCGGTGGAGCCCTTCGCCCGTGTTCATGTACGGGGCCTCGGCGACGACCAGCAGCTCGTTGTCCGCTGCGAGGTCCGGCAGCTGGATGCGGACGCCGTCGGACACCTCCGCCGGGTCAAGTTCGACGCCGTTCAGGGTCACGCTCTGCACGGCGTCGGTGACGGCGTCGATGAAGGTCGAGGACCCCGGCGTGGCCGTGAACTTCACGGCGGTGGTGGTGCCGAACACTTTTTCCCCGCGGGTCAGGTCGAGTTCGACCTCGTAGGAGTCGACGGCGATCAGGTCGGCGCGCTCGCGTGCTTCGGCGCGCGTCAGGTTCATTCCGGGCAAAGGGGGGCCTCCAAGGATGCTTAGGGGTGGGAACTCGATACTGTGAAATTATTCTTTCACTTCTGCGGCGCTTGGCAAGTTGCCTGGGTCACACCAAGTTACCGGACGCCGGGCCGCCCGGTGCAGGATCCCAGAGTAGCGTTGGGGATATGGGAAAGCTTCGAGACTCCGTCGACGCGAGGGCGCTGCGCTTCGCCGTGGGGTTCCCCCTGATGCTTGCAGCCGGGTTTACGGTGTGCGCTTTCCTGATCCGGCCCGATCTGCCCGAGCCGCTGGCGGTCCGCTGGGCCGGGGGAGCCGCCGTCGACTTTGCGCCGTTCGGGGCTGTCGTGGGGGTCGGTGCGGCCATGATCGTGCTGATCGGCTGGGCCGTGCTGGTGCAGGCGGTCCCGCTCTCCCGGCCGGCCATCATGCGCCGGATCATGATGGGGACCGGACTGTTCGTGACCCTCTTCATCGCCACCGTCCTCGCCGCGGTGCTGGTTGGCCAGCTCGGACTGGAAGACCCCGGCCAGTCGCAGGTGGACGTCGCCGTGCTCGCCATGGGCAGCGGCGCCGCCCTGGGCCTGGGCGTCGTCATGGGCTTCGTCTTCAAAGCCGACGAGCGCTGGTCCACGGACGACGACCGTGCCATGGCGGAAGCCCTGGCCCGTGAACTCGATCCCGACCTGGCCCGCGATTCCGTGAGCCTGTGGGTCCACGCCCGCAGTTCGGTCTTCGTGATGCTGGGGATCGCCACCCTGCTTCCCGCCGCCCTCCTCACGATCGCGGTGCCCTGGCTGGGCGCCCTCCTGGTCGCCCTGGCCCTGCTGGCCGCCGCCTGCCTGTTCGCCCGCATCCGGGTGGACCGCAGCGGCCTGCGGGTCTTCGCCGCGGGGTTCGTCCGGGTCATGGACGTGCCGGCCGCTGCGATCTCGGCGGCGACGCCGAAAGAGGTCAGGGCTGCGGACTACGGCGGCTGGGGCTACCGGAGCCACGGCTCGGCGACCGCCCTGCTGGTCAGCAGCGGGCCCGCCGTCGTCGTCGACCGCTCGGACGGGCGGACCCTGACCGTCAGCGGCGGCAGTGCCACGACCGCGGACAACGTCGCGCAGGTGATCTCGCGGGTGGCCGCCCGGGCGCGCCGGACCGGCGACGCCGCCGACGTGTGAAGCCCGGGACGCCGGCCGAACAAGCCTCCCGGCCCGTGCCCTAGTAGGCTGGGAACAGCCCCCACCCTGCACCAGCAGCCCACGTGACCGCACCGGACTGCCCGACTGAACGGATACGCCGTGACCCCCTCCGACTTCCCGCGCGTGCACATCGCCACCGACCACGCCGGCATGGAACTCAGCGCCCACCTCGTCAGCCACCTCACCGCAAAGGGCTACGACGTGGTCGACCACGGACCCCAGGCCTACGACGCCCTGGATGACTACCCGTCCTTCTGCATCAACGCCGCCCTCGCGGTGGTGGCGGACCAGGAAGCCGGCACCAACGCCCTCGGGATCGTGCTGGGCGGCTCCGGCAACGGCGAGCAGATCGCCGCCAACAAGGTCAAGGGCGCCCGCGCCGCGCTGGCCTGGAACCTGTCCACCGCCAAGCTCGCGCGTGAGCACAACGACGCCAACGTGGTCGCCGTCGGCGGCCGCCAGCACAGCGTTGCCGAGGCCACCGAAATCATCGAAGCGTTCCTGGCCGAACCCTTCAGCAACGACGAACGCCATGTCCGCCGGATCGGCAAGATCGCCGCCTACGAACGCACCGGCGAGGTCATCGAGTAGTGCCGGAAGGGCATTCCGTCCACCGGCTGGCCCGCCAGTTCGGGGACGTTTTCATGGGGGAGCGGCTCGCCGTCTCCAGCCCGCAGGGCCGGTTCACCCAGGGCGCGGCGCTGCTGGACGGCCACACCCTCGTCGGCTCCGTGGCGCACGGTAAACACCTCTTCCTGGAGTTCGAGCACGGGCTGTTCCTGCACGTCCACCTCGGCCTCTACGGCGCCTGGGACTTCGGTGGCGACGACGGCTTCCGTGGCGCGTCCAGCATCGGAGCGCCCCGCAAGGTGGGGGAGCGGGAAGAGTACGACGCCGTCGGTGGGGATGCTGCCGGGCCGGCCGGGGCGTACGCGGGCCCGCCCGCACCGGTCGGGGCCGTCCGCGTCCGGCTCGCAGGCGCCCACGGCTGGGCCGATCTCCGCGGCGCGACCACGTGCGAAACGATCACGGACGCGGAGGCCGGGGCCGTGCTGGCGCGGCTCGGCCCGGACCCGCTGCGGAACCTTCCCGGCGACCGGGACTCCTTCACCGCCGCGGTCCTGGCCAAACGCACGCCGCTCGCCGCCCTGCTGATGGACCAGAAGGTGATTGCCGGCGTCGGGAATGTCTACCGCGCCGAACTGCTGTTCCGGCAGGGCCTGGACCCGTGGCTGCCCGGGAAGGGACTCTCCACGGAGGCGGCCCGGCGGCTCTGGGACGACACGGTCGCCATGATGTCCGACGGCGTCCGCGACGGCCGGATCATCACCACACCGCCAAGCTACTGGACCGCGTCCGACGGCGGCGTGCCCGCGGCCGGCGGACCCCGCGGCCTCCTGCCCGCCCCGGAGCAGTCCCACTTCGTCTACCGGCGGCAGGGACTGGACTGCCGCGACTGCGGCACGCCGGTGGCCCTGACGGATCTCGGCGCCCGGAAGCTCTACTGGTGCCCGTCCTGTCAGCATGGCTGACGCAGGAGGGCATGTGCCGGCGTCCCTCCGGGGCGCCTTTGGCCGCGGTTCCCGGCTTTGGCCCGGCTATCAGCGGCGTGTCCGTGTCAAAGTGGCCCCGGTCCGCGTCCAGGCCGAAGAAGCCTGGGCAGGCGCCGCGGTCCCGGTGCCGGCCGCTGGACCCGGACACAAAAAAAAGCCCCTCCGCGGAGGGGCTTTTTTTCGTCATATTTCGGAGGGGACGACGGGAATCGAACCCGCGTAATCAGTTTGGAAGACTGAGGCTTTACCATTAAGCTACGTCCCCGGGGTATTCGCAGGAACTTTCCTGCAAAACTTCCGGGCGGCTGTTGAAGCCGGATACAACTAAACCCAATTCAGGGCCCCGCTGTCAAATGTGCAAACCGGCACAATATGACCGTAGACTGTTCTGTGCACTTACGGGGTGTAGCTCAGCTTGGCTAGAGCACCTGCTTTGGGAGCAGGAAGTCGCAGGTTCAAATCCTGTCACCCCGACTCTGCGAGTACCGCCAGGCTTTGGCGGTGCAGAACCCCACCCCCTAAAACCAGGAGTACTTAGACTGTGAAGAGCGCTGTCGAGAACCTCACCCCCACGCGGGTCAAGCTCAATGTTGAGGTCCCCTTTGAGGAATTGAAGCCCAGCATCGCAGAGGCATACAAGACTGTTGCTTCGCAGATCCAGGTCCCCGGCTTCCGCAAGGGCAAGGTCCCCTCCAAGCTCATCGACCAGCGCGTTGGCCGCGGCTACGTGCTGGAGACGGCCATCAACGACGGCCTCAACGGCTGGTACCAGGCTGCCGTGCAGGAAACCGGCATCCGCCCGCTGAGCCGTCCCGAGGTCGAAATCACCGAGGTTCCGGACCCCTCCGCCACTGACGGTGAACTCAAGTTCCACGCCGAGGTTGACGTCCGCCCCGAGATCGAACTGCCTGACTACGCCGGCATCAAGGTCGAGGTCGCAGCCGCCGAGTCCACCGACGCCGACGTCGACAAGGCCCTGGACGAACTGCGCGGCCGCTTCGGCACGCTGAAGTCCATCGACCGCCCGGCAGCCGACAAGGACTTCCTGACGATCGACATCACCGCCTCCATCGACGGCGCCGAGGTTGATTCCGCTGCCGGCCTGTCCTACCAGGTCGGCGCCGGCACCATGCTCGAAGGCCTTGACGAAGCCGTCACCGGCCTCAGCGCCGACGAGGACGCCATCTTCGACACCACCCTCGTGGGCGGCGAGCACGCCGGCGAGTCCGCACAGGTCAAGGTTGTGGTCAAGTCCGTCAAGGAGCGCGAGCTTCCCGAGGCTGACGACGACTTCGCCCAGCTGGCCTCCGAATTCGACACGCTGGCCGAGCTGCGCGAGGACCTCGCCAAGCAGGCCGCAGAGTCCAAGGTCGTCGAGCAGGGCGTCGAAGCCCGCGACAAGGTGCTCGACAAGCTCGTTGAGCTCGTAGAGGTTCCCGTCCCGGAATCCGTCGTCGAAGAGCAGCTCGAGCAGCACTTCAACGCCGAGAACGCCCACGGCGAAGGCGAGCACGACACCGAGGAGCACCGCGCCGAGGTCAAGGCCAACACCGAGCGCGCCTTCCAGAACGAGATCATCCTCGACGCCATCGCGGAAAAGGAAGAAGTCAACGTCAGCCAGAACGAGCTGATCGACTACATCGTCACCACCGCCGGCCAGTACGGCATGGACCCGAACCAGTTCGCCCAGATCATCGATCAGAGCGGCCAGGTCCCCATGATGGTTTCCGAGGTCCGCCGCCGCAAGGCACTGGCCGTCGTCCTGGGCCAGGCCGAGGTCACCGACTCCGAGGGCAACAAGGTTGACCTCAGCGACTTCGTCCGCCCCGGCGGCGAAGAGGCGCCGGTTGAGGCAGTAGCCGGGACCGAAGACGACGTCGAGGAAGCCGCTTCCGAGGAAGCTGCCACCGCCAAGAATGATGACCCGGCAGCAGTGAAGTTCTAACACTTCCTGCTCCTGCAGTTCCCGCCCGCACCCCCGGATCCATGATCCGGGGGTGCGGCTTTTTAAGCCCACGATGAACCCTCCCGGGCAATCGTGCGCCGTCAGCGAACAGCCCCGCGCCTGAGCACAAAGCGGGCCGGAAAACCGTTAGTGTCCATGTAGGAAAGTTCAGTGATGTCGTCCAGTGGCGTCACCGTCGCCAGCGAGAGGTAAGTACACATGTCACAGCAAGCAGGGGCACCCCGGATGGCTACTGTCGATCCGGCCGCCCAGGATAACTACATTTACAACCGCCTGCTGAAAGAGCGCATCATCTGGCTCGGCTCCGAGGTCCGCGACGAGAACGCCAACGCGATCTGCTCGCAGCTGCTGCTCCTCTCGGCCGAGAACCCCGAGAAGGATATCTACCTCTACATCAACTCGCCGGGCGGCTCCGTCACCGCCGGCATGGCCATCTACGACACCATGCAGTTCATCCCGAACGACGTCGTCACCGTCGCCACCGGCCTTGCCGCCTCGATGGGACAGTTCCTGCTCTCCTCCGGCACCAAGGGCAAGCGCTACGCCACCCCCAACGCCCGCATCCTGATGCACCAGCCCTCCGGCGGCATCGGCGGCACGGCCTCGGACATCAAGATCCAGGCCGAGCTCATCCTGCACATGAAGAAGGTCATGGCCGAACTCACTGCCGACCAGACCGGCCAGTCGGTTGAGACCATCCTCAAGGACAACGACCGCGACAAGTGGTTCACGGCCAAGGAAGCCCTCGAATACGGCTTCTTCGACAAGATCGCGGCGCACGCCGGGTCCGTGGCCGGCGGCGGCGGAACGAACGCCAACGGCAGCGGCTCCACCGACGCAGCCACCGAGAACTGACCGGCACGTAGACAGCAATGAATTCAGGAGCAATGAACATGAACTACAACTTCGGTTCGACTGCCGGTAACCTGCCGAGCAGCCGCTACGTGCTGCCGCAGTTCGAAGAGCGGACGCCTTACGGCTTCAAGCGCCAGGACCCGTACACCAAGCTGTTCGAGGACCGCATCATCTTCCTGGGTGTCCAGGTCGACGACGCTTCCGCCGACGACGTGATGGCGCAGCTGCTGGTGCTCGAGTCCACCGACCCGGACCGCGACATTACGCTCTACATCAATTCCCCGGGCGGCTCCTTCACTGCCATGACGGCGATCTACGACACCATGACGTACATCCGCCCGGAGATCCAGACCGTCTGCCTCGGCCAGGCCGCCAGCGCCGCAGCCGTGCTGCTCGCGGCCGGCACGCCCGGAAAGCGTCTTGCCCTACCGAACGCCCGCGTGCTCATCCACCAGCCGTCGCTGTCAGGCGGCCAGGGCGGGCAGGCCTCGGACCTGGAAATCCAGGCCGCCGAGGTCATGCGGATGCGCTCCTGGCTCGAAGACACGCTGGCCAAGCACTCCGGCCGGACGCCGGAGCAGGTCAACAACGACATCGAGCGCGACAAGATCCTCACCGCAGCCGAGGCCATGCAGTACGGCCTGATCGACCAGGTGCTGGATTCCCGCAAGATGAAGCCCCAGGCCATTGCCAAGTAGCGCAACAAGTAAGTAACAAGCAGTTTCCGACGCCGGTGCGGCCCACTTTAAGTGGCCGCCCCGGTGTCGGCATTCCACCCAACCGGCCTAAAGTGACCTAGAGTGGAACATGTCACAGGCGGCAGCAAGATACTAAAAGGGGTTCACATATGGCTCGGATTGGCGAGAGCACGGATCTGCTGAAGTGTTCTTTCTGCGGAAAGAGCCAGAAGCAGGTTCGGAAGCTTATTGCCGGGCCCGGCGTCTACATCTGCGACGAGTGCATTGAACTCTGCAACGAGATCATTGAAGAAGAACTCGCTGAAGTAGCTGACCTGGGAAGTTTCGAGCTGCCCAAGCCCCGCGAGATCTTCGACTTCCTGCAGGAATATGTGATCGGCCAGGAGCCCGCCAAACGCTCGCTCGCCGTCGCCGTCTACAACCACTACAAGCGCATCCAGGCCGGCCACGCCCCCAAGAGCGGCAGCCTCGCCGAGGGCGTCCACCACGACGACGTGGAGATCGCCAAGTCCAACATCCTGCTGATCGGCCCCACCGGCTGCGGCAAGACGTACCTCGCGCAGACCCTGGCGCGGCGCCTCAACGTACCCTTCGCCGTCGCCGATGCCACCGCGCTGACCGAAGCAGGCTACGTCGGTGAGGACGTCGAGAACATCCTCCTCAAGCTCATCCAGGCCGCCGACTACGACGTCAAGAAGGCTGAACAGGGCATCATCTACATCGACGAGATCGACAAGATCTCGCGAAAGAGCGAAAACCCCTCCATCACCCGGGACGTCTCGGGCGAGGGTGTGCAGCAGGCCCTGCTGAAGATCCTCGAAGGCACGGTCGCCTCCGTTCCGCCGCAGGGCGGCCGCAAGCACCCGCACCAGGAATTCATCCAGATCGACACCACCAACGTGCTGTTCATCGTGGCCGGCGCCTTCGCCGGGCTCGAGGAGATCATCGGCTCGCGGTCCGGACGCAAGGGCATCGGCTTCGGCGCCCCGCTCAACGAGGTCAAAAACAACACCGACTCCTACGGTGAGGTCATGCCCGAGGACCTGCTGAAGTTCGGGCTCATCCCCGAGTTCATCGGCCGCCTCCCGGTGATCACCACGGTGTCCAATCTGGACCGGGCCGCGCTCATCCAGATCCTGTCCACCCCCAAGAACGCCCTCGTGAAGCAGTACCAGAAGATGTTCCAGCTTGACGGCGTCGAGCTGGTCTTCGATGACGAGGCGCTGAACACGATCGCCGACCAGGCACTCGAGCGCGGCACCGGCGCCCGCGGGCTCCGCGCCATCATGGAGGAAGTCCTGCTTCCTGTGATGTTCGACCTGCCCAGCCGCGACGACATCGCCACGGTGGTCATCACAGAAGGCGTCGTCTCCAGCAAGGCAGCGCCGACGATGATCGCCCACGACGTCAAGCGCCGCAAATCCGCCTGATCCGGAATAAATGTTCTGCGCCTGCCGCTGTTAACTTTGATGCGCCCGGTCACTGAGCCGGTGGCGCACCTTTCCCCAGCAGACTTCCCTTAGGAGATCACCTGTGCCTGAAACCCTGACCACCCCAGCCGAGACCAACAAAGCCGACTTCTGGTTCGACCCGATGTGCCCCTTTGCCTGGGTGACCTCCCGCTGGATCGGCGAGGTGGAAGAAGTCCGCGACATCAAGACCGAGTGGCACGTGATGAGCCTCGCCGTGCTCAATGAGGGCCGCGACGAGCTCCCCGAGCAGTACCGGGAGTTCATGAAGAAGGCGTGGGCTCCCGTCCGCGTCATCACTGCTGCCGCTGAACAGCACGGTGCCCAGTACATCAAGCCGCTCTATGACGCCATGGGCACCAAGATCCACAACGAAGGCAACAAGGACATCGACGAGGTCATCGCCAAGTCGCTGGCCGAGGCAGGACTGCCGGCCGAGCTCGCGGCTGCCGGCCAGAGCGACGAATTCGACGCGCAGCTCCGGACAAGCCACGAGGCGGGCATCTCCCTGGTCGGACAGGACGTGGGCACGCCCGTCGTCGCCTTCAACGGCACGGCCTTCTTCGGCCCGGTCCTGACCCGCATCCCGCGCGGCGAGGAAGCCGGCCGGATCTGGGACGCCACAGTGACCCTGGCGTCGTTCCCGTACTTCTTCGAAATCAAGCGCAGCCGGACCGAAAGCCCGGTCTTCGACTAGGCCCGTAGACGCCGCGCCGGGCACCTGCCCGGACCGCCAAGAGCCCCGGAAGAATTACTGTGATGTAGTTCTTTCGGGGCTCTTGTGCATCGGGAACGGCGGGACAACAATGGAACTTACCCACTTCGAAAGAAGAGGGACGCAGGAACCAAAGATTCAGTGACACTCATCCGACGCAGCCTTCGGCAAAGTCAGATGATGGCTACCAGTGACGAGGTAGGAAGACCTGGAAATCCAAGGATCCCGCCAGATTGTCTAAGACGTCACGTGACAATCGAAAAGTCGAAGCCCCACCAACGGCAAAACGCTGATGGGGCTTCCCCTTTGCCCAAAACCTGGTCGGGCCCAAAACCTGGTCGGGCCCAAAAACTGGTCAGAGTCTAAAAACTGGTCAGGGGGCGGGGCTATGACCTTGCAGAGACAGGCAAGCACCCGGCCCGCGGATCAGGGCCGAAGGAACAAGCCCGACTGCGCCGCTGTTGCTTCCAATGACAGGGCAACGATGCCGTGATTTCCACACATCCGGCCGGTACTGTCCTGTGTCCACCTGCGAACTCTGGAGCGCCATGCCCATCACTGCCCACCTTGACTTGAACCTTAAAGCGGAACACCTGCCCACAGCGCCTGCCGCTCTCCGCGACATGCTCTCCGATACAAGGGCGTTTGACGGCTGCCTCGGTGTCCATGTGCTGGTCGATAGCACTGATCCGGCGCACTTTCTCGTCGTGGAACAGTGGGCCTCACTGGAGCACGACTCCGCCTACCGCGCCTGGCGGGCAGGCGAGGGAGCGAGCGGGCTGGGAGAGCTCCTGGCCGCCCCGCCGGTGCTGACACGCTTCGAGACCTCCTTCGAGATCTAAGGCGCCCGGAAGGCAAAGCCCCGTTCAACAAAACGGGGCCGCCGCCCGGCCTGAGCCGGGCGGAAGCCCCGTGCCTGGTTGTCGCAGCCTGCTAGGACTGGGCGGCCGGCTCGACCGGCGCCAGGACGACGTCGCTCACAGCCAGTTCGCCGTCGCCGCCCACCAGGGTCAGTTCCCGCGCGTTGGCGGCGGCCTTGAGGTCGCCCAGCCCGGCCTTCAGCTGCGTGGTGAGGGATTCCGAGGCCGTGATGGTCGCGGACAGGACCTCGGTGCGCTGCTTGACCTTGGCCTCCGATTTGGCCTTGCGGATACCGCTCAGGGCGGTGCCCACTGTGGCCAGGAGGGTGGTGTCGCCGTCGACCGCGACGGCGGCCGGCCAGTCGGCACGGTGCACCGAACCGGTGCGCCACCAGCTCCAGACTTCCTCCGTGGCGAAGGGCAGGAACGGGGCGAAGAGGCGCAGCAGCGTGTCCAGGCTCGTCGCCAGCGCGGCGAGGACGGAAGCCTGCTCGGCCTCGCCCGCGGCGCCGTAGGCACGGTCCTTGATGAGCTCCACGTAGTCATCGGTGAAGTGCCAGAAGAAGCTCTCCGTGATCTGCAGGGCCCGGGCGTAGTCGTAGCTTTCGAACGCCTTTGTGGCCTGCTCGCCCACCTCGGAGAGTTGCGCCAGCACGGCCCGGTCCAGGGGGTTGCCCAGCACGGACAGGTCCGCGGACACGACAGAATCCTCGGTGGCGCCCAGGTTCAGGACGAACTTGGAGGCGTTGAGGAGCTTGATGGCCAGGCGGCGGCCGATCTTCATCTGCGCGATTTCGTAGGCCGTGTCCGCACCGAGCTTGGCCGAGGCCGCCCAGTAACGGACGGCGTCCGAGCCGTACTCCTCGAGCACGTCGGTCGGGACGATCACGTTGCCCTTGGACTTGGACATCTTCTTCCGGTCCGGGTCCAGGATCCAGCCGGAAATCGCGGCGTGCTTCCACGGCGCGGAGTCCTGCAGGGCGTCGGCGCGCACTGCGGAGGAGAAGAGCCAGGTCCGGATGATGTCGTGGCCCTGCGGGCGCACGTCGAAGGGATACACCTTGGCGAACAGCGCCTCGTCGGTGCTCCAGCCGCCCACGATCTGCGGGGTCAGCGAGGACGTCGCCCAGGTGTCCAGCACGTCGGCGTCGCCGGTGAAACCGCCCGGCACGTCGCGCTGGGCCTCCTCGTACCCGGGGGCCGCGTCCGCCGCGGGGTCCACGGGCAGCTGCGCGTCGGACGGAACGATCGGGGCCGCGAAATCCGGGTTGCCGTCGGCGTCCAGCGGGTACCAGACCGGCACCGGCACACCGAAGAAGCGCTGGCGGGACACGAGCCAGTCGCCGTTCAGCCCGGAGATCCAGTTCTCGTAGCGTGAGCGCATGAACGCCGGGTGGAAGTCGATCTCGTGGCCGCGGGCAATGAGCCGCTCACGGCGTTCAGCGTCCCGGCCGCCGTTGCGGATGTACCACTGGCGGGAGGTCACCACTTCGAGGGGCTTGTCGCCCTTTTCGAAGAAGTTGACCGGGTGCATGATCTTCTTCGGCTCCCCGTCGAGGAGTCCGGCAGCGTTGAGCTGTTCGACCACTGCTTCCTTGGCGCTGAAGACGGTCTTGCCGGCGATCGCCTCGAAGGCGGCGCGGCCTTCGGCGGTGGTGATCCACTCGGGGGTCTCGCCGATGATGCGGCCGTCGCGGCCCACGATCGCGCGGGTGGGCAGCTGGAGTTCGCGCCACCAGGTGACGTCGGTGAGGTCACCGAACGTGCAGACCATGGCGACGCCGGAGCCCTTGTCCGCCTTGGCGAGCGGGTGGGCCTTGACCTCCACCTCGACGCCGAACAGCGGGGAGGTGACCTTCTTGCCGAACAGCGGCTGGTACCGTTCGTCGTCGGGATTCGCCACGAGGGCGGCGCAGGCGGCCAGCAGCTCCGGGCGGGTGGTCTCGATGTAGATCTTCTCGCCGTCTTCGGTGAAGAAGGGGTAGCGGTAGTAGGCGCCCGCGACTTCGCGGTCCTCGAGCTCGGCCTGGGCCACGGCGGTGCGGAAGGTGACATCCCACAGGGTGGGCGCCTCCGCCATGTAGGCGTCGCCGGCGGCGAGGTTCGCCAGGAAGGCGCGCTGGGAGATGGCGCGGGACTTGTCATCGATGGTGCGGTACGTCAGGTCCCAGTCCACGGACAGTCCGAGCGTCTGGAACAGGTTCTCGAAGACTTTCTCGTCCTCGACGGCGAGTTCCTCGCAGAGTTCGATGAAGTTCCGGCGCGAGACGACGTCGAAGTCGCGCTGGTTCTTCGCGGGCTCCGCCGGCGGACGGTATCCGGCGTCGTACGCGGTGGTGGGGTCGCAGCGCACGCCGTAGTAGTTCTGCACGCGGCGTTCGGTGGGCAGGCCGTTGTCGTCCCAGCCCATGGGGTAGAACACGTTCTTCCCGGTCATGCGCTGGTAGCGGGCCAGGACGTCGGTCTGGGTGTAGGAGAACATGTGGCCGACGTGCAGCGAACCCGACGCCGTGGGCGGGGGAGTGTCGATCGAGTAGACCTGCTCCCGGGTGGTGTCCGGGTTGAACTTGTAGGTCCCTTCGTCAAGCCAGCGCCGGGTGAGGGCGTCTTCCAGCCCCTCAAGGGCGGGCTTGTCCGGAACGTTGATGGGGGCGGTGGTGGGCGTGTCTGTACCCTGAGTGTCTTCAGCCATGGGCCAATTCTTCCACGTCCCGGCGGGTTGACCTGCAGGAGCGTGCGGGCCGGCTTTAGTAACATGCGGAAATGGAAGATTCTGCCGGACGTTTCGTGATCAAGCGCGTCTATGACGAACCCGCCGACGACGACGGCTGCCGGGTTCTGGTGGACCGGTTATGGCCGCGCGGTGTCAGCAAGGAGCGCGCGCAACTGGAGTTGTGGCTCAAAGAGGTGGCGCCGTCGCCGCCGCTGCGGACGGAGTTCGCGCACATGCAGGAGCGCTTCGCCGACTTCCGCACCGCCTATGAAGCCGAACTCGACGGCAACCCCGCCGTGCAGACGTTGCGTGACCTGGCCGCGGAGCACGGGAAGGTGACCTTGCTGTTCGGGGCGAGGGACCCGGAGACCAACCATGCCCGGGTGCTGCTGGAGTTCCTGCAGCGCTAAAACGTTTAGGGTGGTGCCATGACTGAGGAAATCGACAGCAAGACATCAGCAGCCAAATCAGCAGTAGTCACGGGCGCCAGCACCGGAATCGGCGAGGCCACCGTCCGCGCACTCCGGGGCGAGGGCTGGACCGTCTACGCTGTGGCCCGGCGTGCGGACCGGCTGGAGGCGCTCGCCGCGGAAACCGGGGCGGTCGCTCTTCCGGCGGACCTGACCGACGACGCCGACGTCGCCCGGCTCCTCGACGAGGTGACGCGCGCCGGCGGCATCGACACGCTCATCAACATCGCCGGCGGCGCCCGCGGCGCGGACAAGGTGGCCGAGGCCAAGACCGAGGACTGGGAATGGATGTTCGAAGTCAACGTCCTGGGCACCATGAAGCTCACCCGGGCCTTCCTCCCGATGCTGCGCGCCTGCGGTGAAGGCACCGTCCTGAACCTGACGTCGACGGCGGGACTCGCCGCATATGAGGGCGGCGGCGGCTACAACGCAGCCAAGTTCGCCCAGCACGCGCTCACTGGCGCCCTGCGCCTCGAAGAGGCCGAACACAACCTCCGCGTGATCGAGGTGGCGCCCGGCCTGGTCCAGACGGAGGAGTTCGCGCTGAACCGCCTGGGCGGGAACCCGGACGCCGCCGCGAAGGTCTACGCCGGCGTCGAGAAGCCCCTCACCGCGGCGGACGTCGCCGACGTCGTCCGGTACGCCGTCGCAGCACCGCACCACGTCAACCTCGACCAGATCGTGATCCGTCCGGTGGCGCAGGCGGCCAACTACAAGCTGATCCGCAAGGCGTAGCTCCGTACTCCGGCGCGCACGCGGCACCTCTGATGCAACGCGGGGTCACTTCCGGCCCATAAAGCCCCCGTTTATTGGCCGGAAGTGACCCCTCCTTGCTTGGTTTAACCGGCGGCAGGGACGGACAGCGTCACCATGATGGCGGCGTGGTCCGTACCGGGCACCCTGTGCACCGCATAGCCTGCGTTGCGCACGGACGGGCTGGTCACGATGTGGTCGATCGTGATGCCGGGAAGTAACAGGCCGTCCATGGGCCAGGTGGGGATCAGGCGTGAGCCCTGCGCCATCCCCACGTCCACCACCTTCCGGCCGTCACCCTGCAAGAGCTGCCTGAACTCTGCGTGGTCGTAGCTGGCGTTGAAGTCACCGGCCAGCACCACGTTTCCCAGCCGGGAAACCACCTGGCCGAGCGCGGCGAGGTCGCTGCGCCACTTCGGCAAGCCCACCCCCACGGGAGCACGCGTGTGGACGTTCGTCAGCTCGACGACGGCCCGCTTCCCCTGGGACTCGGCGGTGAGCCGGATCAGCGGCATCGAAAAATGGGAGTCGGGCACTGTCCCGGTGCGCTCCAGTTTGTGGGCCGAGTAGACAGCGTTCCCGGCGGCGCGGCCAGCGGGGGCGCTGATCCTGTTCGGGAGCAGCCCGGCCAGTCCGGCCTCGCCAAGCCGGTCTTCGAGGGCCTGGGTGTATTCCTGGATCGTCAGCAGGGTAATGCCGTTCTCGCGGACCAGCCGGACGATTTCCGCCGCGTCCGCTTTGCCGAGCTTGGCGTTGAGGCTCATCACGCGGAGCTCCAGGGTGCCCTGGGCCTTCCCTTCCCCGGCGTCCGCCTCAGCCTGGCCGTAGTCCAGCGGGACCAGCCAGAAGAGCTGCACGGCCACGAGTCCCGCTGCGGCGCCCGCCATCCACCGCCGGCGGCCCAGCACGGCGAACAACAGGGAGACGCTGGCGGGCAGCACCAGCCACGGGGTGAAGGACACCAGCTGGACAACGGTGGTGGGCCATTCCCGCGGCACGGCACGGAACACGGAGACCACCACGACGGGTGCTGCGGCCAACCCCGCCATCACCCGCCAGCCGGCGGCCGCGGGCCGCACGGGTGTCCCTGGGGCAGCGCGGCCCCGGTCCCGGAACATCATGGGACCCAGTGTAGGCATTGCGGACCGATTCCACTTGTTAGACTTCTACTACCAGCTTTGACCCGGCCATCACCGGTGAGCTTCCGGAAGAACGCCCCGGCGCAACGATTGCTTGTAACTGAGCACGCGCCAGGGCCGGTAGAACCGGACGGGTAAGCCCGTCACAGCAGTTAATGAGCGGCCGGTGCAGGTCCAGCTTCTTTTCCCAAAGAAGCGGGACGGGTGCCGGTAAGTGAGGTGGTACCGCGGTGCCGGTGTTGTCGAAAGACAGTGCAGGGGCCGTCCTCGCATCCTGAATGAACCCATTTGTTCACCAGCTCAAACCAGGATGTCGAGATGACTTATTACCCGAAGGCCTCCGCCGCACCTTCCGGCGCCGGCGCCTCTGCTTCCAACACAGGTTCCAACACCTCCGGTGTTTCCGCCTCCGTGAGGTTCCCGGAGATCGAAGAGCGCATCCTCAAGTACTGGGATGAGGACGGCACCTTCCAAGCCAGCATCGACCAGCGTGATGTCGGCCAAGATGGGTCCAACGAATTCGTCTTCTACGACGGCCCGCCCTTCGCCAACGGCCTGCCGCACTACGGCCACCTGCTGACCGGCTACGCCAAGGACCTCGTGGGCCGCTACCAGACCCAGCGCGGCCGCCGGGTGGAGCGCCGCTTCGGCTGGGATACGCACGGGCTGCCCGCCGAGCTGGAAGCCATGAAGCAGCTCGGCATGACGGACAAGACCCAGATCGAAGCCATGGGCATCGACAAGTTCAACGACGCCTGCCGTGCCTCGGTCATGAAGTACGCCAACGAGTGGAAGAGCTACGTCACCCGCCAGGCGCGCTGGGTCGATTTCGAGAACGACTACAAGACGCTCAACGTCGAGTACATGGAGTCCGTGCTCTGGGCCTTCAAGCAGCTGCACGAGAAGGGCCTGACCTACAACGGCTACCGGGTGCTGCCGTACTGCTGGAAGGACGAGACGCCGCTGTCCAACCATGAACTGCGCATGGATGACGACGTCTACAAGAACCGCCAGGACCAGACCGTCACGGTCACGTTCCCGATCACGGCGGGGGAGTCGGAGCTTTCCCGGCAGCTCGCCGGCGTTCAGGCGCTCGCCTGGACTACGACGCCCTGGACGCTGCCCACCAACCTGGCGCTCGCCGTCGGGCCCGCCATCAACTACGTCGTCCTGCCCGCCGGCCCGCACGGCATTAAGGCCGCGTCGGCCGAGGCTCCCGTCGCCGGCAGTTTCCTGCTGGCCGCGGAGCTGCTGGGCGCCTACGCCAAGGACCTCGGTTACGGCGACGGCGCCGAGGGCGTCGCGGCGGCCGAAGCCGCTGTCACCTCCAGCCACACCGGCGCCGAACTCGAGGGCCTGAGCTATCAGCCGCTCTGGGACTACTTCTCCGACGCCGAGAAGTTCGGCACCGAGAACGCCTGGCGCTTCCTCGTCGCCGACTACGTCACCACCACCGACGGCACCGGCATCGTGCACCAGGCCCCGGCCTACGGTGAAGACGACCAGAAGGTCTGCGAAGAGGCCGGCATCCCCGTCGTCCTCTCCGTGGACGAGGGCGCGAAATTCCTGCCGCTGTTCGGCCACGGCGACCTCGCCGAGATCGCCGGACTCCAGGTCTTCGACGCGAACAAGCCCATCACCCAGGTGCTCCGCGCCCAGGGCCGCCTTGTCCGCCAGGCCAGCTACGAGCACAGCTACCCGCACTGCTGGCGCTGCCGCAACCCGCTGATCTACCGCGCGGTGTCCTCCTGGTACGTGGAGGTCACCAAGTTCAAGGACCGCATGTCCGAGCTCAACCAGGACATCAACTGGATCCCGGGCAACGTCAAGGACGGCCAGTTCGGCAAATGGCTCGCCAACGCCCGCGACTGGTCCATCAGCCGCAACCGCTACTGGGGCAGCCCCATCCCGGTCTGGCAGTCCACGGACCCGGACTACCCGCGCACCGACGTCTACGGCTCCCTGGCCGAGATCGAGGCCGACTTCGGCCGCCTGCCGCTGAACAAGGCCGGCGAGGTGGACCTGCACCGGCCGTTCATCGACGAACTGACCCGCCCGAACCCGGACGACCCCCGCACCCCGGAGGAGGGCCAGTCCGTGATGCGCCGCGTCGAGGACGTCCTGGACGTCTGGTTCGACTCCGGCTCCATGCCCTACGGCCAGGTCCACTACCCGTTCCAGAACGAGGAATGGTTCGACACGCACAACCCGGCGGACTTCATCGTCGAGTACATCGGCCAGACCCGCGGCTGGTTCTACATGCTGCACATCCTCTCCACCGCGCTGTTCGACCGCCCCGCCTTCCGCAACGTCATCAGCCACGGCATCGTCCTCGGCTCCGACGGGCAGAAGATGTCCAAGAGCCTGCGCAATTACCCGGACGTCTCCGAGGTCCTGGACCGCGACGGCTCCGACGCGATGCGCTGGTTCCTGATGTCCAGCCCCATCCTGCGCGGCGGCAACCTCGTGGTCACCGAACAGGGAATCCGCGACGGCGTCCGCCAGGTCATCCTGCCGCTGTGGAACGTGTACAGCTTCTTCACGCTCTACACGAACGCCGCTGCAGGTGGTGCGGGGTATGACGCGAAGCTCCGCTACGACGGCTACGCCGACACCCTGGACCAGTACCTCATGGCCAACACCGGCGACCTCGTCCGGAACATGACCGCGCAGCTGGACAGCTACGACATCTCCGGCGCCTGCGACGAGCTCCGCAGCTACCTGGACATGCTGACCAACTGGTACGTCCGCCGCAGCCGCCAGCGCTTCTTCGACGAGAGCGTGGACGCCTTCGACGCGCTCTACACGGCGTTGGAGACCGTCACCCGCGTGGCGGCGTCGCTGCTGCCGCTGGTCTCCGAGGAGATCTGGCGCGGCCTGACCGGCGGGCGCTCCGTGCACCTGGCCGACTGGCCGGACGCGGACCTGTTCCCGGCCAACCCGGGGCTCGTCGAGGCCATGGACCGGATCCAGCAGATCTGCTCCACCGGTTCCTCGCTGCGCAAGGCAGCGAACCTGCGCGTGCGCCTGCCGCTGCAGGAACTCACCGTCGTGGCACCCGGCGCGGACACGCTTGACGGCTTCGCCACCGTCGTCGCCGATGAACTGAACCTGCGCTCCGTCCGCCTACTCGACGCCGAGAGCGCCTCCCCGGAGGAGTTCGGCATCGAACAGAAGCTCGTGGTCAACGCCCGGGCCGCTGGTCCGCGCCTGGGCAAGAACGTCCAGCAGGCCATCAAGGGCTCCAAGTCCGGCGACTGGAGCGTCGACGACGCCGGCGTGGTCACCGCGGGCGGCCTCGCCCTCGAGCCGCAGGAATACACCCTGGAAACCGTCGTGGCGGAAGCCGCCGAAGGTGAAGGCTCGCGCGCCGCGGCAGTCCTTCCGGGCGGCGGCTTCGTGGTGCTCAACACCGAGGTCACACCGGAACTCGAAGCCGAGGGCATCGCCCGCGACATGGTCCGCGCCATCCAGCAGGCCCGCAAGGACGCCGGGTTGAACGTGAGCGACCGGATCCGGACCAACGTCACCGCCACGATGGACATTGTCGACGCGGTGAAGGCCCACGAAAACCTTGTGGTCACCGAAACCCTCACCATGGAGCTTGGCTTGTCCTCCAACGGAAACGGTACTGAACTGCAGATCACCGTGGAAAAGATAGGGGCCTGAACCATGACCGACGAATTTTCCGTAGAGAGCGTCTACGCCGAGCTGCTGGGCCGGGCGCCGGAAAACAAGATGGAGCCCCGGCTTGCCCCGCTGCACCGGGTGATGGACATCCTCGGGGAGCCGAACAGGGCGTTCCCGATCATCCACGTCACCGGCACCAACGGGAAGACCTCCACCGCCCGGATGATCGAGGCAGGGCTGCGCGCTCACGGGCTGAGCACCGGGCGGTACACGAGCCCGCACCTGTCCAAGGTCACCGAACGGATCAGCATCGACGGCGCCCCCGTGCCGGATGAGACCTTCGTCCGGATCTGGGACGAGATCCGCCCGTACCTGGCCATTGTTGACGGCGAACTCGAAGCCGACGGCCAGCCCCGGCTGACCTACTTCGAGTGCCTCACCATCCTCGGCTTCGCTGTCTTCGCCGACCAGCCGGTCAACGTCGCCGTCATCGAAGTGGGCCTGGGCGGCATCACCGACGCGACCAACGTCGGCGACGGCCAGGTCTTCGTGGTCACGCCGATCTCGCTGGACCACACCGAGCTGCTGGGCGACACCACGGAGGAGATCGCGTACGAAAAGGCCGGCATCATCAAGCCCGGCGGCTTCCTGGTCAGCGCCGCGCAGCCCCGTGACGCGGCCCAGGTACTGCTGGAAAAGGCCAAGGAAACCAACGTCCCCTTCCGCTTCGAAGGCGTCGAGTTCGGCGTCGAATCCCGCACCGTCGCCGTCGGCGGCCAAATGGTCACCATCCAGGGCATCGCGGGCCGCTACGAGGACCTGCTGGTCCCGCTGCACGGCGCGCACCAGGCGGAGAACGCCGCCGTCGCGATCGCCGCGCTGGAGGCCTTCTTCGGCGCTGAAAAGGCGCTCGACGCCGAGATCGTCCAGGAGGCCTTCGCCTCGGTCACCTCGCCCGGCCGCCTCGAGGTGCTGCGCACCGCGCCGACCATCATCGTCGACGCCGCGCACAACCCCGAAGGCATCCGGGTCTCCGCCGAGGCCATCCACGAGGCCTTCAGCTTCACCAAGCTCGTGGTGGTAGTGGGCGTGCTGCGGGAAAAGGACGCCGAGGAGATCCTCCGCCAGCTCAAGGAATCCCTGGGCGACCTGGCTGCCGAGTACTGCTTTACGCAGTCCAACTCGCCCCGCGCTGTGCCGGCCGAGGACCTCGCGGAACTCGCCGAGGAACTCGGCTTCGGCGAGGACAACATCCACGTCGCCGAGAAGCTCGACGACGCCCTCGAATGGGCGGTGGAACGTGCCGAATCCAACGACGACCTCGCCGGCGGCGTCCTTGTCACCGGGTCCATCACGCTCGTCGCGGACGCCCGCATCCTGCTCGGAAAGGCGGACGCCTAGACCATGGCGAAACTCACCAAGGCCCAGCGCGAATGGCGCCCGGGCATGCCCAAGAAGCGCCGCTCCACCAAGGTCATGTTTGCCTCCACCGTGCTGCTGCTGGAGGCCTTTGTGGTGCTCTTCGGCACCCTCACCGTCTTCGGGCTGCGGCGGGACGAGTTCCCGCCGGTCCTGATCTTTTCGGTGGGGATCGGGCTGTGCCTCGTGTATGTCTTCACCTGCGCGGTCCTCTCCAAGCCGTGGGGAGTGGCGCTGGGCTGGATCCTGCAGATCGTGCTGATCCTTACCGGCATCCTGGAACCGGCGATGTTCGTGGTCGGCGGACTCTTCGCGGTGGCCTGGTGGTACGGGATCCGCACCGGCATCCGGATTGACCGCGAGTCCGCGCAGCGCGAACGGGAGCAGACCGCCTGGGACGCGGCCCACCCCGAAGAGCAAAGCAACTAGACTTGTTTCCGAATCCCACCCCAACACATTGGAGCAGCTGTGAGCATTGAGCGCACCCTGGTACTGATCAAGCCCGACGGCGTCACCCGCAAACTGACGGGCGGCATCATCGCCCGCATCGAAGCCAAGGGCTACACCCTGTCCGAGCTCAAGAAGGTCGACGCGAGCCGCGAACTGCTGGAGCAGCACTACGAGGAGCACGTGGGCAAGCCGTTCTACGAGCCGCTCGTCGAATTCATGCTCAGCGGCCCCGTTGTCGCCGCGATCTTCGAGGGCCACCGCGTGATCGAGGGCTTCCGCTCGCTTGCGGGCACCACGGACCCGACGACGGCGGCTCCCGGCACCATCCGCGGCGACTTCGGCCGCGACTGGGGCCTGAAGGTGCAGCAGAACCTGGTCCACGGCTCGGACTCCGTCGAGTCCGCGGAACGCGAGATCAAGATCTGGTTCCAGGACTAAGCTCCGGGACCGACCGACCGCCTCACCGAGGTGACAGTAAAGGCCAATGTTCATCGCGAACATTGGCCTTAACTGTCACCTCGCGGCGGTTAACCGGGGTTCATCGGCTTAGTAGCCGGAGGTCCCGATGAAGACCTGGATGAAGGCGAAGAAGATGGTGGCGATCACGGCGACGTAGAGCAGGGCCGTGATGATCCAGCCGGAGTCGCCCAGGATCCTGGTCGGCCCCTCGGGCAGGCGGATCACGCCGTTGGACACATTGCGGACCGTGACCCAGACGAACAGCGGAATCATCGCTGCCCACACAACCATGCAGAACGGGCAGAGGATGTGGATGGAATACAGCGCCTGCGACCAGAGCCACACCACGAACGCGAAGCCCAGGGTCACGCCGGCCTGCAGGCCCAGCCAGTACCAGCGGGCAAACCTGGCGCCGGCCAGCAGGCCCATCGCGGTGGTGATGATGACGGCAAAGGCCACGATGCCGATGAACATGTTGGGGAAACCGAACACCGAACTCTGTGGCGTCTGCATGACCTGGCCGCAGGAGATCCACGGGTTCACATCGCACACGGTCACGTGGCCGGGGTCCTTGAGGACCTCCAGTTTCTCCAGCACCAGGATCCCGGAGGCAAGCCAGCCGACGACGCCGGTGATCAGCAGAAGCCACGCGAAGGGGCGATCGCGGGTCATCAGGGGGAGCGGCCGTTCCGCAGCAGACGTGCTGGAGCCTTGCTGCTGCGCGGCTGCCTCGCCGGTGGCACTGGAGATGCTGGGCATGGAATCAAAGTCCTTCGGGTCGGTGCAACTGGTCCGATTCTATCGCCGGAGACTGGGGGAAGTCCGGGAAGGCTCGTGCCGTCCAGAGTGATTCGGACCAGGCCGCGGTCCGGATGCCTGCTTACGCCTGCTTTGACGGCTCCTGTGAGACAATGATCGTGGCTGGAACCCGATCCACATCCGGGTCCCGGTCCGGCGACTTTGTTCCCAAGACCGCCAATGATGAGCAGGGAGCTACGGATCCTCTGATCCCGGCTGTTCCGCAATGCCATTGGACGGCACCTGGTTGTGGCGTGTAGATCAACGGGTTTCAGAACAATTCCGCCGGCCCTCCAGGGCTGCCGCACCCCACTGCCGGTGCGAACCTGAGGGTATCCAATTGACTTCTGTCAATGCCTGCGGGTGTTGACAAATAATTGCCCCAACGGGTGCCGGATGTGGCGGCATTCAGGGGCAGGAGTGTCGCCACATATGGATAATGACCAGGTTGTAACGGGAAACGAAGACTCTGCCGTTGCCAATGAAGCACCCGAATCAGCTGAAGAAGCTGTAGCCACCCCGCCGAAGCGGCCGGTCCGGACCCCCCGCAAGGCACTGCCCAAGAAGGAAGCCCCCGAGGCCGCGGAAGCAGCAGAGCCCGCAGCTGTTTCCGCCGTGGCCGCAGAGGCTCCCGCTGAGGAGACCGAAGCCAAGGCCAAGGCGCCTGCGCGCCGCTCCCGCGCCCGCAAAGTCGCCGAACCGGCCGAACCCCTGCCGGCCTTCGCCGCTGAAGCCGCAGCAGAGCCGGCGGCCGCCACGGCCGAGGCGCCGGCAGCAGAGGCTGCCGAAGTGCCGGTCGAAAAGCCTGTCCGCCGCCGCGCCAGCCGTGCCAAGGCCGCCGCCCCCGTCTCTGAAGCACCAGGCGCTGAAGTGCCGGCAACGGAGGCGCCCGTCGCTGAAGCCCCGGCCGCCGGGGCCGCGGCAGAGGCAGCAACCACGGAAACGACGGAAGTCTCAGCTGCCGCGCCCGCCGCCGCCGCTGCCCCGGCTGAGCAGGCCGCCACCGCAGCCGAAGCACCTGCCGCAGACGCCCCGGCCGCAGCCTCCTCGCTCTTCCTGGAGCCGGGCGCGGTCACCTCGATGATTTTCCAGGCACCTGACCTGACCGCCGTCGTGCGTCCGGCCCCGGCCGCAGCGCCGGTCGTCGCAGAAGCTGATGAAGAGGAAGAGGGCGAGGAAGGCGAGGGCGAAGACGCCGGAAGCCGCCGTCGCCGCCGCAGCCGCGGGCGCCGGGGACGCAGCAGCCGCACAGGCGGCGAGTCCGAGTCCGAGACCGAGGGCGAGGGCACCTCGGAAGAAACAGAAGAGGGCTCCGAGGGGACGCTCGAAGACGGCGTGACCTCCCGTCGCCGCCGCCGGCGCCGCCGTGGCGACCAGGACCTCGAACTGACCGGCGGGGGAGACGACGATCCGCCCAACACGGTCACCCGGGTCCGTGCGCCCCGTGCCGCCACCGAGGCGCCGGTCAACAACCGCGTCACGTCCCTCAAGGGCTCCACCCGGCTTGAGGCGAAGAAGCAGCGCCGCCGCGAATCCCGCGACACCGGACGCCGCCGCACCGTCATCACCGAGGCCGAGTTCCTGGCCCGGCGCGAATCCGTGGACCGCCAGATGATCGTCCGCCAGCGCGACGACAGAATCCAGATCGGCGTCCTCGAGGACGGCGTCCTGGCCGAGCACTTCGTGTCCAAGACCCAGCAGGATTCCCTGATCGGCAACGTCTACCTGGGCAAGGTCCAGAACGTGCTGCCGTCGATGGAAGCCGCCTTCGTCGACATCGGACGCGGCCGCAATGCCGTGCTCTACGCCGGTGAAGTCAACTGGGAGTCCGTCAACCTCGAGGGCAAGCAACGCCGTATCGAGAACGCTCTCAAGTCCGGCGACTCCGTGCTGGTCCAGGTCACCAAGGACCCGGTGGGCCACAAGGGCGCCCGCCTCACGAGCCAGATCTCGCTGCCCGGCCGCTACCTCGTGTACGTGCCCGGCGGTTCCATGACCGGCATCTCCCGCAAGCTGCCCGACGTCGAACGCAACCGCCTCAAGCGGATCCTCAAGGACCGCCTGCCGGAAGATGCGGGCGTCATCGTCCGCACCGCCGCCGAAGGTGCGTCCGAGGAAGAGCTCACGCACGACATCAACCGCCTCCGCGCCCAGTGGGAAGGCATCGAGGGCCAGTCGACCTCGACCAAGATCCTCGCCCCCGAACTGCTCTACGGCGAACCTGACCTGACCATCAAGGTGGTCCGTGACGTCTTCAACGAGGACTTCTCCAAGCTGATCGTCTCCGGTGAAGAAGCCTGGGACACCATCGAGGCCTACGTCACCTACGTGGCGCCGGACCTCGTGGGCCGGCTGGAGAAGTGGACCAAGGACACGGACATCTTCTCGGCCTGGCGCATCGACGAGCAGATCCACAAGGCTCTGGACCGCAAGGTCTTCCTGCCCTCCGGCGGTTCCCTCGTGATCGACCGCACCGAAGCCATGACCGTGGTGGACGTCAACACGGGCAAGTTCACCGGCAGCGGCGGCAACCTCGAGGAAACCGTCACCAAGAACAACCTCGAAGCAGCCGAGGAAGTAGTCCGGCAGCTCCGGCTCCGCGACATCGGCGGCATCATCGTCATCGACTTCATCGACATGGTGCTCGAATCCAACCGCGACCTCGTCCTGCGCCGCATGGTCGAGTGCCTGGGCCGGGATCGGACAAAGCACCAGGTGGCCGAGGTGACCTCGCTGGGCCTCGTCCAGATGACGCGCAAGCGGATGGGCACCGGGCTGCTCGAAGTCTTCGGCGAACAGTGCGAAGCCTGCGCCGGCCGCGGCATCGTCACGCACGACGAGCCGGTCGAGCACCGCCGCGCCAACGTGGTCGCCGCCGAGCACCACGTCCCGCGGACGGAGCAGCAGCCGGCAGCACGGACCGAACGCAAGAGCCGCCGGCGCGGCCGTGGCGGCCAGGGGACGGACGTCCAGTCCGCCCCGGCAGCCGTGCATGCCGAGCCCACCGACGCCGAGCGTCACGCCAAGGCCGAGGCAACCCGCGCCGCGCTGGCCAACATTGCAGCAGCGGCGCACGCCGCCCACCTGCATGACGGCGAGGCAACCGCCGACGCCGGGACCCGCGAGGCAGCGGTGGAGGCAGCCGTCGAGGCGGCTGTCGAGCTGGCCGCGACGGAGGAAGCGGCCGGACGTCCGGGCGCCGTGCTGACGTTCGGCGGCGAGCAGGTCGCCCTGCCGTTCGTGGAGCACGCAGAGGATTCCAGTGCGCCTGCGCTGACCCTGGACCTGCTGACCGAGGCTTTCGCCAATCTGGGCGAAACCGAAGGAGCCACGGCTCCTGCGGCAAAGGAACCGGCAGCGAAGTCCCCGGCGGCCCGGACGGCAGCGGCCGCTCCGGCCCGCGCCGGCGGAACCGGCCCGGGACGCGCCCAGGCGCCGGGTTCGCAGACTGAGGCGGAAGCCGAAGCCGGCACCTCGCGTGCCCGCCGCGGCCGCCGCAACCGGAGCGCCAGCCGCGCCCAGGGTGCAGCGAATGAGACCTCGGTCGAGCAGCGTCAGGAATCCCGGCAGTCCGCCGCCGTTTCGGTGCACGAGGCCAAGGTCCCGGCAGCAACGTCACCGGCGGCAAAGCCGGCCGCCAGCGAGCCGATCATCCTCGGCGTCGGCGTTCCGGCCTCGGAGCTCTGACTCCGGAACAGTTCAGCAAGGCCGCGGGCGCGGTCCGGACGGCGTAGCAATACGCGCAGTCCGGGCCGTGCCCGCGTCTTCGTTAAGGGATGCGGCTAGGCTGGAGCCCTGACACGGGGTGCCGCGCATCGAGCCGGCTGAGATCCAGACCCGTTGAACCTGTCCGGCTAGCACCGGCGAAGGGATGTCTCTCTTGACCACCGCCTCATCGTTTCTTCCGCCTGTCCCTGCCCCTTCGGCGCCCAGGATCCCGCGGGTGCTGGCGATCGCCGGCTCCGACCCCTCCGGCGGCGCCGGGATCCAGGCCGACCTCAAGAGCATCGCCGCGCACGGCGGCTACGGCATGGCAGCCATCACCGCCCTGACCGCCCAGAACACCCGCGGCGTCAGCGCCGTCCACGTCCCGCCAGCGGCCTTCCTGACCGCCCAGCTGGAGGCCATCAGCCAGGACATCACCATCGACGCCGTCAAGATCGGCATGCTGGGGGACGCCTCCGTGATCGACGCCGTCCGCAGCTGGCTGGAGAAGTCCCGCCCCGCCGTCGTGGTCCTGGACCCGGTCATGGTGGCGACGAGCGGCGACCGGCTGCTGCAGGAGTCCGCCGAGGCAGCCCTGCACGCGCTGTTGCCGTACGCGGACCTGATCACACCCAACCTCGCCGAGCTCGCCGTCCTGCTCCGGGAGGAGGCCGCCAAGGACTGGGCCGGGGCGCTGGAACAGGGCAAACGGCTCGCCGCCCAGACCGGCACCACGGTGCTGGTGAAGGGCGGCCACCTCGGCGGCAGCGGTTCCCGGACCGGCGCCGGCCATGACGACGGCGGCAACGGGTGCCCCGACGCGCTGGTCAACACCGGCGGGCTCCTGGCCCAGGACGTCGTGGTGGTGCCGGGGGAGCGCGTGCATACGCGCAACAGTCACGGCACGGGGTGTTCGTTGTCCTCGGCCATCGCCACAGTGCAGGCTAGAAACACAGTGCAGGCGAGAAATGCAGGGCAGGCAGGAAGTATTGGGCAGGGAACGGGGGACTGGGAGGCCGCGCTCCGCGAGGTCAAGCCGTGGCTGCAGGAGGCACTGCGCGCCTCGTCGGCGCTCGACGTCGGTACCGGCAACGGCCCGGTCCACCACTTCCACCACGTCCAGCAGCACACCCAGGACCACAGCGCCGCCCGGAATGGAACCGCCGCCCGGGAACCCGCCGAAGGCGAGTTCGCCGTCGCGCTCCGGGAAGCGGCCACCGCCGACCTGGAGGCGATCTACGGCCTTGACTTCGTCCGGGCCCTCGCCGACGGATCGCTCCCGGAGAAGGAGTTCGCCTATTACCTCGCCCAGGACGCGCTGTATCTCAACGGCTATTCCCGCGTGCTGGCCCGTGCCGCCGCGATCGCACCCACTGAGGCCGAGCAGCTGTTCTGGGCCCGCTCAGCGCAGAACTGCCTCGAGGTCGAGTCGGAGCTGCACCGGACCTGGCTCAGTACCCGCACAGCTGAGGTGACGCTCGGCCCGGTCACCAAGTCCTACGTCGACCATCTGCTGGCCGCCTCGGTCTCCGGCAGTTACGGGGTGCTGGTGGCTGCCGTGCTCCCGTGCTTCTGGCTCTACGCCGAGGTGGGGGAGACCCTGTACCGGCAGTTCCTGACCGCGGGCGCCCCGGAGTCCCATCCCTACGCCGTCTGGTTGCGCACGTACGCCGACGAGGAGTTCGTCGCCGCCACCCGGCAGGCCGTTGCCTACACCGACGCCGCGGCACGGGCGGCCTCAACGGGCGAACGGGACGCCATGACGCTGGCCTTCCGGCAGTCCGCCCGCTACGAGGTCGACTTCTTCGACGCGCCGCGGCTGCACGCCTGACAGCGGGTGCCCGTGTGGGCCTGTACGATGGGTGGGCACGGTTCCGGAAGTCGTTGCGGCAGGCTCTGTCCATACAGAGTGGCGCCTATCACGTACCTCCCTTCGGAACCAGCCTCATTTGCGGCCGAAGGCAAAATTAGCGTAGTCTAGATCTTCGGTGCTTACGCCAACACTTGGGTTATGACCTTGAGGACGCTCCATCCGATTTCGGATGCGTTTGTCCACGGGATAGCTCATGGATTCCCTTGGGAACTCCACCGGCGTAGAGGCACAGCGTGAGCCGGACCAGATTCGTTGGACCCAGGTTCCGCACGCAAATCTAGTAATAAACGTCGAGAGAAGTGAGTTCCCCAGTGGTGTACGCGATTGTCCGCGCAGGCGGCCGCCAAGAGAAGGTTTCCGTTGGAGACTTCGTTACCCTGAACCGCGTCCCCGGTGGAGCCGGCAGCACCTTTGAGTTGCCCGCACTGCTCCTGGTAGACGGTGACAAGGTCACGTCTGCAGCTTCGGACCTGGCCAAGGTAAAGGTTACGGCTGAGATCCTTGAGGACCTTCGCGGTCCCAAGATCGTCATCCAGAAGTTCAAGAACAAGACCGGTTACAAGAAGCGCCAGGGTCACCGTCAGGAATTGACCAAGGTCAAGATCACCGGTATCAAGTAACTAATCGTTACTGTTCAGGTTTTCAGCAGATTCCCCAGAATTTTAAGGCAGGCATTTCCAAATGGCACATAAAAAAGGCGCGAGCTCCACTCGCAACGGTCGTGACTCGAACGCCCAGTACCTCGGCGTCAAGCGCTTCGGCGGCCAGGTAGTTTCCGCAGGCGAGATCATCGTCCGCCAGCGTGGCACCCACTTCCACCCGGGCGCCGGCGTTGGCCGCGGCGGCGACGACACCCTGTTCGCTCTGACCCCCGGCGCTGTCGAGTTCGGCACCCGCCGCGGTCGTCGCGTTGTGAACATTGTGGCTGCTGCAGCTGCAGAGTAACAACAAGTCTTGAATCGGTGGAGCGGGCCATTAGGTCCGCTCCACCGGTGTTTTAACCGCATTACAATCATCCTGGGCGTCCTTGGCGCCTGAGGGAACAGCACTGAGGAGATCCACGTGGCCAGCTTTGTAGACCGGGTAGTACTGCACGTATCCGGCGGTACCGGCGGCCACGGTTGTGTCTCCGTCCACCGCGAGAAGTTCAAGCCGCTCGGCGGTCCCGACGGCGGCAACGGCGGCAACGGCGGCGACGTCATCCTGCGCGTCGACCCCCAGACCACCACCCTGCTGGACTACCACCACGCCCCGCACCGCCACGCGACCAACGGCGGCCCCGGCATGGGTGACTGGCGCGCCGGCAAACACGGCGAAACCCTGATCCTCCCGGTCCCGATCGGCACCGTGGTCAAGTCCAAGTCCGGCGACGTCCTCGCAGACCTCGTGACCGAAGGCGCAGAATACATTGCGGCCGCCGGCGGCATCGGCGGCCTCGGCAACGCCTCGCTCTCCTCGCAGAAGCGCCGCGCTCCCGGCTTTGCGCTGCTCGGCATCGAAGGCGAATCCAGCGACGTCGTCCTGGAACTGAAGTCCATCGCCGACATCGCCCTGGTGGGGTTCCCGTCCGCCGGCAAGTCCAGCCTGATTGCGGCGATGTCCGCCGCGCGGCCCAAGATCGCGGACTACCCGTTCACCACCCTGATCCCGAACCTCGGCGTGGTCCAGGCCGGCGACGTGCGCTTCACCATCGCCGACGTCCCCGGCCTCATCGAAGGCGCCAGCGAAGGCAAGGGCCTCGGCCACCACTTCCTGCGCCACGTCGAGCGTTGCGCCGCCCTGGTGCATGTCCTTGATTGCGGCACGCTCGAATCGGACCGCGACCCGCTCTCGGACCTGGCCATCATCGAGGCCGAACTCGAGAAGTATGCCGTGGACATGAGCTACAGCGGAGCCGACGGCGAAGTGGTTCCGCTGAACCACCGCCCCCGCCTGGTCGCCCTGAACAAGGTGGACCTGCCCGACGGCAAGGACATGGCCGAGTTCGTCCGCCCGGAACTCGAAGCCCGCGGCTACAAGGTCTTCGAGATCTCGGCCACCAGCCACGAAGGCCTGCGCCAGCTCGGCTTTGCCATGGGCGAAATCGTCCAGGCCGCCCGCGACACCCTCGCCGCCGCGCCGCCCAAGGTGCAGGCCCCGGTCCTGAAGCCGCGCGCCGTCAACGAATCCGGCTTCAAGATCCGCCGCGAAGAGAAGAACCTCGAGCCGCTGTTCCGCGTCCTGGGCGACAAGCCCGTGCGCTGGGTCAAGCAGACCGACTTCACCAACGAGGAAGCCATCGGCTACCTCGCCGACCGCCTCGCCAAGCTGGGCGTCGAAAACGAACTCTTCAAGCAGGGTGCCAAGCCGGGCGACATGGTGGTCATCGGCGAGGACGACGGCGTCGTCTTCGACTGGGAGCCCACCATGATGGCCGGCGCCGAACTGCTGGCCGCACCGCGCGGCACCGACGTGCGCTTCGCCGACATTGGCGACCGCCCCACCCGCGGGCAGAAGCGCGAGGATCAGATCGAACGCCGCGAGGCCAAGGCTGCCGCCCGCGCCGAGCTCGAAGCCGAACGCAAGGCCGGCATCTGGACCGAATCCGTCAGCGGACGCCGTGCCGCCAAGCCGCTCAAGGAGAGTGGACTGGGCGAAACAGATGACGAGTAAAGCCGTCACTGAGCGCGGTGCGGCGGTCACCCCCGACCGCCGCCCGGCAGCGGACACCCCCGTCCCCGACCGGTCCGTGCTGTCCGGCGCGCGCCGGATCGTGGTGAAGGTCGGGTCGTCCTCGCTGACCTCCATCAAGGGCGGCATCTCCGAAGAGGCCTTGACCGAACTCGCCGACGCCCTCGCGCACCAGCGCAACGCCGGCACGGAGATCATCCTGGTGTCCTCCGGCGCGATCGCCGCGGGGCTCGCCCCCCTCGGGCTTGCGAAGCGTCCCCGTGACCTCGCCACCCAGCAGGCCGCCGCGAGCGTGGGCCAGGGCCTCCTGATGGCGCGCTACACGCACGCCTTCGGGGCCCACGGCGTCACCGTCAGCCAGGTCCTCCTCACCGCCGAGGACTTCATGCGCCGCAGCCAGCACACCAACGCCCTGCGCGCCCTCGACCGGCTGCTCAACCTCGGCGTCGTGCCCGTCGTGAACGAAAACGACACCGTCGCCACGCACGAGATCCGCTTCGGCGACAACGACCGGCTCGCGGCCCTCGTGGCCCACCTGGTCCGCGCCGACGCGCTGGTGCTGCTCTCCGACGTCGACTCCCTCTACGACGGACCTCCCGCGCACGGCGCAAAGCGGATCTCCCATGTGACCGGCCCGCAGGACCTCGACGGCGTGACCATCGGACGCACCGGCAAGGCAGGAACAGGCACCGGGGGAATGGTCACCAAGGTCGAGGCGGCCACCATCGCGGCAGGCTCTGGCATCCCTGCGCTGGTCACCTCCACCGGGAACGCTGCCGCCGCGCTGGCGGGCAAGGACGTGGGGACCTGGTTCTCCGTCAACGGCTCCCGCAAGCCGGTCCGCCTGCTCTGGCTGGCGCACCTCGCCTCCGTGGAGGGCACGCTGGTGCTCGACGACGGCGCCGTTAAGGCCGTGCGTGACCGCCGCACCTCGCTCCTGCCGGCCGGCATCTCTGCCGTGCACGGGGACTTCGAAGCCGGCGACGCCGTCGAGATGGTCGCACCCGACGGCACGGTCATCGCCCGCGGACTGGTCAACTACGCCGCGGCCGAACTCCCGCAGATGCTGGGCCGCTCCACCAAGGAACTCGGCGAGGCGCTCGGCCGCGGATATGACCGGGTTGTTGTTCATGTTGACGATCTGGTGCTGGTCTAAGCCTCCTGTCCGCCTAAACTGGAAGCATGACTGAGGCCCTGACCCCCCGCTCCGCCGTGCTCGCCGAAAAGCTGTTCGCCGAAGGTCTGCTTCCCGCGGACGGACCGGCTGAGGGCAGCGTCGTGGCCGGTCCGGAGGCGTCTCCGGACACCGCAAGCACCAGCGAAGCGACCGACGTTGAGGCTGCCGTCCACGCCATCGCCGACCGCTCGCGCCACGCCGCGCGCAGGATGGCCCGCGCCAACCGGGCCTGGAAGGACCGCGGGCTGCGTGCCATCGCAGCCGCGCTGCTGGAGCGCAAGGCCGGGATCCTCGCCGCCAACGCCAAGGACGTCGCCGCCGGAAAGGCCAACGGCACGTCCGCGGCCCTGCTGGACCGGCTCACCCTCACGGGCACCCGCATCGACGGCCTCGCGGCAGCCCTGGAAAACCTCGCCAACCTGCCGGACCCGGTCGGCAACGTGGTCCGCGGCCAGACCCTGCCCAACGGGCTCCGGCTCCGCCAGATCAACGTGCCCATGGGCGTTGTCGCCGCCATCTACGAGGCGCGCCCCAACGTCACCGTGGACATCGCCGGACTGGGCCTGAAGAGCGGCAACGCCGTCATCCTGCGCGGCGGAACCGCCGCTGCCGCCACGAACGCCGCCCTCGTCACCGTGCTCCGCGACGCCCTCGATTCGGTGGGCCTCCCCGCCGACGCCGTGCAGAGCGTGGACCAGTACGGCCGCGACGGCGCCAACGCCCTGATGCGTGCCCGCGGACGGGTCGACGTCCTGATTCCCCGCGGCGGCCGGGAACTGATCCAGTCCGTCGTGAACAACGCCAGGGTTCCCGTGATCGAGACCGGGGAAGGCAACGTGCACATCTTCCTGGACGCCTCCGCGGACGAGGAAATGGCCGTGGAGATCCTGCTGAACGCCAAGACCCAGCGGCCCAGTGTCTGCAATACTGTGGAAACCCTGCTGGTCCACTCGAAGTCGACAGTGCTGCCCGCCGTCGCCGCTGCTTTGCGCGCCGCCGGTGTCACGCTGCACACCGACGACAGGGTCCGGGCCGCTCTGCCGGGGTCGGTGGATTCGGTCCCCGCCACCGATGAGGACTGGGCCACCGAATACATGGACCTGGACCTCGCCGTGGCCATGGTGGACAGCCTGGACGACGCCGTCAAGCACATCCGCAGGTGGTCCACCGGCCACACCGAAGCCATCCTGACCAATGACCTCGGCAATGCCGAGCGCTTCATCGCGGAGGTCGATTCGGCCGCCGTGATCGTAAACGCTTCCACCCGCTTCACCGACGGCGGGGAGCTGGGCCTGGGCGCCGAAGTGGGCATTTCCACCCAGAAGCTGCACGCCCGCGGCCCGATGGGTCTGACGGAACTGACCACCACGAAGTGGATCGTCCAGGGCGAGGGCCAGATCAGGGCCTAGCAACGCTGTAATATGGAACAGAAGTCCGGAACGGTGGGGTCACCCGCCGTCGTCAATTCTTGAACTTACTAGGGGAGAACATGCTGTCGCAGCAGATCGCCACCATCGTCGCAGCCGCCGGCGGATCAGGCCACGAGGAACTCGCGCCGCTTATTGCACCGCCGTTCGTCATCGGCGGCATCATGTTCGTGGTCCTGATGACCATGCTTTTCATCACGCTGTCCTACTCCAACCTGGGCAAGCGTCACGAAGCCGTTGAGGAGCACGCGGATCCGCACCGCCAGCACCCGAACAAGCACGATCACGGCCAAGGGCACTAATATTTCCGCCACCATGAGGCAGCGCGGCGCCAAGCGCCGCCTGCGTCTGGGTGTGATGGGTGGCACGTTTGATCCCATCCACCACGGCCACCTTGTCGCGGCCAGCGAGGTCGCGGCCAAGTTCGACTTGGACGAAGTGGTCTTCGTGCCTACGGGCCAGCCGTGGCAGAAGATGAGCAAAAAGGTCAGCGAGGCCGAGCACCGCTACCTGATGACCGTCATCGCCACGGCGTCGAACCCGCGTTTCACCGTCAGCAGGGTGGACGTGGACCGGCCCGGGCCGACGTACACCATCGATACCCTCCGGGACCTGCATACCCTGCGCCCCGAGGCTGACCTGTTCTTTATCACCGGAGCCGACGCCCTGGCCCAGATCCTGTCCTGGAAGGACATCGACGAGCTGTGGACGCTCGCGCACTTCGTCGGCGTCACCCGGCCCGGGCACGTCCTGGACGGGATGGGCCGCACGGACGTCAGCCTCCTCGAGGTTCCCGCCATGGCGATCTCCTCGACCGACTGCCGCACGAGGGTGGCGGCAGGCAACCCCGTCTGGTACCTAGTCCCCGACGGCGTTGTCCAGTACATCGCCAAGTACGGACTGTACGGCGGTGACCCGGAGACCGGGGACACCTCCGCCGGCAATGGCGCCGCACGCTATGACCGAAGTACCGAGATAGCCCAACCCGCCAGCACCGAATGAGTTTGCAATGAGTCAGGAACAGCCACCAATCCGCAGCCGTCGCGAACTGCGACAGGCCAGAGATGAACGCCTGGAAGCCAACCAGGAGGCCGGTACGCCAGGTCCCGGTGCGGTTCCCCCTGCCTCCAATGATTTTCCCGACGGCACCCAGCGGCCCGCCGGCGACGTTGACCCCGGCGAGCCTACCGGGGCGGAAATTACTGGCCGCCGCCGGATCCCGGGCCCCGTGGACTCGGTCAGCAGCACCGCCGGCTCCGAACGTTCCTCGCAGGTCCGCGCCCGGGACCGTGCCACGTTGCGCACCATCAAGGAACTGGCCGAAAAAGAGGGCAACCTCGCCGGCGGGGGACCGCCTACCCGGCGCCAGCTCCGGCTGCTGCAACTGGCGGCGGAAACATCCCCGTCGACCTCCGCCAACCTGATCGTCCCCGCCTCCCCGCGCACCCGGGCCACGCCCGTTGTTCCCCGGCCCGGCGTGGAGTCCGCTCCCGCTGACAGTGCCACCGGCCAGAAGGCCGACGTCGGCCCGAACTCCGGCGGTGCCAAGGCCCCTGGCGGTAAGGGCCCCGAGGGAATGACCGTTGAACAGGCCCTGGCCGCGCGGGAACTTCTGGCCCAGCAGGCCCAGAACCAGCTGGCCAAGATGGAACACATCAACGCCACCGACCCCGACGCCGTCGATCCTGCCGTACTGGCGGAACAGATCGCCCTGGCCGAGCGGGCCGCCGTACTGAACCGCCGGGCTGCGGCCAAGCAGAAGCTGGCCGAGCAGAACAGCAAGCCGGAGCCGGCGCGGAATGATCCCAGCACGGCCAACAACCTGGCCATGGTCACACCCCTGGAGTTCGTCCAGGTCCCCGGCGTGGAGCGGCCCGTCATGAAGCGCCCTGCCACGTCCCACGTTCCGGTGGCAACCAACCCGGGCCCCCGGGTTGAACCGGCCCGGAAGTCCGGCACCCGCCGTCCGGCGTCGTCCCGCCAGCGGGGCGGCGCCTCCGCAACGGGCCGCGGCGGTGTGCTCGCCCGCGCCGAGGCGGCCGCCAAGGCCGCCTCCGCGCCCCACGAGACGTCCCGGCCGGCCGCGGGGAACCCCGCAGCAGCCCAGTCCGAAGAGGACTTCACGGGCAGGACCCCCGTCGCGGCGAACTCGGCCTATGGTCTCGACCCCCTGGACGCGGCCACTGCCGGCCTCGGCAGGGCACGCCGCCTCCGGCTCGTGCAGCTGGTGGTGCTGGCCCTTGGAGTGATTGCGCTGATCGCCGGCATCACCCTGATCGTCACCGGCCTCGCCGGCTAGGCAGCTTCGTCTTGGCCCTGCCGACCTGTCAGGCGGCCATTCCACGTATTTTCAACAACACAAGATTTTCACCCAACAAGGAGTCCCGTGACTGCAACAGAATCAGCCATCGCCACAGCCCGCCACGCAGCCCGAGCCGCCGCGGAAAAACTCGCCGAGGACATCGTCGCCATGGACGTCAGCGAGCGGCTGGCCCTGGCCGACATCTTCCTGATTGCCTCGGCGCCGTCCGAGCGCCAGGTCAACGCCATCGTGGACGGCGTTGAGGACGAACTTTCCAAGTTCGAGCTCAAGCCGATCCGCCGCGAAGGACGCTCCGGCGGCCGCTGGGTCCTGCTGGATTACGGCGACATCGTCATCCACGTCCAGCACGAAGAAGACCGCGTGTTCTACGCCCTCGAGCGTCTCTGGAAGGACTGCCCCGTCGTGGACCTCCAGCTCGGGGACGACGCGTCCGCTAAGGCAGCAGCAGCTTCCGACTCGGAGTAGCCGCCGGGAGGAAACCGGAATATGCCCGATTTGGAATTTTCCGAAAGGCTGTTCTAAGATATTTGAGTTGCTTCGGAGAAATCCGGACAAAGAACCGGAGCCGAAAGCGCAAGCTGACGGGGTCGGAGCAACGAAAATTCGGGGCTGTGGCGCAGCTGGTAGCGCACCTGCATGGCATGCAGGGGGTCAGGGGTTCGAGTCCCCTCAGCTCCACCGGATAATCCGCCGGAATCGAAAGATTCCGGCGGATTTTTTTGTGCGGTTTTGGTGGGGAAGATTTGGGTCAGCGGCCACGACGTGTCTACCGCTGGCAGGTCCCGCCCGGCCGCTGCGGTCCGGGGGGCACTTTGACACGGGCGCGCCGCGGATACCGGACCCAGGGGCAGGAATCGTGTCCAAAGGCGCCCCGGACGGCGAAGGCAGTGCGCGGGGCTCGGAAAAAGGTGAGGCCTCGCCCGACTTTTCCGCCCCAACGTATGCCGATTAGCGCGAACCGGAAATGTAGTTTAAGATAAACAGGTTGCTTCAGGGAAGACGGTCCTTCGCAGGAAGGATTCCCTAGCGATTTCGGGGCTGTGGCGCAGCTGGTAGCGCACCTGCATGGCATGCAGGGGGTCAGGGGTTCGAGTCCCCTCAGCTCCACCGAAGAGGTCCTGCTCGCTGAGCAGGGCCTCCTTTGTTTTGTGGAGTCGGTGACCCGGGGTCAGCGGCGGCTCCGGGACTGCCGCCACGCCCGCCAGGCGCCTGTGGACCACAGCGCCCACACCACCAGGAGCGGCTGGAACAGCAGGCGGATCCCGCGGCTCTGGTCCGAATTGAGGCCGAACGAATCGGTGCCCGTGGCGAACTGCGAGATGTTGCCCGGGAAGACCGCCACGAAAAACGCCGCCACAATCCAGCCGAGCGCCACCCGCCGCCGCCTGAGCAGCAGCAGAGCCAGACCCAGGGCAATCTCCACCAGTCCGGACGCCACCACGGTGAAGTCCCTGTCCAGTGGCAGCCAGGGCGGCACCTGCGCGTAGAACGCTTCCCGGCTCCAGCCCAGGTGGCTGACCCCGGCAAAGATGAGGAACGCGCCCAACAGCAACCGGCCGGCAGTCCGCCAGCCGGAGCGCAGCCGGGAATCCCCGTCGGGGCCCTGGTCCCGGACTGGACCATGTGGCCGGACCGGGCCCTCTGACTGGCCTGGCCCCTCGGATTGAACTGGACTGTCGGCCATGCGGCGCCGCCTTCGCTGGGGTTACAGCAGCTTAGCAATCCGGCGTCTACACGGCTGTCCGCGCCGGCCGCTCGACTAATATTGGGGACGTGGATGAGACCCTGCCCCCGTGCCCCGAATGCTCCAGCGAATACACGTACGAAATGGGGGCGCTCCTGGTCTGCCCCGAGTGCGCGCATGAGTGGTCGCCGGCTGCGGAGCCGGAGGCCGGGGACCAGGAAGTGAAGCCGATCAAGGACGCCGTCGGCAACATCCTCGCCGACGGGGACACCGTCACGGTCGTCAAAGACCTCAAGATCAAGGGCAGTTCCACCGTTATCAAGGTCGGCACCAAGGTCCGCGGCATCCGGCTCGTCAACGGCGTCGGCGACCACGACATCGACTGCAAGGTCGACGGCGTCGGCCCCATGCAGCTGAAATCCAGCGTGGTCAAGAAGATCTGAGCCGGCATGTCTGCAGCGATTGACGGCCGGGTCCGGGTTGCCGACGTCGTGGTGATCGGCGCCGGTCAGGCCGGGCTCTCCGCGGCCTACCACCTGCAGCGCCGCGGCTTTGTCCCGGCCCGGAAGGTGCCGGAGGACCGGGATGAGGCCGCAGGGCCGGCCCGGAGCTACATCGTGCTCGACGCCGAGGACGGCCCCGGCGGGGCCTGGCGCCACCGCTGGAAGAGCCTCCTCATGGCCACCGTGAACGGCATCAGCGACCTGCCCGGCATCCCGCAGCCCGCCGTCGACCCGGAGGAAGCAAGTTCAAGCTTCCTGGCCCGCTACTTCGGCGGCTACGAAGACCAGCTGGCGCTGGCCATCGAACGTCCCGTCAAGGTCCGGTCCGTCGCCCGGGAGGACAACGACGACGGCGGGCGGCTGCGGATCGCCACCTCCCGCGGCGGCTGGTCGGCCCGGGCAATCATCAACGCGACCGGCACCTGGACCCGGCCGTTCTGGCCGATCTACCCGGGCCAGGCGTCCTTCCGCGGACGGCAGCTGCACGTTGCGGACTACGTCTCCGCAGAGGAGTTCAGCGGCCGGCACGTGATAGTCGTCGGCGGCGGCATCTCCGCCGTCGGCCTACTGGACGAGATCTCCAAGGTCACCACCACCAGCTGGTTCACCCGCCGGGAACCGGTCTGGCGGGACGCCGCCTTCGACCGGCAGGCCGGGCACGACGCCGTCGCCCTCGTCGAGGAGCGCGTTCGGCAGGGCCTTCCGCCGCAAAGCGTCGTCGCGGTGACCGGGCTGATCTGGACCCCTGCGCTGCGCGCGGCCGCCGCCCGGGGCGTGCTGGAGCGCCACCCCATGTTCACCGGAATCGAGCCCGGGGGAGTGCGGATGGTAGACGGCAACTTCCTGGCCGCCGATGTGATTCTCTGGGCCACCGGCTTCCGCGCGGAACTTGAACACCTCGCACCGCTGCACCTGCGCGGCCCCGGCGGCGGGATCGCCATGGACGGCACGCAGGTGGCCGCCGAGCCGCGGGTCCACCTGGTCGGCTACGGACCGTCCTCGTCCACGATCGGCGCCAACCGGGCCGGCCGGGCAGCAGTGGCAGGCATCCTGCGTTTGTTGGAGGAGCAGGATAAGTTTGCAGAGGACCTCAACACCGGGGACTCGAACTCCTTGACCCACCCCTGACTCACAAAAGGCGGCAGCTCGCGCGTGGCGGACCATAATCTTGACTCCCATTTCTCCCGGCTGCGCAGGTTCCCGGATGTGGAGGCGGCCAACCTCCAGGCCTGGGACGCCACGGACAAGCTTCTCCTGGAAACCGCCGCGGACATGCTCGCGGCCGGATCCCTGCACCCCGGCAGCAGGCTTGCCGTCGTGGGGGACCGCTACGGTGCGCTGACGCTCGGTGCCCTGGCTCGCGACGACGCCGCCGGCAGCTGGAACGGCCCCGTCCGCGCGCACCAGGACCTCATCACCGGGGAGCAGGCCCTCCGGCTCAACGCAGAGACGCTGGGCGTGGCGGCCGGGTTCGAACAGCACCCGCTCGGGGCCGGGCTGCTGGCCGGGGCGAACGTGGTGCTCCTCCAGCTACCCAAGTCCCTTGCGGAGCTGGAGGAAATCGCCGACGCCGTCGCCCGCCACGCCGCCCCCGACGTCGTCCTGCTGGCCGGCGGCCGGGTGAAGCACATGAGCCTGGGCATGAACGCAGTGCTGGACCGCTACTTCGGCGAAGTCCAGCCCCAGCTTGCCCGGCAGAAATCCCGGATCCTGCTGGCCCGCAACCCGCGGCCGGTTCCCGGCACGCCTCCGTTCCCGGTCAGAGACGTCAACAGCGAACTGGGACTGACCGTGTGCGCCCGCGGAGCCGTTTTTGCCGGCACCGGGCTGGATATCGGCACCAGGTTCCTGCTGGAGTTCCTGCCCCGGATCCCGGCGGCGCGGCACGCCGTCGACCTGGGCTGCGGCACCGGAATCCTCGCCGCCATGTACGCCCGCGCCAACCCCGGCTCCCGGGTCACGGCCACGGACCAGTCCGCGGCCGCCGTCGACTCCGCCGGCGCGACGGCGGCAGCCAACGGGCTCTCGGATCAGGTCACGGCGCTCCAGGACGACGCCATGGGCACGCTGCCGGACGCCAGCGCCGATTTGATCCTGCTCAACCCGCCCTTCCACGTCGGCGCGGCGGTTCATGCGGGGGCCGGCATCAAGCTGATTGAGGCGGCGGGGCGGGTCCTGGCTCCGGGCGGGGAGCTCTGGACGGTGTTCAACAGCCACCTTCACTACCAGCCGGCGCTGCAGCGGCTGGTCGGCCCCACCCGCGAGGTCGGACGGAACCCGAAATTCACGGTCACGGCCAGCACCCGGCAATCAGCGGGAGTGTGAAGCGCGGGGTGTGGGCGGTCACACGTGCGTAACGTACGATTCTGAAATAAGCAGTGCGTGGCCAAAGACGTTTAGGGGTTATCAGTGACTGAGATCCGCCAGCCCTCGCCGAGGCGCGGAACCAACTTGCCCCGGATGGGCGATTTCAACCTCACGGTGATCCTCGACGCCATCCGGCGTTCCCCGGCCGGCCTGAGCCGGGTAGAGCTGGCCCAGATCGTGGGGCTTTCCCCGCAGACAATCTCCAACATCTCCCGCAGGCTGCTGGACCAGGACCTGATCTATGAAGCGGGCAAGGAAGGCACGGGGCCGGGCAAGCCGCGGACCATGCTCCGGCTCAATTCCTCCGGAATGTACGCCGTCGGTGTCCACCTGGATCCGGCGGTGACAACGTTCGTTGTGTTGGACCTGGTCGGGGCCGTGGTCAAGCATTCCCGGATCAAGACCCCGGCCGGCACCGACCCCGGGGCCGTCATCGACACCATCGCCGCCGAAATCAGACAGCTCATCTCGGACTCCGGCGTCGACCCGTCCCGCATCGCCGGCCTGGGGATCGCCTCGCCCGGGCCGATCGACCTTGAAGAAGGCACGGTGGTGGACCCTCCGCTCCTCGTTGGCTGGGACCGTGTCCCGCTCCGCGACGCCCTGGCCGCGGCCACCGGCCTGACCACCATCGTGGACAAGGACGTGACCAGCGCCGCCGTGGCCGAGACCTGGGCGGGCGGCCCGAGCGGCGCCGGAAGCTTCGTCTTTATGTACATGGGCACCGGCATCGGCTGCGGAATCGTACTCAATGATGAGGTGGTGCGCGGGACCTCGGGGAATGCCGGTGAGATCGGGCACATCATCGTTGATCCTGACGGGGCACCCTGCGACTGCGGAATGCGCGGCTGCGTCAAATCCTCGTGCATTCCCCAGGTTCTGGTGACCCGTGCCGTCGAAGCAGGAGTGCTGGACGGCCCGGTGGACGCCGTGACCGGTCCCGCCCTCCAAGACAGCTTCGCCGCCCTGTGTGCCGCCGCCGGCGCCGGAGACCAAAGGGCGCAGGACATCATCGACAACTCCGCAGTGCTGGTGGCCCGGGCCGTCTCGGCCGTCACCAACGCCCTGGACGTGGACAGGGTGGTGTTCGGCGGACCGTTCTGGACCTGCCTCTCGGAGCGCTACCTGGAACGGATCCCGGATCTGGTCCGGGAAGCCAGCGCCACCCGGAAGATCCATGAGATCGAGGTGGTGGGCACCGGCGTCGGCGAGGACGTCGGCGCGATCGGCGCCGCCTGCCTCGTGCTGGAACACACGCTCGCGCCCCGCTCCCAGCGCCTCCTGCTGGAGGGCTAGGGCCGCAGGGTAGAGCCGCGGGTCCCGTCGACAGGATTTCCGCAACGACTCAGTCGATATCTTCCAGTATGGTGCCGAACGGGATGGTGTCATCCAGGTGCGCCTGGTGGCCGTGCGGAAGCACCAGAATCCGGACGCCGTGGCGTTTATCCGCAGCGGACTGCATCAGGATGGGCCGGACCGTGTTGATGAAACTCTCGCTCTTGCCGGCGAGATACTCCTGGTAACTGGCTGGAAGCTGGATCATGGCAAAAGGATAGTCCTGCGCGGGCACCTTGGGGAGTGGTGCGCCGGTAATGCCGGACCAGCCACAGACAGCCCCCGGCGGCACACCGAGCGAAGAATATTCTGCCCGGGCATGAAATATGCCGTAAAAGTGCGTCTTAATTCGGGAGGCGACTTGAACGGCTTCCCGGAGGGCCCGTAGAGTTCTAACCAAGTTACCTCAGTAACGTGTCAGCGATCCTCCGCTCAAGGCGGGCCCTTGGGAAATACCATGGCCAGCCCAGGAGGGTGTGGGTGCCCCCATGTGGGCCTGACATTTGCTCACGGACAACTTCGTATCAGGCGTAACAGTCGCGGCTGCGTCCTGCTGGAGTTTCCTCCGTGTTCCCCAAACTCAATTCACCGACGGGTCCCGTTTCCGGGCAATTCCGTCAGTGTTCACAGCCAAGGACGCAAATGTCTCCACCCAGCCTTATTGACACCCACCCAAATCTTGCCGGCACGGCCCCTGTTGCCCTGTCCTACGAGTTGTTCCCGCCCCGGTCGGCCGCGGCCGCGGAGTCGCTCTGGACCACCATTGGCGAACTGGAAAGCACGGACCCGGACTACGTCTCCGTGACCTACGGCGCCAGCGGCTCCAACCGGGACACCGCCGTCGAGCTCATCAACCGCCTCGTCCAGGAAACGACCCTGCGGCCACTGGCGCACTTGACCTGCGTGGGGAACTCCCCGCAGGAGCTCGCGGAGATCATCGGCGAACTGCTCGACGTCGGCGTGCGCGGCATCCTGGCCCTGCGCGGCGACCAGCCCAAGGACGGCGGCGTCCCTCCCGAGGGATCGCTGCGCTACGCCCAGGACCTGATCGAGCTCATCCGCCGCGTCGAACAGCGCCGCTCCGCGCTGCTGTGCGCCGGCAAGGTGGCCGTCGGCGTCGCCGCGTACCCCACCCGGCACCCGGAATCCCCGAGTGAAGCGCACGACGTCGAGGTGCTGCTGGCCAAGCAGCGCTCCGGCGCCGACTTCGCCATCACCCAGGTCTTCTTCCACACCGAGCAGTACGCGGACCTGCTGACCCGGGCCCGCCGTGCCGGCGTCACCATCCCGATCATTCCGGGCGTTATGCCTCTCACCAGCATTCGCCGGCTCACCCGCCTCGGCGAGCTGACCGGCGTCGAACCGGCACCGGAACTCATCGAACGGCTCGCCGCCGCCGATTCCGACGCCGAACGCACCCGGATCGGGGTCAACGCCACAGTGGACCTCGCCAATGCGGCCCTGGCCGCCGGAGCCCCCGGACTGCACCTCTACACCTTCAACGAACATGCGGCCGCGCTCGACGTGCTGGACAAACTTGCGCTGGCGCGGCCGCAGCGCAGCCACCGGCACACCGCGGGCCGCCGCCAGCTCGCCAGCTAATCACCCACCAAAAACTTAGGACTTCCCATGACTGAAAAGAACATGCTCAACCCCACACCCTTCCCGGCAGCCTCGATCCTCGGCTACCCGCGCATCGGCCGCCGCCGCGAACTGAAGAAAGCCGTCGAGGCTTACTGGGCTGGCAAGATCGACGCCGCCGCCCTGGACGCCGCCGCCAAGGAAATCCAGCTCGGCACCGCCAAGCGCCTCCAGGGCCTGGGCCTCACCGAAGCCGCCGCAGTCCCAGGCACCTTCTCCTACTACGACCAGGTGCTCGACGCCGCCGCCCACCTCGGCGCCGTGCCCGCACGCTTCGGCAACCTCCTCGACGCCGACGGCCAGCTCGACATTGACGGCTACTTCACCCTGGCCCGCGGCAACAAGGACCAGCAGCCGCTGGAAATGACCAAGTGGTTCGACACCAACTACCACTACCTCGTGCCGGAGATCGGCCCGGAAACCAGCTTCTCGCTGACCTCCAGCCGCATCGTCGAGGAATTCGAATACGCCCTCGCCAACGGTGTTGAGACCCGTCCGTACATCGTCGGCCCGGTCACGTTCCTCCTGCTGAGCAAGGCCTCCGACGACGCCCCGGCCGGCTTCAGCCCGCTGTCCCGCCTCGAGGACATCCTCCCCGTCTACACCGCCCTGCTGGAGAAGCTGGCCGCTGCCGGCGCCGGCTGGGTCCAGCTCGACGAGCCCGCCCTCGTGGTGGACCAGGACACCCCGGCCGGGGAAATCCAGGCCGCCGTCGCCCGCTCCTACGAGGTCTTTGCCGCCGCGGCCAGGCGTCCGCAGCTGTTCGTTTCCACCCCGTACGGCGCGCTCAACGGCCAGCTCGGCACCCTCGCCGCCACCGGCATCGACGCACTGCACCTGGACGTCTTCAAGGGCGAGGTTCCCTCCGCCGCGGCCCTCGCCGCACTGGGCAACAAGACCCTGGTCGCCGGCGTCGTGGACGGCCACAACATCTGGCGCAACGACCTCGCCGCCTCCGCGGAGAAGATCGCCGAGCTGAAGAAGTCCGTCGCCAGGCTGGCCGTCAGCACCTCCACCTCCACCCAGCACGTCCCGCACGACGTCGACGAGGAAGTCCAGCTCTCCGCGCAGCTGCGCAGCTGGCTGGCCTTCGCCGACCAGAAGGCCACCGAGGTTGTCACCCTCGCCGGCCTGCTGACCGACCCGACCGCGGTCCAGCCGGCCATTGATGAGGCCACCCGCATCATTGCCGACCGCGCCGCAGCCGACGGCGTCCGCCGCGCCGAGGTCCGGAACCGCACCGCTGCCCTGACCGAGGCCGACTTCAGCCGCTCTGCCTACGGCGTCCGCGAGGCCGCGCAGACCGAGGCCCTGCACCTGCCGCCGCTGCCCACCACCACCATCGGTTCCTTCCCGCAGACGGGCGAAATCCGCACCGCCCGGGCCCGCGCCAACAAGGGTGAGCTGAGCACGGAGCAGTACGAGCAGCTCATGAACGACGAGATCAAGCGCGTCGTGGAGCTGCAGGAAGAGCTCGGCTTCGATGTCCTGGTCCACGGCGAGCCCGAGCGCAACGACATGGTCCAGTACTTCGCCGAGAACCTCGAAGGCTTCGACGTCACCGTCCACGGCTGGGTCCAGTCCTACGGCTCCCGCTGCACCCGCCCCTCCATCCTGTGGGGCGACGTCACCCGCAGCGCCCCGATCACGGTGGAATGGGCCCGCTACGCGCAGTCCCTGACCAACAAGCCGATGAAGGGCATGCTCACCGGCCCGGTCACCATCCTCGCGTGGTCCTTTGTCCGCGACGACCAGCCGCTCGGCGAGACCGCCAACCAGGTGGCACTGGCCCTCCGGGACGAGATCGCGGACCTCGAAGCCGCCGGCATCCAGGTCATCCAGGTGGACGAGCCCGCCCTGCGGGAACTCCTGCCGCTGCGCAAGGCCGACCAGGCCGCGTACCTGGACTGGTCCGTGAAGTCGTTCCGCCTCGCCACCGCCGGCGCCGGGGACGCCACCCAGGTCCACACGCACCTGTGCTACTCCGAGTTCGGTGCAATCATCGACGCGATCGACGGCCTCGACGCCGACGTCACCTCGATCGAGGCCGCCCGCTCCCGCATGGAGGTGGTGCACGACCTCGAGTCCCACGGCTTCGGGCGCGGCGTCGGCCCGGGCGTCTACGACATCCACTCGCCGCGCGTCCCGGGCGAGCAGGAAGTCACCGAGCTGCTCAGCACCGCCGTCAAGCACGTCCCGTCCCGCCAGCTCTGGGTCAACCCGGACTGCGGCCTGAAGACCCGCGGCTACGTGGAGACCGAAGAGTCCCTGCGCAACCTGGTCACGGCCACCAGGACGGTCCGCGCGGAACTGCTCGAAGCGGCCAAGTAACAAACAACCGGCGGCTGGGGGAGCGGAAATCCTCTCAGTGGTTGAGTCTTTCAAAACCCGGTTTTGACAGGCTCAACCACTGAGCTCGGGGGAGGACATGTCCTCAGGCCACCGGGCCTGCCCGCTCTTTCAACCGCCAGGCGCTGATAAGCAGCCACACTGTCCAGACGACGGTGAGGATTATCCCGAACAGCGTCGGCACCGCATTCGCGGCTGTGAACCCTTCGGCTCCGATGATCCATCCCTGCGCCAGATAGGACACGCCGGATAGCCCCATAAGGATGCCGATCGTGCGGGAGACCCGGCGTGTGGCCAGGATGACCACGCCGGAAATAATCAGGGCGCTTCCGAGCAGGAAGCTGTGGTAGCTTCGCATTCCCCACTCCAGCCAGCGGATTCCTTCCGCGGTGACAAAGCGCATTGCCTTCTCCGGCTCTGCAGCGGACGCCCAGGCATTCACGGCGTGCTTCAGGGCGACGCCGTCCACGGCCTGGAGCGCGCCATAGAGCGCAATGGCAACAGCCGCGGAGAGGGCGCCGAAACGGGCTGTCAGGGCGAGGCCGCCCTGCGGCACATTCAGGGCGGCCAGCAGCGCGATCATTCCGCCGGCGAAGAGCGCCATGCCTACGAACTGGCCCAGGTGCACCCCGATCCAGACGTCGCTTCGGGCATACTCGGTGAACGAGGCAACATGGTCGTTTGCGCTGGCCGCATCGGCATGAAATAAGCCGGCCACCAGTGAAATCACGACGCCGCCAAAGATCAGCATCGCGGCAATACGTAAAGCCCCTCTGTCCACCGTGCGCGATCCGGATGATTCAAGGGGGACCGAACGCGTGCTATCGCTGTGATTTGGTTGGATATCGTCCATGGTGGCCGCCTTTGTTCGGCGCCGAGAAAAAGCTGGATTCAGGATTCCCAGAGGATCTCGTCATCGACGACGCCGTCCTCGTCCGCGGAGGCCACCAGGACCTCGTCGGTGAAGTGCGAACCCAGAGTGAAGTCCAGGACAAAGTAACGTTCCGGCTGGCCGGGGAAGATGCCCACATGGCCCAGCTTTAGTGCCTTGAGGAAAACCGCGTCGGTGAGCTGGCTCTTGTCCTCGACGCCGAACACCTTCCGCAGGTGCTCGTCCTTGATCGCGTTGCAGTGGAAATGCCGGTACTCCTGCGGGCTGGTGCCGTCCTGCTCCAGCTCCTCGGCGATCATTTCGCGGACCTGGTCCACGAGCTCGGGCAGGAAACGCAACCGGTAGTCAACTTTGTGCATGGCCGCTTCGTCGAAATGGTCATGCGCGTTGACATTCAGGTCGAGCTCCACGATCTGGCCCGCCAGTTCATGCTTGGCGGTGAGGTTGTGGTCCCGTCCGTGGTTGAGCTCGACCTCTCCGAAGTGCTTGCTCGCTACCTTGTTCATATCTTCAACATAGTCCTCAAAACCGGCCCGTTCCAGCATTCCCAAGGTTTTATCCGGCACTCCACCCGGGCGGGCGCCCGGTGCCGGTACATTGGGCGGATGCAAACAGTTGGCCCCGCCGTCGCCCGCGCCCGCGAACTCTACGACTCCGGAACGACGCGTCCGCTGGCCTGGCGGCTGGAGCAACTGCGCAGCCTGCGCCGGATGCTGGCCGAGCGCCGCACGGAGTTTGCCGAAGCATTGGGCGCCGACCTGGGCAAGCACGCCACCGAGTCCCTGCTGACAGAAATCGGCTTTGTCAGCGCCGAAGCTGCGCACCTGGAAAAGAACCTCGAGGCCTGGCTGCGGCCCCGCCCGGTGGCGGTGCCGCTCGCCGTCCAGCCGGCCAAGGCCTGGACGGAACTGACCCCGCTGGGCGTGGTGCTGGTGATCGGCCCCTGGAACTACCCGCTGCAGCTGCTCCTCGCCCCGCTGGCCGGTGCCGTCGCAGCCGGCAACACCGTGGTGCTCAAGCCCAGCGAACACGCCCCTGCCACCTCGGCGGCTCTGGCTCGCTGGATCCCGGAGTACCTCGGCGGCGCGGCGGAGGTGGTCCAAGGCGGCATCCCGGAAACCACGGCCCTGCTGGCTCAGCGCTTCGACCACATCTTCTTCACCGGAGGCGAAACCGCGGCCAAGGTGGTGCTCCGCGCGGCGGCGGAGCAACTGACGCCGGTCACCCTGGAGCTCGGCGGGAAGTCCCCGGCCTACGTGGACTCCACGACGGATCTGGCCAAGGCGGCCAAACGGCTCGCGTGGGGCCGGTTCATGAACGCCGGGCAGACCTGCGTGGCGCCCGACTACATCCTGGCCACCGAGGACGTGCTGGTGCCGCTGGAGCGCGAGCTGGTCAAGGCGATCGGTGAGCTCTTTGGCCAGGACTCCTCCCGCAGCACGTCCTTCGGCCGGATCGTCGACGACCGCCACTTCGCAAGGATCGCCGCCCTCGCCGACGGGAGCACCGTGGTCCACGGCGGGGAACGGGACGCCGCTAGCCGCCACTTCGCCCCGACCCTGCTCCGGCCCGCCCCCGGGGACACGGTCATGGGGGAGGAGATCTTCGGGCCGCTGCTCCCTCTGGTCCCGGTCGCCGGACGGGACGAGGCCATCCGGATGATCAACGACGGCGCCAAGCCGCTGGCGCTGTACGTGTTCAGCAACGACGCCGGCACGCGCCGGGCCTTCGCCGAACGCACCTCCTCGGGGGCGCTGTGCTTCGACGTCCCGGCGGCGCACCTGATGGTCCCGGGCCTGCCCTTCGGCGGCGTCGGCGGCAGCGGCATGGGCGCATATCACGGGGAACACTCGCTGCGGACGTTCTCGCATGAGCGGGCCACCCTCGCCAAGCCGCAGCGCCCGGACACCCTCGCGCTGATCTACCCGCCCTACAGTCCGGCCAAACACCGGATCATCAGCGCCCTCGCCGGGACGGGAACGGGACTCCGCCAGCGGCTCCGCCGGCGCTGAGTCGACGCCTCAGTCCGGGTCAGCCCTTGCGCGGGATGGCCTGCTTCAGGGTGGAGGAGTTGAACGTGTCGGCCAGCAGCTCGACGAACAGCTGGACCTGAGCGGTCTGCTTCTCGTTGATCAGCAGGGCAAAGACGTTGCGGGCCAGCCGGATCTCCGGAACGTCCAGCACCACCACCCCGGCCGGGCGGTGCAGCAGGGCCAGCTCCGGAACCAGCGCCGCGCCCAGCCCGGCCGCGGCCATCTCGAGGCTCGCATGGAAGTCATCGCTGTACGCGACCACGCGCGGGTGCAGGTTGCAGCTGGCGAAGAGCCGCTCAATCACGGTGGCGTCGGACGTGCCGGGGTGGTGCACAATCCACGGCATGTCGGACAGGTGATCCGCCGCGACCTTGGACTCCGTGCCGATGCCCCAGGCCGCGGGCAGCACCACCCGGAAGTCGTCGTCGCCGATCCACTGCCGGTTCACGGTGTGCGGCCACGCGAGGCCGGACTGCCCCACCTGGTACACCAGAGCGACGTCGAGCTCGCCGCCGGCGCGCAGGCCCTGGATGGTCTGGGCGGGCTCCGCCACGGATACCCGCAGGTCGATGCCGAGCTTCTTCCAGGCCGGGTTTTCCAGGAGCCGCGGCAGCACATACGTGGCCAGGCTGGGGAAGATGCCCAGACGGAGTTCCTGCCGGGCGGGATCCCCGGTGCGGGAGGCTGCCGCCATGAGGGTCTCGATGTCCGTGAGGACCTTGGCCGCATGCCGGGTCATGACCAGGGCCGCTTCGGTCGGGTGGATGCTGCGCGCCGAGCGCTGGAACAGCTCGACGCCGGTGTCGCGTTCCAGCGCCGACATCTGCTGGGATACCGCCGACGCCGTGTAGCCGAGCCGGGTTGCGGCCGCCGCGAAGGATCCCAGCCGGGTCACTTCGACAAGGGTCCGCAGGTGGACGGGATTGATCAAAGTGCTGCCCTTCGCAGGTTCCGGTGAGGCGGGACCACAATCCCGCTTCATTCTGGCACATTGGTGGGAAGCAGAATGTTGGAAAGTCGCACTCATCCGTCGGCCCCTCGGCGACGAATTGCCCATAGACGATTCACCAGGACGATTCAGGCGAAGCCAACAGGAGCAGATCAGTGTCAGATGCAGCAGGGATTCCCCAGGGCCGGCGAGTAGCCGTGATTGGCAGCGGCGTGGCGGGACTCACCGCCGCCTACGTCCTGAACCGGCAGGACACCGTCACCCTCTTCGAAGCCGATTCCCGGCTCGGCGGCCACGCCCACACCCACGACGTGCCACAGGACGGCGGCCCGGTGCTGGGGATCGACACCGGCTTCATCGTCCACAACGAGCGGACTTACCCCACACTGCTGAGGCTCTTCGCCGAGCTGGGCATCGAAACCCAGGACTCGGAAATGAGCATGTCCGTCCGCTGCGACGGCTGCGGCCTGGAGTACGCCGGCGCCCGGGCCAAGGGCCGCGGCATCCTGCCCCGTCCCTCCACCGTGCTGCGCGGCCGCTACCTGCTGATGCTGCTCGAGGTGATGCGCTTCTACCGCAGGGCCCGCGCGCTGCTCGCCGAAGCGGCGCCCGCCGGGAAAAACCCGTCCGGGGAACCGGAACTGACCCTGGGGGAGTTCCTGGCCCGGGAGAAGTTCAGCAGCTACTTCATCTCACACTTCATGACCCCGGTGGTGAGCGCGGTCTGGTCCTGCGACCCCACCACGGCGCTGGCCTACCCGGCGCGCTACCTTTTCACCTTCCTGGGCCACCACGGCCTCCTCGGCGTCTCGGGCTCGCCGCAGTGGCGCACCGTCACCGGCGGCTCGCGCACGTATGTGGACAAGCTCGCCGCCACGCTGCCGGACGTCCGCCTCTCCAGCCCAGTCACCGGAGTGCGCCGCCACACGCACGGCGTCGAGCTGACGGTCGGGGAAGGGAACAGCGGCGTCCGCACCGAAAACTTCGACGCCGTCGTGATCGCCACCCACCCCGCCCAGGCACTGGGCATGCTCACCGACGCCTCGGACGCCGAGCGGGACGCTCTCGGCGGGATGCCGTACTCGGTCAACCACACCGTCTTCCACCGCGACGCCGCCGTGCTGCCGTCCAGCGACAACGCCAAGGCGTCCTGGAACTACCGCCTGCCCGCCTGCGACGCCCGGCCGGACAAGGTCCTGGTCAGCTACGACATGACGCGGCTGCAGCGGCTGGCCCCCGCGGACATGGGGCGCTACATCGTCAGCCTGGGCGAATCCGAGCTGATCGACGACGACACTGTGATCGAACGCATGGTCTACGAACACCCGCAGTACACTCCCGAATCCCTGAAGGCCCAGCAGCAGATCCTCGCGCTCGGCGACGGCCGGCTGGCCTTCGCCGGCGCCTACCACGGCTGGGGTTTCCACGAGGACGGCGCGCTCTCCGGCGTCAAGGCTGCCGAGCGGCTCGGACGTTCCTGGAACGGCCCCGCCGTCGACCTTAACGAGGAGTACCGCGCCGTCGCCGTCGACCCCGACCTGCAGACCGTCTCCGCGGAGGGCTCATGAGTACCACGGCCGCCATCTACCGCACGTCCATCGCGCACGTGCGGCGCACCCCGCTCAAGAACGCGTTCACATACCGCAGCTACAGCTGGTACGTCGACGTCGACCGGCTGCCCGCGGTGCCCCGCCTGCTCCGGCCGCTCGCCGGCTTCAGCGTGGCGGACCATCTGGGCGACCCGGACGGGACCCTGCGCGGAAACGTTGAGGCGTTCCTGGCCACCCGGGGGATAACGCTCGACGGCGGCAGGATCACCATGCTGGCCAGCGCCCGGGTGTTCGGCCACGTCTTCAACCCGCTGAGCCTGTTCTGGTGCCACGACGCCGCCGGGGAGCTGCGCTGCGTCCTCGCCGAAGTCCACAACACGTACGGCGAACGGCACTGCTACCTCCTCGAAACGGACGACGCCGGCCGGGCCAGCGTGCCCAAGGCGTTCTACGTCTCGCCGTTCAACGACGTCGAGGGCGAGTACCGGATGAAACTCCCGGAACCCGGCGAACGGCTCGCCGTCTCGATCGTCCTCGAGCGCGAGGGGCAGCGGCCCTTCGTTGCCAGCATGGACGGCGAACGGCACGACGCCACCGTGCGGAACATCCTCGCCGCGGCGCTTGCGGTCCCGCTGGCACCCCTGCGCGTCTCAGCCCAGATCCGCTGGCAGGGAATTAAGCTTTGGGCACGTCGGCTGCCCATCATCAAACGACCACACCATCCCTCACAGGAGGCAGTTCAGTGACAATGACCGAAGCGACCGGATCGGGCGCGGCGCGCCGGACGAACGAGGCCGCAGCCCCCTACACCGTCCCGCAGCCGCCCGCCGTCGTCGACGCCGCTATCTGGCCCAGCATCGCCACGGTCCCGTCCGGCCTGAAAACAGCCGTGGCCGGCCGCGTTGCCGAGGCCATCTTCAAAGCAGCCGTCCGCCGGCTTCCGCTCGAAGTCCGCTACCCCGACGGCACCGTCCTCGGCAAGGCTGCCGTGCCCGGCCGCACGTACCCCGTCATGACCATGAACCGTCCCGAGGCCTTCGCCGCGCGGCTCGGCGACGGCGGCCTGATCGGCCTGGGCGAGTCCTACATGGCCGGAGACTGGGACGCCGACAACCTCACCGCCGTGATGGAGGTCTTCGCCGCCCGCGTCGGGACCCTGGTGCCCGAGCCGCTGCAGAAACTGCGGGCGCTCTACCTGCCGCGCCAGCCGCGGAAGGAACGCAACACCGAGCAGAACACCCGCTCCAACATCTCCCGCCACTACGACCTCTCGAACGAGCTCTTCGGCACGTTCCTGGACCAGACCATGACGTACTCCAGTGCGCTGTTCCCCGAATCCGGCGCGGCGCTGAAGACCGTGGCCTGGGACGGCTTCGCCGCCGCGCAGCAGGCCAAGATCGACCGGCTGCTGGACAAGGCCGGCGTCGGACAGGGGACCCGGGTGCTGGAAATCGGCACCGGCTGGGGCGAGCTCGCCCTCCGGGCCGCCCAGCGCGGCGCCACCGTCTACTCCGTCACCCTCTCCAGCGAGCAGCAGGAACTGGCCCGCAAACGTGTCGCCGACGCCGGCTACACCGACGCCGTCACTATCGAGCTCAAGGACTACCGCGCCGTCGAAGGCGAGTACGACGCCGTCGTCTCCGTTGAGATGATCGAGGCCGTGGGCTTCGAGTACTGGGCCACCTACTTCCAGACGATCGAACGGGTCCTGGCCCCCGGCGGGAAGGTCGCCATCCAGGCCATCACCATCGCGCACGACCGGCTGCTGGCCACCCGTTCCAGCTACACCTGGGTGCACAAGTACATCTTCCCGGGCGGCGTCATCCCCTCCGTGCGGGCCATCGAGGACATCACGGAGAAGCAGACCGGTCTCCGTGTCCGCGAACGCCTCGCCATGGGGGAGCACTACGCCCAGACGCTGCGGCTCTGGGAGGAACGCTTTATGGCCCGCTCCGCCGACGTCCAGGGACTGGGCTTCGACGAGATCTTCCAGCGCATGTGGCTGTTCTACCTCTGCTACTCCCGCGCTGGCTTCGAGACCGGCTACCTCGACGTGCAGCAGATCGTGCTGGACCGCCGGACGGCGGGCGAGGCGGCCGGCTGAGCGTCGCTGTAAGACTCCTCACGCAGTGGAAGGCGGGCACCCCCGGGGGTGCCCGCCTTTTTCGTGTTCCCGGACACTACATACGGTGTTTAACCGCACCGCGGGCAACTGCGCGCCGCACCGCGACACGCCGTCTCCCACGCGACACGCAGGGCAGTTAATTGTGCAAAGGTACTCCACAGCCTGTGGATTTCGTCCGGCAAAATGGCGGAAACACGGACATTTTGAGGCACCCTGCCTGTGGACTGGCGGTGCATTAAATGACATACTTGTAATACATCATCTTGGGGTCCACATCGGGCTCTTGCACTACATGTAGTATCGACATACAGTTCCAGAGCAGCAGTTAGAGACGCAGTTCAGGAGCAGCAGTGCCCGCCACGTGCGGCCAGTAACGGATAAGGATTCCTGTCCCGGACCGGCCCGCCCGGACAACCGGCACCAAAGACGCAGCAGAGACTCAGCTCAACAGCATCAGCTCCGACGCAGCACACATTTTGCAGTACCAAAGACTTCAACAAAAAGGGGACAGGGACCATGACCGTTACGGTTTACACGAAGCCGGCCTGTGTTCAGTGCAACGCGACATACCGCGCGCTGGACAAGAAGGGCATCACCTACCAGAGCGTCGACATCTCGCAGGATGCGGATGCCCTCGAGCGCCTGAAGGCCCTCGGCTACATGCAGGCTCCGGTCGTCGTCACGGACCAGGACCACTGGTCCGGTTTCCGCCCCGACAAGATCGAAGAACTGGCCCAGGCTTCCGCCGTCGCGGTGGCCTGAAACGCTTCGAACGAAGACAGTCAGATGAGGTGACTCCCATGGCACTGGCAACCGCCGGTACGACGCCGGCAGCAGACGCAGCGCCGCTGGCGGACGATGGCAGGAACCCGGACGCAGTCCGGACCACCGGCAGCCACCTCGTCTACTTCTCCTCCACCTCCGAGAACACTGCACGCTTCATCAGGAAGCTGGGCATCGACGCCGCCCGGATACCCCTCCACTCGAGGGAACCCGCGCTCGTGGCCACCGAGCCCTACGTGCTGGTGCTTCCCACCTACGGAGGCACCGGGGGAGAGGGATCCGTTCCAAAGCAGGTCATCCGCTTCCTGAACGATCCACGCAACCGGCAACAGCTCCGGGGAGTGATCGGGGCGGGCAACACGAATTTCGGGGACAACTACTGCATGGCCGGCGACATCATCGCCGCTAAATGCCGGGTACCCCACCTATATCGATTCGAACTCATGGGGACGCCGGAAGACGTCAGCCGAGTACAACAAGGATTGGAAGAATTTTGGACACGACTGTCGAAGACACCGAAGTGACCGAGGGTTCCCCCCTCGGCTCCGCCGAGAAGACCAGCGCCGTCGAGAAGCACACCGTCCCCGGTGAGAAGCCGGCCATGCCGGCCGCCTACCAGGGCCTGGGCTACCACGAGCTCAACGCCATGCTGAACCTCTACGGCCCGAACGGGGAGATCCAGTTCGAGGCGGACCGCGAGGCGGCGCACCAGTACTTCCTGCAGCACGTGAACAACAACACCGTGTTCTTCCACGACCTCGAGGAAAAGCTCGACTACCTCGTCAAGAACGAGTACTACGAGCGCGAAACCCTCGACCAGTACACGATGAACTTCATCCGCGAGCTCTACAACCGCGCGTACAAGAAGAAGTTCCGCTTCGAGACCTTCCTGGGCGCCTTCAAGTTCTACACGTCCTACACGCTGAAGACGTTCGACGGAAAGCGCTTCCTGGAGCGCTACGAGGACCGCGTCTGCATGGTGGCCCTGCACCTGGCCCGCGGCGACGAAAAGCTTGCCACCGCGATGGTCGACGAGATCATCGAAGGCCGCTTCCAGCCGGCCACCCCCACGTTCCTGAACGCCGGCAAGAAGCAGCGCGGCGAGCTGGTCTCCTGCTTCCTGCTCCGCATCGAAGACAACATGGAGTCGATCGGCCGGTCCATCAACTCGGCGCTGCAGCTGTCGAAGCGCGGCGGCGGAGTGGCGTTCGCGCTGACCAACATCCGCGAGGTCGGCGCGCCGATCAAGCAGATCGAGAACCAGTCCTCCGGCGTCATCCCCGTGATGAAGCTCCTCGAGGACAGCTTCTCCTACGCGAACCAGCTCGGTGCCCGCCAGGGTGCCGGCGCGGTGTACCTGCACGCGCACCACCCGGACATCTACCGCTTCCTGGACACCAAGCGCGAGAACGCGGACGAGAAGATCCGCATCAAGACCCTCTCCCTCGGCGTCGTCATCCCGGACATCACCTTCGAGCTGGCCAAGAAGGACGAGGACATGTATCTGTTCTCGCCGTACGACGTCGAAAAGGTCTACGGCATGCCGTTCTCCGACGTCTCGGTCACCGAGAAGTACTACGAGATGGTGGACGATTCCCGGATCAAGAAGACCAAGATCAAGGCGCGCGAGTTCTTCCAGACCCTCGCCGAGATCCAGTTCGAATCCGGCTACCCGTACATCATGTTCGAGGACACCGTGAACCGGGAAAACCCGATCGACGGCAAGATCATCATGTCCAACCTGTGCTCCGAGATCCTCCAGGTCTCCCAGCCCACGACGTACCACGATGATCTGTCCTACGACCAGACCGGCAAGGACATCTCCTGCAACCTGGGTTCGCTGAACATCGCGAAGGCCATGGATTCGCCGGACTTCGGCCTGACCATCGAGACGGCCATCCGCGCGCTCTCGGCGGTCTCGGACATGTCCAACATCACCTCGGTGCCCTCGATCGCCCGCGGCAACGACCAGAGCCACGCGATCGGCCTGGGCCAGATGAACCTGCACGGCTACCTGGCCCGCGAGCGGGTCCACTACGGCTCCGAAGAGGGCCTGGACTTCACGAACATCTACTTCTACTCGGTGGTGTTCCATGCCGTCCGCGCCTCCAACCTGCTGGCCATCCAGACCGGGCAGACCTTCGGCGGCTTCGAGAAGTCCAAGTACGCCTCGGGCGAGTTCTTCGACAAGTACACGAACCGGGAATGGGTCCCGCAGACCGCCAAGGTCGCCGAGCTGTTCAAGAACATCCACATTCCGACGCAGGCCGACTGGCAGGAGCTGAAGGCTTCCGTCATGGAGCACGGCATCTACAACCAGAACCTGCAGGCTGTTCCGCCGACCGGCTCGATCAGCTACATCAACAACTCCACCTCCTCGATCCACCCGGTGGCGTCCAAGATCGAGATCCGCAAGGAAGGCAAGCTGGGCCGCGTGTACTACCCGGCGCCGTACCTGACGAACGACAACCTGGAGTACTACCAGGATGCGTACGAGATCGGCTACGAGAAGGTCATCGACACGTATGCCGCCGCGACGCAGCACGTGGACCAGGGCCTGTCCCTGACGCTGTTCTTCAAGGACACTGCCACCACGCGCGACATCAACAAGGCGCAGATCTACGCCTGGAAGAAGGGCATCAAGACCATCTACTACATCCGTCTCCGCCAGCTCGCGCTGGAAGGGACCGAGGTGGACGGCTGCGTCAGCTGCATGCTGTAACCGATATCGGTTGATTTTGCTTCAGTACGACGGCGGGCGCCCGCCCGCCGTCGTACGCTTTAACTAGAGAACCAACCCAACTTTTTAGGGGATGACATGACCGAAAAGGTCAAGCTGCTTAGCCACGTTGAAGCCATTAACTGGAACCGCATCCAGGACGACAAGGACGTTGACGTCTGGAACCGCCTGGTCAATAACTTCTGGCTGCCGGAGAAGATTCCGCTGTCCAACGACGTTCAGTCCTGGGCAACGCTGACCCCGGACGAGCAGCAGCTCACCATGCGCGTGTTCACGGGCTTGACCTTGCTGGACACCATCCAGGGCACCGTCGGCGCCGTCTCGCTGATCCCGGACGCGCTCACTCCGCATGAAGAGGCTGTCTACACGAACATCGCCTTCATGGAATCCGTGCACGCCAAGAGCTACTCCTCCATCTTCTCCACGCTGGCTTCCACCAAGGAGATCGACGAGGCATTCCGCTGGTCCACCGAGAACGTGAACCTGCAGAAGAAGGCCCAGATCGTCATGGACTACTACCAGGGCGACGATCCCCTGAAGCGCAAGGTGGCCTCCACGCTGCTGGAGAGCTTCCTGTTCTATTCCGGCTTCTACCTGCCGATGTACTGGTCCTCACGGGCCAAGCTGACGAACACGGCCGACCTGATCCGCCTGATCATCCGCGATGAGGCCGTCCACGGCTACTACATCGGCTACAAGTTCCAGAAGGGCCTGGAGGGCCTGTCCGAGGAGCGTAAGCAGGAAATCAAGGACTACACCTTCGAGCTGCTCTTTGAGCTGTACGAGAACGAGGTCCAGTACACGCACGACCTCTACGACTCCGTCGGCCTGGCCGAGGACGTCAAGAAGTTCCTGCACTACAACGCCAACAAGGCGCTGATGAACCTGGGCTACGAGGCCATGTTCCCGGCCTCTGTCACCGACGTGAACCCGGCCATCCTGTCGGCCCTGTCGCCCAACGCGGACGAGAACCACGACTTCTTCTCGGGTTCGGGTTCGTCTTATGTGATTGGCAAGGCTGTCAATACTGAGGAGGCCAACTACTGTGATCGAGGCCGACCGAATTGCGTTTGTGAAGGCCGTCCAGATCGTCAAGCATGCGCCCCCCGAGAAGCCCCGGAGCAGAGACGCTGGGGCTTCCCGACTGGGCCAGGGCAGAGACCGGGGGATCGAACGCCTGCAGCGCGTCGGTGGCCCAGGCCGGTCCGCGGGCAGTGAGTTTCGCCCATGGACCTGCCAACGGATGGTCTTCGCTGAAAGAGGTCATCGGGCAGTCCGGGTCCGGCATCGCCAGACGCGTTTGGCCCACAGGAACCGAACGGGCCGGCCGAAACGGGTAATGTCATGGAGCCGGGCCTGGCGGCGGCCGCGGCCGATCGCTACGACACCGCAGTCCGGACAACCTGCGAGTTCCTCGCCAATTTCAACGCCCGGAACCAGGCCAGTCCCGGTTGCCGAGACGGAATGGACGTGGACACCCTCGATACCCAGCAACGCATCTGCACGCGTGCACCAGCAACCATAGGAGCAAGACATAAAGTTTTTTATGTCAGGGTCGCTTTTTGGTTGCTTGGTCGCTACCAATTCAAAGAGTCCCTGAGAACCCGTTCCTGCCGCATCACGCCGCCAGCACGGAATACCCACGCGACAGCGCCATCCTCAGACCCGGCATCTACGCTTATCTGCGAAGGCCCACTATTCTTCGTGTTCCCTAGAGCCCTCTAACCACCTCTTGAGGAATCATCAAAGCATCTCATTCGTCCAATGATTTTCTGCGACTTTTCGTCAAGTTCAGCACTGCGAAAGGTGGCACCGTAACGATCCTGATCGTCTGGTCAGGATCTACAACTCCACCTGTCCACATCTTGACAATCAAGATCCGTCACAATGTGGCACAAAGACAGCAGATGCAATCACGCCTTGATCCACGGGGCTGTGATATCGGCCAGTCATGAAGCTCCCGTCAGGTGCGATCACCTTCGGCTTGAAGCACATGTCCAACCGCACACCATCAGTTCTCACCAGTTCAAACATGAATTCACTGGTGTCCTGGCTCCCGGTCTTAAGATCCAGCTGCTCGCGCGAGGTCCTATCAACGACTCCGGTGACTGAAGCCCTCAGCATCCCCAAAGTGTCTGGTTCTAGCAGTGGTTTTAGACTCGTGAAGGCGGGCACCTGAGGGGCGTCATTCTCCGGGTCCTTAGTCGACCGCGAGTCCACATCAAATCCTGTAACAGCCATCGTCACCGCGGTCGCCCCACAACTCGGTTGAGCGAGCATATAGGTTTCAATTCGACCAGTGACCAGTTGTGCAACCTGGCCTTGGCCGATGTATTTTAGTTGTTGGTTGGCCCGATAACACGCTTTGCCGGCCTTATCCTTGAGGATGAAGTCGACAGTGACCGTTTCCCAATCGTAAGAACTGGTGTTCGTTACCGAACCGGTCACACGATTCGCGCCTGACGTGTACGTAATGAGCTCTACATCGCTGAGTACGTATTCCTTGGCAGACGGCGCGTGGAGATCGGATGGCGAACCAGCAGTCGAGACACCAAAACCAATCATGCTGAATAGCAGCGGAAATAGCACCGAAATTTTGAAGAGCGACAACACGAACGACCCAAGCGTCACTAACATCCCAGTTCTCGTCATCCAGGTAATTCCGAATACCGATTTTCGTGCCCCGACGTGCAGAGCAGTCACAACAGCCAACAGCAAGAAGAGAAGGATGCTGTCGGTGGGAAGCAACATGCCCATCGCCACGTCCCCCGCGCTTTGCTGCTTCACCAACTCCGCGTCATCGTAAGAGAGCCCGGCCGAATAACCGAAAACTTCGGAGACCCCGAAAGCCGTATAGATCGCATAAACAGCAATCAACATGCTGACAAGTCCAACACTCAACCACGACCAACGCCGACGAGAGCTATGAAGCGATTGATTTGGCTGTGGTGGATGTGGCACCCTCGTTTGTTGGCGCTGGGGTTCGAAGTAAACCAATGTCTCTGCTCTCAATGAAGTCCAAAAAAACTTAGGCATCTTTGCCATCTCTCCGGGGACGGCCAGTAGCGGATTGGCGGCTGTTTACGCTGAATGCACTACTCGGCGGTCAAAACGGCGTCTCGCCAGATGAGACGCCGTCGCCCGAGCCTCTATGTTACCCACGAGTTCGTCAACGAATGGGGCTGCCCCGGGTTTGCTTGACTGCTGAATCGTGAGGATTTGTTTCTTGCAGCAAGGATGTTCACATGCGGAAGCCTTTCTCGCGGGACTAACTCATTATTACCGGGGTATCCGGCGTTTTCATGTGGTAGTTCTCAGGTGCCGGGAATCGGTTGCTGAAAGTGATGGCGAAGGCGTTCAAAGCGGGCTTCCAACGAGCGGGCCATCGTGGACAAGGGGCCCCGAAAGGCGCTCCGGTCACGGGAGGAAATTGCACGGAAAGGCCCCTGAGGCAGCTCCGGCGTAATCACATGTCGAGCTGAGTTTTAGTACAGGCCTCGGCCGGGAAAACCGGGAACGATGGCGGAACAGGGAACCCCTTACCAGTGACGGGCCAGCCCCGCACTGACCCCCGCGGTCAAGGCCGCAACGTTCTTCCCGTCGCCGAGTTGCGGCTAGAGGATCCGGACTGTTTATAAGAGCCGCCCGACGTTAGAAAGCACACTGGAGACAGTCTGGCTGTCTTTGCTCCGAGAGGTCTCCACGACTCCACCAACAGAAAAATTCTGGGCCAGGGGGTGTTAATAAGGGGGAGTCAGTGGCGCCTGGTTCCTTTGGGGTCTATATAGTTCGACTGTTCGCTTTCGCACTATCAATTGGGGGATTTTATGAGCATCAAAAACGAGCAAGTTTTACCTTACGGGGCGATGCCTGCCGCAGGCCTCGGAACCATCGTTCCCACCGGCGCCGGAACCGTTCCCGGGGTACAGATCTACCAATTCCGCGGCGGAGCCGCATCCTGGTTCGGCACCCAGATCCTAGGAGCCCTGATCATGATCTGCACCCTTGGGATCTGCTACCCGTTTGCCATTGTCCTGATCGAACGGTGGAGGGCCAAGAACACCTATCTCCACGGCCGGCAGCTTCGGTTTATCGGCACGGGGTGGGGCATCTTCGGCCTGTGGATCAAGTGGCTGCTGCTGAGCATCATCACGGTGGGCATCTATACCTTCTGGGTCTACCCGCGGATGATGCAGTGGAAGGTTGAGAACACCGTTCACGCGTAGGCGGAATGGCCCTGCGCACTCTGGCGTGCGGGGCTCTCTACTTTCGGTGGTACGGTCGTGCCGTTACCACCGAAGTGCGCCCGAGCTTGAATGCCGACACCTACGAGGGCGGTGGCCCTGCGCCGCCGTTCTTCCGAGCCCATCGGCCAGCTACGTGAAGGCAACCCCGCCGCCGCCGGGATAGTGCCAGAGCCGCCCTTCGAAATCGAGAGCATCCGGGGCGAACCTGGCGGCTATGACTTCGAGATCGGTCTGGGGGACTGGGGGACGACATCGCCCACGAACAGTCGGCCGACGTCGATCGGCTTGTCCGCGAGCTATCCCGTGAGGACGGCATCCACGAGGTCCACCGGGAGAACCGGGAACTGATCCTGGTGCGGGCGCCATCGTGGAGCATCGACGCGCTCCATGAGTGGGTCACACAGCGCATCTGATGGTCGGCTGCGCAGAACAACCGGCTTCCCGACGGCAGGCCGAGACCATGCCGACCAATGTGGCACACCTCCTACGTTCCTCAGCGTCCCGCCCCGACCCAGCGACGCCGGGCCGCGATGTGCTCGGCGGCCATGATCGTGGGGATGTTGGTGTTGGCCGACAGCGGTTCAGGAAGGATCGAGGCGTCAACCACCGAGAGGCCCGGCACTCCGTACACCCGTCCCGACGTGTCGACCACGGCGCCGGCCCGGGGGTCCATTCCCATCGCACAGGTGCCCACGGGGTGGTGGTAGGTCGTGGCCGTGGCCTTGATCCAGGCGCGAACGGCGACGGCGTCAGTGACCAGGTCCTGCCGGGGTGCGAGCCGGGAACCCCGGGTGATCCGGGTCAGCTGAGGGCGGGACACGGCGGCGTCCGCGAGCTGCAGGCCTTCCACCAATCGGTCGATGTCCACCGGATTGCGGAAGTACCCGAGGTCGATGGCCGGTGCGGCGTTCGGGTCGAGTGTGTGGAGCCGCACCTCACCGCGCGACGCCGGCTTCAGCAACGCTGCGGCGAGCATGCAGTGGTACCCGTCCTCGAGCCGGTACGGTCCGCATACCATCAGCTGGAGATCCGGGGGATCCGCAGCGGATCCCCGGCTGCTCCGGGCTGTCGCCATCACCTGGAAGAGCGGAGGGTCGCCCAGCGGTTGGAGACAGGGCAGGTCGATCGCCACCCAGGGGTGGTCGGCGAGATTCGATCCGACACCGGGCAGGTCCATCGTGACGGGCCCGCCCAATGCGGCTACGTCCGCGGCGGGGCCGATGCCGGACCGGATGAGCAGCGCGGGCGAGTGGTAGGCGCCAGCGCAGACAATCACCTCATCCGCCGCGATGATCTCGCCGTCGGAGGTCCGGACGCCTATCGCACGCCCGTGACCCATCACGACGTCGGCGATCGGACAGGCCGCGCGGATCGTCAGGTTGGGCCGGGAGCGGACGGGATCCAGATAGGCCCGCGCGGTGCTGACCCGGACGTCTTGCACACAGTTGACTGGCAGCGCCGAGAGGCCCACGGCCCCCGGGGCGTTGTGGTCTGGAATTCGCGGGATGCCCACGTCCGCGATGGCGTCCTCCATGGCGAGCGTGAGCTGGGACCGTTCGTCCCCCCGGTAGCGGCGGATCGGCACCGGGCCGTCGTCCCCGTGATAGGGCGACGAACCGAAGTCCAGGTCATGCTCAAGGCGGAGGAAAGACGGCAGCACGTCCGCGAACGTCCATCCCGGCAAGGCCCAGCCGTCGTAATCGGCCGGATGGCCGCGCAGGGCGAAGGTAGCATTGACGGCTGACGAGCCCCCGGTCACCCGCCCTTGTGGAAGGTCCAAGGCAGGTCCGCCGGCGACGCCCGTTCCATGAAGCCCCCAGTCGTGCGAAGCCGTGCTGGTGCCATGGATGCCGTCCGCGAGGTCGGCCGGAAGCGTCTCCGCCGGATAGTCCGGCCCCGCTTCGAACAGCACCACCTCGCGGTCCGGGTCCTCGCTGAGCCGCGAAGCCAACACGCAGCCTGCACTGCCCGCACCCACCACGGCCACGTCAATCCGGCTCTTCATCTCTTGCCCTCGCTTCCGATTCCAGTCTCGGACGGCAGCCGGGATATTTCCAGATCGAATTCGAACCGGCCCAGAGAGGTCTCCGGGCTGCGATCAACGCCGACGGCGCGGATGCCACCCGGATCCAGCCTCAATGACCGTAAGGAGGCCAGGTGCAGATCAACAGGTCTTCGATCGGCGCGGGTCTCTGCCCGGGAACATGCGTAGACAGCCGAGCGGCGGGAGAGCGGCCGGCGTCCTTTCCCCGGCTATGCTGGGGCCAAGTAGCCATTTGGGTGGGGGGACCTCAATGACAGATCTGCAGCACGCAGAGACAGCCGAACGCACAACGGAGTGGTCCCGGCGCTGCCGGCGGATGAACGTGGCCTATGTGATCACCGTCATTGTCGTCCAACTGCCGTTGGCTGCTGGGCTCTTCCTGGTCAGCTTCTGGCTCCTGAACGTCTGCGGGCCGCTCCTACGGGGCGACGTCGCCTTCGGCCATCCGGCCTACGGGTATTTGCAGGGCTCGAAGGACCTCCTAGCCATTGCTCTTGGTGGACTGACCGCAATACTGGTCCTCACATCTGTCCTGCTGCATCGCTGGTGGAAACGCTCGGCAGCAGCGTTGGGGCCAATGCCGGCGGAACTGCGTCCGAAGACCTTCAAGGCCTGGAACCGGCAGAGGCGAATGATGCGGGGGAGCCACCTCGCGGGTGCGGCATCACTCCTGTGGTTATCCGCGCTGCTGGTGACCAGCATTGTCTCCGGAGTGCAGGAGTTCGAAGCGTGGTTGGCCCGGGGCGGATCCGCCTACGACGATCCAGGCTACGACGAAGCGCACGCCCTGCTGGATTTGTCCGTTGTCCAGGGCTGTGCCGGTGGCATTGCCCTGATACTCCTTAGTGTTTCCATGTGGCGCAGTTACGGACGGGCCCAACAGTGGCTGGGCCCGCAGCCGGACCGGGTCGCAATCCGCGAGCTGGAGGACGGCACGGCGCCCTGGAGGAGCGACTAAGTGATTGGGTCCGTCGAAGGAAACATCGTTGCGGTGCGACGGCGACGCCGGATCAGCGGACGTTTCGCGGGCCTGGCTGTCATCGCCGGTGTCATAGCTTTGGCAGATCCAAGCAGCCACTCGAGCTACGTCCTCGTGCAAAACCTGAATCCGTATTTCATCGGCGCATTTTCCATCGCTGCGGCTGTTACTGCGGGGGCGTTCTCGTCGGGCCGGCTCAGCGAACGGTGGGCGGGGGGCATTTTACGCGGCTGCGTGGCAGTGGGCTTGCCGCATCCTCCCACCGACCGGGTGTCCGGTCACCGCGCTAAGGCCGAGTCTTATCCCACCGACAAGAAGGAGAGGCGCGGGCGCCGGGTGAGTCGGTGAGCGGATCTTCGCAGGCGGTACATTCCTTGCGCCGCTCAACCGTGCTTTCAGCGATCAGCCCCAGCCCGTCCGGGTATGCGCCAGGCCGGGTGGTACAGCGTGCCGGCATACGTCACGTAAACCAGTCCGGGCTCGAGCCGGGGGGATGCGGTGCACCCTCAACCGGCTCGGATGGACCTTGATGATCGGGCCAAGGTCCTGGGCGTCCTTGTGCGCCTGGCGGGCGTACCCACCCGGGACTTCGGACGATGCGGCGGCGGGGTGCGGTACCGCCGGTGCAGTTCGCGGATGTTGCCGGAAGAAACCGGGTCCTACAGGACCATCATTCGACGGTGATTTCTATGCCGGCGACCGCGCCCGTCCATGCGCCGCCGTCCGGGTGAAGTCGGATCAGATGCGCACTTACGGACCCTTCATTAAGGTGGACGACCTGCGATTGGGTTCCCTTGCAATCCAGCTGAAATTCCGTGTGTTCGATGCCTCCGACAATTTGCTGGGAGAGCCAGACGAGGGCTCGGGGAGCACCCACGCACGCGACCGTCACAGTGTGCGGGCCGGCGGTTGTCACCGTCGCGGACTTGCTGAATCCCACGCCGGTTCCGTCGGCCGGGCCGGAGACGGCCAGCAGCACCGGTTTGGCCGCGCCCGCCAGACGCTGCTCCAGCTCAGCATAGTTGCGCGTTTCCACCGCCAGTATGTCCGCCCCCTTCGAAGGCAAGATTGCCGCCGGCCGGACACTTGAGCTGGCTTCCGTTGGCGGCGGATTGCCCTCGTCCTCATAGGCGCACCCGGCCAGGGCAACGGCGGCTATCACACCAACGAGCACTAGAACACCGCGGACTATTCTCGTTCCCCCAGGACCAGCCATGGGCTGAGTCTACGTTCAGCCCACCGGTTGGCAAGCCATCCGCTCCGGTCGGGCCTGGTGGTGAACGTGATCCACCCCCACGAGCGGCGGGTCTCGCAAAAGCTAGGCTATTAAACACCGCCCTGCCCAGCCCCGCCGCTCCGCGAGGACAAGCGTAGGATCCTGAGTCATGTGAGGAGTCGGGGGCCTGTTCGCCGTGGCAGCGTTTCTGCTGGTGATGACAGGATGCGCGGAGAACTTTTCGGAGGATCAGAAGGTGCAGCTGCGGTCCGCCACCAGCCCGTACCAGCAAGAACCGCTTGCCGACCTCCGCGTCTCGGAGCAGGAGTATAGGGCGGCGGTATCCGAGGCCCACCGCTGCGTGGCGGCAAGCGGCGCCGTCCCTGACCCGGTGACCCAGGTGGACGACAGCCACCTGGGTTTCGGGTTCGCCGTTACCGCTCCCGACGAAGCTGCCGGGGCCAGAATCACTGACAAAGCACACCGCTGCCAGTCGGACTACATGGACGTCGTGGCGCGAATCTGGGGGTCCCAGCGGCAGCGCCTCACGGAGCAGTTGCCGCGCGAATCAGGCGGCGTGGGCCAGATACGCGATCGGGTGCTGCTGGAGCTCGGTCGGGTGGGTGCGGACGAGGGCGTCGATGGCCTGGAAATGGGTGTCGCCGTGCTGCTTGACGATGGTGAACCGGCCGAACGGCGAAATTGTCTTCAAAGCGCTGGGTGAGCGACTAGATGGGATTCCGTAGTCAGGTGGCCTACCTCTGGGGCACTCCGGCGGCGGCTTCGGCTACAGACAGCGCCGTGCCGAACGCCGCCACGGCGGACTGGTAGTTCGCCGTGTTGCCTTCTGACTTCGCCTGTTCGGCCCTCCGCCTCGCCCTGATCATGGCCGCGGTGGCGGGGAAAGCAGTATCGGACATCGCCGGAAAATCGAACTGCAATTTCGGGTCCACCTCGTAGGCCAGCCACCGGCTGTCGAGAAGTTTGTGCCGGGCGGCAATTGAGCTGAAGGCCTGAGCGTCAATCAACGATACGCCGCTCAGGCTTCCGGGGGTCACGCCAGCGGCCTCCTCGGATTTCCGGGCGGCCTCTTGTTGACGCTGAAGTGCTTGTTCGGTCCCCAGCCCTCCGGAGCCCTTGAGCCGGTGCTTGAGAACCATGTTGTTCTCGTAGACCCGGACTTCCTCCGGGGTCATGCTGTCGAGCTCCGTAGCGCTTCGACTGACCACATCGGCAGGGCCCCTCCGGCTGGCGATGCTGCTGTCCGGGACGGGGAAGAGGTACTTGCCGCCCAGGAAGCCCCCGAGCAAAACACCCAAGACAGCCCAATCCGGCAGGTCTGCTGAGCCTGTCGACCCGGCAACAAAAAAGGCGCTCAGGTTGGTTATGCCCTGGCCTGTGGTGAAGGTCAGGCGGGTCTTTCCAAGGCGTCTGACCTTGCGGTGTCTGCTGCGCTGTTGGAAGTGAAATGAACGGGCTTTTGCGATCCAATCGCGTGCTCGGTTCACCAGTTGCGGGCTTTCAGTCATGATGACGAGGTTACCGGTCACCTCAGACACTCGACGGACGTCGTCCCTCGGCCTGTCTCCGGTCGAGGTGACACGGGAAGGGCTTTGCAGGAACCCGCAGGCTGGCCCAGCCGGCGTCGTTACCTTTGGGGCCGTGCCGCAGGCGGTCCGCCCGCGGCACCGGCTTCCATCACCCGGGAACCTGGCTGAGGAAGGCCGTGATTTGCTGCGCCATGGCCGGTGCCTGCGTCCAGTGGAGGTAGTGTCCGCCCGGGAGCACAACCACCGCATGCTGCCTGACGTTCTGTAGGCGCTCCTCGTGCACAGCGAGGTTCGGCGGGGATTCCTTGTCGCCGGCCAGGAATGTCAGGACGGGCAGATCGTCCGGGTAGCGGAGTCCCTGCACCTTGTGGGCATTCTCCGCGATCCGGTTTGTCTCGTCGGCGACGGCGGGATTGCCGTAGTTCCAGCTGGTCATCCGGCGCATCTGCTCACGTTCGGCCGCCGAGTATGCGTCGCCGTCCGGTTCGACCAGCGCGGGGGCAAGGGTGCTGGCCCAACGGACGATTCCCGTGGTGGAGAGCAGGCGGCCCCAGTTGACGCCGTCCGGAGCGGCCCCGGCGTCCGCATGACCGGCACCGACAGCGGGGACTGTGGGATCTATGCCGACGACGGCCGACACTTCCGTCCGGTACTTGTTGGCGTAGAAGAGGGTGTAGAAACCAGCGATGGAATGACCTGCGAGGATGTACGGTCCGCCGACGTGCACTTTCGACAGGGCTTCATGCAGTTCTGAGGTGATGTTCTCGACAGTCCGTTCCCTGGGGGACAGGTCGCTGTACCCGTAGCCGAATCCCTCGACGACCACCACGTCGTAACCGCCCAGCTCCCGGATAAGCGGCGCGAAGTCGAGGGCCGGTGCCGCAGTGCCCAGCCCGCTCAACAGCACGATGGTTTTGCCGGTGCCGGAGGTTCCCGCGCCCGGTTCGCCGGGTCCGCGGCCGACGGCGGTGCGGTAAACGTTCAGCGCTCCGTGGCTGACCTGCACCCTTTCCCCGTAGGGTGCGGTCGAGGAACGCTCGGCGTGTTCGATCACCAGGTTGGCCGTGGTGGACGCGGCAACCAGCCCGGCCAGGGTGGCCAGGACGACACAGAGGTTCCGGATTCTGCGTGATTTTCGGCTGGGGGAGGAGGCAGGGGCGGTGATGGTCATGACATTCCACTTTCAGGGCTGAACGTACGGTGGGGTGCGGGTGTTTTTGTGGTCGCCGTTTTGCGCCCGGCGGAGCGGATCAGTCCGGGGAGCGCGCCGATGCCGACCGCGGCCACCACCGCCAGAGCGCACAACCACAGGGAGCGGGTGTCCGTCGCGTCGGTGTGCAGCCGGAGCCCGGCCGTGGGGTAGTCAATAAATTTGGCCGTCGAAGCAGCCGCAGCGCTGCCCGCATGCCGGGACAACTCTTCGAGGGCCGCATCGAAGGCCGTGCCCTGGCGCGAACTTTGCGGCAGGGCGGTTGTGCCGAGGGACCATTTCGCTGCCCAGGCGGTGAGCCGCGCGTCGTCGGCGGCGGTGCCTGGCAGGATCAACCGGTCCATCGCCGGCCCGTCAGTGGACGGAAGCGTCGTGAGCAGGACCATGCCGTGTTTGGTGGTGATGGACCGTGTGGCGGCAACAGCGACCGTTCGCGCGGCACCGGAGACGGCGTACACCTCGAAGGGCGCGACGGCGTCGATCTCGCCGATTCCGTCGGTCAGGCCGATGCCGACGGTGGGCCGGAACCAGGGGAGGGCGGCGTTGAGCGCGACGGGCGCGTCGCTGGCGCTGAAAGCCTGTTCGGGGATGGCCGTGCTGCCCGACGGTGACCAGCCCGGATAACCGACCTCCGCGCCGACCCGCGCAGCTTCCGCCGGCCCGGCGAGGTCGTGGATCAGCTGCAGTGCCCCGGGGATGCCGGAAGTCACGCCAGCCGTCGTCGTAATTCGGCCGTCCTGGACGAAGCGCTGGCCGCCCACCCACTGCACGCCCGGCCGACTCTTTTTCAGGGAACCGATCCGTGACCAGTGCGAGGTGGCGCGGTGCCCGTCGAGCACCCCGGTCTCGGCGAGCAGCACTGACCCGGCGCAGATCCCCAGGATATTGATGCCCCGGGCAGATTGCTGAGCGATCCAGGATCTTGTAGCGGCTTCGCTGTCCCCGGACGGGTTCTCGACGGCGGGCACCACCAGGAGGTCCGGCGCGGACGCCGCACCGCTGTCCACCTCGGAGAAGGTGCTGGCGGGCATGACGGCGGGACCTCCCACCAGCTGGACGGGCAGCCTGGTTTCGGCAACTGTCGATACAGTGAATTTGGGTGACCGGGCGAAAACCTCATACGGGGCCAGCACATCGGCCGCCTCGGTCCCGCTTCGACCCAAAACGAAGGCAACGTGGATCGTCCCGGCGGCCGGGTGTAGGACGCTGGCAGCAGCCTCGACGGGACCGGCCGCCGGAGCGTCCAGACCGTTGTCGTGCCTGATCACCGCGGTGCCGGCCAGCAGGACGGAGGCGAGGGTCGCGCCCGCGAGCGAGACGGCCAAGGCGGCGCGCCCCAGCCGGTGCAGTGCCTTTGAATATTTGTTCATAGGTCAACGCTGGCAGCTTTGGCCCGACCGTGAGAGTGGTAAAAACGCCTACGTTGAAAAGAATCCTGCTTTCGGAGCTGCCGGAGCCGGCCACGTGGGTACAGTATCTGCATGCATCATGTCGTTGCGCTGGCGCTGCCCGGGGTCGTTGCCTTCGACCTCGCCATTCCTGCGCAGGTCTTCGGCCACCAGGACGAACGGAAACGCTATTCGTTCCGGATCTGCGCGGCAGAGCCCGGCATGATTGCCACGACATCGGGATTCTCCATCTACGCGCAAGAGGGACTCGACGCATTGGCTACTGCCGACACGATCGTGGTGCCGGGGTTCGAACCCCTCAGCGACCCTCCTGAACTTGTGTGCGACGCGCTTCGTCGGGCGGCCGCCGGCGGGGCCAGGGTGGTCTCGGTGTGCACAGGTGCTTTTGCCCTGGCAGCTGCGGGGCTCCTGGATGGTAAACGGGCAACCACCCACTGGAGGAATGCGCAGCAGCTCCAGACCCTGCACCCTGCGGTGACCGTTGATCCGGAAGTCCTCTACGTCGACGACGGCGCCATCAGCACCAGCGCCGGCGTGGCCGCCGGCATCGACCTGTGCCTTCACCTGGTCCGCAAAGACTATGGAACAGAAGCTGCCAACCGCATCGCCCGGCGCATGGTGGTTGCGCCCCATCGCGAGGGCGGCCAGGCCCAGTTTATTGAACGTCCGGTTGCTGTGCCGCTGGCCCAATTCGGCTCAACATGCACCTGGGCCCGGCAGCATCTTGCGGAGCCGCTTTCTGTGGGGGACATGGCCGCCCACGCCGGATGGGCGCCGAGCACGTTCGCCCGAAGATTCCTCGCCGAAGCCGGGACGACGCCGCTGCGCTGGCTTACCGGCCAGCGGATCGCCGAGGCGTGCCGGCTGCTGGAAACGACCGATCTGACCATGGAAGCGGTCGCAGCCAGGAGTGGGCTGGGAACAACGGCTAACTTCAGGCTGCACTTCATGCGTGAACTCAACACGACACCGTCCAGTTACCGGCGCCTCTACCGGGGCCGTACACGTCCTTAGGACGCAGCCGAGGTTCTAGACACTTGAACCTTCAAGTAAAACGGAGTACGATGAGGTCATGACATCGACGCTCGAACGCCCTCCGGTTCTCTTCCTCAGCCATGGTGCGCCGCCGTTGGCCGACGACGCCACCTGGACCCGCGAACTCAACGAATGGTCCGGCACCTTCGACAAGCCCAAAGACATCCTGATGGTGTCCGCCCACTGGGAAAACGCCCCGGTCACGCTCAGCGCCACCGGACGCAACCCGGGACTGGTCCACGACTTCGGCGGCTTCCCCCAGAAGTACTACGACGTCACCTACGACGCCCCGCAGGCCCCCGGGCTGGCCGCCGAGGTGGAGAAGCTCGTGGCCGGCCACGGCCACCACGTTGAGCGCGACGAGTACCGCGGCCTGGACCACGGCGCCTACGTCCCGCTCAAGGAGATGTTCCCGGACGCGGATGTACCGGTGGTGCAAATGTCCATGCCCACCCTTGATCCGCAGGGTCTGTTCGATCTGGGCAAGTCGCTGGCGCCGCTGCGCGACCGCGGCACGCTGATCGTCGGGTCGGGGTTCACCACGCACAATCTGCGCTGGTTTAACCCAGCCGGCGGACCCGACAGCACGCCGCCGTCGGTCTCCCGTGAGTTCGATCAATGGGCCGAGGAGGCGATGGCGCGCGGCGACGTCGACTCGATCCTGGACTTCCTGCATAAGGCCCCGGCGGCCCGCGAGGCCCACCCCCGCAGCGAACACTGGGCCCCGCTGTATGTCGCGCTCGGTGCGGCTTACGAGTCCGGCGACCTGCACGCCAAAACCGCGATTGACGGGTTCTGGTTCGGCCTGTCGAAGCGTTCCTGGACGCTGACGTAAGCTGCGGCGGCGGGCAGCGAGTCACCCGGCAGCGCAAACGCGAAAGCCCTGCACCCGGTTGGGTTCAGGGCGTTTCGCATCCGCCGCGGGTTGTCCAGCCAGGCTCAGGCGTATTTCAGGCTCAGCAGCAGGGCCTTGATCTGGGCGTACTGATCGGTCGCCATCCATGCTTTGGCCGCGCCGTGGTTCGGGAAGCCGGGGTCGTTGAAATGAACGCGGGTGAAAAGGCCGCCGTTCGCCGTGGGGATCAGGTTGCACCAGGACGAGACGCCCTCTCCTTCCTTCAGCGACCGGGGATCGGTGAGTCCCATGAAATACGCCTCGCCGTTCGCATAGTTTTCCGCAACGAATCCGAAGCTGGGTTCCGTGCCGTTCGGGGCCTTCATTCCCGGAACCGACGCCTGGTCCAAGACCTGGCGCGACACGGGGCCGCCCGCGCACCCGGCGGTGACGCCGTTGGCCAGGGTCAGGAGTTCGTTTCCCGCGGCGTCAGCGACGATCGCTTCAACGCCGGGAAGCCCGGCTGGAGGGAGGCCGGCCGGCGGCTGTACCGTCCGCACCGTCCACTTCTCCGGATAGGCGAACGAGATGTGCCCGTCGGGGAAGGTGAAGGTCTTCAGCCCGGGAGTCACATGCTTCTGCGGTGAGGCGGGAACCTTCGACGCCGGCACCGCACCGGTGGCGGGGGCCTCCGGCGCCGCGGTGGACGTCGATGCGACGGTCAGCGTTGCCGTGCGGTCGGCCGTGCTACTCACGGCAGGGTTCGAGGCGGCGGCAGGAGTGCCTGTCTGCGGCGCGCAGCCGGCAAGGGCCAGGCTGACGGCAAACCCCGCCATGGTGACGGTTGCGGCGAAGGCGGTGCGCTTGGATTTCATTGTGTAACCCCCATGTTCTTTGACGGCGGGCTGGTCGTCCCGCTCACTGACTAGGTTTCCCGGGCATGGCCCGGCATTACAGTCGGGGCGGAAGTTCTGCCCGCAACGCCAGCTTGGACCCGGTCAGGGACGTTGCCTGCGGCCGAGGACTCTTCCGCGGGCATGGCGCAGCTGATAGACCGATAGTGCTTCATGAAGTATCCGGGCGAAGGGGAGGAACGATGACGCTCCGCGCGGCGAAACGGTCCGCACGGGCCGGAGCGGCTGCTGGGGCGGTTGGTTTGGTGACCGCCTACGTGGCCTTTGTGCGGCCTCGCCTGCTGCGTGCCGGCGCCACCGCAGGCGAAGCCGCCGGGCCCTATCCGGGGGACGGGCTTATCCCGGGCGGTACCCGGAGCGCCACCATGGCGGTGACGATTGATGCGCCCCGCTCGCGCGTGTGGCCCTGGCTGGTGCAGATGGGGACCGACCGGGGCGGGTGGTACAGCTGGGACCGGCTGGATAACTTCGGGCGCAGCAGCACTAGGTCTATTCGCCCCGAGTGGCAGGACCTCGCTGTTGGCGACCATTTGGCGGGCACGCCGGACGGAAGCCAGTGGTGGGAGGTCGCGGCACTGGATCCGGAGCGGTTCCTGGGCCTGCGCATGTCGCTTGATCTGCGGGGCCGCCCGTTCGATCCCGTGGGGGAGCGGCCTCGTTATTTCACCGACTCGCTGTGGGGATTCGAGCTGAAGGACGCGGCAGGCGTACGCACCCGGTTGGTCGTCAGCGGGTACTGGTCATTCCGGCCGAAATGGCTGCAGCCTGTTCTGAGTATTGCGTTGCTGGAGCCCTCGCACTGGGTCATGCAGACCCGGCAGTTTGCGAACCTCAAACGCCGGACCGAGTCAGGAAGCGCCTGAGTGGCTGCGGAATCTTCCGCCCCCAACGCCATATGCTGTGACCGCAACCATCGCCAGCAGCACGGAATACCAGGGGGACCAATGTCGACCAGCCAGTACGGACCGCAATACGCTTATCGGAACCAGGACCAGCAACCAGTGACCATGGGTCAGCTGCGCTGGTACATGGAGGGCATGCGGCACGCCCGGCTGGCCACAGTGTTTGGCATCCTGTCGATCTTCAGCCTGGGGGTCCTGTTCGGGCCGTTGGCGATCATCCGGTCAAAGAAGGCTGAAGCCTACGGAGTGCCTGCGCCCGAGGGGCGGGTGCTGGGTTGGGTGGGGATTGGCTTGTTCGTCCTGTGGGTGGTCTTCTTCATCTTCTATATGGCCCTGATCTTCACGATCATCGGGAGCCTCCCGGAGTCGGGCAGGATGTCCGCGTAGCGGGAACCGGCGAGATACTCGGCCCGGGTCGCTAGGCTGTGAGGTCCATGGTTGTCAGGCGCAGCCAGAGCCAGAGCCGTCTCTGCGAGTCGTCCAGATCGATCTCAAAATCCTTGGCAAGGCGTCCGACGCGGTAGCGGACGGTGTTGTTGTGCACGTGGAGCCGCTCCGCCATCGCGGAGATACTCCCGTTCGATTCCAGGTACGCCCGCAGGGTTTCCAGATAGTCGGTCTGCTGTTCGGCGTCGTGGGCCTGGATTCTGGTGATGTCGTCGACGTCGGAGAGCCCGGCGTCGGCGATGAACTCCCCGATCTTCAGGAGATTCAGCGGGACCCGGTAGTCCTCGAAGAGCACCGCGGACGCGGCTGATTGCCCGCCGCCGGAACCCGGTCTGGCTGGGTGCCGGAGCAGATAGTGCAATGTATCCAGCGCTTCAGATCTGGACCGTGGCAGGTCCTCAACGCCAAGGGCGATACCGCCAACGGCGGCGATGAGCGGGTAGGAGCTGATCGTGTGGGCGTACGCGCCGATCTCCTGGACTACGCGCCGATGCACGGCCCGGGGACTGGATCCTTCGCAGGGCAGCAGGGCGTAGACGACCGAGCCGATGAGGGCACTGTGGCCGGTGTTGAACTGGATGTTGCAGACTGTCGTCACCAGATGAAGCAGCCGTCGGATTTCCCGCACGGTTTCAAGACTCCCGGTTTCGGGGCGGACGATCGAAAACGCCGCGACGGCGAGCCCATGGGCTGCATCGAGTCCCAGCTGGGCCGCGGCAAATGAGGCATGGGCGGTGTCGTCCATGAGCGTGCGGATCAAGTCCCCGTTCCGGCGTTCGCCGAAGTCGGACGCCGAGCGGGCATGGAGCATGTGGAGCCCGGCCAGGGGAGCCATCCGGTCGAGTGCTTCCAGTGCGGCCCCACGCTTTTCTTCGCCCGGGTCAATGACCCAGATCGAGCCGAGCAGTTCGCCGCCGGCTCTGACCGCGAGGGCCAGCCGTGCCATCTCCTCGCCTGCCGCGGGGATGAGGACCGCGCTCGCGGATCCGTAGACGATTTTGAAATCCGTATCGAAGGCGGGCGGCTTGATCTCTTGCAGGGAGAGCGTCGTGACGCGGCGCAGTTCATCGACGGGCTGGCCCGGCAGCGTGGAGTATCCGAGCACCCGACCCAGCGGATCGACGATGCTCGTGGCGCCGCTGGTGATGGACGCCGCAGCGTTCGCGAAGGCGTAGAGGTCACCGAGCCGGACCCCTGAAACCGAATCTGCGGCCGCCCCCGTTACGGAGGCCCTGGCCAGTGCGACCAGGCGCGTCCAATCCATGCTGTCCGGTGCCACCAGGACTGCCAGGCTGTGGCGGACGGCGGCGGATCGGAGCTGCTCCAGGGACGCCCCGTGGGCCTTGACTATGACTGCCGCCGCGTTGCTGTTCGAGGCCCGGTGGAGCAACTGGTCAAAATCTGCGGAACCGCAGGTCAGGCCCACCGCCAGGATGATGCGGTCATCGGCACTGGTCCACTCGTCCAGCGGGTCGTACATGAGGACGTCAGAGACGGGGTGGGCGAGGTTCTCCGGCGTGGAATTTGCCTGCACCAGATCGGCTTGCATCAGCTCGAGGCAGTCCGAGAGCCGTACGACGGCCCGCTGTAGATCGGCCTCTCCCAAGCTTTGATTCTGGATATCCATACATGGAAGTTATCACAAGCTCACTGTCACTCTTTTGGTGAAATTCACATATAGACGATGAGAGATCTACGTCACCATTGGGGAAGGAATCGACAGGCGTTCCAGCAAGAACCAGAGGATACGGCGAATGAAATTCAAAGATATCAAGGCACTGACCGCAGGGCAGGGACCGGCCCGGTCCGCCTCCGAGCGTTTGTCCCGGCGCTGCCACAGCGTCGAGGACATGCGGCTACTGGCCGCGAAACGCCTGCCCGAAAGCGTCTTCGAATACATCGAGGGCGGAGGGGAGGACGAGGTTTCCCTGCGACGCAACCGGTCATCGTTCGACGACTGGACGTTCCTTCCCAGGTGGGGGTCGGTGGCGAACCATAGCCTCAGCTCAACGCTCCTGGGCGGCCCGGTCGCAATGCCACTGACGCTTTCCCCCACGGGTGGCACAAGGCTCTTTCACCCCGACGGCGAGACCGCCGTCGCCCGGGCCGCGCTCGAAGCTGGCATCCCGTACGGGCTGGCACATCTGAGTACCACCACCATGGAGGCCGTCAGCGCCGCGGCGCCAGGGCTTCGGCGGTGGTTCAACCTCGAGCCCATTGCCGACAAGGTCCTCCTGCAGGCTGTCCTGGACCGGATCTCGAATGCCGGTTACGAGGCCCTCCTGGTCAACGTCGACTGCCGGGCCATCGGCCACAGGGAACGCGACTATCGCAACGGATTCACCGCGCCGCCGTCGATCAAGCCCAGGACCGTTATCGAAGGGGCACTCCACCCCCGGTGGGCGCTGGGGTTCCTTGCCAACGATGCGATCGCCTTCCCGAACCTGGACGCCGAGATTCCCGACGGCCCGCTCTCCAGTACTCCTGACATGTGGCGGACGCTGCTGGCGGGCTCGTACGAACCGACGGACTGGGACGACATCAAGGACCTCAGGGCACGGTGGAACGGTCCCATCATCCTGAAGGGAATCGTCAACCCCCGCGACGCCGTCACTGCGGCCGATATCGGCATCGATGCCATCCAGGTCAGCAACCACGGCGGCCGCCAGCTGGACCACATGGCCTCACCCCTGGATGTGCTCCCCGACATTGTGGACAAGACAGCCGGCCGGATCGAAATTATCGTCGACGGCGGCATCCGCCGGGGATCCGACATTGTCAAGGCTCTCGCCCTCGGCGCCGATGCCTGTTCCATCGGCCGGCCGTACCTCTACGGTCTGGCGGCCGCGAGCCAGGCCGGCGTCGCCCACGTCCTGAAAATGTTCGCTGCGGATATGACACGCACCATGATGCTCCTCGGGGTAACCACGGTCGAGGAACTGCGTGGTGAGGGCCGTGAGCTGATCCGGCACCGCAACGAAGTCTTTACCCGCACGCTTCCCACCGAAATCCCCTCTGCCCAATTTCCCGCCCAGCTGGCCTACTCCGATCTGAGGACTCCCTGATGAAAATCGCCCAAGCAGCTTCCATGAAGCGCAGTCGACGCGGCGTCCCCGCCGTCATGGCCACGGCCGCACTCCTGCTCGCGGCCACCGCCTGCGCGCCAAGCACGGCCTCCGCACCGTCGACGCCGTCGGGAGACTCCGCCGGGAACGGCACCGGGGTCCCCGCCCTCGCGGTCAACGATGCCGCAGCACAATTGCTCCCGGAACCGATCAGGTCAACAAAGGTCCTGCGCGTTGCGATTCCCACCAACGAGCCGCCGACGCAGTTCTATCGTGAAGGAACCCAGGATATGACGGGGACCAACCCCGATATTGCCCGGCTGCTCGGCGAGGCCTTGGGCGTGAAGGTGGAGATCCAGGTGGCCAATTTCGACTCCATCATCCCGGGGATCGCCGCGGGCCGGTACGACATGACTGTTTCCTCGATGACCCCGACGAAAAAGCGCATGGAGGTCCTGGATTTCGTGGACTACATGCAGATGGGCAATTCCATTGCGGTGGCCAAAGGGAACCCGCAGGGGATCGCCGACCAACACGCCCTGTGCGGCAGGAAGTTGGGCCTCCTGACCGGGTCCTACCAGCTCACGGTGAACGTCCCCGAGTACGACGAGGCATGCACTGCGGCCGGCAAGGACACCATCCAGAGAAGCGAGTTCCAGGACACCCGACAGGCAATCTCCGCCCTCACCAGCGGGCGGCTGGACGCAGTGCTGGCGGATTCGCCGATCCTGAACTTCGCGGCCACGCAGAACCTCCAGATCGAGATCGCTTCAAAGTATGACTTCACGCCGGTCGGCGTTGGTATGCCCAAAGACTCCGGGCTGGTGAAATCCGTCTCCGCTGCGCTCTCCGGCGTCATCAAGAGTGACTCCTACCTCAAGGTGCTGGGCAAGTACGGCCTCGAATCCAGCGCCATCACCGACGCCCGCGTCAATTTCGCCCAATAGGAGGTGGCAACGATGCAGCAACAACACTCGCTCCCCGACACACGCTTGAACACGTCGGCTGCGCCGGGCGAATCCATCCCGGTGGTGCCGCTCAGGCACCCGGCCAGGCTGGCGATCGCCGTTGTCCTGATCTTGCTCGCGGTTGGCGCCGCCTGGGACGTGGCCGTGAACCAGCGGTACCACTGGGACGTCGTCGTCTCCTATCTTTTCGCCCCGCAGATCATCGCCGGGGCCGGGCTGACCGTCCTTCTTACCGTGGTGTCGATGGCCGTCGGTATCGCGCTGGGCACGGTCCTGGCGGTGATGCGGCTTTCGGCAAACCCGATCCTGAGCACTATCAGCCGGGGCTATATCTGGTTCTTCCGCGGCACACCCCTGCTGGTGCAGCTGATCTTCTGGTACAACATTGCGGCCCTGTACCCGGTGATTGCTTTCGGTCTTCCCTTTGGCGGTCCTTCTTTGGTCCTCGGATCGGCCAACGTCCTGATCTCCCCGCTTGCTGCAGCGCTGCTGGGACTGTCCCTTAACGAGGCCGCCTACATGGCCGAGATCATCCGGGGCGGCATCGGATCCGTGGACAAGGGCCAGTACGACGCGGGCCGGGCTCTGGGGATGAACAGCGGCAAGCTCATGCGCCGGGTCATCCTTCCGCAGGCCATGCGGGTGGTCCTGCCGCCGACCGGCAACCAGGTCATTTCCATGCTCAAGGGCACGTCCCTGGTCAGCGTCCTCGCGATCTCGGATCTGCTCTATTCGGCCCAGATCATCTACGCCAACAACTACCAGACGATCCCGCTGCTCATCGTCGCCAGCCTCTGGTACCTGCTGATGACAACCATCCTGAGCTTCTTCCAAACCAAACTCGAACGACGCTACGGCCGCGGCTTCGACGTTGCGCCGCGACCGGCCCGCCGTGCGAAAAACCAGCGAAAGTCCCAGCCAAAGACAAGGACAGCATGATGAACACCGCGATGGTGGAGGCCCAGGGAGTCCGCAAGAGCTTCGGCTCGACGGAAATCCTCAAGGGCATAGATCTGAGGATCGAACGGGGGTCGGTGACCTGCCTGATCGGCCCGTCCGGTTCCGGGAAGACGACCTTTCTGCGGTGCATCAACCACCTGGAGAAGGTCGACGCCGGACGCCTGTACGTGGACGAACACCTCGTCGGCTATTCGGAGCGCAACGGACGGCTCTACGAAATGAGGGAACGGCAGACAGCGCGTTCCCGGCTGACGGCGGGGATGGTCTTCCAGCGTTTCAACCTCTTTCCCCACATGACCGTGCTGGAGAACATCGTGGAAGCACCCGTCCACGTGCTCGGCCGGCCCCGGAACGAAGTCACCGCAGAGGCGCAGACGCTTTTGGACCGCGTCGGACTTGGCAATCGGGGACACTCCTACCCCCGGGAACTCTCCGGCGGGCAGCAACAGCGGATCGCGATCGCACGGGCGCTGGCCATGAAACCTAAGCTCATGCTCTTCGACGAACCCACGTCCGCGCTCGATCCGGAGCTCGTCGGCGAGGTCCTCGACGTCATGAAATCCCTGGCCGAGGCCGGGATGACGATGGTGGTGGTCACCCACGAACTCGGCTTCGCCCGCCAGGTCAGCGACCAGGTCGTTTTTATGGACCAGGGCGTGGTTGTCGAAAGTGGAGCCCCCGCGGACGTCCTCGGTTCACCGCGGCACGAACGCACCCAGGCCTTTCTTTCAAAGGTCCTCTAGAAGATCATCAAACAGGCAGGCGGCATCGCCTGCCACCAGAAAGGAACAAGCCCAATGGCTCGACAGCAGGTAACCACAGACCTCGCCCCCAGCCCGGCCGGCCCCTACTCCCAGGGCATCGCCGCCAACGGATTCCTCTTTACAGCGGGCCAGACACCCCACGACCCCGTCACCGGCCACACTGTCGGGACCACCATCGAGGAGCAGACAGTCCAGACGATGAAAAATCTGGCAGCCGTCCTGGCCGCGCACGGACTGGACTTCTCCCACGTCGTCAAAGCCACGGTGCACCTGCATCACCCCGGCCGGGACTTCGCAGGGTTCAACGCCAGCTACGAAGAGTTCGTGGAAGCCCCCTACCCGGCACGAACCACCGTGGGTTCGTTCTTGGGTGACTTCCTCGTAGAAATCGACGCCGTCGCTGCCATGCCCTGACGACCCGAGGAACGCCGAGCGCCTCCCGGCACGCTCGTCCAGCGGAATTGCCGGGCGGGCGCCTACCTGTTGCTTGCCTTCGGCACTCCCATGCCTGGGTCGATTTTGTGGGGTCCGCTCGCGGAGGGCCGTACATCGAAGTCGAAGACGGCTGTCGGAATGTAGACCGTGGAACAGGAGTTCGGGATGTCCACCACCCCGGACAGGCGCCCCTCGATGGGGACGGCGCCGAGGATGACGTACGCCTGCTCCCTGCTGTAGCCGAATTTGCTGAGGTAGTCGATGGCGTGGAGGCACGCCCGCTGGTAGGAAAGGTGCGAGTCGAGGTAGCGTTGTTCGCCGTCCAGGGTCACCGAGGTGCCGGAGAACGCCAGCCATTGGCTGAACTGGGGGTCGACGTTGCCGGGCATAAAGATGGCGTTTTCGCTCACCCCGTAGGTTTCCATTCCACCTTTGATGATCTCGACCCTGAGGTCTATGAAGCCGCCCATCTCGATCGCCCCGCAGAAGGTGATCTCGCCGTCGCCCTGCGAGAAATGCAGGTCGCCCATGGACAGATTGGCTCCGTCGACGAACACGGGGTAGAAAATGCGGGTGCCCTTGGACATGTTCTTAATGTCCTGGTTGCCGCCGTTTTCCCGTGGAGGGGCGGTCCTGGCGGCTTCCGCGGCGACCCGGTCGAATTCCGACGGCGGAAGGTGCCCCAGCACCGCATGTTCGGCCTCGGGCGGCAGGGCCAGGGGAGGGACCCTGTTCGGGTTCGTGGCGATCAGGTCCCCTTCGCGCTTGTTCCATTTCGCGAGCAGTTGCGCCGAGGGGGCTGTTCCCATCAGACCGGGGTGGATCAGCCCGGTGAAGGAGACGCCCGGCACGTGCCGGGATGTCGCGGTTTGTCCGGTGAAGTCCCAGATGGCTTTGTAGGCGTCGGGAAACTGTTCGGTGAGGAAACCGCCGCCGTTGCTGGTCGCGAAAATGCCGGTGTAGCCCCAGCCCTGTCCGGCGAGTGGTCCGGAATCTTCCTGGGGAATGGGGCCGACGTCCAGGATGTCGACCACCAGCAGGTCGCCGGGTTTGGCGCCCTCAACGGCGAAGGGGCCGCTGAGTTTATGGACTGTCAGCAGCGGGGCGTTAAGGACGTCCTCGGCGGAGTCGTCATTCACGATCGCGCCGTCGAACCACTCCCGGCAGTCCACGCGGAAGGATTCACCAGGTTTGATGGTTGCCACGGGGGGAATTTCAGGGTGCCACCGGTTGTGCCCGATCTTCTCCTGATCTTCGAACCTCTTGCTGGAGTCCAAGGTGAATTTCTTGGCTGGCATTTCATCTCCTTTGACTGGCGCCGCTTAGGTACTCGCTAGGGTCGCGGCAGCATCCGGTGGAACGGGTTGGATGAATACGGCTGGACACGGCGCGGGCTTCCGGGGATCCGGGAAATCACGATCTCGGGTTCGGCCGCGCTGCGGTTGGTGGAGTCAATGAGCCGGAAGGCGGGCGATCCCGTCCTGGAAAGGTGCGGGGCGCTGATGACCCGGCGGGATGGTTCCCCGCAGGCGGGGCAGGGCGGGGCGTCCGGGGCCCGCCCGATTGGGTGCGATTCCTCGAAGTGTGTGCCGTCGGGGCAGCGGTACTGATAGGTGGCCATTGACCAGGTCCTCTCTTGTCCACGAACCAGAACGTGCCGAATACCGGATGGGTGACCAAGGGGATCTGCAGGACCTCGATCACGCGGGCGGAGCAGGAAAACGCGAGGCGGGCAGATTGGAGCTGTACGCAGCTCCGGAACCAAGATGTCCTGTCAGAATAGACCCGGCCCGGGAACATGATCAGGGGCTTTGGGCCCTTCCCCGGGCCGGCTCCGGACGGCGGTCCGCTAAGGCCTAAGGCATCGCAGGGCGGTCCCCTTCACGCAGCCAATCGTCGAAGAACCTGTCGAGCTGCCGGCCCGAAGCCTTTTCCATGACCGCCTCGAAGTCCGCTGTCGTCGCCGTCGAGTCTTTGTGCCTGGTGAGCCACAACCGGGCGCCCGCGAGGAACGCCTTGTCTCCGATCTTTGCCCGCAAGGCGTAGAGAGCCGCGGCTCCGCGGAGATAGACCTGGCCGGCGAACAGGTTGTCACGGCCCGGGTCGGCAATGTTTAGCGCCCAGCGGTTTTCCGCATCGAGGTAATCGACAGCGTCCGAGAACTGCCGCGGCATCGTCGCCACGCCCTGGTGCTCGGCCCACAGCCATTCGAGGTAGGTGGCCCAGCCCTCGTTCAGCCAGATGTCCCGCCAGTCGGAGGGGCTCACGCTGTTGCCGAACCATTGGTGCCCCAGTTCGTGCAGTACCGTGTACTCCCTCGCGATTCCCGAGTAGACCGGCCGCGTCTGCGTCTCCAGCGCGTACTCGACCGTGTCGTCGTCGACAATCGCACCGAACGCTTCGAACGGGTACCGCCCGAACTGGTCCTCCAGGAACGCGATCATCTTCGGCTGCAAGGCGAGTGACGCCGTCGTCTCCGCCAATTCCGCGCCCGTCACGCCGGCGTCGATTGCGTTGATGATCGGCAGCCCGCGCGGGCCCTTGTAGTAGGACAGGGCAAAGTCGCCGACGCTCGCCGTCGATAGGTAGCTGGCCATCGGGTCTGATGCTTTCCAGGTCCACGTCGTCCATCCGGCCTTCGTCGCCGGACGGCCGGAAGGCAGGCCGTTGGCCACGGCCGTCTTGCCTTCCGGCACCGTGATGCGGAACGTGTAGGTTGCCTTGTCTTCCGGGTCGTCGTTGACCGGATACCAGGTCGCAGCGCCCTCGGGCTCGTTGACGACCATGGCGCCGTCGGCAGTGGTGACCCAGCCGTACAGGGCCCCGGTGGTGTCGAGCGGCCGGCCGGTGGTCCCGCCGTACTCGATGACGATCGTCGTCTTTTGTCCGGCCTTTAGCTTCGGTTGTAGCCCGATGGTGAGTTCCCAGATGCGGTTCGCGTCGTCCTGCTTCTGGGACCATTCGGCGCTGTCTCCGCCTTGCGACTGCCCTTGCTTCGCCGCCTTCCCGTCGACCCGGACCAATGTGACGTTGAGCCCCCGCAGGTCGAAATTGAGGGACTTCAGGTCCTGCTTCGCCCGAAGGGTGACGGTGGCGACGCCGGTGAGGCGGCCTTCGAGCACCCCGGGATCCGCCGGCGGGGCGTAGCGGAGGGCGAGGTCATAATTCAGAACGTCGTAGCCGCCGTTGCCGGCATAGGGAAAGTACGCGTCGCCGCTGCCGGGCGCGCCCGCCACGTAGCCGGCACCGTCGTTCTTGGGGGCGGCCTGCGCCGTGCCGCTCACCGCACCGACCCCGGCTGCCGCCAGCACGACGGCGATCGCCGTTCGGCGCAGGCGGCCGTTCCTTAGATGGCTTCGGTTTTCGATCATCTGCCGGTCCTCTCACGCAGGGGGACGTCCAAGGTAGATCTGGACCATAGCCCTCCAGCGGTATCGAGCGGAAGAGGTCCCTCAAGCTGGAGGGAAATAGTCCGGGAGCCGGCGGCATCAGTTTCCACCCTGGAGTGGAGGGTGACCTTGCCGGGACACCTTGCGTGGCGGGGGACCGGTCCCCGTGCAACTATGGGGACTCACCGACAATGCACCGTGAGGGGGCTCGATGAAATCCAACGAACTGCTGCTGGACGCCTTTGGCCGGATCCGTGAGACCGTGGCGCGAACTCTTGAAGGGGCGGACGGCGAGACCCTGGTCCGTCGGCCTGCAGGGAACGGAAACTCGATGGCATGGCTGATCTGGCACCTCAGCCGGGTCGAGGATGCGCAACTCTCTTCCGTTGCCGGCCTGGAACAGGTCTGGACCTCGCAGGGATTCGCCGGACGCTTTGATCTTCCGCTGTCTGAACGCGACACGGGTTACGGCCACACAAGTGGCCAGGTCGACGCCGTGAAGGCCGAGCCGGAGCTGTTGCTCGAGTATTACGACGCCGTTCACCGTCAGACGGTGGCGTTCCTGACGGACCTTGGCGACGACGACCTTGACCGCATCGTCGATAGGCGCTGGGATCCTCCCGTCACGCTAGGGGTGCGGCTGGTCAGCACCATTGCCGATTGCCTGCAGCACGTCGGGCAGGCCGGATATGCCAGGGGCTTGAACTCCGCGCCCCAAGCCTAGGAAGCGGTGGCACCGCCGCGGCCTGCATCCATTGCGGCAGCAACCAGGCGATCAAAACTTTCGGTCCCGTTTTCCGGCGGGACCACGGTGAAGACAGCAAGCCATTTCTCGGGGGCGTTGTTGTCCAGTGATCCCATCCGCTCGACGTGCAGGTTCAACCCGGGCACCCCGTTGACGAGGAGCTGCCGGCGCTCGCCGCTCTTGACCATGCGCTGAAATTCCTTGACCGACAATTGGTCGCCAGGGGTGGTTGTCACCTCGGCAATGGTGTCGTTGACCCGTTTGGTCAGCCCGACCATGAATGTCCTCCGGCCCTTGACGGTGGGAACGGTGAGCAGGGCGGCGAAGAAACCTGTAAACAACACGACGGCACCGAAATTCCTGAGGCCGGGTATGAACATCATGAGGACGAGGCACAGGATGAGGCCGAAGACGCAGAACAGCAGGAACTTGATCACGGGACTTTCGCCGGGCTTCCGCGACCACCGCACAAGAGCGACGGTGTTATTGCGGGGCGGATCGACCGGTGAATTTTCCATGATTAGTACCCCTTCAATTCCATCAGCGCTTCGGCCAGGATGACTGCCTCGCGTGCTTCCCTAAGATCGCTCAGCAGCCCCATATCCGGGTGGGCCGAGACGGCAACGGCAGAGCCGGCGAGTGCAGAAAAGATGCTGCTCAGCTTTTCCCGGTCCTGTGACAGCATGCGGGACGAGTTCAGTTTCAGCCGGCTCAGCTCAAGGTCCAGCAGCGACTTGTCGATGGCCTCGCGACGACCGTGCATCACCGCCAACTTGTCCTGGACGCGCTGGACCCGGCCGCGAAGCATCGATTCCATCTTTACTGCCACGTCGTGGAGTTCGCTCAGCGCGGTGAGTGACTGCGGCGGCCCGGAGTGCCCGGCGAGCTGCTCGCCGACGTGGCGGCGCCGTCGTTCCCACTTCCGGACGGCGGATTCGTAAGGTCCCAAGAGCAATGAGACGGCTGCCAGCGCCCTGTCCAGCGCTCCGGCCCGTGTGCTCAGGCTCGTGGTGGCGGCGTCCAGCCTCGACAGGAAGGCGTCGTAATTGTCTGGAGGCTGGGCGCTAGAGGTATCCACGGGCCGCTCGCACGAAATGGCGCGATTCCCCTCGCCGGAACTTGCCCCCAACTCTCATGGCAAGAGAATAGAGGCTTCGGGCCTCGCGGCATAGGGTGCGGGCCGGAATCACGGCCTTCACCAACCGCAGGGTCATCGCTTCCTGCTCGCGGGCTCCGGCTGCTTCTTTGTCATGGATTCCGGCGGCGGGGGGAAAGACTTGGCAGGGTAGAGTCCTGCCACCTCGAGCATGTAGTTCGCCCACTGCGGACCGGCGAGCATGTAACCGTCAATGCCCCTGTAGAACTTGCCGTTGATGGTGACGTTCTGGCCGGGCCGCTTCTGGCCTTCCAGGGTGTCTCCGAAGAAGGATGCGGTGGCCATGCCAGAGGTGTAGCCGACCACCCACGTGGCGCCGTTGTTGTTGGAGGTGCCGGTCTTCGCCGCCACTGGGAACTGGCTTTGGACCTTGGGCTTGATATAGACGCCGGACCCGCGTTTCAGCACGTCCTGGAGGACGGAGTTCACGCCGCGGGCAACGTCGGGCTTGACGGCATTCCGGCAGTCACTGGTCTCCGCCGGGAACTTCCGCCCCGCGGGGTCGGTCACCTCCACAATGGCGATCGGGGCGCAGTACTCGCCGTCGTTGGCGAACGTGGCGAACGCATTGGCAAGGTGGAGCGGCGCTACTCCAATGGCACCCAACAGGTTGCCCAGCTGGTGCATGTTGATCTGGGCGTTGTCCAAACCGCTGTGGAGTCCGACGGTGTCGACCATCTTCTGGATGTTGCAGAAATCCAGCTGGGCGGCCTCCGCGAAAGTTGCCGTGTTGATGGAGTTGTAGAGCCCGTAGTCAACGGGCATGCGGCGGTAGTAACCCTCGTCGTTGTTCTGGAGGTCGTCCGTGGCGTCGAGTCCGGCCTTTTTCTCCTTGGTGCTGTAGGCGCCGCGCACCTTTCCGCAGCTGGATTTCCAAGGAAAATCGAGCGGATACGTCCTCTTGGAGGCGTCCACCATGGCCGTCAGGGTCTTCCCCGAGTTGAGCCATTCCGCGAATGTGAACGGTTTCATGGTGGATCCGGGCTGGAATCCGCCGGCGCCGTTCAGGTCATTGCCGTCCGCGTCCTTGGAATCGACGTTGAAGTTGAGCTGGGTATCAAATTTTCCGGGGTCGGGGAGGAACACGGTGTTCTGCGCCATCGCGAGGATTTTGCCCGTGCCGGGCACGACGGAGACCAGCGCCGCACCCCATTTGTCCGGGTTGGTCCCGGCTGTGGCGTCCACCTGCGCCTGCGCGGCCAGCTGCAGCCTGCTGTCCAGGGTGGTGGTGATGGTGAGGCCTCCGCGGTACAGCTTCCGCTGCCGGGTGGCGAGGTCGACGCCGTAAGCCGGATTGTTGAGGATGAGGTGTGAAACGTAGTCGCAGAAGTAGGGTGCAATTTCCGCGCCGGCGCAGCCCTGCCGGCCCGGCGTGATCTTAAGGTCGACGCCGGTGGCGATGGCGGCGTCGTAGTCGGCTTGGACGATCATCCTCTGGCTGAGCATCTTGGCCAGGACCTCGTCGCGGCGCCGGAGGGAGTTGTCCGGATAGACGGAGGGGTCGTAGAAGCTGGGGCTGTTCACCAGGCCGGCGAGCAGGGCGGCCTGCGGGAGGGTGAGTTCCTTCGCTGTGGTGCTGTAGAAGTAGCGCGCCGCGGCCTCAATGCCGTAGGCGTCCCGGTTGAAGAACACGATGTTGAGGTAGCCCTCGAGGATCTGATCCTTGCTGTAATTTTTCTCCAGTTCGATGGCCAGCTTGATCTCGCGGATCTTGTCCCCGACGGTCTTCTGGCCCCCGCGGATAACCTCGTCGCCGCGGTCCGCCGACACGAGGGACTCGGTGACGACGTTGGCGACGTACTGCTGGGTCAGCGTGGACGCGCCCTGCCGGCCGCCACCGGTGAGATTGGAGGACAGCGCCCGCAGTATCCCTTGGGGATCTACGCCGGCATGTTCGTAGAAGCGCCGGTCCTCGACGGCGATGATCGCATCCTTGATGTACGGGGACATTTCGGCCAGGCTGACCCGCACACGGTTTTCTGCGTAGAAATTGGCGATCAGTTTCCCGTCCGCACTCAGCACTTTGGTTGACTGCGACGGCGGATCAACCGTCAGCCCCGAGGGGAGCTGGTTGAAGAACTTGATTGAGTTGCTGCCGGCAACTCCGGCGGCGGCAACACCGGGGACCACCAGGCCGGCAACCAGGACGCCGCAGAGCGCGCTCACTGTGAAGTAGCCGAGAATTGCCCAGAGAGCCACGGCGAGACGAGATCGGGTTCGTCTTCTCAGCTCCATCTTTCCCCCACTTGTCACGCTCGAAATATGTGGTCAGAAATGCCCCGCTTCACCCCTGTCCGGATCGATTCAGATCCCGGAGCGCCTCACCGCCGTCGTCGGCTGTGGCGTTCCGCCCGGTGCCGCAGTAATCCCATGTCCATAACATAGGACCGCCTGCCCGGCCGGCGCCACACCCTGACCGGATGAACCAGGCAGAACACACGGAGAACCCGTGTTCTCCGTGGTGATGCCTTGACACTGACTTTGGCCCACGCAGAAACTGAAAGGTCCAGGCTGCTCAGTGAAGCTAGGGAATGGAAAGACAATGGCCGGTACAGATTCGTTCGTGATTGTGGTTGGTTTTGACGGTTCCGAGAATTCTCAGAATGCGCTGACGTGGGCTGTGGATGAGGCCCGGCAGCGCAACGGCCAGATCCGTCTGGTCACGGCCTGGAGCAAGCCCCCGCTTGCCTGGTATGCGGCGGTCCTGGAAACGGCCGCCGGCGAAATCGTGGCAGAGGATTCCCCGCAAGGAATCGCGGAAACCCTGCAGGCCGACGCCCTAAAAAGGGCCGAGGACGCGGGAGTCGAAGCCACCGGGCAGGTCGTTCACAACGATTCACCGGCAGCAGCAGTAGTCGACGCCGCCAAGGATGCGGATCTGGTGGTGGTCGGCTTCCGCGGGCACGGCGGATTTCCCGGCCTGCACCTGGGCTCGGTCGCCACCCAGATCATCAGCCACGCACCGTGTCCGGTTCTCGTCGTCCGGCCCAAAGCCGCCTGAGGCGCGGACCGTCGTCGTCCGCAGTCGCTTGTGCCACCGGGAGCCCGGGCGCACAATGGCCTGCCTGCCGGGGGAGTCTTCAACAACCGTTGAAAGGGTGCGGGGGAGCGCCTACGATGTGGCCACAACCCCATTCTGGGGACCAACTCCGGGACCCGCCGTCAAAGTGGCTTTGACACACTTTGCCTTGCCCGAGTCCTGGATATGACAGGACGGGAAGGGTCATGACTAAGTATCTGTTCGAAGCGAATTACGTGGGCGACGGCATCAAAGGTCTCATGCGCGAAGGGGGAACGAAGCGCCGTGACGCGCTGGTCGATGCCCTCAAATCCGTGGGCGGATCGCTCGAATGCTTCTACTACGCCTTCGGGGAGAGGGACGTACTGGGGGTCTTCGAGGTCCCGTTGCCGTCCGATGCCGCCGCGCTTTCGCTTCTTATCAACTCATCGGGCTCTGTGAACGTGCGCCTGAAGCCGCTCCTGACGCCGGAGGATCTGGACGACGCGGCCAAGAAGACGCCCACGTACCGGGCACCGGGTCAGTAGGGCACCGGGCCTGGCCGACACCGGACTTCGCTGCCCCGCGGTTACGGGGTAGACAGGGCACGACGGCGTCGGGCCACTTGGGTGCTGGGCCTCCCCGCCGCAGGATGCGAAACAATGGCCCCATGAGTGATGCCGGCGACTTCATTGACCTTGCGCTCCAGCGCGAGTCGTCGTGGGGCCGGGCCGAGGAGTCCGAGGCCAGGCACGGAAGTGGCCACCGGTACTACGGCGCATCCGTCGGAGCCGTGCGCGGAACTGTCCGCGATGCCCTCCGGCGCTATCCGGACCTCACTCACGATGACATCACGGCGCTTAGCTCCGAGCTGTGGCAGGTGCCGGTCTTCGAACGCCGCCTCGCCGCCGTCGTCCTCCTGCAATCGAGCGTCCGGCTGCTGACCAACACAGACCTGACGCGGATCGAAGGCTTCGTCCGGAGCGCACAGCTAAGCGCCCTGGTGGATCCGCTCGCCACCGACGTCGTCGGCCCCCTGATGGCGGGTCTCGACGTCGTCGGCAGGGTCCGCGCGGACAGCGTTCTGGACCGCTGGGGGAGGGATCCTGACGGCTGGCTGCGCCGCGCCGCCGAGATGGCTAGACCCGGCCGGAACCTGACTTCTGACGGCCCGTAACGCCCGGGGAAATCTCCCTAGCTTCCCGGCCGGCGCTCCACCACGGCGTAGGCCTTTTCATCGAAGAACTCCCAGTCGGTGACCACCATGAAACCCAACGCGTCCACGCGGTCGTTGAGGACGTGGACATCGAAGCCGCCGTCACGGGGCTCAGCGTCCCAGGTGGAGACGAGGACCTCCCCGTTTTCCAGTACCAGCAGCTCGGTGTTGACGTTGAAGTCCTCCGGCGGTTCATTGCTCAGCTGGCAGATGGCAACGCAGTGCGTGTTGACGTCGGGATTGTTCATTTGGGGCCTCCGCTTCTGGGAACCGTGATGCCAATATCCTATTCCCGAATCGGCGTCTGGCGTGGGGAAAGACCGCCCGCAACCCCTTTCCGCCGTTACCTCAATGTGACATGCCGTGATCATTCCGTTACCGTTGTTAGGTGCCTGTTGTTTCCGAGACGGGCTCTCCCCAGCCGATTGCCTAACTCTGCCGCGGCCGTGGGGATAACTCGCAGCAACGTCCGGCAGAGACGGGGAAACCACTATTGACCCACTGTTAGTCAGGGGTCTTGGGGTGAAGCCGCACGGCCCGCAATGATCGGGCCCGAGTGCGGCCGGGTGCCTCCCATCCGAATCCGACAGCTCACCTCGCAGGCATTGGGAGAGGCTCCTTTTAATGATTTCCAGCAATACCCATGCGCCCAAGCGCGCCGATCTTCGCAGCAAACGCCGTACCGCCGGGACCATCGGCCGCCAGGCCGCAGTTCTCGTCGCCGCTTCCGGAATGGTGCTTAGCGGCGCCATGGCCGCCAACGCAGCCGATGCGCCGGCCAAGCGCGACGCCGCCCCGGCGTCGTCCGTTGACGTCAAGGGCCAGGTCGGCGCACCGGTCATGGCGGACTCCGCTGTCCAGATTACTTTCGAGCGCCCCGCCGTTGAAACAGCACCGGCGCCCGTGGTCGAGGCCCCCAAGCCCGCGGCCGCTCCGAAGGCCCCGGCAGCACCGGCCGCCGCAGCTCCTGCCGCTAAGGCGACGGTGAAGGTCCAGTCGGCCCCCGCCCCCGCCGCTGCCCCGGCAGCCGGTGGAGTCAACGCCACACTGCTGTCCATGGCATACGGCCAGATCGGCATCACCCAGGACTGCACCGCCATGGTGGAGAAGGCCCTGAACGCTGCCGGCATCCCGGTCGGCGACATCGGCCCGACGGCCTTCCTGAAGTACGGCCAGGTCGTCTCCACTCCGCAGCCCGGCGACATCATCGTCCAGTCCGGCCACGTTGCCATCTACGCCGGCAACGGCCAGGCAATCAGCGGCGGCATGAACGGCGTCAACGCCACCATGGCGCACCCGCTGTCCTGGCTGACGGCCACCGGTCCCGTGACGTTCGTCCGCGCCGGCTAAGCAGTACCGCTAACAGCACGCAGGAGACCGGTCGATCGGGTGCCTTGGGGGCAGCGGATCACCGGTCTTTTGCGTGTCCGCCATCCGGCTCGGCCGCGTACCGCAGCAGAATTACGCCGTTCCCGAAGGTGCGGCTCTCCAGCAGCCGGAGCGAAGTCAGGGCATCCGTCTCCTTGAAGAGGGGCGTCCCGCGTCCAACCAGAACCGGATGGACGTAGATCCGGTACTCGTCGATCAGGCCGAGCCGTCTGAACGCCGCCGAGAGGGTTGCGCCGCCGAGTGCGAGGTCGCCGCCGGGCTGGTCCTTGAGTTTCATGACGTCCTCGACGACGACGTCGCGCACCACCTCGGTATTCCAGCCCGCCTTCGCAAGGGTCCTGGAGTAGACGATCTTGGGCATGTCCCGCCAGATTCCGGCGAACTCGCTCTCGGGGGCTGAGTTCGAGGGGTCCTGGTCCGCCGTCGGCCAGTACTCGGCCATCATCTCGTAGGTGACCCGGCCGTCCAGAAAGCCGCCCATCGTCCGCAGCAAGTCGTTGAAGTGGGTGTGCAGTTCCTCATCGACCCGATGCCAGCTCAGGTCCTGGTCCGGGCCCTCGATGAATCCGTCCAGGGACACTTGCATCATCAGAATGACCTTGCGCATCGCGGACTCCTTCAGTGGGCTTCAGGGGTTCCAGCGTACGACGCCGGGCGCGGAGGCGGCATGGGGATACTGCCCGACGCCGGGCGGCAGCATACTGCCGGATTGGCCATCTCTGGGTCGGACGCGGGGCAAATGGCATCGGCTGACACACACGCCCTGCGGGCGCCGAACCTTGCGCTCAGGCCGTGCCCGGGGCAGAATGCATTAGATTTAGAGCCGCACCGCGGTTCCTTTCGTTCGAAGGAAGAGTATGCCGGCGAACCTGCCTGTGGCGTTTGCGGACTTTGCGCCGCCACCGATGTGCCGGCGGTGAGGCCCGGTGGATTCCTGGGGGCCCGGCCGGCATTACAGCAGCGGCCGACACACACATGAGACCACCGAGGGTGCGGGGCCGCGTGCGCTCCGGCGCCTTGGCGGAATCCGCCCGCAGTTCCTGATCATGCTGGTGACGGTCCTCGCCCTGGTGTCGGCCGTGAGCGTTTACGCCACCGTCCAGTCCCGGGTAGCGGTCGACGCCGTCGTTCCGCAGGCAGCGACCGAATCCGCCACTGCGGGTGCCGCCGGAGGGGCCGACGCACGGTCGGTCACCGGCGGGGCGCCGTCGGCAGCGACTCCGTCACCGACTGCTTCGACGCCGGCCCCGACGCCCGCCGCCGTCGTTCCTCCCAAGAGCCTCATCGGACCGGCGCTCGACGCGGAAATTAACGCGATCATCCAGGCCAACAGCGCCTACCGGGTCGGCGTGGCCCTGATCGATCTCAGCGACGGCGAGGTCCACGAGTACGGGGAGAAGACCAAGTTCGTGGCCGCCAGTACCGGGAAAGTCCTCGCCGCCGAGGCCTACTACCATCTGGTGGAAACCGGTAAGGCGTCGCTGACGGCCCGGATGGGGTCGTCCACCGCGGGCCAGCAGATCCGGCAGATGATTCAGCAAAGCAACAACGAATCGTGGGCGCTGATCCTTGCCGCCGTCGGCCACAAGGGACTGACCGACTACGCGGCCTCGCTGGGCATCCCCTATGACCGGACGGTAAACGGCCTGACTCCGGCAGAGATGGCGAAGACCCTCTCCGGGCTGTACAGCGGCCGGCTGCTCAACGCCGCGAACACCGCCCAGTTGCTGTCCTACATGCAGAACACCAATTACGAGACGATGATCCCGGCCGCCGCACCCCCGGGGATAAACGTCTTCCATAAGTACGGTCTGCTCAACGGCAATCTCCACGACGCGAGCATTCTGGTGCAGGGGGAGCGGGCCGTCGTGTTTGTGGTCTACACCCTGGGCCGGGACATGTCGGACATGGCGGCACGGACCCGTGTCATCCAGCAGCTCACCGGCAAGGTCGCCGCCGGGGTCTTTTGACGAAGCACCGGCTTCCCAACCGGGCCGTTCACTAATCGGCCCGTTCCCCTAAATGACACAGAATCGTAGGCTGGAGAAGGGAGGTGAATGCCATGAAGGCAGCACAGGGAGACCGCATCATCATCCGTGGCACCACGGTGGAATCATCGGACCGGCACGGGGAAATTCTGGAGGTCAGGGGCGCCGACGGAGCCCCGCCGTATCACGTCAGGTTCGACGACGGCCACGAAACCATACTGTTCCCGGGCGGTGATTTCGTCGTCGAACGCAGCAAGACCTGACCCGCTAGAAACTCGATGAGCTGCCGGAGCCGGAGAAGCTCCCGCCGCTGCCGCCGTAACCGGTGGTGCTGCTGCCGCCGCCCCGGGCGCTGCTGACACTGCTGACGCCTGTGGTGAATCCGGAGTTGAACGTGGGTACGGAGAAGAAGTAGTAGGCGGGGTACACGGTGCCCAGGATGCTGGGCTCGTAGGTGCGCCCGTACTTGGCCTTGCTTCCGGCCTGCGCACTCTCCATTTCCTGGCGCATGAGCCGGGCTTCCTTTTCGTTCTTGGCGTAGCCCTCGATGACGGTGTCGGCATGGTTCTTGAGCAACTCGGACAGATGCGTGCGCGCGTCCCGCAGCCGGTCCAGGGCCGTCTCCGGAGTGATCGTTCCGTCCGAGAGTTCCGAGGTCCACCGTTCGAGCTCCCGGTGGCTTTCGTCCCGGAACGAGCGCAGCGCCGCCGCGGACGCGGAGTCGCTCTCGGCGTCGCGCTTGGTGAGCATCTGTTCGATCGCGGCCAGGTCGGCGCGGAAGGGGGCCAGCTGGCGGTCCCAGGCGGGCGCCCAGGCGGAGCCGCGGTTGAGCAGGGCGTTGGTGTCCGAGATGACGTCGTCGAGGGCATCCAGTTCGGCGGCGGCGTCGGCGTAGCTCCGGACCAGCTTCAGGTTTGGCCGCCTGCTGAGGCCTTTCGGCGACAGGGCATGGACCTGGTTGGAAAGGCCGGTGGCGGCGTTGTACTTCGTCATGAAGGTCCTGTGCTTCTCCAGCACCGTGCTGCCGTACCGGGAGGCGTCCGGGATGGTGCTCGCATTCAGTTCCGTGACCTGCAGATCCATGCTGACGTTGGCATAGCTGGCGTCGCCGCGGGCCAGCTCCTTACGGCTGCTGACCCGGGTCCGCCAGCGCACGATCAGCCAGGTGGCGGCGCCCGCGACGGCGGCAACCACGGTGGTCCAGGCAGCGACGAGGAAGGCAGTGGACCGGTACCACGGCTGGTTGATCAGCTCCGCCCCGCGCTGGATCCCGGCGATGGTGCCGTCCGTCCACTGGGCATCACGGAGGAGTTCCTTGGAGGCATTCTGGATATCCTCGCGCTGTCCGGGCGAGACCTTCCGGTCCTCACCCATGTACGTCCCCACATGCCGGCCCACAGGGTCCAGAGCAAAGATAAAGAGCCCGTCCGCCCATTTCTGCCCGTCCGCGCTGATCCACTCCGGGCGCTCGGCCCGGGCAAACCGCAGGACCTCCTCGTTGAGGTTGTCCGAGGCCGAGCCGCTGTAGGTATAAACGGCCACCTTGGTGGGCTGGTAAAACTCGATCGCCCGGACGGCGGGCAGAAGCGTGTTTTGGTCCAGCACCCCCGCCCGGTCCTCCACGACGACGTCGACCGGGGTGACGGCCAGCGCCGCCGGCGCCAAACCCACCAGCCCGGTCACCACCAGCAGGAGGACACAGAGGACTTTCCGCACGATTCCCATTTCCTGAGCGTAGTGCTTGCCGCGGGCCGGCGTCGACGGACGCGCGCCGTCCCCGCGTTGCCGTTTCGGCTAGGCTGGCCGGGTCCGACGTGGAAGGGAATGCGGCAGTGTCCGAGGAAACTGAACGGCCGGGGCAGCCATGACACCCGCCACTCCGGTCGACGAACTGGGCGGTCTGGTCGGTTTCGCCGCACAGGCCGTCGACGCGCTCGGCGAGTGGGGCGTGGGGCTCTTCACCCTGGCGGAGACGGTCTTTCCACCCATCCCCAGCGAGGTTATCCTTCCCCTGGCCGGTTTCCTCACGCGCCAGGGGACCATGAACCTGGTCCTGGTCCTGGTCACCAGCACCCTTGGCGCCTACGTGGGCGCGCTGCTGCTCTACTGGCTCGGGGCCCGGCTGGGGCTCGAGCGGTCGATCCGGTGGCTGTCGCGGCTTCCGCTCATGGACCGCGAAGACTTTGAGAAGGCCGCCGACTGGTTCCGGCGCCACGGCAGGTCTGCGATCTTCTTCGGGCGGCTGCTTCCGGGTGTGCGCAGCCTGATCTCGCTGCCCGCCGGAGCCGAGCGGATGCATCTCGGCACGTTCAGCGCGTTCACGATCGCGGGAAGCGTCATCTGGAACGGGCTTCTGATCGGCCTCGGCGCCCTGCTCGGGGCACAGTACCGGCTCATCGACGAGTACTCGCGGTTCCTCAACTATGCCGTCTATGCGGCCCTGGCAATCGTCGTCGGCTCGCTGACCGTGAGGAACCTCCGGCGGCGGCGAAACAGCAGGTCAGGGCCGGACGGGGCCTAAAGGCACCGTGACGGCGGGCCCTGCCTGCTACATACTGGCGGCCTGAGCCCTGAGGCGAAGGAACCCGGGCCGAACCGGCCAGAACCGGCCGTGGGTCCGGCTCCTGCACCCGGTCCGGCAACAGAGCATCGCCGGCCAGACCGGTCCCTGCTAGGGGCGCCGGACCCACTGTTCAGGCCGGTCCCGCAGCGGTAGATTGTGGCTAACGGCCCACCCGGCCGGCTCCACCGACGCAACATCAGGGGTGCAAAATGGCTGGAAAATTTGAAGTCTACAAGGACAAGTCCGGCGGCTTCCGCTTCCGGCTCAAGGCCGCCAACGGCGAGGTGATCGCTTCCTCGCAGAGCTACAAATCGAAGGCCAGTGCCATGGGCGGGGTCGAATCGGTCAAGAAGAACGCAGCCGGCGACGTCGTCGACCTCACCGAAGAGGCGCCGGGCAGCATCGCCGGTGTTGCCGGCTAGACACGGTTCAGGCAGGCCCTAATCCTGCTGGTCCAGGCCGAAAATTCTTTTGTAGCTCCGCACCGCGTTGGTCACGGTCGGGAAGAAGTGGTCCGGCCCAAACCGGCTGCTCACGCCAAACCGGATCAGGCGGTCCTTGATGGGGCCTTTCATCTCTGCGAAGACCAGACTGACCCCGCGCTTCGCGAGCTCGTCGTCGAGCGCCACGAGGTCATCCAGCGCGGTGGTGTCGAGGCCGGTTATGGCCTCTGACGCCACGATCACCCACCGAACCGGGGCCGGGGCCTTGTCCACGAGCGTCCTGATGTGTTCGGTAAAGACGGCGCCGTTGGCAAAGAACAGCGGGGCGTCGAAGCGTGCGATCACGAGGCCGGGAATACGGTGGCCCTCGGGGTGCCGGCTCAGGTCATGGTAGCCGGGCACGTCTCCCACACTGCCCAACTCGGTGCGGTAAGGGTCCAGGGCGCGCAGCACAAAAGCGACCAGGGACAGGCCGATCGCGACCACGATGCCTTCGAGCACCCCCACAAAGGCGACGCCCAGGAAAGTCGCGGCCAGCAGGGCGGCCTCGGTCCGGCTCATCCTGAGCAGCCGGCGGAACGTCTTCAGGTCGAGGATCGACGCCGCGGCCACCATCACGACGCCGGCCAGCACACTGGAGGGCAGGAACGCCGTCACCCCGGGCGCCACGATCATGAACAGCGCCACAAGGGCGGCGGCAACGGCTCCGCTCAGGGGGCTCTTGGCGCCGGCAGCGAGGGCGATCGGGGTCCGCGAGGCGCTGCCGGAAATCGGAAAGCCGCCAAAGAGGCCGCTGGCCACGTTCGCCACGCCGAGGGCACCCATTTCCTGGTTCCCGTCGACCTGGACCCCGCTCCGCGCGGCGAAGCTTTTCGACAGGACCGACGTATCGGCGAAGGCGATCAGGGCAATGCCGGCCGCCGGGCCGAGCAAGGCAATGACGTCGTCCAGGCTGATCCCGCCGAGGGCGGGGGACGGCAGGCCGCGGGGCAGGGAACCCACGGTGGGGAGCGCCGTCGTCAGGTCCAGCGCCGCCGTCAGCGCCGAACAGCAAAGCGAGCGGATTGATGGCGCCCTGGGCCACCGCCTGGGCGGTGCCGGCCGCGGTGCCGGCCAGTGAGCCGCCGGTGCCCGAGATGCCGAGCAGCTTCGGCAGCTGGCTCAGCATGATGACCAGGGCGATTCCGTTGAGGTAGCCAACCCGGATGGGTTTGGACAGCAGCCCGGTCACGAAACCCAGTTTGAAGACCCTGCCGGCCAGCAGCAGCCCGCCGATCATGAGCGCCAGTACGCCGGCCAGGGCCACTGCGTGATCCGGTTCCGTGGCGGCCAGGGGCAGGATGGCGGCCGCGATCATGGGGGCCAGGCTTGAGTCCGGACCGATGATCAGGACCCGGGAGGGTCCGAACACGGCGTAGGCAAGCAGGGGGATGATCGAGGCGTAAAGTCCCGTGACGGCCGGAAGCCCGGCCGCCTCGGCATATGCCATGCCGGCCGGAATGAGGAACGCGCTGAGGGCTGCGCCGGCGGCCAGGTCGGATTTCAGCCAGGGACGCTCATAGTCCCGCACCATTGCGAGGCCCGGCGGGAGTTTCAGTGCCCGGGCGCCTCTCACGGTGGACCCGGGCTACGCGGCAGGGTACGCGGAGCCGTTGGCCAGCGGAGCGTCCTGGCCGTACTCCGCCGAAATGAGGATCGGGAGGTGGTCCGATGCCCCGCGCGGAAGGGTTTCGACACTCTCGATGTTGAGGCCCTGGGACGTGGCGAAGTCAAAGTGGCCCTTGAACACCTTGTACCGCGTGTAGGTCCGCCGGTCGCTGAGCGTCAGGTCGTAGCCGGCGTCCTTCATCTGTTCCGTGAGGGACTTCGTGAAGAACGGATAGTTGAAGTCGCCCACCATCAGCGACATCAGGCCGCCGCCCATGCTCAGCAGCTCCGCGTGCGCGGCGTGGATCTGGTTCCGCCGCAGCGAGTTCGACGCCGTCAGCGGGGCCGCGTGGAACGAAGCGATCACGAGGTCGTGGTCCGTCTCGTTGTCGACCACCCGCGTCCCGATGAGCCGCTCGTGGGCGGGGGACAGGACGCGGTCATGCAGTGACTTCTTCAGGGCGAATGCCTTGGTTTCGTAGGCCCTGAACCGGTCCATGCGGTAGTAGATTGCCAGGCCCAGGCGGTTGCCTTTGGTGGAGTCGGCGAGGTGCAGATCACCAATGGTGTCCGGCAGGTCGTTGGTGTCGCACTCCTGCAGACACAAGGCATCAATCTCAAAATCGCGGGCCAGATCAACCAGCTCACCGCTGGCATGGTGCTTACGCAGGTTGTAGCTGATGACTCGAATCAGGGGAACACCTCTTCGGTGGATAGTCGCGGACAGTCTGGTTCCGAGTCTACCCAGTCCCGTGAATCGCGTGGCAACGTGGGAACGGGGTCTAGCCTGCGCCGTGGCATTGAGGGGCCGTCCGGAGGTTGAGCCGGGGCCGCCCCGCGCGTGCGGGCCTAGCGGCCGCCGGACCTATGCCGGCCAGAGGCGGGCTATAGCGGGAGCTGTGAAGCGATAGTGTGTTCAGGGATTACCAGCCACGCGAAAGGGCAGACATTGACGACTGCTGAACTACCGGAGCTTGCCGAGGGCGATTTCTACTACGAGGTCTTGGGGGAGGGGCGCTTCCGCTCCACCATCCACGCCCAGGGCGCCTGGAACGAGCACGAGCAGCATATGGCGCCGGCGTCCGGCATTCTGGCGGACTGCCTGGACCGGCACGAACCGCGGGACGACATGCGGATGGCGCGCCTGAGCTACGAGATCCTCGGGCTGATCCCCGGCGGCGAGTTCGAGGTCGTCACCACCACACTCCGCCCGGGCCGGACGATCGAGCTGGTGCAGGCCGAGCTGGTCGCCGGGGGGCGGGTCGCGATCCGGGCGACGGCGTGGCGGATGATCATGTCCGACACGACCGCCGTCGCCGCCTTCGAGGACCCGAAGATTCCCGCGCCGGAGGACTGCAAACCCTACGACGCCTCGACCATCTGGCCGGGCGGCTACATCGCTTCCCTGGAGATGCGGATTGCCGAGGGGCACCGCGCCGGGTCCGGGACCGTCTGGCTGCACACCGAACACCCGCTGACGGACGAGAAGGGCAGCAGCGACCTGGCCCGGCTGATCGGCCTGGTGGACACCGCCAACGGGATCGCCGCCCGGGTTCCGCCGGGCAAGGGCAGCTACGCCTTTCCCAACTTGGACCTCCAGGTCCACATGTACCGGCGCCCCGAAGGTGACTGGCTGGGCCTGGACAACGAGGTCTCCTTCGGGACGGACGGGATCGGCCTGACCTCGACCGTGCTGCATGACCTCCAGGGCCCGTTCGGCCGCGCCGAGCAGATCCTGACGCTCCGGAAATCCTGATCGATCATCCGGCCGCTTCAGGCCCTCCGGCTAGTGGAAGACCAGCCAGCCGACGACCGTGGCCAGGCCGGTCAGCACGGCGCCCCAGGCGATGTCCGCCACCACGATAACGAGCGGCCAGTTCTTCAGGGTCGCCGCGTTCGTGAGGTCATAGGTCGCGTAGGCGAAGGTGCCCAGCGCGGCGCCGTAGCCGAGCGCCGTGAGCCAGCTGCCGCCGTCGAGCGCGGGCTGGAGGGCGAAGAAGACGATGCCTGCGATGTAAAGGACGTAGAAGACGACGGCGTACCCTAGATTGGGCTTGTCCGCCATGAGGTGCCCCAGATGGTTCCGGTAGAACTTGCTCATTGACTTGAGCCAGACGGAATCGATGACGGCGAACGCGGCGGCTACGACGAGGAACTGCAAGATGACCATAAGGGAGCATAACAACATGCCGGAGGCCGCGGTGGCACCACGGACGCTGACGATATTCCGGCAGGAGGAATCCCTGGGCGCCGCCGCAGACCTGGACCTCGCCCTCGAGCTGCTGCGGAAGGTCAAAACCGGCGAGGTGGGTCCCATGCTCCGGCTCTACCGGCCGGCGCCCACCGTGGCCTTCGGGCAGCGGGACACACACCTGCCGGGCTTCAACGCCGCGGCGCAGGCCTGCCGCGACCTCGGCTTCGAACCGCTCGTCCGCAAGGCCGGGGGCCGTGCCGCCGCGTACCACCAGGGGACCCTCGTGATCGATCACCTGGAACCGGACACCGACGCGATCGCCGGTGCCAAGGGACGGTTCTCCTTCTTCGGCGAACTGCTGGCCCACGCCCTGCGCAGCGCCGGCGTCGACGCCGCGGTGGGGGAGATCCCCGGCGAGTATTGCCCCGGCGAATTCAGTGTCCACGGCCAGGATCCGGAGTTTCCGCAGCACCAGCTCAAGCTGATCGGAACGGCCCAGCGGGTGGTGGCCGGCGGCTGGCTGTTCAGCTCGGTGATCGTGGTGGAGAACTCGGCCCCGATCCGCGCGGTCCTGGAGGCGAGCTACGCGGCCCTGGGCCTGGATTGGGATCCGGCCACGGCCGGCGCCGTCAACGATCTTGTCCCGCACCTGGACGTCGACGCCATCGAGGCGGCCGTGATCGACACCTACTCCCGCTATGCCGCCCTGGACTACGGCGACTTCGGCAGCCTGCTGGGCTGAGAGGGTCGCAGGCATGGAGAAGGCCGGGCACCACTGGTACCCGGCCTTGTCCACGCCTGCGGCTGGAGCCTAGTGCCCGCGGGCGATCCATTCCTCGAGCTGCGGCGCCTCGGCGCCGATCGTCGTCGGGTCGCCGTGACCGGTCCGCACCACGGTGTCCGCCGGGAGCGTCAGCAGCCGGCCCTTGATGGACTCGATGATGGTCGGGAAGTCACTGAAGGACCGGCCGGTGGCGCCCGGGCCGCCCTGGAACAGCGTGTCGCCGGTGAAGACGGTGCCCTCGCTGGCCAGGTAGAAGCTCACGGATCCGGGGGAGTGACCCGGGGTGTGCAGCGCGACGAGCCGGGCACCGGCGACGTCGAAAGTGTCCCCGTCCGCGATCGCGTGGTCCGGTTCGGTGCCCGGGAACACGCGCTCCCACAGCATCCAGTCCTCGCGGTTGAGGTACACCGGGGCGTTGACGCGCCCGCGGAAAGCGCCCACTGCGGCGATGTGGTCATCGTGACCGTGCGTCAGCAGGATTGATGTGACCTTTCGGCCGGCGACGGCTGCCTCGATGGCGTCGGCGTCGTGCGCCGGGTCGATCACGATGCATTCCGCGTCGTTGCCCACGATCCAGACGTTGTTGTCGACGTCCCAGGTGCCGCCGTCGAGCGAAAAGGTGCCCGAGGTGACCAGCCGGTCGATCCGGAGCCCGTCCACGGAGCCGCCGCTCACAGTTCCACCACGGAGCGCAGCACCGAGCCGGAGTGCATCTTGTCGAAGGCTTCCTCGATCTGTTCGATCGTGATCCGCTCCGTGACGAACGCGTCCAGGTCCAGTTTGCCCTGCCGGTACAGGTCGATCAGCATGGGGAAGTCGCGCGAAGGCAGGCAGTCGCCGTACCAGGAGGACTTGAGCGAGCCGCCGCGGCCGAAGACATCCAGCAGCGGCAGGTCCAGGGTCATTTCGGGGCTCGGGACGCCCACCAGGACCACGGTGCCGGCGAGGTCGCGGGCGTAGAAGGCCTGCTTGTACGTCTCGGGGCGGCCGACGGCGTCGATCACCACATCGGCGCCGAAGCCGCCGGTGAGTTCGCGGATCGCCTCCACCGGGTCGACGGCGGAGGAGTCCACGGTGTGGGTGGCGCCGAGGTCCTTGGCGCGGTCGAGCTTATTCGGGTCGATGTCGACCGCGATCACCGTGGTGGCGCCGGCGAGCGCGGCGCCCGCGACGGCTGCCACGCCCACGCCACCGCAGCCGATGACGGCGACGGAATCGCCGCGCTTGACGTTTCCGGTGTTGATGGCCGCGCCGATGCCTGCCATCACCCCGCAGCCGAGCAGGCCGATCGCAGCGGGGTCAGCCTCGGGGTCAACCTTGGTGCACTGCCCGGCGGCGACCAGGGTCTTCTCGGCGAAGGCGCCGATGCCCAGCGCCGCGGAGAGTTCGGTGCCGTCCTCGAGCGTCATCTTCTGGGTGGCGTTGTGCGTGTTGAAGCAGTACTGCGGCTGGCCCTTGGCGCAGGCACGGCATTCGCCGCAGACGGCACGCCAGTTGAGCACCACGCGGTCGCCGGGGGCCACCTCGGTGACGTCCGGGCCCACGGCGCTGACGACGCCGGTCGCCTCGTGGCCGAGCAGGAACGGGAACTCATCGTTAATGGCGCCCTGCTTGTAGTGCAGGTCGGTGTGGCAGACGCCGCATGTGAGGATGTCCACCAGGGCCTCGCCGGGTCCGGGATCCGGGACCAGGATGGTCTCCAGGGTGACGGGGGCTCCTTTGGAGCGGGCTACGACGCCTTTGACTTTATGGACCATGGAAATAGCTCCTCTGCTCAAATCGCGGTTCTCACCGCAGGACTCTTTGTCGTACGGCTTCTGCCGCACACAACTTTGCCGCACAACGAAGTCCGGCGCGGCCCCCAAAGGAGGCCGCGCCGTCGTCGTCATCGGTTCATAAAAGGGCCTTAGGCCGCGAGGCGGCTCTTGACCTCTGCCGCGGAGGGGTTGGTGGCCGCAGTGCCATCCGGGAACAGCACGGTGGGGACGGTGCGATTGCCGCCGTTGAGCTTCTCCACGAGATCTGCGGTGCCTTCAACTTCTTCGATGTTAATCTCGGTGTACCCGATGCCCTGGGCGTCCAGCTGCTTCTTCAGGCGGTTGCAGTAGCCGCACCAAGTGGTCGAAAACATGGTGATGGTGCCGGATTCGGGGGTGAAGTCCATGAAGTTCTCCTTCAAGCTGGTTGACGGCGCGCGGTGGCAGCGCCAGTTGCGACAAAAAGTCGTACGTTACTCCCAATAACCGTAACCCGCAGGCCGCTATTCCCGCACAGTGCGGCGCCGGTGCTACGTCGCGGCCGGGTGCGAAGTCGCCGGAAAGCTGCGGAGTCGCCGGAACGTTTCGGCGACCTCGCATGGTTCCGGCGACTTCGGTGGGCTCAGCCGGGTCGCCTGTGGCGCGCGGATGACACAGCATGGGTGCGGTGGCATGCTGGTGCCATGTGTGGACGCTACGTGATGGCCCGGGCCGTCGGGGACCTGCTGGCCGAGTTCGACGCCGGGCTGGAGGAGGAGGTCGCGATTCCGCCGTCGTGGAATGTGGCCCCGACCGCGGATGTGCCCATCCTGCTGGAACGGCTGGTCGACGGGCAACCGGTCCGGCAGCTGCACATCGCGCGCTGGGGACTGGTGCCGTCCTGGGCAAAGGACCCGGGAATTGGCTCGAAGATGATCAACGCCCGCAGTGAGAGCGTGCTGGAGAAGCCGGCGTTCCGGAAGGCCACCCGCGCCCGGCGCTGCGCCGTCCCAGCCGACGGCTACTACGAATGGAAGGGCGAGGGCCGCGGCAAGCAGCCGTATTACGTGCACCCCAGGGACGGCCACCCGATAGTCTTCGCCGGCCTCTACGAATGGTGGAAGGACCCGTCGAAAGCCGAGGACGACCCGGCACGCTGGCTGCTCTCGACGTCGATCATGACCACCGATTCACCGCCGGAAGGCTACGCCGGGGGAATGCTGGCCGAACTCACAGCCCTGCATGACAGGGTGCCGCTGCCGATGGACCGGGAAACGATGCAGTCGTGGCTGGACCCGCAGGCCGATGACGCCGCCGGACTCGTGGACCTCGTCCGGGCCGGCGCACACGATGTCGCGGAGGGCTGGACGATCGACGCCGTCGGCACCGCCGTCGGGAACGTCAGGAACGACTCCCCGGAACTCATCCAGCCGGTGGGAAGCCTGTTCTAGCCGCGCCGGCGTGAAGTGCTGCATTGATGAGCGGACGGTAGGCCCGAATCTTCCGGTTCCCGTCCTTGCTGGGTGCGCTACCAGCGCTAGTCCTGCACGGAGGGGTTTTCGGGCCTGCACTCGAACCCTGCTTCGTAACGTGGGTGAACGACGGTAACGGACGAATGATTCTGCGACTCGAAATGTCGCTGAGTCCCCGCCAGCCGAATGAACGTAGGGGGTACGGTTACCATTTGACTCGGCGACTATCTGGTTCCACCAAGGGGTGATTTGTGACAATTGTCAGTCGTGAGGCGGCCACAACGATTTACCGCATGAAACGGATGGCGAGGGGCGTACGGTGGATTGTCCTGAGCACCGTTCTCGCAGTGTTGGGATTACTCGGATTGTGGGTAACCATCCCGGTCTGGATAAACGTTGCACTTGCGGTGATTTCATTTGCCCTGTTGTTTCTGGAGATACGCGCTTATCGACGTGCTTTGGCATCCACGGAGTTTGTCCCTCGACTAAGCGATTCCTTCGAAAGTGTCCTGCTAGCAGTCGCGAACAGCAATCGGTTCACATACCGCAAGTTTCCGCACGGGACGTTCCTCTCAGATGTGGTTGTGTCATCGGGCATCGAGAACGGGCTGGAGGCTAGGTTGGACCCAGAGCCGTTTAGTGTGCCGCCGCGACTCAGAGCTCTCAGCCAGCGCTTTCTGGACGAAAAAACCAAGGCAAAACACGTCTTCGACGGGCCTATCCTGGGCTGGAACTCCAATGTCGGCACTGCTGACGCACATCTTCCGTCGAGGATAGATTTTCAACCTGCAACGTACTTTCAGCACATCGCAACCGACCAGTTTGCGCTTCATGACGTCCGCCAGAACGATCAGTTTCTTGAAGACCACGGGCGAAGGCTTTTCATTGGCCGACGTGGGATGCTCAGAGATTTCCACGACTCATGGCTCGTCAACGTGGTCGGCACCTCGTGCATGGCATTCACGAGCGATGGAAAACTTCTCATCGTCGACCAAGCGGTTCATAATCTGAACAGCGGAGGCCAGTTGGCGCCTAGCGGTTCGGGCGCGTTGGAATACCGGGATTTCCAGGGCCGAGAGTCGCTTCCCCTGGCCGAGTTGGCCGCCAATGGCGCCAACCGCGAATTGCAGGAGGAATCGGGGGTACGGCCAGAGGAAATTCTGGAGAGCTCCTTCCTCGGGTTTGGGCGATGGCTTGAAAAGGCGGCGCGTCCCGAACTAGTGACCATGAGTCTGCTTTCTGTGGACTCGCACGTTCTCGAGCAGCGGGCAACGGAAAAGCTGGAGAGACCTTTTGTCAGGGGCCGGGCGTTCACGCGGCTGGTTGGAGGTCCTGGCAACTGGTCGTCAACGAGCCCCGAAATAATGCTGGACTCGCAGTTCCGGGGCAGGCTCTCCTTGCCGCTTTCCGTCGGATTGGCACTTCTAGGAGAATTCGTTGCGGCAGGTGGCCCACGTGCCGAAAGATTCGTCGCTCAGGTATGCGCTGGCGACTGATGTGTTGCTGATTTCTTGCCTAGAGTGCAGACTGAACAGCGTCTGGCTCGGCGTGCGGCGGTCGCCGGTCCGACAGTGGCGTGGAACAGCCGCCGAACTCTTGGCTCCATTGGCTCCCTGACCGCCAGGTCCCGGCTTCAGCGACTTAGAGGCAGCGGATGAAACGAGCGGTAATCCTTGACGTCACTGGAGTCCTCGGCCGCGCCATCGCGTGGCGGCATATCAGGGCCGCGTGGGCGGTGGACGTGACCGGCCGCGACACGCGGAAGATGCCGCGGGATCTTGCAGAAGCGGGAGCGCGGGTTTATCGCCTCCGAACGACGGGACAGTACCGCTCTGGTGGGGGAGATGGGCGGCGGTCCTCGTGGATGCGGTGTGTTTCACACACGACGGCTGCGGTCAACACAGCTGCGCTTGTCGAACACATTTCCGGCGTGCCTGGTGCACGTGTTCTCAACAGTGCCGACCCCGATGCGCCGAATGCCCGTCAGATCGCTCGGACGATTGCGCGGCATCTCGGTCACCAGTGGGACGAAGTGCTGCTCGACGAAACCGCTCCCGAGGGGATTGGCGACCACCCGTGGGGTCTCCGGCCGCCGATCATTCTGAGTACCGTCGCCTCGCTTGAGCTGGGCTACGAACCGGTCGGAACGGACGGGGAGACGATTGCGCGGCAGATCGACTGTCTCCTGAACACTGCAGCGTCCGGGGCGGACCCGGCAGCCCAAGATTCGCTCTGGAGAAGTCCACGGCCGGAACCTTGCGTACCGTTGCGGATGCTGCGTGGTGCCGCCGACAAACGCCGGCACCACCGCTGCTTCCTCGTCACCGCACACCGGCTCGAATAGGCGTGCCGCCGTGTACTCCCAGTCACGTTAGCGATGCCGGTGAACACGTCAATAGGGCCATAGTGCCCTTGGCGAGTTGGCGGCGGCCATGTCCGACCCGAAGCGACCAGTCAGGGGAATCCCGACCACAATCTCCGTCGTGTCGCCGTGACTGTTGAGGGCGCTGCGGTGGGCTGGTCTGGATTCGGCAGGCCGCGGGATGACGTGGCTGCGGGAACCGGGGAAGTCCATGGGTTGAATCTCCTGCCTGCCTATTGGTCGAGTGGACTGGGCTCCGCACTGTTCTTGGCCCGGTGGAGGAACTTCGCGCCATGGGCTATGAACGTGCGTATCTCTGGGTCGCTGACGGCAACGGCTGCGCCGTCCGCTTCTACGAAAAGCATGGCTGGTGCCCGGACGGTCGGACCAAGCAGGATGCCCGCTTTGATCCGCCGCTGCTGGAGCGCAGTCTCTCGGTGTCGCTTCCCTAGGTCTCCGGATGGTCCGCCACGTCGCCGCGCCTGTACAGGTGGCTAGCCGCCGTCGCGAATGACGGATCCGAATAGCCGCAGGAGCTCATTCCCGGCCTCCAAGGCAGCTGGCGACTCTGTATCGAGACTGAGGAAGCCATGAACGAGTCCAGCATGAGGCACATGGTGGACCTCAGTTCCGGCGGCAATCAGCCTCCGGGCCAGGGCCTCGCCCTCGTCGCGAAGCGGATCGTGCTCGGCCGTAGCTATGACAGTCGCGGGCAGGCCGCTGAATCTGACGTGCAGTGGGCTCAATGACTCGAGTTGTTCGGCGTCCATGTCCGGTACCCATTGCCTCAGCGACCACGCCAGCGCTTCTGCGTCCAGTCCCCATCCCAGCCCCTTCTGCTGCACGCTTGGCTGCGACAGCGTCAGATCGGCGTTGGGACAAACCAGCAGGAGCCCGCTGAGGCGGGCGCCCTCCCCGACCAGCCGCTGAGCCGCCAGCAAGGCGATCAGACCCCCGGCGCTGTCGCCGGCCAGGGACGGAGGACCGCTGGTTGGTCCAAGGACCGCCGGTGGCTGGAGAGCCCACCTCAATACCGCGACGACGTCGTCAATCGCCGCCGGCGCCGGATGCTCGGGCGCTCGCCGATAGTCGACCGCCAGCACCGAGGCGTTGGCTTCCACGGCCAGCCGGCGGCACGTCCGGTCGTGGGACTCGAGATCCCCGAAGATGAACGCCCCGCCATGGACGTAGACGATGAGCGGCAGTGGCTGCCCGCTGGGTCGGTAGAAACGCAGTTGAACCGGGCCGTCGCCGGGCGTGGCAAGGTCGACTACTTGGGGCAGGCTTGGCCCTGCAGGCCTGGCGCGTGCGGCGCGCAGCTTGTTCACGTCCAGGGGCGGGGCTTCTGCTGGTTGTGAGCGGATGCCGGAAATCCACCGGGCCAGCCCGTCATCGGCGAGTGTCTCGTTCACTTGTCGTCAGAGCGTGACTTCGCCGCCGCCGTCGACCGCCCAGCTGGGATTGAAGGCGACCTCCCAGCGGTAGCCGTCGGGGTCGGCGAAGTATCCGGTGTAGCCGCCCCAGGGCTGGGTTCTCGGCTCGGCGATGATGGCAGCTCCGGCGGACTCGGCCTCCGCCATCACCCAGTCGACTTCCGCAGCGCTGCCCAAGTTGTGGCTCAGGGTGATGGACGGAACCCCGGCCGGGGGATCAACGGCCGCTTCGGCCTGCATCTGCCCGGCGTCCCAGAGCGAGAGGACGAGGCCGTGATTGGCCTGGATGAACAGGACCTCGCCCCGGACTTCCCGGTGGACGGGCCAGCCCAGGCCATCTACATAGAAACTGCGGGAGGCGTCAACACTGCGGACACCCAGTGAGATTAAATCGACTCGTGGCTGCATCATTCGATATTGTCATGCACATGTCCACAAATCACCAAGACGAAAAAGCTGCCAAGGCCGACCGGGAGCAGCTCGCCGCCGTGCGGGTGGCCGTGGACGAGGTGGACGAGCAGATCGTGTCGCTGATCGGCCGCCGCGAGCGCCTGATCCGGATCGCCGGAACCCTCAAGGCTGACAGTGCCGAGGTGCGGGCCCCCGGGCGCGTGGAGCGGGTTATCGAACACGTCCGCGCCACGGCGGAAAATAAGGACATCGACGTCGACCTCGTTGAGAAGACGTACCGGGCAATGATCGACGCGTTCATCACGCTCGAGCTGGAAGTCTACAAAGCCAGCTCCTAGGGCGAGGGGCCTAGAGGGCCTCCTCCACCGGAACGTTCGCCTGGTAGTCGCGGCCGTCGCAGTCGCTGAAGGCCGTCATGAGGTGCCCCTTGGCTAGGCCCATGATGGTGCTCAGCGGAAAGTGCCCGGTAATGGTGTTGCCGGAGTGCTCAACTCCCTTGAGGTCAAAGTTCTCCTCCGTGCCGTCATGACTGAAGCAATAGAAGGACACAGCTTCCCCGTTCATGAACTCGATCCCCATGCGTCGCTGGTGGGAATGATCGGGAGTCGCCGCTAACAGCCCCACCACGTAGGCGCCCTGGCCGGGGATGTTTCCGTCTATATCGAACTTCGCCACCAAGGACGTGTCCTCGGCGGCGATGCTTACCTGCTTCAGAAGTGCGTTATGGGAGCTCATGGATCAATCCTGCTACCTGTGCCTGCGTCCGTCCACCCCTGATCTAGGTTTTCCCCCGGCGCCGTCGTAGACTGGAATTGTTCGAAGATATGTTCGAATAGTTGCTGGCTGTTTGGCCAGATGGTTCTTACAGATGGTGCGGTCCGGGAGGCACGATGGGCATGTTCAGCGAGTCGGTGGACGTCGTCTGCACACCCTCCGGCCAGCCCCTGAAGCTGGACTGGGCAGGCCGGCACTACACCGTCTGCGCCGAACCGGTCCGCTGGTTTGAGCGCCGCCAATGGTGGGCGGAAGAGCAGCGGGCGCCGCTGGGCAGCGGCCCGGGACTCGTGGACCACGAAATCTGGCGGGTTCAGGTGCGCCGGGCAGATTCCCCCGACCCGGAAAGCCTCACACTTGACCTCACCCGGCATGTCGGCAGCGGACGCTGGCGCCTGCTGAGGATCCATGACGCCCTGCTTCACCGGAAACCCGAATCGGCATGAGCTTCACCCATCTCCATGTCTCCACCGCCTTCAGCGCCCACTACGGGGTCTCCTGGCCGGATGAGCTGGCGGCCGCCGCCGCCGCTGACGGGGCGACGGCGCTCGCCTGCACGGACCGCGACGGCCTCTACGGGACGGTCAAGCACCTGAAGGCCTGCATGGCGGCCGGGCTGGATCCGATTGTCGGAGTGGACCTTGCGGTCTTTGACGACGACGGCGACCTCCGCACCCAGTTGGGGGGACGCGTCGTCGTGCTGGCCCATGGGCATAACGACGGCGCCGGATACCGTGCGCTGTGCCGGCTGATCTCCGATGCCCATGCCCGCACCACGGGCAAGGCCGGGGGAGCGGTGCCCGTCGCCGTGACCCGGGCCGAGCTGGCCTCCCGCACCCTGCACCCGGAAACGCTCAAGCCGGTGCTGACCGTGCTGATCGGGCCGGACTCCGACGTCGGGCGTGCCATGGGAGGGAGGCGCTACCTGCGCCCCCGCACCCTGTTCAAACGCTGGCTCGACGCCATGCCGGCCGGAACGATTGCCGCCGAGGTCGTCAGCCAGCTCAGCCCGCCCGGGGAACCGCTCAGCACCGCCCACGCAGTACGGATGCTCAAGCTCGCCGCCGAACACGGGGTGCCCGCTGTGCTGAGCAACGCCGTGCGTTACGTGGCAGAGGACGGCGCGGCCACTGCTGATGTGCTGGACTCCGCCCGCACCCTGAAATCGCTGCCCGAACTTTCCGCGGCCCCGCTGCTGCAGCCCAACGGGCAGGGCTGGCTCAAATCCGCGGACCGGATGCTCCAGCTCGGCAAGGAGACCATGCACGCCGCCGGATACGGTGCCGCCGACCTCAAGAGCCTGATGGCGCAGACCGAGGCGCTCGCGGACCGTTGCCGGATGGATCCGGTGACGGACATGGGGTGGAAACAGCCGGTGGTGCCGGAAGCCTCGGTGATCGGGATCGCCGGGGACGCCCTCATCGAGCTCACCCAGCGGTGCGAAGCAGGCATCAGCAGGCGTTTCCCCGGGATCGCCGGCAAACCCGCCGGGGAGCTGCGCTCGCGGCTGGAACACGAGCTGCGGATCATCGACAGCCTCGGCTTCGCCGCGTACTTCCTGACCGTGGCCGAAGTCTCCCGGATGATCCTGGACATGGGAGTCCGGGCGGCCGCCCGCGGCTCGGGGGCATCCAGCCTGGTCAACTACCTGATCGACGTCAGCCAGGTGAACCCGCTGCAGCACGACCTGATCTTCGAACGTTTCCTCTCCCGGGATCGCGCCACCCTGCCGGACATCGACATCGACGTCGAAAGCGCCGAACGGCACAACGTGTACCGCAAGATTTTTGAGCGCTTCGGCTCCGAGCGCGTCACCTTGATGAGCATGCAGAACGGCTACCGCGCCCGCGGTGCCGTGCGCGACGCCGGCCTGGCCCTGGGCATGGAGGAGGGCGAGATCGGGGACATCGCCAAGCAGCTGTGGCGTTTCTCTGCCCGGAACTTCCGCGAAGCCCTCGAGGAGAAGCCCGAGCTGAAGGAATTTGCCGGCCGGGTGGGGCAGCGCGACTTCAGCGGGAACCAGCAGCTGGACCTGCTGGTGGACCTCACGGAACGGCTGGACCGGCTGCCGCGCCATATCTCCATGCACCCCTGCGGGGTCATCCTGGGGGACGCCACCCTGCTGGACCGCACGCCCGTGCAGCCCAGCGGGCTGGGCCTGCCCATGAGCCAGTTCGACAAGCACGATATGGACCCGATGGGCATGCTCAAACTCGACGTCCTGGGGGTCCGGATGCAAAGCGCCATGGCCTTCGCAGTCCGCGAGGTCATCCGCCTGCATCCCTCCAAAGCCGAAGTGGTGGCCGCCGGGGCGCACCCGGCGGGGCCGGACGGGATGGGCCCGGACTACATCGCCGAGGACGGCAGCATCGACCTTAACGCCGTGCCGCTCGACGACGAACCCACCTACGAGCTGATCCGCAGCACCCACACCCTGGGCTGTTTCCAGATCGAATCCCCGGGCCAGCGGGAGCTGATCGGCAAGCTCGCCCCCCGGGAGTTCAACGACCTCATTATCGACATCTCCCTGTTCCGGCCGGGCCCGATGAAATCGGACATGGTCCGGCCCTTCCTGGAGCACCGGCACGGCTTCGCCCCCGAGGTCTACCCGCATCCGGACCTCAAGCCGGTCCTCCAGGAGACGCACGGGGTCACCGTGTTCCATGAGCAAATCCTGAAGACCTTCGACGTCATGACCGAATGCGGGCTGGCGCGTGCAGACGAATTCCGACGCGCCCTCGGCAACGAGGTCCTGGAATACAGGGTGGAGGAGTTCTTCCGGAAGGAGGCCCGGGCCCGGGGGTACAGCCCCGAGGTGGTGGACAAGGTCTGGGGTACCCTCAAGGCCTTCGGCAGCTTCGGGTTCTGCAAAGCCCACGGCGCCGCCTTTGCCGTGCCCACCTACCAGTCGGCCTGGCTCAAGACCCACCACCCTGAGGCGTTCCTCGCCGGGCTGTGGGAACACGATCCGGGCATGTACCCCAAGCGGCTCCTGGTGGCAGAGGCGCGGCGGCTGGGAATCCCCATCCTGCCCCTGGACATCAACCGCAGCCAGGCCGAGTACAGGGTTGAGCGGGTGGCCGCCGGCCCGGACCGCGGCAAGCTGGGCATCAGGCTGAGCCTGAACGGCATCTACGGACTCTCGGGAACCGAGCTGAAGCGGATCGTGGCCGGTCAGCCCTACGACTCGCTCGCGGACCTGCGGGCCAGGTCCCGGCTCAGCAAACCCAGTATCCAGCGGCTGGCCCAGCTGGGCGCCTTCGATTCCCTCCACCGGGCCTCCGGCGGGACCGCCAACCGCGCCGACCTGGTCCAGCACTTGGTGACCCTGCAAAGCCGGCCACACCGGAAGGGCTTGGACGTGATCGAAGGGCAGCTCTCCCTGCCGCTGGGCGACGTCGAGCTGAAAAACCTCAAAGCCGTGCTGCCCGCCCCCACCCTGGTGGATACCGTCCGGGCCGAGCTGGACCTGATGGCCGTGGACGTCAGCGACCACCTGATGGCCAGCCACCGGCCGCTCCTGGACCGCCTCGGCGTCACCACCGCGGACAAGCTGCTGGGACTGCGCAACGGCACCGAGGTGCTGGTCGCCGGAGTCCGCGTCGCCACACAGACCCCTCCCATGCGGGGCGGCCGCCGGGTGGTATTTATCAGCATCGACGACGGCACGGGCTGCGTGGACTCGGTTTTCTTCCATGAGGCCCAGGAGCTGGCAGGTCCACTGTTGTTCGGCACCCGGCTGCTGCTGATCCGGGGAACCACCCGGCGGACCGGGCCGCGGGGCATCAGTATCAGCGCCAGCATGGCCTGGGACCTGAGCCGCACCGAGGCCCTGCCCTTCCCGGTCCCGGCCTCCGGAATTCCTGACACCCGGGAACCCGAGCCTCCGGGGCCCCTTGACGGCATCACCCGCCACCTCGCAATTACCGGGCTGGGAGGCTGAGTGGCGCGTTGGTTGGCCTCTTCAGAAACCGATAGCATGGACGAGGCTGGCTGTGGTCCCCGTACGCCACAAGCTACGAAGCCTTAACTTTGAATAGGAGACACCCGTGTCAGATGCCCAGCAGATCACCCTTCTCGTCGATGGCGAAGAGACCAAGGTGACTACCGGGACCACCGGCGCGGAACTCTTTTTTGAGCGCCGCGACGTCGTAGTGGCCCGCGTCAACGGCGAGCTCAAGGACCTGGACCAGCCGCTGCCCGAGGACGCCACGGTCGAGGCCGTCACCATCGATTCCCCCGACGGCCTCAACGTCCTGCGCCACTCCACGGCCCACGTCATGGCCCAGGCCGTGCAGCAGCTGCGCCCGGACGCCAAGCTTGGCATCGGGCCGTACATCACCGACGGCTTCTACTTCGATTTCGACGTCGAGGAGCCGTTTACCCCGGAAGACCTGAAGACCCTGGAAAAGATGATGCTCAAGATCATCAACCAGAACCAGAAGTTCGTCCGCCGCGTGGTGTCCGAAGACGAGGCCCGCGAGGCAATGAAGGACGAGCCGTACAAGCTCGAACTGCTCGGCAAGAAGAACGAGGCCGCCGACGCCGGTGAAGGCGTCAACGTCGAGGTCGGCGCCGGCGACATCACCATCTACGACAACGTGGACCGCAAGAGCGGGGACAGCGTCTGGTGCGACCTGTGCCGCGGCCCCCACCTGCCCAACACCAAGCTCATCTCCAACGCCTTCGCCCTGACCAGGTCCTCGGCCGCCTACTGGCTGGGCAACCAGAACAACCAGCAGCTGCAGCGGATCTACGGCACCGCCTGGCCCACCAAGGACGCCCTCAAGGCCTACCAGGAGCGCATCGCCGAAGCCGAACGCCGCGACCACCGCAAACTCGGCGCGGAGCTGGACCTGTTCTCCTTCCCGGACGAGCTGGGCTCCGGCCTGCCGGTGTTCCACCCCAAGGGCGGCATCATCCGCAAGGCCATGGAGGACTACTCCCGCCAGCGCCACGTCGATGCCGGCTACGACTTCGTCTACACCCCGCACATCACCAAGGGCCACCTCTACGAGGTCTCCGGCCACCTGGACTGGTACAAGGAAGGCATGTTCCCGGCGATGCACATCGACGCGGAACTGAACGAGGACGGTTCCGTGCGCAAGCCCGGGCAGGACTACTACCTGAAGCCGATGAACTGCCCGATGCACAACCTCATCTTCCGTTCCCGCGGCCGGTCCTACCGCGAACTGCCCCTGCGGCTCTTCGAATTCGGCTCCGTCTACCGCTACGAGAAGTCCGGCGTTGTGCACGGCCTCACCCGTGTGCGCGGCATGACCCAGGACGATGCCCACATCTACTGCACCCGCGAGCAGATGAAGGACGAGCTCACCGGCACCCTGAACTTTGTGCTGGGCCTGCTCAAGGACTACGGCCTGGATGACTTCTACCTGGAGCTCTCCACCAAGAACCCGGACAAGTTCGTCGGCGACGACGCCGCCTGGGACGAAGCCACCCGCACCCTCGCCGAAGTGGCCGAAGCCTCCGGCCTGGAGCTCATTCCGGATCCGGGCGGAGCCGCGTTCTACGGCCCCAAGATCTCCGTCCAGGCAAAGGATGCCCTGGGCCGCACCTGGCAGATGTCCACCATCCAGCTGGACTTCAACCTGCCCGAGCGCTTCGAGCTCGAGTTCCAGGCCGCGGACGGCACCCGCCAGCGACCGGTGATGATCCACCGCGCCCTGTTCGGTTCCGTGGAACGCTTCATGGGTGTGCTGACCGAGCACTACGCCGGTGCCTTCCCGGCCTGGCTGGCCCCCGTGCAGGTGGTCGGCATCCCGGTGGCCGAGGCGTTCAACGACTACATGTTCGACGTCGTGGACCAGCTCAAAGCCGCGGGCATCCGCGCCGAGGTGGACATCTCCTCGGACCGTTTCCCGAAGAAGATCCGCACCGCCAGCAAGGACAAGATCCCGTTCGTGCTGATCGCCGGGGGCGACGACGCCGACGCCGGCGCCGTTTCCTTCCGCTTCCGTGACGGCAGCCAGGACAACGGCGTGCCGGTGGCCGAGGCCGTCCAGCGGATCGTTGACGCCGTCCGCAACCGGACCAGCTAGCGGGGGAGCAGCACGTGCAGGAAACCACAGGGGCCGCTCCGGAGTATCCGGGGGACGACGGCGTGACCGACGACTTTGGCCTGGCCGGGGTGCCGGACGCGTTCCAGCGCCTGTGGACTCCGCACCGGATGGCCTACATCAAGGGCGGGCAGCACCAGTTCAAGAACGTGGACGACTGCCCGTTCTGTGTGGCGCCTGAACGGGAGGACGACGATTCACTGATCGTCTACCGCGGGCGGACCAGCTACGTCGTGCTCAACCTCTTCCCGTACAACCCGGGCCACCTGTTGGTCTGCCCGTACCGGCACGTTCCCGACTACACGGACCTGACCGTGGAGGAGACCGCGGAGTTCGCCGAGCTGACACAGACGGCCATGCGTGTGCTGCGCAAGGTCGCCAACCCCACCGGCTTCAACCTGGGCATGAACCAGGGCGTGACCGGCGGCGCGGGGATCGCCGGTCACCTGCACCAGCATGTGGTGCCGCGCTGGGGCGGGGACGGGAACTTCTTCCCGATCATCGCCCAGACCAAGGCCATCACGCAGACCCTGGGCGAGGTCCGCCAGCAGGTCGCGGAAGCCTGGCCGCAGGCCACCGCCGGGGCGACTGATGCTGAATAGGCACGCGCGCGGGTTCTTCACCGCGCTGTTCTCCCCGCTTGCCCGCTGGCTGCTCCGGATCGGGGTGTCCCCGGACGCCGTGACCATCGTCGGCACGCTCGGCGTCGTGGTCGGTGCGCTGGTGTTCTACCCGCTGGGCCAGCTCTGGTGGGGCACCCTCTTCATCACCGCCTTCATTTTTTCCGACGTTATCGACGGGATCATGGCCCGGATGCAGAAGGGCGGGGGCCGCTGGGGCAACTTCCTGGATTCCACGCTGGACCGGGTCGCCGACGGGGCGTTGTTCGCCGGCGTCGCTGTCTGGTTCTTCACTGGGGGTGACGACGCCGCAATAGCGATTGCCGCCGTCGTCTGCCTTGTCCTGGGCATGGTGGTTTCGTACGCCCGTGCCAAGGCGGAGGCGCTGGGCTTCCAGGCCAACGTGGGCATCGCAGAGCGTGCCGAGCGGCTGGTGTCGGTCCTGGTGGTCACCGGCTTCACCGGCCTTGGCCTGCCCACGGTGGTGCTGTTCGGAACGTTGTGCCTGCTGGCCGCCGCGAGCCTGGTGACGGTCATCCAGCGGATCATCACAGTCCGCCGGCAGTCGCTCGAGGAGACCGAGGGCACCGCGACCGGACAGGCCGCCTGAGCCCGCGGCGTCGGCCTGTCCCGCGGGGTGTAACCGGAATTCAGCCGGGCGCGGCGGGGGACTAGTATTAGCACTACCGGCCAATGGATCCGGTAATCCGGTGTGTGCGACGCGGCATTTGTGTGCCGTCCGCGATCCGGCGAGGTCATCTATCTACCCATAGGGGTTTTTGTGTCTACACCTGATGTAAGCAGCGAAGCCGGCGCGTCCGCGAAGAGCGTGACGGGCAGCAACCGCGTCAAGCGCGGCATGGCGGAGATGCTCAAGGGCGGCGTCATCATGGACGTCGTCAACGTCGAGCAGGCCCGCATCGCTGAGGATGCCGGAGCCGTGGCAGTTATGGCGCTGGAACGCGTTCCCGCCGATATCCGCGCCCAGGGCGGCGTCTCCCGTATGTCCGATCCGGACATGATCGACGCGATCATCGCTGCCGTGTCCATCCCGGTCATGGCGAAGGTCCGGATCGGCCACTTCGTCGAAGCCCAGGTCATCCAGACCCTCGGCGTGGACTACATCGACGAGTCCGAGGTCCTGACCCCGGCCGACTACGCCCACCACATCGACAAGTGGAACTTCACCGTTCCCTTCGTCTGCGGCGCCACCAACCTCGGTGAGGCCCTGCGACGCATCAACGAGGGCGCGGCCATGATCCGCTCCAAGGGCGAGGCGGGCACCGGCGACGTCTCCAACGCCACCACCCACATGCGCCAGATCCGCGCCGAGATCAAGAAGCTCGCCGCCCTGCCCGAGGACGAGCTCTACGTCGCCGCCAAGGAACTGCAGGCCCCTTACGAACTGGTCAAGGAAGTTGCCTCCACCGGTAAGCTCCCCGTCGTGCTGTTCACCGCCGGCGGCATCGCCACCCCGGCCGACGCCGCGATGATGATGCAGCTCGGCGCCGACGGCGTGTTCGTCGGCTCCGGCATCTTCAAGTCCGGCAACCCGGCCCAGCGTGCCGCCGCCGTCGTGAAGGCCACCACCTTCTTCGACGACCCGGAAGAAGTCGCCAAGGCCTCCCGTGGCCTGGGCGAAGCCATGGTCGGCATCAACGTGGACGAGATCCCCGAGCCGCACCGCCTCGCCCAGCGCGGCTGGTAACAAAACAAGAGCACAAACGACGACGACGACGGCCCGTCACCTCTCCAGGTGGCGGGCCGTCGTCGTATTTCCCCGTCGATTGCTCCCTAATCGCCCTTATCAGGCTCCAAAAGGGCGGCTACGGAGCAGCCGATGAAGGGTCAGTCGAGGCCGCGGCGCTTCAGCAGCGGTTCGAGCTCGGCGTCGCGGCCGCGGAAGGCCCGGAAGGAATCCAGCGGGTCGCGGCTGTTGCCCCGGGAGAGCAGCTCTGCGCGGAAGAAGTCGCCGTTGGCCCGGGTGAGGCCGCCGTTGTCATTGAACCATTCCACCGTTTCGGCGTCGAGCACCTCGCTCCAGATGTAGGAGTAGTAGCCCGCGGCGTAGCCCGCGCCGGCGAAGATGTGCTGGAAGTAGCCGGTGCGGTAGCGGGGCGGGATGAGGTGGTGCGCCACGCCGGCCGCGGCGAGTGCCTTGGCCTCGAACTCCAGGACATCGTCGGGGACATCGGACCCGTCCAGCACATGCCAGGCGAGGTCCAGCAGGGCCGCACCCAGGTACTCGGTGGTGCCGAAGCCCTCGCCCCACAGCTGCGCGGCGTCGAGCTTGTCCACCACCTCCTGCGGCAGCGCCTCGCCGGTGGCGTGGTGGCGTGCATAGTTGGCCAGGACTGCCGGCCACATGATCCACATTTCGTTGACCTGCGAGGGGTACTCCACGAAGTCCCGCGGAACGGCCGTGCCGGCGAACCGCGGGTACGTAACCGACGAGAACAAGCCGTGCAGGGCGTGTCCGAACTCGTGGAACGTGGTGCGGAGTTCGTCCAAGGTCAGGAGCGTAGGTTCGCCGGCCGGCGGCTTGGAGATGTTGAGGTTGTTGATCACTACGGGCCGGGTGTTGAGCAGCCCGGACTGTTCCACGAGGGAGTTCATCCAGGCCCCGCCCCGCTTGGATTCGCGGGTGTAGTAGTCGCCCAAAAACAGGCCCAGCTCGGTCCCGTCGGAGTTGCGGACCTCCCAGACCCGCACGTCCGGGTGGTAGCCGGCGAGGTCGCCGCGTTCGTGGAACGTGATGCCGTAGAGCGCGTTGGCGGCGAAGAAGACACCGTCGTTGAGGACGCGGTCCAGCTCGAAGTAGGGGCGCAGAGCCTGCTCGTCCACGGCGTACCGTTCGCGTTTGACCTTGGCGGAGTAGTAGGCCCAGTCCCAGGCTTCGAGGGGGTGGCCGGCGACTTCAGCCAGCGCCTCTGCTTCGGCGTCGGCGTTCCGGACGGCGGCCGGCGCGAGCCGGTTCATCATGGTCTGCACGGCGGCGAAGTCCGGTGCGGTCTGCTGGTCCACGACGAGTTCGGCGTAGTTGGCGAAACCGAGCAGGGCGGCCTTCTCGGCGCGGAGCCGGACCATGTCCTTGACCAGATCCAGGACGTCAAAGGAACCCCCGTCGCTGCCGCGGCCGATCGAGGCCTCGTACAGGCGGCGGCGGACGTCGCGGTTGTCCAGGGCGGCGAGGGCGGGCTGGTTGCTGGGCTGGATAAGGGTGAGCAGGAACTTGCCCTCGTGCCCGGCGGTTCGGGCGGCTTCCGCGGCGCTGGCAACATCGTCGGCGGGCAGGCCGGCGAGGTCGGCGGCGTCGTCGAGCAACAGCGAGGCCGACTTCATCGCTTCCTTCACCCGCTGGCCGAACTCCGTGCCCAGCCGGGAAAGCTCGGCATTGACGGCCTTGAGCCGTTCCTGGCCGGCGTCGTCGAGCTGGATGCCGGTCTGGCGGAACTCCTTGAGGTACTCGTCCACGAGCCTGGCGGATTCGGCGTCGAGCGTGTCGGTGTTGACGGCGGCGAACCGTTCGAACAGCCCGCGGTTGAGGTAGACGGCATCCTGGTGGGCGGAGAACCGCGGGGACAGTGTGGTCTCGAGGTCGCGGATGGCGTCCGAGGCATCGGCAGAGACGAGGGTGAAGAAGGACGCCGCCGCACGCTGCAGGAGCTGCCCGGACCGCTCCATGGCCAGTGCGGTGTTCTCGAAAGTGGCTGGCTCCGGCGTGTCCACGATCGCCTGGATCTCGGCGAGGTGCTCAGCGAGGCCGGCCTCGACGGCTTCGGCGTAATGCCCGGAGGCGATGTCCGCGAACGGCGGCAGGCCGAACGGCAGGGGGCTGGGGCTCATCAGGGGATTGGTCATGAAATAACTCTTTCATGTCAGCGGTGAGTTCTCAACGGCCTGCCGCGCGTGTTGTGACCGCCGCCACCGTAGGATTGGCGCCATGCGTACCATCACCCCAAGGCTGCGAGGCCGCCTTTTCGCCGCGGCCGCAGCGGTCTCCCTCGCGGCCTCTGTGGCGTCCTGCAGCGTCGGCGCCGGTCCGGATAACAGTGCGTCGGGCTCCCCGGCGGCCGGCGGCACCACCGCCGGGCCGGCAGCTTCGACGACGGCGCCGGCGTCCGCCTCAACGGCATCGAGCACTCCGGCCCCGGCCCCGGCCCCGGCCCCGACCCCGACGCCGGGGAAGGGTCCGGGCTGCGCGGCCGAGCGCTGCGCCTCGGTCGTGGTCACCGGGGACATGCTGGTCCACGCCCAGCTCTGGGAACAGGCCCGCGCGGACGCACTGGCCACCGGCGCCAAGGGGCTGGACTTCGGGCCGCTGCTCGAGGGCCAGCGCAAGTACATCGAGAAGAGCGACCTCGCGGTCTGCCATCTGGAGACACCAGTGGCCGGACCGGCCGGGCCCTTCTCTGCGTACCCCTCGTTCAACGTTCCGCCGCAGATCATCACCGCCACCCGGCAGGTCGGCTACCAGGCCTGCACGACGGCGAGCAACCACACGGTCGACCGCGGAACCGCCGGGCTGGTCCGCACGCTGGATGCGCTCGACGCCGCCGGGGTGCAGCACACTGGCGCCTACCGGACCGAGGCCGATTCCCAAGGCGTCCTGATCCTGCAGACCGCCGCGGCCAAGATCGCCGTGATCAGTGCGACGTACGGTCTGAACGGGCAGGTCCCGGAGGCTGCCTGGCAGGTGGACATGCTCGACCCCGACGTTATGATCGCCAAGGCGAAGAAAGCCCGGGATCTCGGTGCGGACATAGTGCTGGCCGCGATGCACGCCGGCGACGAGTATTCCAGTGTGCCCAACGCCGAGCAGACCAGCGTTGCGCATGCCCTCGCGGACAGCGGGCAGTTCACCATGATTTACAGCCACCACTCGCACTCGGTCCTGCCGATCGAGCACTACAAGGGAACCTGGATTGTCTACGGCCTGGGCAACGGGATCACGGAGCTCTCACCGAACTACCGGGTGAACAACGAGGGCCTGCTGGTCCGGGCCCAGTTCAGTGAGAACGCGGCAGGCAAGTGGACCGCCTCCGACTTGGCCTGGGCGCCGTCGGTGATTGTCCGCGGCCCGTACCGCTGGTGCTCCGTGGCGTCCGATGCCCCGCAGGGCACCTGCGCGAGTGCCGCGGCCGACGCAGCCACCCGCAAGCGGACCCAGACCGTGGTCGAGTCGATGGGGGCCGCGGCTGCGGGCGCCCACGAACTGCTCATCACCAAGGAACCGTAGGGTTTGGAGGAAAGACGGCGGGCGGCGCCCGTGCTCTCGACCGTCCACCTGCTGTGCGGCCTCCCGGGGGCCGGCAAGACGACGCTGGCAAGGCAGCTCGAAGCAGGGCTTCCGGCCGTGCGGTTCAGCCTGGACGAGTGGATGCTGCGGCTCTACCCGGACCATCACTTTGCGTCCGGGAGCTACGGGGAACTCGCGGAAACGTGCAAGTTGCTGATCTGGGAGACCGCCCGGCAGGTCCTGCAGTGCGGGACGGATGTGGTGCTTGACTGGAACCAGTGGAGCCGCGGGAGGCGTGCTGTCTGGGCCGGCAAAGCAGAGTCGGCGGGCGCCGCCGTCGTCGTCCACTATGTGCGGACACCGCTGCAGACTTCCATCGAGCGCGCGGCTGGCCGCACCGGGAGGTGTGAGGCGGGTTCACACCGGCTCGGGGAGGCGGACGTCCGGCACCTGGCCGGGATCTTTGAGGAACCGGAACCGTCGGAGGGCCTGCGGATCTTGCCCTGATACCGGCCGGCGAATACCGTGATGGTGACGCGGGCGCTCAAGAAGTCAGCCCTGTCAGACGAGGACAGGAGGCTTTCGTGGGCAAAGTATCGACGGCGGACCGGGAACCCCGGAACGGGAGGTTCCCGAACGGCATGGAGTACCTGAAATGGGGCAACGGCCCGAAAACGCTGCTCTTCATCCAGGGAGGCCCCGGCAGCACGGTTCCCAAAGGAATGTTCCGAGGAGTGATCCGGCGGCAGTTCGATGGCTTTCTCCGCGCCGGTTACGCTGTCTGGGTTGTCACCCGCCGCCGGGGAATGCCGCCGGAGCACACGATTGCGGGCATCGCGGACGACTACGCCCGGCTGATTGCCGAACAGTTCGGCGGGCGCGTCGACCTGGTCGTGGCGGAGTCATTTGGCGGGATGGTGGGGCAGTACCTGGCCGCGCGGCACCCTGACTCATTCGGTCACATCGCGATGGTGGTCACGGGCGCTGAGTTGAGCGACTGGGGCAAGGACGTCGATTCGCGGATGGCCACGGCCCTGGCGGGTGGTGACACCAACGGGGCCGGGACGGTTTTCGCCGAGTATCTGTTGCCGGGCCGGCGGATGATGTGGCTGCGGCGGCTGATCGGGCCCCTGATCAGCCGGCGCCTGCTCAGCGGAGCCGATTTCCCCGCTCAGGATGTGCTCACCGAAGTGCAGGGCGAAATGACCTTCAATTCCAGGGCAGTGCTCCCGCTCATCCGGCGGCCCGTGCTGCTGATCTGTGGCGGCTCTGACCAATTCTTCCCCCGCGATGTCGCCCAGGAAACGGCCGGGCTCATCCCGGACTGCACCCTCGTTTGGTACGAGGGGAAGGGGCATCTCCGGGCCGCCTCCAGCGGACGCATCGCCCGCGACGTGCTGGAGTACGCCGCCCGCAGCAGAGACCCGGCCTGAGTGAACTTGGTCGTGCGGGGCTAACCTCCGGCCGGGCCCAGATCGAGGGTCATATAGACGCTGTTCGGGTCTTCCCCGTAGCCGGCAAAGGGCGGGCAAACGCTGAACCCGTGGCGTTGGTACAGCCGGCGTGCCGGAGCGAAAAAGTCCTGGCTTCCGGTCTCGAGATACAGGCGGTGATAACCGCCGCGCCGGGCCTCGGCCAGGATGTGGGCCAGCAGGAGCGTGGCGATGCCGCGGCCCCGTGCGTGGGCCGCGGTCCGCATCGACTTGATTTCGCCGTGTTTGGTCTTGGACTCGCCGGGTTCGAGCAGTTTCAGCGCACCGCAGCCAAGGACCCCCGAGTCCTCGCGCGCGGTCCAGAATGCGATGTCCGGTCCGGAGAGCGCCGCAGGGTCGAGGGTGTGCACGCTTTCGGCGGGCGAGGTGGCGAACATGTCGGCGAGGTGCTCACTCAGGAGCTGCTCAACGTCCGCGCGGCCGGGGCTGTCACGGTCAATCCGGATCATCGGGCAGTGTTCCTCCACAGAAGTTGTCGTCGCCCACCAATCTACCGGGGTGCGGCTTCGTCTGCCGAAGCCGTCGAAGTCGCCGGAACCGTGCGGGGTCGCCGGAACGTTCCGGCGACCCCGCCGCTTTCCCGCGATTTCGCGTCCGACGGCGGCTGTCGGCACTATGCTGGGCCCAACGCGGCCGGACGGGCCGCGGCCGGTTGGGCGATTGGGGGGATCCATTGCGAACGATAGACAACAACGGCACAAACAGCCGGAACCACTCGCCGAGAAGCTCGGGCTCCCCGTCGAGAGGCAAAACGCACCGGGCAGGATCTGCGCGGCCGGTCGCCGTCGCGGTGTGGCTGGGCGCCGCCGTCGTACTGGCATGGCTGGTGCTGGCCGGCAGAACGGAGGCTGCCATGGAGGCGGCGCCGTGGCTGTTCCTGGCGTCGTGGTTCGTCTACGTGGCGCAGTGGCGGCCGCTCCTCCGGACAGACGCGCACGGGTTCGAGCTCGTCAACGGACTCCGCGACCACCGGATACCTTTCACCGCGGTCGAGGACGTCGAGGTCCGTTACACCGTGGTGGTCAGGGCTGCCGGAAGGCGGTACGTCAGCTGGGGCGCCCCGACGCCGCCGGGTGCTTTCGGCTCCGGATTCGACCACGTCAGCGACCTGAAAAGCCGGCCGCACAGCATCCTCCCGGGCAATGAGCGCATCAGCCAGAAACAGACGACGACCGGCCGGGATGCCATCGTCGCTGCCTGGCAGGATGCGCGGATCGCGGGTTTGACGGGTGGTTCCGGCATCGTCAGCTCGTCATGGAACCGGCCGGCGATCATCGTCGGGATCATCGCCGCCGGGTGGGCGATACTGACGGCAGTCGGCTGACGGCGCCCTGACCGGGGAAATGCTCCACAACTACTGCAATCGGATGGCGGCAGTGTGCGCCGAGGTCGCCGGAAGCGCGCGGGGTCGCCGCAACGGTCCGGCGACTCCGCCGCTTTCCCGCGATTTCGCGTCCGACGGCGTTTGACTGACCCGGCTCCGGCCCGCCGTGCTGCGCGCCCGCCGTCGGCTCAGCGCGGGCGTCGGGAGGCGTGTTCGCGGGCGAGGACGGCGTAGGAGTCGTCCGGCGTGCCGGGGGAGAAGCTGCCGTACTTACGTTCGACGGCGGTCCGGATGAGGAAGTCCGCCAGCGCAGGGTTCTTCGGCAGCAGGGATCCGTGCAGGTAGCTCGCCACGATGTTCCGGTACCGGGCGCCTTCCTGGCCGTCGTTGCTGTTGTTGCCGGTGCCCTTGGCGGTGGTTCCCAGCGCTGAGACGCCCGGGCCGAGGGTGGTCTGGCCGCTGTGGTTCTCGTACCCCAGGACGGTGCCGAACTCGCTGGTGGACACCGCCACGTTGCCGATCAGCCGCTCGTCGGTTCCGTGGGTCTCCACGTCCAGGATGCCGATCCCCGGGATGACGGACCCCGTCCGGGTCTTGAAGAACTTCCCGAACAGCTGGTACAGGCCGCAGATCACCAGCATGGGCGTGCCGTCCTCGGCCAGGTCCTTCAGGACGGCCTCCCGCGACAGCAGGTCGTCCTGGATGACCAGTTGGCCGCTGTCCTGCCCGCCGCCGCCGACGACCAGGTCGATGTCCGCCGGAAATTCGTCGCCGACGTTGTACTCAAGCAGCTCGGGGGTGTAGCCGTGCCAGCGCAGCCGCTGTGCCAGCACCAGGGCGTTGCCCCAGTCGCCGTAGATGTTCATGTCCCGCGGGTACAGCTGCAGGACCCGGATGGTTCCCTTGCCGGGTTCCGGGGATTCCTCGGGCGGAAGCACGTGCCCGAAGGAAAGCTTGGACTGGTCGGAATCGGGCTGGGGGGTCATGAGACCACCTCCACTGTGGTGATTTTGGACAGCTCGCGGCGGATGGCCAGCATCGCTGTGTAGGTGCAGAAGATCCGCTTGGGTTTGTCTTTGGCGCCGCTGATGAAGGCCGCCAGCGCGGGGGCGATCTCGGTGTTCACGGCGCCGATCGCAACGTCGTCGTACTGCAGGCGCAGCGCCATGTCGTACGCGCGGGAGCCGCTCAGCTGGTCCACGCCGCCCTCGCGAAGGGTGTCGAACTCGACGTCCCAGAGCCAGGACATGTCCCGGCCGTCGGCATAGTTGTCATTGATCGCGATCATCGTGGCGTACCCGGCCGCCGGGAACGACTTCAGCCCCAGCCGGAAGCCGCTGGGGTTCTTCACCAGCACCAGGTCCAGCGGCAGGCCGTCGACGACGAGGCTCTCACCGCGGCCGAACGCCGGCGCCACTTGCGCCAGGGCCTCCAGAAGGCCGTCGTTGTCGGCAAGGACCGGCGTTCCCTGCCCTGTGTCCCGAACCGCAATGGCCCGGGCCAGGGTCAGCGCGGCGGCGGCGTTGAAGATGTTGTAGACGCCGCGGAGCTTCATCGCCGTCGTCGCCGTGGCGCCGTCGTACTCAAAGTCCGCGTCCGCCGCACCCACCCGGCGGAGCACGACGTCGGCGTGCGGCTTGGGCGGAGCCGGCGGCACCGGGCTGCCGGGGGCGGCCCGCAGCTCGTCGTCGTTCGGGAAGGTGCTCAGCAGCGAGTCGTCGAGGCCGAAGTAGAGGACGTCGGGCCCGTCGAGGGTTTGCGCGATCCGGGCGACCCGGGGGTCCTCCCGGTTCAGCACGACGGTTCCCGTGGTCTTGGCGGCGATGTGCTGCAGCAGCTGCGCCGTCTTGTCGATCTCGCCGAAACGGTCCAGCTGGTCACGCAAGACGTTGAGCAGCAGGCAGTAGCGCGGCGGAACCTGGTTGACGAAATGCACCGCGTGGGCCTCGTCCAGTTCCAGCACGGCGACGTCGGCGTCCAGTCGACCCCGCCAGTCCACCTCGCCGAGCAGCGCAGCGGCCACGCCGCGGGTGAAGTTGCTGCCGGTGCGGTTGGTGAAGACCTTCAGGCCCTGGCTCTCGAGCAGCTCCACCACCATCTTTGTGGTGGTCGTCTTGCCGTTCGTGCCGCTGACGACGGCGACGCCGTGGGGCAGCGTGGACAGCGTCCTGCGCATGAAGCCGGGGTCGATTTTCTCGACGACGAGCCCGGGAAGGGCAGAGCCTCCGCCCCTGAGCCGGGAGACCCGGCGAACGAACTTGCCGAGCGGAACGCTGAAGTAAAACATGCTTTGTAATATATCCCAGCGGCGGCATGGAAGCCCGCCGGGAGGCGGCGCCGCGTGCCCCTATGCGGGGCGCCGAGCACTATGCTGTTCGGATGACCAACCCCTCTTCCGAGCCTTCTTCCCGCGTGGGAACAGGGCTGCGGATCGGCGTCCTGGCTCTCCAGGGCGACTTCCGCGAACACCTCCACGCGGTGGAAGCCGCCGGTGCCACGGGCATCGGCGTCCGCCGGCCGGCTGAACTCGACGGCCTCGACGGACTCATCATTCCCGGCGGCGAATCGACCACCATCGACAAGCTGTCCCGGGCCTTCGGACTCCGCGACCCGCTGCGCGAACGCATCCAGGCCGGACTGCCGGTCTACGGCTCCTGCGCCGGGATGATCCTCCTCGCGGATGAGATCACCGACCCCGCGAAGGACCTCGCCGGCAACCCGCAGCAGACGTTCGGCGGCCTCGACATCACGGTGCGCCGGAACGCCTTCGGCCGGCAGCGCGAATCCTTCGAGACGGACCTGGACTTCAAGGGCCTTGACTTCAGCGCCACCGACAACGGCGTGGCCCCTGTCCATGCGGTCTTCATCCGCGGACCATGGGTGGAACGAGTCGGCGACGGCGTGGAAGTCCTCGCCGAAGTGGAGCCCTCCAAGGCGTCCCACCCCGAGGCGCTGGCCGGGACGGCTAGAATTGTTGCTGTGCGTTCCGGCAAGCTGCTGGCCACCTCCTTCCACCCGGAAGTGACGGGGGAGAAGCGCGTGCACGAATTGTTTATCCGAATGATCAGAGGAGAAGCGTAAAGCATGTCAGGCCACTCCAAATGGGCGACGACCAAGCACAAAAAGGCCATCCTCGATAGCCGCCGGGCCAAGTCGTTCGCCAAGCTGATCAAGAACATCGAAGTCGCCGCACGCATGGGCGGTCCGGACCTTGCCGGCAACCCGAGCCTGGAACTCGCCGTCACGAAGGCCAAGAAGACCTCGGTCCCCGCTGACAACATCGACCGCGCGATCAAGCGCGGCGCCGGCCTCACCGGCGAAGTCGTGGACTACACCGAGATCATGTACGAATGCCGCGGCCCGCAGGGCTCGGCGCTGCTGATCGAATGCCTGACGGACAACAAGAACCGGGCAGCCTCCGAAGTACGCCTCGCGATCTCCCGTAACGGCGGCACCATCGCCGATCCCGGTTCGGTCAGCTACCTCTTCTCCCGCAAGGGCGTGGTCTCGCTGCCGAAGAACGGGCTGAGCGAGGACGACGTCCTGATGGCCGTCCTCGACGCCGGCGCCGAGGAAGTCAAGGACAACGGCGACAGCTTCGAGATCCACTCCGAGCCGACCGACCTGCAGGCCATCCGCGATGCGCTCAAGGAAGCCGGCATGGAGTACGACACCGACGAGGCCGAGTTTGTGCCGTCCATGCAGGTGCCGCTGGACCTCGACGCCGCCAAGAAGTTCATGAAGCTCGTCGACGCCCTCGAGGAGCTCGACGACGTCCAGAACGTCTACAGCAACGCCGACCTCAGCGACGAAGTGCAGGCCGCACTGGAAGCGGAGTGACCCTTCGCGTCCTCGGCGTCGATCCGGGCCTCACCCGCTGCGGGATCGGCGTCGTGGACGTCGAGAAGAACCGCCGCGCCACCATGGTGGCGTTCGGCGTCGTCGGTAGCTCACCGGAGGAGAGTCTGGACCAGCGCCTGCTGGTCATCGCCACCTCCATCGACGAGTGGCTGGACCGGTACGAACCGCACGTCCTTGCCGTCGAACGCGTCTTCTCGCAGCTCAACGTCAGCACCGTGATGGGCGTCGCCCAGGCCTCCGGCGTCGTGATCGCAGCCGCCGCCCGCCGCGGCATCCCGGTGGCACTGCACACCCCCTCGGAAGTCAAAGCCGCCGTCACCGGCAGCGGAACCTCGAACAAGGACGCCGTCACCAAGCTGGTCACCAAGATCCTCCGGCTCGATGCGCCGCCGAAACCGGCCGACGCCGCCGACGCCCTGGCGCTGGCCATCACCCATGCGTGGCGGGCCGGCGGCGGGACCACCCCTAAAGGCGCAGTCGCGACGGGACCGGGCAGCCAGTCGCTGACGCCGGCCCAACGGGCCTGGGCGGACGCCGAGGCCAAAGCGCGCCGGGCGCGCTGAATGTCCGGCAGATCCGTCGCGGAGCTTGGTAGGGTATTCGTAGATATGTTCGGATAACCGGGTCCTCCCGGTTCTATTTTCAGCTGAATTTTCAGGAGCCCGGCTTTGATCAGTTTTCTCCGCGGAACCGTAGCGCACGTCGGCCTGTCCTCCGCCGTGATCGACCTCAACGGCGCCGGCATGAGCGTGAACGCCACCCCACAGACCCTCGGCCGGCTCCGCGTCGGCGACGAGGGGAAGCTTTTCACCTCCCTGATCGTGCGCGAGGACTCCCTCACCCTGTTTGGTTTCGGCGGCGACGACGAACGCGAGGTCTTCGATGTCCTGCTCAGCGTCAGCGGCGTCGGCCCCCGGCTCGCGTTGGCGGTCCTGGCCGTGCACGAGCCGGAAGCGATCCGCGTCGCAGCACACTCCGGGGACGGCAAAGCATTCACCAAGGTCCCCGGCATTGGCCCCAAGGTCGCCGGGCGGATCGTGCTGGAACTGGCCGGCAAGCTGGTGCCGCACGGCACCGCCGCGGGGACCACGGCTCCGGCCGCATCCGCCGAAGCAATTTGGAAGCCGCAGGTCGTTGCGGCCATGACGAGCCTTGGCTGGTCCGAGAAGGACGCCACGTCCAGCATCGAGAAGTCACTGGCGGATTCCCCCGAGCTGGCCGAGAAGGGCAACGTCGCCGAGATCCTGCGGGCAACCCTCCGCTGGCTGGGCCAGGACGGCGCCCGCGCGGGGAACAGGATAGGCGCCCGTGGCTGAGCCGTCCCTGGTGGGCGGGGGAGAGGAACCGGAGGAGCGGGTCATCGAAGCCGCTCTCCGGCCCAAGAACCTGCACGACTTCGTGGGCCAGCACCGGGTCCGCAAGCAGCTTTCCCTCGTCCTGGAGGCCTCCCGGATGCGCGGCCGCAGCGCCGACCACGTTCTGCTCTCCGGTCCGCCCGGGCTGGGCAAGACGACGCTGTCCATGATCATTGCCGCCGAAATGAACGCCCCCCTGCGGATCAGCAGCGGTCCCGCCATCCAGCACGCGGGGGATCTGGCCGCCATCCTTTCCTCCCTCTCCGAAGGCGAAGTCCTCTTCCTCGATGAGATCCACCGGATGTCCCGGCCGGCCGAGGAAATGCTCTACATGGCGATGGAAGACTTCCGGGTCGACATTGTTGTGGGCAAGGGCGCCGGCGCCACCGCCATCCCGCTGGAACTTCCGCCGTTCACCCTGGTCGGCGCCACGACCCGCGCCGGTCTGCTGCCCGGGCCGCTCCGGGACCGCTTCGGCTTCACCGGCCACCTCGAGTTCTACTCCGTGGCCGAACTGGAACTCGTGCTCCGGCGCTCCGCCGGGCTCCTGGACCTCAAGGTCAACTCCGCCGGGTTCAGCGAAATCGCGGGGCGGTCCCGCGGCACACCTCGCATCGCCAACCGGCTCCTGCGCCGGGTCCGGGACTGGGCTCTGGTGCACGGGATCGAGCAGATCGACGCCCGCGCCGCCTCCGCGGCGCTGGACATGTATGAAGTGGACAAGCGCGGCCTGGACCGGCTGGACCGCGCCGTACTGGAAGCCCTCATCACCAAATTCGGCGGCGGACCGGTGGGCCTGTCCACCCTGGCGATCGCCGTCGGCGAAGAGACCGAAACCGTGGAAACGGTCGCCGAGCCCTACCTCGTCCGCGAGGGGCTGCTGGGACGAACCCCGCGGGGAAGGATCGCCCTCGCCCCCGCCTGGACGCACCTCGGTTTCGCGGTTCCGGCCGGAGTGTTCGCGCAGGACCCGCTGGAGCTCTTCGAAGCCGCCGACGACGAGCCCGACATTGCGGGCGGGCTGGGCCAGGACGCTGATCCGGAATGGATCCGTAATAGTCAATAGCACCGCTCCGGCACGTTTTCCCTTGTAGACTGGTATGACGCTCGGCACGTTCGGGTCTTTGTTTCTGTGCGCGGCCACCACCTGGCCGCCGGCTTGGCATGTTTCGCTGCCGGCCAGCCCGAAGCGAAGCGGACGTTGCTGTAAAACCAGCTACGCAAGTACAGAACGGAACTATTCCTGTGTTCGGACTTATTTCTGCCCAGACCCAGCCGCAGGCCGGCGGCGGTATCGACATCATGACCATCCTGCTGTTCGCCATGCTCGGCGTCTTCGTCTTCATGATGTTCCGCCGCAACAAGAAGACCCAGCAGCAGCAGTCGCAGCTCCAGTCGAAGTTTGCTCCGGGTGTCGAGGTCATGACCAGCTTTGGCCTGTACGGCCGGATCGTCGAGATCGACGATGCAGAGAACAAGGTCCTGCTGGAACTCTCCCCGGGCAACACGGCCACCGTGCACCGCCAGGCCGTCACCAAGATCGTCGAGCCGGTTGTCCCGGCTGAGGAGCCCACGGTTGTCCCCGACGACGCCTCTTCCCTGACCACCGACAGCACCGCAACGGTCAACGATGCCCCGCGCGACGAGACGCCGGAAGAAACCCTGCGCCGCCTCAACGACGAAGGCAAGAAAGACAGCTAGTCTGCCTGCTTGAGCTATCCCGCGAAGCAACGGTTGCGGGCAACCGCCGGAGCGGCCTCCCTTGGTCCGCACCGGCGGTTCGTCCGTAAATAATAGAAAGATCGACAATGGCACGAACTGGCCCCAAAAACACAGCCCTCAGGGTGCTGGTCTGGCTCGGCGTTATCCTTGCCGTCCTGACCGCTGTCCTGGCAGGCGGCACCATGGCCGGCCAGGCGAGCTGGGCTCCCAAGCTTGCCCTGGACCTTGAAGGCGGCACCCAGATGATCCTGGCGCCCAAGGTTGAGGGCGGTTCGGACATCACCGAAGAGCAGCTCAACCAGGCCGTGGCGATCATCCGCCAGCGCGTGGATGGCTCCGGCGTCGCCGAAGCCGAAATCAGTACGCAGTCCGGACGCAACGTCGTGGTCAGCCTTCCCGGCACCCCGTCGAAGGAAACCCGTGCGCTGATCCAGGCATCCGCCGACATGAACTTCCGGCCTGTGCTGCAGGCCGGTCCCGGCGCGGCAGTCCCCGCGGAGGCGCAGACTCCGGAGGACCAGCTGCCCAAGCCCACCGCGGAGCCCGCCAACGGCAGCGACGTGAACTGGATTACCCCCGAGCTCTACAAGCAGTTTGAGGCGCTCGACTGCGACAACCCGTCGCAGGACAAGCAGGAACGCTCCGACCCGGCCAAGCCGCTGGTCACCTGCGAACCCGCATCCGAGGGCCGTCCCGCAATCAAGTACATCCTCGGCCCGGTTGAGGTCAAGGGATCGAGCATCTCCGGTTCCACCTTCCAGCTGCAGCGCGGTGCCCAGGGCGCCGTGACCAACGAGTGGGCTGTGAACATCCAGTTCAATGACGAAGGCACTGCCAAGTTCAAGACGGTCACCGAGCGGCTGAACAAGTTCTATGTCGAAGCCGGCGGTGAGAGCGGCTCGGATCCGAAGTCCCAGTTCGCGATCGTCCTGGACGACCAGGTCATCTCCGCCCCTCGCTCCCAGGCAGTCATCACTGATGGCCGCCCACAGATCACCGGCGGGTTCACCGAGCAGTCCGCGAAGGCCCTCTCCGACCAGCTCCGCTTCGGCGCCCTGCCGATCAGCTTCGAGATCCAGAGCGAACAGCAGATCTCCGCGACCCTCGGCGGTGAGCAGCTCCGCATGGGCCTGCTCGCCGGCCTGATCGGCCTGCTGCTGGTGGTGGTGTACTCCCTGTTCCAGTACCGGGCACTGGGCCTCGTCACCGTCGCGTCCCTCGTGGTCGCGGGCGCCCTGACGTTCCTGGCCATCGACATCCTGGGCTGGACCGAGAATTACCGGCTGTCCCTCGCGGGCGTCGCGGGCATCATCGTGGCCATCGGCCAGACCGCGGACTCGTTCATCGTCTACTTCGAACGAATCCGCGATGAGCTCCGTGAAGGCCGCGGCCTTGTCTCGGCAGTCGAGAACGGCTGGAAGCGTGCCAAGCGCACGGTCCTGGCGTCCAAGGCCGTCAACTTGCTGGCCGCCGTCGTCCTGTACTTCGTGGCGGTGGGCAACGTCCGCGGCTTCGCGTTCACCCTCGGCCTGACCGCGCTGGCCGACCTGCTCGTCGTCTTTATGTTCACCCACCCGACCCTGCAGCTGCTGGCCCGCACCAAGTTCTTCGGTGAAGGCCACCGGCTCTCCGGGCTGGACCCGAAGAGCCTCGGCGCCGTCCCCTTGTACCGGGGCGCGGGCCGGTTCCGCACCCCTGCGGACAAGCCGGCCCAGGTTGCCGCGCTCCGCGCCAAGAATACCGGCGCCGCGGCTGAAGCCGAACGCCGGATGACCATTGCAGAACGACGCCTCGCCGAACGGCAGGAACAGCTTGCTGGTTCCTCCAAGAGCTCGACCAAGGAGGGCAACTAAATGGCCACCAGCTTCGCCAATTTCGGTAACGAGCTCTACACGGGCAAGCGCTCGTATGACTTCGTCGGATCCAAGAAAATCTGGTTCCTGATCGCGGCCGTCCTGGTGGCGCTCTCGATCCTCCTGCCTGTCGTCAAGGGCGGCTTCAACCTCGGCATCGAGTTCCGGGGCGGCTCGGAATTCACCGTCTCCAACGTGAAGACCACCGACGCCAACGTCGGCGAGCAGGCGGTCAAGGATGTTGTTTCCGGCAGTGTCCCGCGGGTGGCCAACGTCGCAGGCAACACGATGCGGATCCAGACGGACAAGCTGACCGACGACGAGACGCTCCAGATCAAGGCGGGCCTCACCGAGGCCTACGGAGTGACGGACAACGAGGTGACGTCCACCTTCATCGGCCCCACGTGGGGCGCCGACGTCACCAAGCAGGCCCTGCTGGGCCTGGGAATCTTCGTCGGACTCGCCGCGGTGCTGATGGCGCTGTACTTCCGGACCTGGAAGATGTCGCTTTCGGCGATCGTCGGCATGCTGGTGACCATGTTCATCACCGCCGGCGTCTATGCCCTGAGCGATTTCGAAGTCACGCCGTCGGCGATCATCGGCTTCCTGACCGTGTTGAGCTACTCGCTCTATGACACAGTGGTGGTCTTCGACAAGATCCGCGAGAATACAGCGGACCTGCAGGCTTCCACGCGGCGGACCTTCGGCGAGGAAGTCAACCTTGCCGTCAACCAGACCCTGGTCCGCTCCATCAACACCATGATGGTGGCCATCCTGCCCGTCGGTGCGATCCTGTTCATCGGCGCGGGTCTGTTGGGCGCCGGAACGCTGCGGGACCTGTCGCTGGCCCTGTTCGTCGGCATCCTGATCGGCACTGCGGCCACGATCTTCATCGCTGCGCCGCTCTACGCCTGGCTGCGCCAGGGCGAACCGGAACTGGTCAAGCAGGCCGAGCGTGTGGCTCACCGCCGTGCCCAGGCCGCCAAGGCTGAGTCCCCGGCGGAGCCCGCCACGGCATAGCCGCAGCGGTCCTGCCGGACCGGTCACCGCCGCCGGGAACTGTCCCGCGGTCCGACGGGCCGGAGAACGTCATTCGTGACGCTCTCCGGCCCGTCGCCGTATGGACGCCGGTTATCGAAGTATCCTGCTGCGGGAATAGACTGGAAGAATTAACGGGTTCGGAGAGGTGCTCCATTGGAAGAACGTTCGACGCCGGTGCCATCAGCGCCGGTGGCTAAGGCCTCAGGCCAGGGTTCGCAGACTGGCGTGGTGGCTCCCGGACGCGCAGATCCGCCGGTGCCCGTGGACAGCTCGGGCGCACGCCCCACGTTCCCCGGCCGTCGTGAACGCACCCGTTCCCGGCTTGCCCGCCTGACCGGGCGCGGCGCCCCTGCCTATTCCCCCATCCTTGAGCCGCTGCTGCGCACGGTCCGGGCCAACAACCCGAAAGAGGATTTCGACCTCATCCAGCGTGCCTTCATCGTGGCGGAGCGCTGCCACCGCGGGCAGAAGCGCAAGAGCGGTGACCCTTACATCACGCACCCGGTGGCGGTGGCCACCATCCTGGCCGAGCTCGGGCTCAGTGGGACCACACTGGCAGCGGCGCTCCTGCACGACACCGTTGAGGACACCTCCTACACCCTGGACGACCTGAGAGGCGAGTTCGGGCCGGAAGTCGCCATGCTGGTGGACGGTGTGACCAAGCTGGACAAGGTCAGCTTCGGCGAGGCAGCCCAGTCTGAGACCGTCCGAAAGATGGTCGTGGCCATGGCCAAGGACATCCGGGTCCTGATGATCAAGTTGGCCGACCGGTTGCACAACGCCAGGACCTGGCGTTTCGTCTCGGCAGAGTCGTCGGCGCGCAAGGCGCGGGAAACCTTGGAAATCTTCGCCCCGCTGGCGCACCGGCTCGGCATGAACACGATCAAGTGGGAGCTGGAAGACCTCTCCTTCGCGGCCCTGTACCCGAAGGTTTACGAGGAAATCGTGCGCATGGTGGGGGACCGGACCCCCGAACGCGAAAAGAATCTCTCGGTGATCCGCAACCAGATCACCGAGGATCTGCGCGAGGCCAAGATCAAGGCCACCATCACGGGCCGGCCCAAGCACTACTACTCGATCTACCAGAAGATGATCGTCCGGGATAAGGACTTCGACGACATCAACGACCTGATGGGCGTCCGGGTCCTGGTGGATTCCGTCCGGGACTGTTACGCGGCACTGGGCGCCATGCATTCGCGCTGGAACCCCCTGCCGGGGCGGTTCAAGGACTACATCGCGATGCCTAAGTTCAACATGTACCAGTCTCTGCATACGACGGTGATCGGCCCGGGCGGCAAGCCCGTGGAGATCCAGATCCGCACCCATGAAATGCACCGCCGCGCCGAATACGGCGTCGCCGCGCACTGGAAGTATAAAGACCAGCCGAACCGCACGGCCGCCGGACCGGGCAGCCCGCGCGACGGCGACATGGGCTGGCTCCGGTCCCTCGTTGACTGGCAGCAGGAGACCTCGGACCCGGGGGAGTTCCTCGACTCCCTGCGCTTTGAAATCAACGCCCGTGAAGTGTTCGTCTTCACGCCCAAGGGCGAGGTCATGGCCCTGCCCGCCGGCTCCACGCCCGTGGACTTCGCCTATGCCGTCCACACCGAGGTGGGCCACCGGACCATCGGTGCCCGCGTCAATGGAAAACTGGTCCCGCTCAACAGCGAACTCAACCACGGCGACTGGGTGGAGATCTTCACCTCCAAGGCCGAAGGGGCCGGGCCCAGCCAGGACTGGCAGCACTTCGTCAAGAGCGCCCGCGCCCGCAACAAGATCAGGCAGTGGTTCAGCAAGGAACGCCGCGAGGAGTCGATCGACCGCGGCAAGGAACTGCTGACCAAGGCGATGCGCAAGCAGAACCTCCCGCTGCAGCGCCTGATGACGCATGACGCCCTCGCCGCGGTGGCCGAGGATTTCAAGTACGTCGACATCTCCGGCCTCTACGCCGGTGTGGGTGACGGGCACACCTCTGCGCAGTCCGTCATGGAACGCCTGGTGGAGAGCCTCGGCGGCAACGACACCCCCGAGGACGACCTCACCGAGGTATCCATCCCGACCCAGGTCACCAAGGCCCGGTATTCCGATTCCGGAGTCGTGGTGCGCGGTGTGGACGACGTCTGGGTGAAACTCGCGCGCTGCTGCACGCCGGTACCTCCTGACCCGATCCTGGGCTTCGTAACCCGCGGCTCCGGCGTCTCCGTGCACCGGACGGACTGCACCAACGTCAGCGGACTGCTGGAGCAGCCCGACCGGATCGTCGAGGTCGATTGGGCACCCACGCAGTCGAGTGTCTTCCTGGTCGAAATCCAGGTCGAAGCGCTCGACCGCAAATCCTTGCTTTCGGATGTCACGCGGATCCTGTCCGAGAACCACGTCAACATTCTGGCGGCCAGCGTGCACACGTCCACGGACCGGGTGGCGATCTCCAAGTTCGCGTTCGAGATGGGCGACCCCAAGTACCTGAGCCATGTGCTGAGCGCCGTCCGCCGCATCGACGGCGTCTTCGACGTGTACCGCACTACCGGCAACCGGCGGCGCAGCTAATACGCTGCCGGCCTTCGGATCCGCCGCCGGCTAAGGCGCCGGGCCGGCCCGGAGGTGCTCGAGCTTCGCCAGAGCGGCGTTCTTGTGCGGCACCCTAGGGGTGGCCTCCACAGCGAGCCTGAGCAGCCGCAACCGCACACCCAGTTCGGGCTGGGCCAGGAGCGCGCGCAGTGCCGGTATGGCACGCTCGGCGTCCACGTGCAGGGCGATGTCCACTGAGGTCCGCAGCGGGCTGGAGACCATCAGCCCGCCCAGGCTCACGACGTCGAACGCTCCGAGGCGCACTTCATGGAATGTGCAGCCCCGCATGGACCTGAGGCTGGAAATCCGCCGGTTGGCGTCTACGAGCAGGGCGAGCCGGTCCGGTTCAGCGGCGCAGCCATAGATCCAGGCCGCAGTCATCCTTCCTGCGACGACCCGCTGCCGGATTGCCGGACGGATGAGGACGGCCGCGGCGCGGGCCCGGAGCTGCGGAGTGGCCCGGCTGCCCGGGGGCAGATAGCCGCGCTGGTAGAGCTGTGTCAGCACGCCGTCGGACGCCATGGCCTGCAGCTCGGGCCAGGTGAAAAGCGCTCCGGGGGAGTAGAGCTCAAGCGGTGCCGAGTGAGACGGTGCGAATGGGGGCGGCGCCACGTGAGACGGTGCCACGTTCGACGGCGCCGCGTGAGACGGTGCCACGCGGGACAACACCAAGTCAGACTGTGCCAAATGAGGCGGGGGCGGAGCGGTTGCTGGAGGGCCGGAAACATTGACCATCCAGCCATCCTGTCCGGTCCTGGATAAAGCGAACAGGCCCCGTCCCGGTCATGTGGATAACCGGTGCGGGGCCTGTATCAAACAGCCAGCTTCAGTGGCTGGTGCCTACCGTCTAGGAGAGCTCGCTCGCTGACTTCTCAAGCTGTTCCAGCCAGGCCTCACGGGCCTCGAGGGCTTCCTTGGCGGCCTTGATCTTGCGCTCGTCGCCGGCTTTCTCTGCCTTGGCGAGGTCATCCCGGAGCCCGGAGATGGCGGATTCCAGCTGCGTCAGGGCGCTGTTGGTGCGCGCCTTCGTCTCAGGATTGGACCGCTTCCAGTTCTCGTCCTCGGCGTGGCGTACGGCGTCTTCGACCTTGCGGAGTCCGGCTTCAACGCGTCCCATGTCGGCGCGCGGAACCTTGCCGGCTTCTTCCCAGCGGTCACGGATGGACTGGAGGGCCTTCTTGGCGGCCGCGAGGTCCGTGATGGGGAGCAGCTCGTTGGCTTCCGCCAGCAGGGCTTCCTTGACCACCAGGTTCGCGCCGTATTCCTGGTCGATCTCGTCGTTGGCAGCCTGCCGGTGGGTGAAGAAGACGTCCTGCGCGGCACGGAAACGGGCCCAGAGCGCGTCGTCATCCTTGCGGCTGGCGCGCGGTGAGGCCTTCCACTGGTCCATCAGGCGGCGGTATTCGCCCGCGGCAAAGCCCCAGTCGGTGGACGTCGAGAGTGCTTCCGCCTCGGTGATCAGCTTTTCCTTGGCGGCCTTGGCTGCCGAGTTGTTGCTGTCCAGCTGGGAGAAGTACGCGCGGCGGTGCCGGTCAAAGACGGTGCGTGCGGCACGGAAGCGCTTCCAGAGGGCGTCCTCGTTGCTGCGGCCAAGACGGACGCCGCTCTTCTGCGCGGTCTTCCAGCTCTCGAACAGTTCGTTCATCCGGGCGCTGGAGGTTTTCCACTGGATCTGGGCCGGGTCGTGGCCGGCGATCTCTTCAGCTTCGGCGACGATGGCCTCGCGGGCCTTCAGCTCGGCGGCCCGGACGGCGTCGTGTTCGGCTTTCTCGGCCTTTTCGAGCGTCGTGATCTGCTGGGAGAGGGTGTCCAGGCGCGCCTCGGCGGAGCGAAGATCGCCCACCATGTTGCGCTCGGCCAGCTGCTCGCGCAGGTGGGTCACGGTCTTCTGCATGTCCGTGGTGGGCGCCTTGGAGCTGACGCGCTGTTCCAGCAGGACAATCTGCGCGACGATGTCGTCGTACTTCCGGGCGAAGTAGCCCAGGGCTTCGTCATCGCTGACGCCCGGGTACTGGCCTACGGGATGCTCCTCACCGTCGACGGTCAGGAAAACGTGGCCGTCACCTTCAACGCGGCCCCAGCGGGCCGCTTCGGCCAGCGACGCGGCGGAGGACACTGCTGCCGGCGCGGCGGCGGGGGCGGCCGGTGAGGGCTTGGCCTTCGGACGGGCCGCGAATGCTGCCGGTGACGGCGCCGGACGGGCGGGAGCCGGGGCAGGGACCGGGGCCGCGGGGGCCGAAGGTGCTGCTTCTTCCGCGGGTGTCTCGTCAGCGGTTGCCTCAGTTGCCTCGGGAGCCGCGGTGGAGGTCCCGGCGTCGGCCGCGGGGGCCTCCGTCGCCGTCTCCGTTACCGGCTCAGTTGCCGGTTCCGGCACCATGTTTTCGGGAGTGTCGGTCGCCTGAGCCAGCACGTTGGCCTCAGCTTCGGTCTCGTTGGCAGCTGCTGCTGACACTGTTTCGTCGGATTTCTGACTGTCTGTCACCGCTAGAAGTCTTTCGCTTGGAGGGAAATACCGGGGCCGTGGCCACAAGGGCAACGGCTGGTTACTTCAGAGAGAACGAGTCTATCGTGACTGGTTCCGCAGGTGCGCCGTCTGTGGCGTTATCACCCGGTTTTAGTCCGGCGGCCGCGATGTTGGTCACCACGTCCAGGCCTGAGGTCACCTTGCCCACCACGGTGTAGCCGCCGGCGGCGTCGGCCGGAATGACGGTGTCCTTGTACACGATGAAGAACTGCGTGCCGTTGCCGTACGCGTTTCCGCCGCTCCTGGCGACAGCGATGGTACCGGCGGGGTAGTTGTTGTCCTGCGGGGTGTTTTCCAGCGGACCCCAGGTGAAGCTCGGGTCGCTGCTGCCGTCGCCGGACTTGGAGCCGCACTGCAGCACGCCGAAGGTCTCGGCCGTGGTGAGCCGGTGGCAGTTGAGCCCGGCGTAGAAGTTCTGGTCCGCGAGGGACTTGAAGACGGCGGCCGCCTGGGGCGCCGCCGTGCCGTCGAGTTCGACGCCGAGCGTGCCGCTGTTGAGCTTGAGTTCGCCGGTGAAAGTCTTGCCGGCCGCGGTCTCGGGCTTCGGGATGTTCTCGGCGTTGGCGGTGGGGGAGGCAGAGGGCGACGGCGGAACGGGAGGAGTCGCGGAGGGGCTGGTCAGCCCGGCCTGTGCCGCGGCATATTCGTCTTCGGTCGGATTGGACGAGAAGACCGTCAGCTGGAGCACCAGGGCAACCACCACTGCGGCGGTGCCGGCGCCAATAGCGAGGACGTTGTCGCGCTTCCGGCGCTTGTCCTGCTCCTTGCGCAGCTCGCGCTTTGCCTCCATTTGCTGGACGCGCCGCTTGGCTTCGCGGGCGCTCCGTGAATTGGCCGCCAAAAGTCCTCCTGCTTGTCTGGCCGAAACCGGGCGGCGCCGGGGGCGCCGTCGTGCGTTCAGCGGTAATGCTGCCGGCAGTCCGGACGTGCGGGCCCCATTAGAAGTTGGGGGCGCGGAACGCATAAACTGACTGCCGCACACAGTTTATGCATGACCGGCCGCTCTGCTGCCCATCTGACCCCCCGTTTCGGACGGCCCGTTTCGGCCGCAACGCGGCGCAGCAGGCTCCTGCCGGTTTTACCAGAGGAGAAAATCCACCATGGCACGCACCGCCTCCCTGTCCGGATTCCCCGAGTGGCTTCCCGAGGAACGGCTGGTGGAGCTGCATGTGCTGGACACGCTGCGCCGGGTCTTCGAACTCCATGGCTTTTCCTCGATCGAGACCCGTGCCGTGGAAACCGTCGGGCAGCTGCTGCGCAAGGGCGAGATCGACAAAGAGGTCTACGGGCTGAGCCGGCTGCAGGACGAGGAGAGCGAGGAAGCCAAGTCACACAAAGGCGATCCGCACGCCCTGGCCCTGCACTTCGACCTCACCGTGCCGTTCGCCCGGTACGTCGTCGAAAACGCCGGCTACCTCGCGTTCCCGTTCCGCCGCTACCAGATCCAGAAGGTCTGGCGCGGCGAACGTCCGCAGGAAGGCCGTGCCCGCGAGTTCACCCAGGCGGACATCGACATTGTGGGCGACGGCGAACTCCCGTTCCGCTACGACGTCGAGATTGCCCTGGTCATTGCCGAGGCCCTGAGCGCCCTGCCGATCCCGGACTTCCTGCTCCGGATCAACAACCGCAAACTGGCGGAGGGCTTCTACAACGGCATCGGACTCACCGATACCGCCGGGGTGCTGCGCAGCATCGACAAGCTGGAGAAGATCGGCCCGGCCAAGGTGGCGGAACTGCTCAAATCCGAGCTCGGCGCCACCGACGAGCAGGCCCAGTCCGCCCTCAACCTGGCCTCGATCCGCACCGAGGACACGTCCTTCGTGGCGCAGGTCCGCGCGCTGGGGGTCAGCAACGTACTGCTGGAAGAGGGCCTGGCCGAGCTGGAGCAGGTCATCGCCGCTGCCGTCCAACGGGCGCCCGGCAAGGTGGTCGCGGACCTCAGCATCGCCCGCGGCCTGGACTACTACACCGGCACCGTGGTGGAAACCGTCCTGGTGGGCCATGAGCAGCTCGGCTCGATCTGCTCCGGCGGACGCTACGACGCCCTCGCCAGCAAGGGCAACCGCAAGTTCCCCGGCGTCGGCCTCTCCATTGGCGTGACCCGGCTGGTTTCCCGGATCCTCAGCCAGGACCTCGCCAAGGCAACACGATCCGTGCCGACGGCCGTGCTGGTGGCACTGAACAGCGATGACAGCTGGGGCGCGTCGCAGGACGTCGCCGCGGAACTCCGCGGCCGGGGGATCGCCACCGAGGTCGCGGCTAAGGCCGAAAAGTTCGGCAAGCAGATCAAATTCGCCGACCGCCGCGGCATCCCCTTCGTCTGGTTCACCGACGATGACGGCAAGCACCAGGTCAAGGACATCCGCACCGGAGAACAGCTCGACGCCGATCCAGCTACCTGGGCTCCGGCCGCGGACGACCTGCACGTCCGCGTGCTGAAGGCCTAAGCGGCCCGAATGCAGCACCTGAACGCCGCCTAAGTGGCGGCGTTCCGGCGCCGCAGCACCACGAAGCGGCCGGCCATGCCCACGGCCAGCACTGCCGCCATGCCCAGCACCGAGGCGGGCGGCAGTGTCACGGCCAGGAGCAGGCAGCCGAGGAACCCCAGGACGTTAAGCCAGCGCGGCGCATGCCATGGGCGCGCTGGCAGGGTGAAGGCTGCGGCGTTCGTCACCGAGTAGTAGACCAGCACACCGAAGCTGGAAAAGCCCACGACGGTCAGCACGCTGGTGGTCAGCAGCAGCACTGTGACGGCGGCCGCGACGGTCAGTTCGGCGAGGACAGGAACGGTGTGCGCGCCGCCCAACCGGGCGAGCGGGGACGGCAGGTCCCGCTCCCGCGCCATCGCCATGGCGGTCCGGCCCACCCCCGTGATGAGTGCCAGCAGCGCGCCAAGGCACGCGGCCGCCGCACCCGCCTGGACGAACGGGGCGCCGGCGCTCAGCTGCGAGCTGGTCACGGCGTCGAGCAGCGGCGCCGTCGAGCCGGCAAGCTGCTCGGCGGACAGGTGCCACTGCAGCAGGAGCGCCAGCCCCAGGTAGATCACAAAGGCCCCGCCCAGCGCCGCGAAGATGGCCCGCGGAATGGTGCGGGCGGGATCCTTGACCTCTTCGCCGAGCGTCGCGATCCGGGCATAGCCGGCGAAGGCAAAAAACATCAGCCCCGCGGCGGGGAGCACACCCCAGCCGCCCGCCCCGGCGGCCGTGCCGGGGCCGCCGTCGGAGGCGGCATGCGGACCAAGAATCATGGCGGCCGCCACGAAGGCCAGGGTCGCGAGCACCACGCCGAGCAGGATCCGGGTCAGCAGCGCCGTCCTGGTGATCCCCAGCAGGTTCACTCCTGTCAGGACCACGACGGCGGCCACCGCCAGCGGCGTCGCGAATTCCGGCGCCACATAGTGGCCGAACGTCAGGGCCATGGCCGCGCAGGAAGCCGTCTTGCCCGTCACGAAACCCCAGCCCGCGATAAAGCCGGGCCACTCGCCCAGCCGGATCCGCCCGTAGACGTACGTGCCGCCGCTGGACGGGTATCTGGCCGCCAGCTGGGCGGAGGCCACCGCGTTGCAGTACGCGATCACACCGGCGACCGCCACGGCAACGGCCAGCAGGGGACCGGCCAGTGCAGCCGCCGGTGCGAAGACCACAAAGACGCCGGCGCCCAGCATGGAGCCGAGCCCGATCGCGGTCGAATCCAGAACGCCCAGCCGGCGCTGCAGCCGCTGCTGGCGGTGCTGGTCCGGGGGCGGCTGGCTCTGGTGGCGGCTTGCCATGGCGGGAGGGGCCCTTCCAACGGGTAAACTCGTACGGGATCGTTCCTGTAGCGATCCTATTGAACATGAGTTTTGATTTCCCTCTGTCTTCTTCAGAAAGGCGTGCTGTGCTGCGCACACATGACCTCGGATCCCTTCGTTCCGAGCACATTGGACAAACCGTAACCCTCGCCGGCTGGGTCGGCCGGCGTCGTGACCACGGTGGTGTCGCCTTCGTTGACCTGCGCGACGCTTCGGGCGTGTCCCAGGTGGTCGTCCGTGAAGAAGAGGTCTTCCACGGCCTGCGCAACGAGTTCGTGCTGCAGATCGTGGGCACCGTTTCCCGGCGCCCCGAGGGCAACGAGAACCCTGCGCTGGCCACCGGCGAGATCGAGGTCATGGCCGAAAAGGTCACCATCCTCAACACGTCCGATGCGCTGCCGTTCCAGATTGATGAGCACGTCGAGGTCGGCGAGGAAGCCCGCCTCAAGCACCGCTACCTGGACCTGCGCCGCCCCGGCCCCGCCCGCAACCTGCGCCTGCGCTCCGAGGCCAACCGCGTGGCCCGCGAGCTGCTCCACCAGGACGGCTACGTCGAGATCGAAACCCCGACGCTGACCCGGTCGACGCCAGAAGGCGCCCGCGACTTCGTGGTTCCCGCACGCCTGGCGCCGGGTTCCTGGTACGCGCTGCCGCAGTCCCCGCAGCTGTTCAAGCAGCTCCTGCAGGTGGGCGGCTTCGAGAAGTACTACCAGATCGCCCGCTGCTACCGCGACGAGGACTTCCGCGCGGACCGCCAGCCGGAATTCACCCAGCTCGACATCGAAGCCAGCTTCGTCGAGCAGGACGACATCATCAGTCTCGGCGAAAACATCGTCAAGGCGCTGTGGAAGCTGATCGACGTCGAAATCCCGACGCCGATCCAGCGCATCACCTACCACGACGCCATGGCCCGCTACGGTTCGGACAAGCCGGACCTGCGTTTCGGCCAGGAGCTCACCGAGCTGACCGAGTTCTTCAAGGACACCAACTTTGGCGTCTTCAAGGCGCCTTACGTCGGCGCCGTCGTTATGCCGGGCGGCGCCTCCCAGGCCCGCCGCGCCCTCGACGCGTGGCAGGAATGGGCCAAGCAGCGCGGCGCCAAGGGCCTGGCGTACGTCCTGTACAAGGAAGACGGCGAGCTCGCCGGCCCCGTCGCCAAGAACCTCACCGACACCGAGCGTGCAGGCCTCGCCGACGCCGTCGGCGCCAAGCCCGGCGACTGCATCTTCTTCGCCGCCGGCGAGAAGACCCCGTCCCGCGCCCTCCTTGGTGCTGCCCGCGTGGAAATCGGCCACCGCACCGGCCTGATCAACCCCGCCGACTGGGCCTTCTGCTGGGTGGTGGACGCACCGATGTTCGAACCCGCCGCAGCCGCAGTGGCCTCCGGTGACGTCGCCGTCGGCGCAGGCAAGTGGACCGCCGTGCACCACGCGTTCACCTCGCCCAAGCCCGAGTTCATGGACAGCTTCGACCAGGATCCCGAGTCGGCCCTGTCTTACGCCTACGACATCGTCTGCAACGGCAACGAGATCGGCGGCGGCTCGATCCGTATCCACGAGCGCGACGTGCAGGAACGGGTCTTCGAACTCATGGGCCTGGACAAGGCGGACGCCCAGACCAAGTTCGGCTTCCTGCTTGAAGGCTTCAAGTTCGGCGCACCGCCCCACGGCGGCATCGCGTTCGGCTGGGACCGCGTGGTTGCGCTGCTGGCGGGCGTCGAGTCCATCCGCGACGTCATCGCGTTCCCGAAGTCCGGCGGCGGGTTCGACCCGCTGACCCAGGCCCCGGCACCGATCACGGCGCAGCAGCGCAAGGAAGCCGGCGTGGACTTCAAGCCGGAAGCCAAGAAGGCTGCGCCGCCGGCGGACGACGCCAAGTAGCCTGAATCGATGATCAGCAAAGGCTCTCCGGGAAACCGGGGGGCCTTTGCTGTGGCAGAAACTGCTGTCTCCAAAGTATTGGAAGACGGTGAGGACGGAGGGGGTTGCATGGCACCGGAACCGATGCCCGGGATTGAAGGGCTGATGGACGCCGCGTGGCCTGCCGCGGAGCGGGAGGAGTCCGGCGGCTGGGTGCTCCGGGCTGCCTCCGGCGTGACCCAGCGGGCCAACTCCGTCTGGCCCCGCGAACCCGGTGGCGACATCCACGGGCAGCTCGCCACGCTCCGGGAGGCACGCCTCTGGTACCGGAACCGCCGGCTGCCGTTGATCTTTCAGGTCTTCGATAATCCGCGTTACGCACCGCTCAACGCCGTCCTGGACGCTGAGGGGTTTACCCGGCAGTCCGAGACCCTGGTGTTGGTCCGCGACGGCGGGACAGATGCCCCGGCCGATCCCGGCGTAGAGATTTCCACGGAACCATCCGCGGAGTGGCTGCGGCTGTGGTGGAGCGTGGACGGACGCGGCGACGAGACTGCCCTCGCCGTCGCCCGCGGGATCCTTGAACGCTGCCCCTCGCTGTACGCCCTCGTGCGGGACGACGGCGGCCGGCCCGCCGCCGTCGGACGCCTTGCCGTTCCATCCGGGGCTTCCGGCGGCGCGGGCGGGCTGTACTGCATGGCGACGCGCCCGGACGCCCGGCGGCACGGCTATGGCTCCCGCATCCTGCAGGCGCTGCGGCGCGAAGGTGACGCCCGGGGCCTCGGCAGTTACTGGCTGCTGGTGATGGCCTCCAATGCGGGAGCCCGCGAACTCTACGCCCGCGCCGGGTTCCGCGCGGCGGGCCGGTACCTCTACCGGCAGGAACGGCCCAAGCGCCACCAGACCGGCTGCTGACTTCCCATCCGATATGCCCACCGGCTGCCGCCAGCATCCTGACCGTGAGCTGCTTTACTCGGCCTATCGATTATCGATAGAATTTCATTGTTCATCGACAAGGGAGCCCCATGGGAAAGATAACAGTCCTCGCCCTCCGCACGGTCCTCGCGATGGGACTCGCCGGCTCTCTGTTCGTGCAGGTGTGGATGGTCCCGCTACTGTCCATCGATTTGGAGGAGGCCGGTGCTCCCACCGGGCCGCGCATCGCTCTCCTGGTGATTGTGGTCCTGGGCATCGTGAGCATTCAGGTCACCCTGGGGTGTGTGTGGCGTCTGCTCACGATGGTGCGCCGAGGAACTGTGTTCTCCCACGCGGCTTTCCGGTTCGTGGACGTCATCTTCGGAGCCATCGTGGCCGCAGCGCTGCTGATGTTCGGCATCGCCGTCATCCTGGCGCCGGGCGAAGCCGCTCCCGGCGTCGTCCTCTTGATCTGCGGGGCGTCCCTGATGATCGCCGGGACGGCACTGATCGTGCGGGTGCTGCGGATCCTGCTGACCCAGGCGGTCGCCCGTGAGGCTGAAGCGGCATTCTTGCGGACTGAACTGGACGAGGTGATTTGATGCCGATCGTCGTCGACATCGACTTACTGCTTGCCAAGCGCAAGATGTCCGTCGGAGCGCTTGCGGACCGCGTCGGCATCACGCCCACGAACCTGGCCGTGCTCAAGAACGGCCGCGCCAAGGCTATTCGCTTCACGACGCTCGAAGCGCTGTGCGCAGTACTCGACTGCCAGCCTGGAGAACTGCTGCGCTGGGAACCCGAGGTTTCGACGGCCGTGACGTCAGCCGGCGACGGCCGTGAACGCTCACTCCTGCCTGGAGGGGCCGAGCCGTGACCGGCAGGGCTAAGTGCCCGCGGCCGGCCGGTGTGCGAGGAGAACAGCCTGGGGCGTGTTTTCCTGAGCACGCGCCCGGCGCGTCATCCGGGCGGTCACGCTGAAGCCGGCGTCCGCCAGGAGTTCGGCGATGGTCTCCGGTGTGAACAGCTGGGACTCCAGCGACACGTCGTGCCCGTAGGCGCGTGAGACATGCCGGTGGCCCTCGCCGACCTGGAAGCTGAGCAGTGCATGGCCCCCGGGCGCCAGGACGCGGAAGAATTCGGCGAACACCCGGGGGAGTTCCTCGGGCGGCGAGTGGATGATCGAATACCAGGCGAAGACCCCGCCCAGCTGGCTGTCCGCGAAGGGAAGCTCGGACAGCCTGGCGGCTGCAAAGCTGAGCTCAGGATAGTTTCTGCGGGCCACGGAGATCATCCCGGGGGACACATCAATCCCTGACACGTCCAGACCCAGTGCCGCCAGCAACCGGGTCATGCGGCCCGTCCCGCACCCGGCATCGACCACTGATTGGGCGTTCCCCTCGGTCACGTGGGCGACGAACGCGCTGATCATGCCGTGGTCCGCCGGTGCTTCGAAGCTGGCATCCGGCAGCAGGCGGGCGTAACTTTCCGCAACGGCGTCGTACGTTGACCGGACACTGTCGAGGTGATCATCAGCAATCATCTGGACAGGCTACCGGGCACCTTTGTCAGCCCCGTGCGGACGCGGTGACCGCGGCGGTCAGCGGCCCGGCCAGCCAATCCTCGGCTTCCTGCTGCGAACGCAACCGGACAACGGTGAGGTGCGGGTGCTTCTGGAGGAGGGCGGGCACGGCCTCGTGGTAGTTCCGCCGGGACCTGATGGCCCAGCGCACAATGTGTTCAGGATCGGTGACGACCGTCCACAGCGGCGCTTCCCGGTTGCCGTTCCACAATTCCTCCCGGCTCCAGCGGCGCTGGACGGTGCGCCGGACGAGGCGGGGAAGCGTGACGCGCACAAAGGGCAGGTCGAGCCAGACCAGCACCTCTGCGCTCTCGGCGAGCAGCGGCCGCGCGGCGTCGTACTGCCACTCGGTGATCCACGAGCCGGTCCTGATCAGCGACCGAACATCGGCGAGAAACTCGGGTCGTGGAGTCCACGCCGGTCCGTGGAAGAGCGCGTCGATCTCTGTGTGCGGGCCTCCCGTGATGGCGGCGATTCGCCGGGCGAGCGTTGTCTTGCCGACACCCGAAACCCCTGCCACCAGCATGCGCTTCGGGGCTAAGGGCAGCGGGTCGCTATGAGAATGCATGGGTAGAGCTTAGGCCGACGGGTGCGGAAAGCACCGCCACGTGCGTCTTGGGGTGCGGACCTGGTTGGCGTTCCACGACGCATGCCGGGGCGCATGCGAGGATGATCCGATGTTGTATGCCAACGAACAGAGTGTCCTCGACGCGGCGAGCGAGTTAGCGGGCCGGATCGGTGATTCGCCCAACCACACAGTCGCCGCAGCCGCCATGGACACGGAAGGGCGGATCTTCACCGGCACGAACGTCTACCACTTCACTGGGGGACCGTGCGCCGAACTTGTGGTTCTCGGGGCAGCTGCGACGGCCGGTGCCGGGCCGCTGACAACAATGGTCGCAGTAGGCAACGACAGCAGAGGCGTCATTGCCCCCTGCGGACGTTGCCGCCAGACCCTCCTGGATCTGCACCCGGACTGCTTCGTCATCGTGCCCACGGCGGAAGGGCCGGACTGCAGACCCGTCCATGAGCTGTTGCCTTTCGCTTATCGCTACCCGGGGGCCGCGGTCGAACGAATTGTCCGGTTCAACAGCGCCTACTTTGACCGAGTCCGGTCCGGTCAGAAGACTGCTACCACCAGATACCGGGATCCGGTCGAAACCGGACCCGCGCTCTTCGTCTTCGAAGATGACGATGGATACCGCCGTCTCCATGGGGTGATTGACGACGTCGAAGATCTCCGCTTGGACGCATTGACGCCGGAACACGCGGACCTGGAAGGAGCATCTTCGCTGGAAGCTCTGCGGACGGGGCTGCGGCACCATTACCCCGGCCTGGCCGACGACGCACTCATCAGTGTTGTCCGATTCCACCTTCAGGATTCGCAACGGTCACGTCCCGCCGATTCCGGATCGATATAGTTGCGGCATGCCCGAGCTGATCGAACCTACCGGACGGCTGCACGCGGCCTGGCTTTTGGCCCGTGCGGAGTGGGGGCCCGGCGCCCATGAGGACGGTTTCGGGCTGTTGCCGACGGACGACGTCGACTCGCCCGCAGGGTTCGCAGCCTGGGTGGAGCGGCTGGCAGGGGAGTCGGAGCGCTGTACGTACCGCTGGATTGTTGAGAACGATCAGGTGCTCGGCGGGATCGCGCTGCGCCACGAGGGGCACGATTCTGTGCCGCGGGCCGGACATATCGGCTACGGAATTCGGCCGTCGGTCCGTCGGCGCGGACTGGCAACCTGGGCCCTCGGCCGCATGCTCTGCGAGGCACGGGCACTCGGCATGGAGCGCTTGCTGGCGGTCTGCGAAACTGAAAACGCCGCCTCAGCGAGAACCATAGAACGCCATGGCGGCATCCTCGAGGATGACGCCCGGAACGGCGCTGTGCTGCGCTACTGGATCAGGACCGGCGAGTCTCGCACCTGAGTCTGCGATTGCCTCCAGCAGCCGCCCCAGTCGCGGTTTCGCCGATGCGGACCTGGAAAGAATTCCCGGCAAGCTCGACGGGTGAGTCTGAACCGACTCGAGCCACTCTGGGAAGAATTTGAACGCTGGCGAGGCGAAGTGTGTGGCCCGTAGCAAGCGTCGTCGCCGGCTGGTAGGCCAATGAGATTCAGGATCTCAGGCTTCCCAGGGCCGGTTCCCACCCTTCGGGAGTCGGCCGGTGGCGTGTTTCGCTGCCGCGCCGCTGGTTTCGTGAAAACTGTCAGAGGTGGCCACTAGTTTGGGGGTATGGAAAGCACGGACTGGAGTGCGGAAGGCAGGGAGGCCCTCGCGGCTGTCGCGGCGTTGACTGCGGCGCTAAATCCCGTCACCGCGGCCGGCGCTGATCAGACTGGTCCGTCCGGCTCCGGCGCTGATCATGTTAGGTCCGGTGCCGATCCGTTGTGGGACGATCCGTTGCGGGATCTGGCGGATGCTTGTTTGGATGGGCTGGCCGAGTTGGCTCGGTGGGATGCTCGTTCGGCGGCTTTGAAGGCGCGGCTGGCCGCGGAGTACTTGCGGGCAGCCACGGTATTGGCGCCGCCCGCGGCGTCCCCGCAGGAGGCGACCGCCTGGGAGATGGCTTTGGTGGCCGAGGTCGCGTGTGTGCTGACCGTGAGCGAACGGTCGGCCTCCGCCCTCCTGTTCGACTCGCAAGCGCTTACGACAGCGCTGCCGCTCACGCTTGAGGCTTTGCAGGCCGGGACGATCTCCTGGCAGCACGCCCGGATCATGGTCGACGAAACCAGCAGCCTGGACCCGGCCGGGGCGGCCGCGCTCGAGGCGCACTTCCTGGACCCCGGCGCACCCAACCCCGCGCGGGGGTGCCCGGCGGGGGAGCTGGTGCCGGGACGGTTCCGGGCCAAGGCGCGCACGTGGCGGGAACGCCACCACCCAGTCAGCATCGAAAAGCGCCACACCAGGTGTGCGGCGGACCGGCGGGTCGAGTTCGTCCCGGACCGCGACGGCATGGCCTGGATCAACGCCTATCTTCCGGCAGACACCGCGGCGGGAATATGGGAGGGGACCACCGCCGCGGCCCGCGCCCTGCAGGGCCCGGACGAGGACCGTACCCTGACCCAACTCCGCGCCGACATCGCCGCGACCTTGCTCCTCACCGGCAACGGTTCCGCAGAGAGCAGTACCTCCGCGGCCGGCGGTGTTCCGTCGCCGCGGGCGCAGGTCCTGGTCACCGTCCCGGTGATGTCCCTGCTCGGCGCCAGCGATGAGCCGGCGATGCTGGACGGGTACGGGCCGATCCCGCCGTCCATGGCCCGCCGCCTGATCGCCGACGGGGTCGAGTCCTTCCACCGGGTCCTGACCGACCCCCGGGACGGTGCGCCGCTGGAAATCGGGCGGACCAGCTACCGTCTGACGAAGGCCCAGCGTCAGTGGCTCCGGCTCCGCGACGGGAAATGCCCGTTCCCGGGCTGCAGCAACCCCTCCCTGGACAACGAGGCGGACCATCTCCTGGCCTGGGCAGACGGAGGCACCACCGGGATCGCCAACCTGGGACAGCCGTGCCCCAAGCACCATCGCCTCAAACACGGCTCTGCGTGGACACCTGCCGGGGCCACTAAGGACAGCCCGCCGGGCTGGATTTCACCATCGGGTCGGCACTACCGCAGCGAACACCAGGACTGGGAACCACCCTGCTGGCCGGACCAGTTTCCTGCGACGGATATGGATACCGACAGCGACACGCTCCTGGCACAGTGCGCCCGCGAGGACCGGGAACCTGATTCCGATTCCGGGTTGCCCCCGGATCCCTTACCGGACTGGCACCTATTCACGGCCGGGCACCGATGGGCCGCCGCAGAGATAGACGACCTGGGCTGGCCAGAGCCCATCTGGGACCCGTATCCGGAATACCTCCTGATCCAAAACGCCTGAATCACTCGTTGCGTGCCCATTCAGAGTTCGTTCGAACAGGACGCGCACCGGCTTGGCCCCGGGAGGGCGCTAGGCATGACATCTGGCGCGCTGGGGGCGACTACGTGACCAGTCAGCCCGCGTCGACGCTCGGGGGAGCGGTTCGTTGTTCCTCGTCGTCGCCAGCGGACGTGGCGGACGCGCCCGTCGTGGTTCGGCTCAGGGTCTCAATGTAATCAAGAGTCTTCGGACTGACATGCCGCACGGCCGCCAGTTCCTCCCGGAGAGCGCCTCTCGTGGCGTCTTCACCGAGCATGGCCCGGAGGTCCATTACCGTTTCGATGCCCTGACGCTCGAACACGTGGGTAATGTCCTCGACCTGGGCGAGGCGGCCAGGCGACGGCCAGTTGATGACATCCGAGAGCTTCCCCGTGTCGAGGCGGCGGCGGAATCCGCTGGTCGTGGCCGCATCCGGCCAGGCCTCAATCAGGGCGACAACGCGAGGCAGGACGGTCTCGTGATAGTTCTGCCGTCGCTGCAAGGTCGCATCGACAATTATGGCCCCGACGTGGTCCCAGCCACGGCGGATTTCGGTCGAGGCGTCTATGCCCTGTGGATCCGTTAACGCCGGAAGGTTGGCATCATCATTCTCGATAGTCATAAGTGAATCCTTCCATGCGCCGGCAGTGAGGGCGGGCGGTCAGTCGTCAGATCCCTTGTCCCCGGCGGGTCGTAACACGGGAGGGCATCCATCGGGAGGGCATCCAGCTGTCGGGATTCATCGAGGCCGCCGCAGTCGGCGCCTATGCGCCACGCCGTCGGCGCCCATGCGCCATACGTGGTACATCGAAAGGGTTCCGCTTGCTTCCGGATTCGGGAACGTGGGATCAATCCCTACCCCCGCAGCCGTTCCTACGTCGGCGGATCCGTCACCAGGATCCGCACCGCGCACAGGTCCGCCGCTGCCTTCTTCAGAACTGCCGCGCGCGGATCCGGCACGTCCAGGAACGCCAGCCTCGGCCGTGCGGCGTACTGCTTCAGCACCGGTTCGGCGAGGACCTGCTCAGCAAGGGTCCGGTCGCCGCCCGGAGCCAGGTACTCGATCCGGTGCTCCGCGAAAATCCGCGCGGCATGCTCCGCCACCGCCTCCACCAGCGCATCGGCCTGGTTGGCCCGCCGCCGGGCAAAGCGCTGCTGCGACCAGCCGCCGGCAGCCGTCCGGGACTGGACATGCCGCGTGCCGGTCTTGGAGGCGAGCACGACGCCGCCGCTCACCACCGCCACTGAGTAACCTCCGCGGCGGACCAGTACGGCCCCGATGCCCCGCGGCTGGGACGCCAGGGAAGCGAGGCGGGCGACGGCGCCTTCGCCGCGCCCGGGGCGGCCGTCCGCCGGCCACGGCGCCTGCAGCAGGGCCAGGGCGCCGTCTGCGGCACTCAGCTGCAGCCCGCCGTCGAGCTCCTGTTCCGCCAGCGTGCCGTGGCTCGCGGCGAAGCGCTCCACCCACCCCGGCAGCCGGGCGCCGGAGACGAACGCCACACGGGACTCGGGGGTTGTCATGGCAAGGGGTCTCCGTTGTGAGGCGAGTGTCTGGGCGGGCGGGAACTAGAAGTAGCCTATCTATGTGGATGATCTCTTTGGCGCAGGGCGGGACAGCGGCGCCGCTATCGAGGATGACGGCGACGCCGACGAATCCGGCGACGGCCGCAGAGTCTCCCCGCGCAGCCCCCTCGCCGTCAGGATGCGGCCGCGGACGCTCGACGACGTCGTGGGCCAGCAGCACCTCCTCGGCCAGGGCTCTCCGCTGCGCCAACTCGCCGCCGGCACGGACGCCACCGGCCCGGCGGGCCCCAGTTCACTGATCCTCTGGGGGCCTCCCGGTACCGGCAAGACCACGCTCGCGCACGTCATTGCCAAAGGACCCGGCCGGAAGTTCGTCGAGCTCTCCGCCATCACCGCCGGCGTCAAGGATGTCCGCCGCGTCATGGACGAAGCGCTCACGGCCCGGGACCTCTTCAAAACCACCACCGTGCTGTTCCTGGATGAGATCCACCGCTTTAACAAGGCCCAGCAGGACGCCTTGCTGCCCGGCGTCGAGAACCGCTGGGTGGTCCTGGTCGCCGCGACCACCGAAAACCCTTCCTTCTCCGTCGTCTCCCCGCTGCTGTCACGCTCCCTGCTGTTGACGCTCAAGCCGCTCACCGACGCCGACGTCGAGGGCCTGCTGGTGCGGGCCACCAAGGACGACCGCGGGCTCGGCGGCAAGGTGGAACTCAGCGACGAGGCCCTGGCGCATCTCGTCCGGCTCTCCGGCGGCGACGCCCGCCGGGCGCTGACCGCGCTCGAGGCGGCCGCCGGCGTCGCGTTCGGTGACGCGGACGACGTCGACGGAGCTGATGGAATCGCAGGGGTCGCCGGGGCGGCCGGGTCCGCCACGGTGAAGATCGAACTCAGGCACACCGAGCGTGCCCTCGACGTTGCCTCGGTGCGCTACGACCGTGCGGGCGACCAGCACTACGACGTCGCCAGCGCCTTCATCAAGTCCATCAGGGGCTCCGACGTCGACGCCGCCCTGCACTACCTCGCCCGGATGCTCGAGGCGGGGGAGGACCCCAAGTTTGTCGCCCGGCGCATCGTCATATCCGCGGCCGAGGACGTGGGCATGGCCGACCCGACGGCGCTGCAGACCGCCGTCGCCGCCGCCCAGGCCGTGCAGCTCATTGGTATGCCGGAGGGCCGCATCATCCTGGCCGAGGCCGTGGTCCACCTCGCCACCGCACCCAAATCCAACGCCGCGTACCTGGGCATCAACCAGGCGATCGCCGACGTCCGCGCCGGCCTGGGCAACGGCATCCCCGCCCACCTGCGCGACGCCCACTACCCGGGGTCCAAGCAGCTGGGCCACGGGCAGGGCTACAAATATGCCCACGACGCACCCCACTCCGTGGCCACCCAGCAGTACCCGCCGGACGACCTGGTGGGCCGCAACTACTACGAGCCCACCGCCAACGGCGCCGAAAGGGACATTTCCACCCGGCTGGAGCGGCTGCGAAAGATCATCCGCGGCAAGTAGCCGGGGGCCGCAGGAAACTGACCGTTGACTTCCCTACGGTGAGGTCTAACGTGGATTTAGATCAGCAAAAACCTGCTGAACGTGCGTGCCTGCACCCGTGCCTCCGTGCGTGGACACGCGGCAGGCTGCACACATCGCCGGCTCTTCGCTTCCAGGACCTCAGGCCAGAGGCCGGCCCGTCAGTTGCCTGGCTCAAGGCCGGGCTTCATCGTCCAAGTTTCCTAGGTCGTGTCTTCATGTCCTTGAATTTCGTCACAGCCCTGGCAGTCAAGTCCTTCGATGTACCGGACAAGAAACGGTGCCCGGAGAACGCCGAATTCGATCTCGTCACCGTGAACGACTACTCGGTGGCCCGGCTCATCCTCGGACCGGGTTGGCGGTGGTCCGAGTCGATCAGACCCCTCGAGCAAACCGAGGTGTGCCAGCACCACCATCTCGGATTCTGCATCTCGGGAGGAATGGAGGTGGAATCCACCGAGGGGATGCGCACCACGATCCGTCCCAACGACACCTACGCGATTCCGCCCGGCCACGATGAATGGGTGGTCGGGGCGGCGCCGTTCGTGGCCGTGGAATTCCTGGGGGCCGCATCCTTCGGGCGGCGCAGCAGCCGGGGCGTGCACGCCAGGTTCTGACCGGCCGCCCTGACCGGCCGGCCCGACCGGCCGCCCTGACCGGCCGCCCTGACCGGCCGCCCTGACCGGCCGCCCTGACCGGCCGCGGCTTCCAGCATGGTAGGCTTGTTCGTTGTCTGGCAAGGCACAGACGCACAATCCACCTGATTCCAGCATTGCACGCTGTTGCGATGTTCATCTGATGGGTTTGCCCTGTGCCCAGTAGCAAAAGGCAGCGGTTGGCCGATGCTCTCCATCGTGGAGGCCAGTAACACTGACACACCGCAGATATTGGAAGGACACAAGTGGCTAACAACACTCGTGCTCGCCGTACCGCACGCCTCTCGCGCGCACTCGGCATTGCTCTGACCCCCAAGGCCGCCAAGTACATGGAGCGCCGCCCGTACGGCCCCGGTGAGCATGGCCGTGCCCGCAAGAAGCAGGACTCCGACTACGCCGTACGTCTGCGCGAAAAGCAGCGTCTGCGCGCCCAGTACGGCATCCGCGAAGCCCAGATGACCCGTGCCTTCGAAGAAGCACGCCGCACCAAGGGCCTGACCGGTGAAAACCTGATCGAACTGCTCGAAATGCGTCTCGACGCCCTCGTGCTGCGTGCAGGCTTCGCCCGCACCATCGCCCAGGCCCGCCAGCTGGTAGTCCACCGCCACATCCTGGTTGACGGCATCCGCGTTGACCGCCCGTCTTTCCGCGTCTCCGAGGGCCAGCTGGTCCACGTTCACAGCCGCAGCGAGACCATGCCCCCGTTCCAGGTTGCAGCAGCCGGCGCTCACCGCGACGTCCTGCCGATGGTTCCGGCATACCTGGACGTCAAGCTTGACGCCCTGCAGGCACGCCTGGTCCGTCGCCCCAAGCGCTCTGAGGTCCCCGTGACCTGCGAAGAGCAGCTCGTCGTGGAATTCTACGCACGCTAGATCCAGCGCGACACCTTACAAAGAAGCCCGTGGCAAGCGCCACGGGCTTCTTTGTATGTAAGGTACTTGGGGGAGTTCTGCGGTTGCCGGTTGTGTCAGCCGGAGACGCCCGCAGGTACACGATGCAACAAGGAGATGAACGACTATGACTGGTGGCGATATTGCCGGCCTGATCGCGGCCGGAGTGTTTGCACTGCTGGTCCTGCTGCTAGCCGTGCCGATCCTGAAGCTCGGGGGAGTGTTCGACGAAGTGCGGACCTCCATCCGTTCGATCAGCGACGGCGCCACCCCGCTGATGGACGAAGTCACCGCCACCGTCTCCACCACCAATGAGCAACTGAAGAAGGTCGACGGGATCGCCAACAACGTTTCCGACGCGTCCGCCAACATCTCGGCGCTGTCCTCGCTCATGGCCGCAACCGTCGGCTCGCCGCTGATCAAGGTCGCGTCCTTCAGCTACGGTGTGCGCTCGGCCTTCACCGCCCGCAAAAAGCCCGCCACCGGCCGCCGCAGCCGCTAAGCCCAGCTGGAGAACCTGACATGAACAGAATCATCTGGATGGGAATCGGCGTCGCCATCGGCGTCATCGCGTTCCGCAAAATCACCGAAGCGCAGTCCAACCTGGGCCCCGAGGGCCTCAACCGGGCCGTAGGCAGGCTCGCCGACGGACTGTACGACTTCGCCGACGCCGTCCGCGAGGGTATGAACGAACGCGAGACAGAACTCCGCAGTGCCCTGGGGATTGACGCCGGCCTGGAGAAGGCCGTCAGCAAGAGCACCGCCGGCAAGGATGCAGTCCGGCGCTAGCCGGGAGAGAATGAGAAAAACGGCGGCACCCGCAACAGGGGCCGCCCGCACGGCCGCAGGCCGCGACCAGACCGTTCCGCGGACTACGCGCGTGAACGCCGAACGCAGTGAACAAGAAACACAGTGAACATAAACACCGTGAACTTAAAACACAGTGAATATTGAAGGGTAAGTAATCAGCTCATGAAGTCGCAGGAGATCACTAAGCGCTGGATCGACTTTTTTGTCAGCAAGGGCCACACGGCGGTTCCTTCCGCCTCCCTGGTCTCCAGCGACCCTTCCCTGCTGTTCACGGTGGCCGGCATGGTCCCGTTCATCCCTTACCTGACCGCCCGGGAAGAAGCACCTTACAAGCGCGCCACCAGCGTGCAGAAGTGCATCCGGACCGGCGACATCGAGGAAGTCGGCAAGACGGCCCGCCACGGCACCTTCTTCCAGATGTGCGGCAACTTCTCCTTCGGCGACTACTTCAAAGAAGACGCCATCAAGTTCGCCTGGGAACTGCTCACCACAAGCGTTGACGACGGCGGCTACGGCCTGCCGCCCGAGCTGCTCTGGGTCACCGTCTACGAAGAGGACGACGAGGCCGAGCAGCTCTGGCTCAAGAACACCGGCATGCCGGCCGAGCGCATCCAGCGGATGGGCAAGGCGGACAACTACTGGTCCACCGGCCAGCCCGGCCCGGCCGGCCCCTGCTCCGAGATCTACTACGACCGCGGCCCGTCCTACGGCGTCGAGGGCGGACCGATCGCCGACGAGAACCGGTACGTCGAAATCTGGAACCTCGTGTTCATGCAGTACCAGATCGACAACGTCCGCTCCAAGGTCGACTTCGACATCACCGGCGAACTGCCCAAGAAGAACATCGACACCGGTCTCGGCATGGAGCGCCTCGCGATGATCCTCCAGGACGTCGAGAACATGTACGAAACGGACCAGGTCCGCCCCGTCATCGACCGGGCCGCAGCACTGTCCGGCCGGGAATACACCTCCGCCGAGTCCGCCGCGGACCCGCACCACACGGACGACGTCCGGATGCGCGTCGTCGCCGACCACATCCGCTCCTCCCTCATGCTGATCGCCGACGGCGTCACCCCCTCCAACGAAGGCCGCGGCTACGTGCTGCGCCGCCTGATCCGCCGCGCCGTGCGCTCCATGCGCCTGCTCGGCGTCGAAAAGGCCTGCCTGCCGGAGCTGCTGCCCGCCTCCCGCGACGCCATGAAGGGCGTCTACCCGATCGTGGAGACGGACTTCGACCGGATCAGCCGGATCGCCTACGCCGAGGAGAAGGCGTTCCTGCGCACCATCGCCTCCGGCACCGCCCGGCTCGAAGACGCCGTCAAGGAATCCCAGGCCGCCGGCCAGCCGCTCTCCGGCGCCGACGCCTTCGCCCTGCACGACACCTACGGCTTCCCGATCGACCTCACCCTCGAAATGGCGGAAGAAGCCGGGCTGAAGGTCGACGAGCCGGAGTTCCGCAAGCTCATGCTGGAACAGCGCCAGCGCGCCCAGGCCGACGCCAAGGGCAAGAAGGGCTCCCACGCGGACCTCAGCGCCTTCCAGGAACTGCTCTCCGCCGGCGAGACCGTCTTCACCGGCTACACCGAACTCAACGGCGAATCCAAGGTCCGCGGCATCCTCGCCGGCGGACGCAAGGTCTCGCAGGCCTCCACGGGCGAAGAAATCGAGCTCGTCCTGGCCGAGACGCCGTTCTACGCCGAAGCCGGCGGCCAGGCAGCCGACACCGGGCTGATCACCGGCGACGGCTTCGTCGTCGAGGTCCTCGACGTGCAGCGCCCCATCAAGGGCCTGAGCGTGCACAAGGCAATCGTCCGCGAGGGCGAAATCGGTGCCGACTCCCTCGTCCAGGCGGCCGTGGACCGCGAACGCCGGCATGCCGCCGAACAGGCCCACACCGGTACGCACATCGTGCACGCGGCCCTGCACCAGATCCTCGGCCCGGAAGCGTTGCAGCGTGGTTCCTTCAACAAGGCCGGCTACCTGCGTTTCGACTTCGCCTGGGGTGAAGGCCTGAGCCCGGCCACGCGCTCGGAGATCGAGGAAGTATCCAACATCGCCATCCGCAACAACTACCGGGTGGAGACGAAGGTCATGGGCCTCGCCGAGGCCAAGGCCCTGGGCGCCATGGCGCTCTTCGGCGAAAACTACGGCAACGTGGTGCGCGTCGTCGAGATCGACGGCGCCTGGTCCCGTGAGCTCTGCGGCGGCACCCACGTCGAAAACACCTCGCTGATCGGCAGCCTGTCCCTGCTCGGTGAACAGTCAGTCGGTTCGGGAAACCGCCGCGTCGAGGCCTTCGTCGGCATGGACGCCTTCCGGCACCTCGCGGCCGAACGCGCCCTCGTCACCGAACTCACCGAAATGCTGAAGGTTCCCTCCGGTCTCCTCACGGACCGCATTGCCACCACCCTGACCAAGCTCAAGACCGCCGAAAAGGAACTGGAGCGCCTGCGCAAGGAGCAGCTCACGGCGGCAGCCGCGCAGCTCGTGGGCACCGCGAAGGATGCCGCCGGAGTCAAGGTCATCGCGCACGACGCCGGCCAGGTCAGTGGAGCTGACGACCTGCGCGGCCTGGCCCTGGACCTCCGGACCCGCCTCGGGTCCGAGCCGGCCGCCGTTGCGGTCGCCGGTGTCAGCAACGACCGCCCGGTCATCCTGATCGCCACCAACGAGGCCGCGCGCGCCGCAGGCGTCAAGGCCGGCGCCCTGGTGCGCCTTGCCGCCGGGATCCTCGGCGGCGGCGGTGGCGGCAAGGACGACGTCGCCCAGGGCGGCGGCACCGATGCGGCCAAGGTCGGCGCGGCACTCGACGCCGTCGTGGACGCCATTACCAGGCGTTAGCGGACGAGCCATGAACGAAGCTGCTGTGCCCGGCGACTACCCCCAGGGCGTGAAACTCGGGGTAGACGTCGGCACCGTCCGGGTCGGCGTGGCGGTCTGCGACCGTGATGGCATCCTTGCCACGCCTCTGCGCACGCTGGACAGGAACGCGAAGAAGAACACCGATGTGCGGATTCTGGCGGCCCTTGCCGTGGAACTCGGCGTGGTGGAAATTTTCGTTGGCCTCCCGCGGACGATGAAGGGCGAGGAACATGCCTCGGCCCGGATGGCTTCGGACTACGCCAAGCTACTGGCGGGTAAACTGGGGGAGAGCGGTTCTGACGTGCCGGTACGGCTGGTGGATGAGCGGCTGAGCACCGTGACTGCCCACCGGAACCTGCACGAAGCTGGCATGAGCAGCCGAAATCACCGTAAGGTTGTTGATCAGGTTGCGGCCGCAGGTATTCTGCAACAAGCGATCGATATGCAAAAGGCCAGGGGGACGGAAGTCGGAAGCCGCGTATACGCGGAGTCCGCGCCGGGGCCGACCGGGGATGGCGCTCAGGCCACTCCGGGACCAGACACGCAATCTGCACAACGCATTCTGCCCAAAATGGAAGGCTACAGTGAGCCCGGTCAATAATGACGACCCCTCCGGTGATGCTTTCGGCGGCGCCGGCCGACCGCTGACGCGCAAGGAGATCAGGGCCCAGGAGAAGTCCCAGGCGACCCAAAGCCAGGACGTTATCCCGCCGCAGGCCTTCGAGACGGGCGAGGACATTCCGGCAACTGCGCCGCGTGCCGCGACCGGGCGGGACACCGCCCCCGAAGCCGCTTCCCGGGCCGAGCCGATCCAGCCCGTGCCGATGCAAGCTGCCGATGCACCGGACGTGCCTGCAGTAGCGCCGACCGTGCACGAAGAGCAAGTGCATGAAGAGCCGTTGCATGAAGAGCCTGTGCATGAAGAGCCGTTGCACGAAGAGTCTGCGCACGAGCCCGTGCATCACGAGCCGGTGCACGAAGAGCCCGTGCACGAAGAGCCCGTGCACGAAGAGCCCGTGCACGAAGAGCCCTCCTACTACGCGCCGGCCCACGAAGAGCCCGTGCACGTGCACGCCGGCGGGGTTGCCCATGGGGACACCGCCCACTATGAAGCTGACGTCCCGGCCGCCTACGATCACGGCCATGACGCTGAGTTCCACCCCGACCACGCAGAGCACGCCTCCGGCGATGCGCACTATGCCTACGATGCCGCGGACGGCCAGCCTGCCGAAGACCACCACGAAGAAGACGGCCATGTTGTGATGGCCGGAGGTGCCGCCATCCGCACGTCCAAGGGCCCGTCCAAAAAGGTCCGACGCCGGCGCCGGTTCCTTGCGCTGTTGCTGACGTTGTCGGTCTTTGTCATCGCGATTGCCGTCGGTGCGCAGTTCCTGAAACCCCTCCTCGGCGGCGATACGGTCGCCGATTACCCTGGCCCCGGAACGGGCGAGGTCACCATCACCGTGCCCGAGGGCGCGGGGCCGAAATCCGTGGCCACCCAGCTCCAGGAGAAGAAGGTCGTCGCGAACGCCGACGCCTTCCTCCGGGACTTCCTCGCCGCAGGCGGGGCGCTGGCCCCCGGCGAGTTCACCATGCGCAATGAGATGAAGAACTCCGACGCCGTGGCAGTGCTGATGAACAAGGACAAGGGCAAGGTCATGTACTTCGCCCTCAGCGCCGGGCTCAGGATCGGAGAATCGCTCCAGGCCATCTCCGAGGGCTCCGGAGTGCCGGTCGCGGAACTCAAGGCGCTCAACGAGTCGCCCGCCCAGTTCGGCCTGCCGGCCAAGGCCAAGAACCTCGAGGGTTTCCTCGCCCCCGGCGAGTACCGGTTCCCGCTCGGCACCCCGGCCAAGGACGTGGTGCAGAAGCTCGTCACCACCACCCTCGACGAGCTCAAATCGCAAGGTGTCACGGATCCCGCGAAGCAGTACGACGTCGTCACGGTCGCCAGTATCGTGCAGGCCGAGGGCGGCCAGGCCGAATACGGCGATGTGGCGGGCGCGATCTACAACCGGCTCAAGCCGAACAACACCGAGACGAACGGGCTGATCCAGTCGGACGCCACGGTGACCTACGGGTTGGGCATCAAGAGCTTCCACATTGACGAGGCCCAGAAGGCCGACAAGTCCAACCTGTACAACACCTACGCCAACCAGGGCCTTCCGGTGGGGCCGATCGGCTCGCCGGGCAAAACGGCCATCGACGCGGCCGCAAAGCCCAAGACGAACGAATACCTCTACTGGGTGACCATCAACCTGGACACCAAGGAGACCCTGTTCGCCAAGACGCTGGCGGAGCACAACACGTACGTCGCCAGGTACAACGCCTGGTGCAACGACAACCCCGGACGCTGTGTATGACGCTGCGGGCCGCCGTGCTCGGGCACCCGATCAGCCATTCGAAGTCACCGGCACTGCACCGGGCCGCCTATGCCCGTCTCGGCCTGCAGCTGGACTACTCGGCGATTGACGTGACAGAGGACGCGCTCCCGGCCTTCATGGCCAGGGTCCGGGAGGACGTCCGGCAGGGGGAGAGCTGGCGCGGGCTGTCGGTCACCATGCCGCTGAAAACCGGCATGGTCCGGGAGCTGGATGAGGTCCGCGGCGTTGCCCGCGCCCTCGGGGTCGTCAACACCGTGGCCTTTGAGCGCCCTGCCCCCGGTGCGGCCGCCGGCGCCACCCGGCTGGTGGGCTACAACACCGACGTCGCCGGAATCGTCAACGCGCTCCGCCATGCGGGCGCCGCGTCCGCGCCCACCGCCGTCGTCCTGGGCGGCGGCGGCACCTCAGCCGCTGCCATCGCCGCGCTGAAGGAGCTGGGCGCACCGGACGCGGACATCTTCGTCCGCGATGTCAGCCGCGCCGCGGAGGCCCGGGCGGCCGCCGCCGCCGTGGGCCTGGCCATCCGGATACTACCCCTCGACGGAGCGGCCGCCGCCGTCGCCGCGGCCGATGTCGTCATCTCCACGCTGCCGCCCCGTGCCGCCGATCCGCTGGCCGACGAACTGGTGCGGGCCTTCGCGCTGCTCCCGGGGGAGCAGGTCCGGCCCGGGGTGTTGCTCGACGTCGCCTACGATCCCTGGCCCAGCCGGATCGCCTCCGTCTGGCAGGAAGCCGGCGGCACCGTGGTCCCCGGACTCGAGATGCTCATCTACCAGGCCGTGGAACAGGTCCGCCATTTCACAGGCCTCGGCGAGGCCATGCCGGCCGAAGTCATAGATGTGATGTGTGACGCAGTCGGGGCGCCCCGACGGGTGTTCTAACCGCCTTACATGGCAGGATGGATTTATGTTGCGTTGGTTGACTGCCGGAGAATCCCATGGCCCGGCCCTGGTCGGAATTATTGAAGGCGTGCCCGCCGGTGTTGAACTCACCAGCGCCCAGATCGCCGATTCGCTGGCCCGCCGGCGGCTCGGCTACGGCCGCGGCGCCCGGATGAAATTCGAGCAGGATGTCGTCACCATCCTCGGCGGCGTCCGCCACGGCCTGACCCAGGGCGGCCCGGTCGCCATCCAGGTCGGCAACACCGAATGGCCCAAGTGGGAACAGATCATGTCCTCCGATCCCGTGGCCCCGGAAATCCTCGCCGACCAGGCCCGCAACGCCCCGCTGACGCGCCCGCGGCCCGGCCACGCGGACTTCACCGGCATGCAGAAGTACGGCTTTGACGAGGCCCGTCCCGTGCTGGAGCGCGCCAGCGCCCGCGAGACCGCCACCCGGGTGGCGCTCGGCACCGTCGCCTCCGCGTTCCTCAAGCAGCTCGGCATCGAGCTGGTCTCCCACACCGTGTCGATCGCCAGCACCGCCGTCCCGGAAGGCCGGCCGCTGCCGGTCCCGGGCAACGTCCTGGCCCTCGACGCCGACCCCCTGCGCTGCTTCGACCGCGAAACGTCCGACGCCATGGTGGCCGAGGTCGACGCCGCGCACAAGGAGGGCGAAACCCTCGGCGGTGTCGTCGAGGTCCTCGCCTACGGACTGCCGCCCGGACTGGGCAGCTACGTCCACTGGGACCGCCGCCTCGATTCACGGCTGGCGGCCGCCCTGATGGGCATCCAGGCCATCAAGGGCGTCGAGGTCGGAGACGGCTTCCTCACCGCGTCCCGCCGCGGCTCCGCCGCCCACGACGAAATCGTCAAGGACGCCGACGGCAGGATCATCCGAACCTCCAACCGCGCCGGTGGCATCGAAGGCGGCATGAGCATCGGCGACGTGCTCCGCGTCCGCGCGGCCATGAAGCCCATCGCCACCGTGCCCCGCGCGCTCAAGACCGTCGACGTCAGCACCGGCGAGGCCGCCAAGGCCCACCACCAGCGCTCCGACGTCTGTGCGGTCCCGGCCGCCGGCGTCGTGGCCGAGGCCATGGTGGCCCTCGTCCTGGCCGAGGCAGTCACCGAAAAGTTCGGCGGCGATTCCGTGCAGGAAACCGCCCGCAACATCAAGGGTTACCTGGACAACATTCCGGCAACCCTGGACTCGATCGGCCACTAGTGCCGGCCGACAATCCGGCGGCGGCAGGGACCGCCGCCCGGCCCGTCGCGCTGATCGGGCCCATGGCAGTGGGCAAATCGGCGATCGGACACCAGCTGGCCCACCAGCTGGGAGCCTCGTTCGTGGACACCGACGTTGTGGTGGTGGCGAACCACGGATCCATCGCGGAGATCTTCGCGAGCCGCGGCGAGCACGCCTTCCGCGAGCTCGAAGCAAGGGCCGTCGCGCGGTCCATTGAAGATGCGCAGGGCAGCAATACGGTAATCTCGCTGGGCGGCGGCGCCGTGCTGGACTCCGGCACCCAGCAACTGCTGGAACACTGCACGGTGGCTTACCTCGAGTGCGATGCGGACACCGTGGCGGAACGCATCGCCCGGAATTCCGGCCGGCCACTGCTGGCCGGAGACGCCATGGAACGATGGAAGACGCTGTTCGCCACCCGGCGGCCGGTCTACGAACGGCTGGCCGACGTCGTCCTGGATGTGCGGACCGGAACGGTCCAGGACCTCGCCCGACGGCTAGAAGAAGCGCTGCAAAGGTACGCCGCTGGAACATCAGCGGCAGAAGCCACCCCAGCGCGGACAAAGGAAGTTGAAAAGTGATCACCGAATCAACCGTCATCAAGGTCACCGGGCAGACGCCCGGTGAGAACTACGACGTCGTTGTGGGCCGCGGCCTGCTGGCGAGCCTGCCCGGGCTGCTGGGCGAGCGGGTCAAGCGTGTCCTCGTCATCCATCCCCGCGCGCTGCGCCTCACCGGCGACACCGTCCGGGAAGAACTCGCCGCCGCCGGCTTCACGGCCCTCACGGCCGAGATCCCCGACGCCGAGGAAGGCAAGCACATCGAGGTGGCGTCCTTCTGCTGGCAGGTGCTCGGCCAGAACGACTTCACCCGCTCAGATGCCGTCGTCGCCGTCGGCGGCGGGGCGGTAACCGACCTGGCCGGCTTCGTGGCCGCGACGTGGCTGCGCGGCGTGAAGGTCATCCACATGCCCACCAGCCTGCTCGGCATGGTGGACGCCTCCGTCGGCGGAAAAACCGGCATCAACACCGCCGAAGGCAAGAACCTCGTCGGGGCCTTCCACCCTCCGGCCGGTGTCCTCGTGGACCTCGACACCCTGGACACCCTGCCGAAGAACGAGATGATCTCCGGCATGGCCGAGGTCATCAAGTGCGGCTTCATCGCCGATCCGGCCATCCTCGAGCTGATCGAAAAGGATCCGGCGGCCGTCACCGATCCCCGGTCGGACGCCGTCCGGGAACTCATCGAACGCGCCATCACGGTTAAGGCCAGGGTCGTCTCCGAAGACCTGAAGGAAACCGGGCAGCGGGAGATCCTCAACTACGGCCACACCCTTGGCCACGCGATCGAACTCGCCGAACGCTACTCCTGGCGCCACGGCGCCGCCGTCGCCGTCGGCATGATGTTCGCCGCCGAGCTGGCACGCAGCGTCGGCCGCCTCAGCGACGCCGACGCCGACAGGCACCGCAGCATCCTGGAGAGCCTCGGGCTTCCCATCACCTACCGGCGCGACCGCTGGCAGGCCCTTCTCGACGGCATGCGTCGGGACAAGAAGTCGCGCGGGGACCTGCTGCGCTTCGTTGTGCTCGACGGCGTGGGCCGCCCCGGCATCCTCGACGTCCCGGACACCTCGCTGCTGTTCGCCGCCTACCAGGAGATCGCCTCCTGATGCCCTTCATCTCAGGGACCAGCGATTGGCCGGATGCAGGCTTTCCGGGGATCAAGATCAACCCGGACAGCCTTGTGCCGCAAATCGTCAACGAGGAGACCTGCGCCGCGGCGCTGGCAGCCTCGACCGACCCCGGTGACCTGATCTTCGTCCGCCTCGTCGAGGGGCACGCCGCCGAGGCCGCCGAGCTGCTCGCCGAGGCCCGGTACAGCGACCCCTCGTCGCTGCGCCTGCGCATCTTCGAAGCGGACATCCTGCGGGTCTCCCACCGGCTGGACCGGGCGGTTGAACTGTTCCGCCAGCTGCTGGCGGAAACGCACGGCACGCTGGACGAGGCTGCCGTCCGCCAGCACCTCGGCCGGTCCTACTTCGCCAGCGGCAACATTGCCGCCGCCGTCGAATCCTTCGCCAAGGCGCTGGACCTGCGGGTTGCCGGCTCCGCCGACGCGGCCCTGATCTACGCCTCCACCGTGGCGCTGCAGCGCGCCCGGGACGTTCTGGATCTCGCCTCCTGAAACCGGGCCGGCGACGCCTCCACGGAGGCCCCGCACCGGGGCGTCCGGCAGTGTTGGCGCAAAACCGGTAGAATAGTTCTTGGATTTTTGATAAATACGCGCTGGCAGCCATTCGGCATGCTCGCCTGGCATAACCGGCTGGCAGCTAGAACCAGCAAGAAACGAAACCAGAGGATACTGTGGCAACCACTAACGACATCAAGAACGGGACCGTCCTTAAGCTTGAGGGCCAGCTCTGGAACATCATCGAGTTCCAGCACGTCAAGCCCGGCAAGGGTGGCGCGTTCGTCCGCACGAAGATGCGCAACGTGATGTCCGGCAAGGTCGTCGACAAGACCTTCAACGCCGGACTCAAGATCGAGACCGCCACGGTGGACCGCCGCGATTACCAGTACCTGTACCAGGACGGCGCCGACTTCGTGTTCATGGACACGTCCGACTTCGACCAGCTCACCGTTCCGGGTGCCACCGTCGGTGACGCCACCAACTTCATGCTCGAAAACCAGATGGTCAACATCGCCATCCACGAAGGCAACCCGCTCTACATCGAACTGCCCCCGAGCGTTGTGCTCGAGATCACCTACACGGAGCCGGGCCTGCAGGGCGACCGCTCCTCGGCCGGCACCAAGCCCGCCACGCTCGAAACCGGCTACGAGATCCAGGTGCCCCTGTTCGTCGAGAACAACACCAAGGTCAAGGTCGACACCCGCGACGGCAGCTACCTCGGCCGGGTCAACGACTAGTGAGTGCACGCGGTAAGGCCCGTAACCGGGCCCTGGATGTTCTCTTCGAGGCGGAACAGCGTTCCGTCTCGGCGTTCGATGTGTTGAAGTCCCGCCGGGAGCAGACGGACCAGATCGTCAACCCGTACACCCTCGAAATCGTTGAGGGCGTTGTCTCCCACCAGGCGGCGATCGACGAGTTCCTGGAAACCTATTCGCAGGGCTGGACGCTTGAGCGGATGCCCTCCGTGGACCGCACCATTCTGCGGATCGGCACCTGGGAGCTGCTCTACAACGACGACGTCCCCGACGGCGTTGCCGTCAGCGAGGCCGTCGCGCTGGCCAAGACCCTCTCCACGGACGAGTCGCCGTCGTTCATCAACGGCCTGCTGGGCCGCCTGCAGCAGCTGAAGCCTTCGCTGCTCGCTTAGGGGCACCGCGCTTCAAAGAACCCGCCCGGGACATCCCGGGCGGGTTCTTTCATATCCGGCCGTTCTTTCACGGCGCTGGCGTAACGGATATCGTGTGCGGGTGGACACCGATTCCGTGCTCGAGGCAACGCTCCGCACCCGGCTGGGGTCCGTGCACCCAAGGTTTGCCGCGGCCGCCATCGCCGGCGGAGAGAAAACCACCGTGGTCAGCGGAGTCGCTCCTGACGCCGATTTCGAGATCGGCTCGATCTCCAAGGGGATCACCGGCCTGCTCTATGCGGACGCGTGCGGGCGGGGCGAGATTTCCCCGGACACCGCGCTCGGGGAACTGCTGCCGCTGGGGAACTGCGCCGCGGCGGGCGTCAGCCTTGGCGCCTTGAGCCGGCATGCCTCGGGGCTGCCCCGGCTGGCGCCCGCCCTACCCGGTTCCGCGTCCGTGATGCAGCGCACGGTGTCACTCCTCCTGCAGGGCGAAAACCCGTACGGGGAGAGCCTCGCGGAACTGCTGGAGCAGGCCCGCGCCGCACGGTTGCAACGGCCCCGGTCGCAGGGGCCGCGGCCACGGTATTCCAACCTCGGGTTCGAACTCCTCGGCCACGCGACGGCGGCCGGCGCCGGGAAGAGCTACCGGGACCTCGTGGCGGCACGCCTCAGCGGGCCGCTGGCTCTCGGCTCGGTGTACCTGCCTGCCACCCCCGGCGAACTCGGCCCCCACGCCCTCACCGGCACCAGCCGCCGTGGCCGGCCCCGGGAGCCCTGGACCGGTGAGGCGCTGGCTCCCGCCGGCGGCATCCGCGCCTCCATCCAGGACCTCGCCCGGCTCACCGGGGCGCTGCTCGACGGCACCGCCCCGGGCATGTCCGCCCTCGATCCGGTGGCAAAATTTGCCGGCCCCGCGGTCCGCATCGGCGCCGCCTGGCTGACCCTCGACTCCAAGGGGCGGAGGATCACCTGGCACAACGGCGGCACGGGCGGGTTCAGCGGCTGGATCGGCCTGGACCGGGAAGCCAAGGCCGGGGTGGTCCTGCTCACGGCGACGGCGGCTTTGGTTGACCGCCCGGGTTTCGAGCTGCTGCGGGAACTGGTTTCGCGCTGACGCGCAGTCAGCGAACGCCCCTACCGAACGACGGCGGCCCGGAGGGCGGCGATTTCGGCGAGCTGGTGCCGCTCATCGAGTTGGTGCGCCGGGACGTCCCGGCCGCTGAGGATCCGCTGTCGGGTGAAGGCCAGCTGGGTGGCGGCATCGAGAAGGGCCTTCATCTGCGGGCCGCGCCCGGTGGACTTTGCCCAGCGCAGGGCGGAGCGGCGGCCGCCGCTGGTGGCCAGCATGTCCACCTCGGCCGCGCTGAACCAGCCGGCCGCCGAGTATTCCCTGAGCCGCTGGCGCGTAAGCCTGCGCTCGGCGACGCGCAGCAGCACGATAACCACAACCGCCAGCAGGAAGATTGGCACCTGCACCATCACGTACGTGGCCAGGAAGTCCGCGCCCATGCTGTTCCAGGCGCTGTGCAGCAGCATCGCAGGCACCAGACCGACGGCGAACGCCAGCACGGACAGGCCGTTGTGCCAGCGGCGCGCGGCGAAGCCCATGATCAGGCCGGTGGTGCCCGTGAAGATGGCGTGGGCGAACGGCGACATGACCCCGCGGAGGAAAAATACCACCGCCAGCTCGGTGCCGGGGTCGCTGGATTCGGCGATTGCACGGCCGAAATAGAGGATGTTTTCAGTGAACGCGAAGCCGGCCGCGATGGTGAAGGCGAACACCACCCCGTCGACCGGGCCGTCGAAGTGCTTCCGGGCGAAGAGCAGGAGCAGCAGCAGCCCCAGGGACTTGGCGAATTCCTCCACCACCGGCGCCTGGACGGTCACGGCGAACGTTGTGTAGTCCAGTCCCGAGGCGGGCCCCGCCACGGCCGAGAAGTATGGCTGCAGGAGCATGGTCACGGCAATCGAGACCACCGCTCCCCAGAGGAAGGCGAACAGCAGCAGTGGACGCGGCTCCGGCTCCCAGCGGTCGATGAAGCGCACGGTCAGCAGCACGGTCCCCAAGGGAATGAGGGAGGCGATGAAGCCGATGACGAAGCCGGAGATCCCGGTGCTGCCCAGAAGGAACGGCAGGACCAGGAAGTATTGCGGCCGCGCCGGGCCGCTGGGAGTGCCGGCGGGAGGACCGGCTGGAACCCGCCACGGTCGTTGGCCGGTGCCTGCCGGTAGTACTCCGGCTGGACATGCCCCAGCCACGTCGGGTTGGCCTGCTGCTGCAGCGGTTGGCCGCCGGGGGAGTACCCGGGGCGGTCTTGCCCGGGCCGCGGCTCGTTCGTCGTCATGAACCCGAGCCTATGTCCGTGTGAGGTTAAACGCATGCCGGCAGCGCCGGGGCGCCAGTAGCGCTGTGGTAATTTGAGAAGGCAAATAATCCTTTTTTAATTCCGTCCCGTGAGGCGGGGAAAGGGGAGACGAGCGTTGACTTCTGTTCCAGAAGCACCGGTTCCGGCCAAGGTTGTACTCACCCGAGTGGTACTCAACCAGGCGGATATCGACCGTGCACTCACTCGTATCGCCCATGAGATCCTCGAGTCCAACAAGGGCTCCCAGGACCTGGTCCTGCTGGGCATCCCGCGGAGGGGCTACCCCCTCGCCGTCCGGCTCGCCGCCAAGATTGCCGCCGCCGATCCCACCGTGGACCCCGCCGCGATCGTCGGCCAGCTGGATGTGACCATGTTCCGGGATGATCTTTCCCACCAGGCCATGCGCCCGCCGTACCCCACGCAGCTTCCCCGCACCGGCATCGACAACAAAGTCGTGGTGCTGATCGACGACGTCCTGTACTCCGGCCGGACCATCCGTGCCGCCCTGGACGCGATCATCGACCTCGGCCGCCCGCGCGTCGTCCGCCTCGCGGTCCTGATCGACCGCGGCCACCGGGAGCTGCCCATCCGTGCGGACCACGTCGGCAAGAACCTCCCCACCTCCTCGTCCGAGAAGGTCAGGGTCCGGCTGGCCGAAACGGACTCGGTCGACGGCGCCCCCGTCAACGAAGTGGTCATCGAGGCCACCGCATGAGGCACCTGCTCTCCACCGAAGACCTGAGCCTTTCCAACGCCGTCCGTATCCTCGACACCGCCGAGGAAATGGCAGCCGTGGGGGAGCGCGAGGTCAAGAAGCTTCCCACGCTGCGCGGCCGGACCGTGGTCAACCTGTTCTTCGAGGACTCCACCCGTACCCGCATCTCATTCGAGGCCGCCGCCAAGCGGCTCTCCGCCGACGTCATCAACTTCGCCGCGAAGGGCTCCTCCGTCTCCAAGGGCGAATCCCTCAAGGACACGGCCCAGACGCTCTCCGCGATGGGCGCGGACGCCGTCGTCATCCGGCACTGGGCCTCCGGGGCCCCGCACCGGCTCGCCGCCACGGACTGGATCGACGCCGCTGTCATCAACGCCGGCGACGGCACCCACGAACACCCCACCCAGGCGCTGCTGGACGCGTTCACCATGCGACGGCACTGGTCCAAACTGGCGGGCACCCCGTCCGCGGGGGCGGACCTCAAGGGAATGCGGGTCGCGATCGCCGGGGACGTGCTGCACTCCCGGGTGGCCCGCTCCAACGTCTGGCTGCTGCGCACCCTCGGCGCCGAGGTCACCCTGGTGGCGCCGCCGACGCTGCTGCCGATCGGCGTCGAACAGTGGCCCTGCACGGTCAGCTACGACCTGGACGAGACCCTCGCCCGCGGCGTGGACGCCATGATGATGCTCCGCGTGCAAGGGGAACGGATGAACGCCTCGTTCTTCCCGACCACCCGCGAATACTCGCGCCGCTGGGGCTTCGACGACAACCGGCTCCGCGCCCTCGACAGCCTGGGCCTGAAGGACACCATCATCATGCACCCCGGGCCCATGAACCGCGGCCTGGAGATCTCCTCCGCCGCGGCCGACTCGCCCCGCTCCACGGTGCTGGCGCAGGTCCGCAACGGCGTCTCCATCCGGATGGCGGCCCTCTACCTGCTGCTCTCCGGGGACACCCGCGAACCGGCCGTCCACGCCACCCCCACCCACCCCGCTTCCGCAGAGATCCACTCCGCCCACGTCACCAAGGAGAGCCACTGATGGCATCACAGCAACAAGACGCAGTCACCGGCGCCTACCTGATCCGCGGAGCCGCCATTCTCGGCGGAGCCCCCGAAGACCTCCTGATCCGCGACGGAATCATCGCCGAACGCGGCCAGGACCTCTCCGCCGATGGAGCCACTGTCATTGAGGCCGCCGGCCTGGTGGCCCTGCCCGGCATGGTGGACATCCACACCCACCTGCGCGAACCCGGCCGCGAAGACGCCGAAACGGTCGAGACCGGCACCCGCGCCGCGGCCCTGGGCGGCTACACCGCCGTGCACGCGATGGCCAACAGCACCCCGGTGGCGGACACCGCCGGCGTCGTCGAACAGGTCCTCACCCTCGGCCGCACCGCCGGCTGGGTGGACGTCCGCCCGGTCGGCGCCGTCACGGTCGGCCTCGCGGGGGAGCAGCTCGCCGAACTCGGCGCGATGGCCGACTCCCGCGCGCACGTCCGCGTCTTCTCCGACGACGGGATCTGCGTCCACGACCCCGTGCTGATGCGCCGGGCCCTGGAATACGTCAAAGCGTTCGACGGCGTCGTCGCCCAGCACGCGCAGGAACCCCGGCTCACCGCCGGCGCGCAGATGAACGAAGGCGAGGTCTCCGCCGTCCTGGGCCTCACCGGCTGGCCCGCCGTCGCCGAGGAAAGCATCATCGCCCGCGACGTCCTGCTCGCCCAGCACGTCGGGTCCCGGCTGCACGTCTGCCACGTCTCCACCGCCGGCTCCGTGGAGATCATCCGCTGGGCCAAGTCCCGCGGCGTCAACGTCACGGCCGAGGTCACCCCGCACCACCTCTGGCTCACGGACGAACTCGCCCGCAGCTACGACCCCGTCTACAAGGTCAACCCGCCGCTGCGCACCGACGCCGATGTCCAGGCCCTGCGCGCCGCGCTGGCTGACGGCACGATCGACGTCGTCGGCACGGACCACGCGCCGCATCCCAGCGAACACAAGGAGTGCGAGTGGGCCCAGGCCGCCATGGGCATGACCGGGCTGGAAACCGCGCTGTCCGTGGTGCAGCACACCATGATCGAAACCGGGCTGATGGGCTGGGCCGACTTCGCCCGCGTCACGTCCACCGCCCCGGCAGCGATCGGCCGGGTCGAGGACCAGGGCCGCCCGCTCGACGCCGGCGAACCCGCGAACGTCACACTCGTGGACCCGGCTGCGCGCTGGACCGTGGACCCTTCTAAGATGGCAACCATGGGCCGTAACTCTCCGTTTGCCGGCCGGGAACTTCCCGGCAAGGTGGTGGCGACGTTCTTCAAGGGCCACCCCACCGTCCTCGACGGCAAACTCAACACCCCGTACCGGTGGCTCGCCGAAACGCCGGCCGCGCCGGGCACCACAGCGGCGGGCCTCTCCTGATGGACAAGCTGCCCTTCTTCCTGATCATGCTGGCCCTCGCCGTGGGCATCTTCGCCATGCTTGCGGTGGGCTGGCGTAACCGCCTGCGCCGCCAGGCCGACGTCGACCCGCTGCCGGAGATCCCCGGAGCGTTGGGCGCCGCGCTGGCGGTAGCGGACGGCCAGTACGTCGCGTCCACCACCGCCGGTGACTGGCTGGACCGGATCGCCGTGCACAATCTGGGCATCAGGACCAACGCCGAACTCAGTGTCCACCGCGAAGGCGTGCTCTTCGACCGCTCCGGCGCGGCCCCGGTCTTCATCCCGGCCGCCAGCCTCACCGGGGTGCGGCAGGAAAGCGGCATGGCCGGGAAGTTCGTCGAAAAGGACGGACTGCTGGTGCTCAGCTGGATGCTCGGCACACGCGAACTCGATTCCGGGTTCCGCACCCGGCACGCCGACGACAAAACCAAGCTCCTCAATGCCCTGCAAGAATTGATCCCCGCGGCCCCCCAGGCCAATGCCGATAGTGGAAAGTAACAACGTGACGGACCCCAACCACATGACATCAAACGCAGCAGCCTCCACCCCGGCAGCGCTCGTCCTCGAGGACGGCCGGATCTTTCGCGGGACCAGCTACGGCGCCACCGGAACCGCGCTCGGCGAGGCCGTGTTCGCGACCGGCATGACCGGCTACCAGGAGACCATCACGGATCCCTCCTACGCCCGCCAGCTCGTGGTGCAGACCGCCCCGCACATCGGCAACACCGGCGTGAACAAGGACGACGCCGAGTCCCGCCGCATCTGGGTGGCCGGCTACATCGTCCGCGACGCCGCCCGCCGCCCGTCCAACTGGCGCTCCGAACGCTCCCTGGACGACGAACTGGTCGAACAGGGCATCGTCGGCATCCAGGGCGTGGACACCCGGGCCATCACCCGGCACCTGCGCGAACACAAGACCATGCGCGCCGGGATCTTCTCCGGCGACGCCGTCCGCGCCACGGACAAGGAACTCGTGGACACCGTCCTGGCCAGCGCCCCGATGGAAGGCTCACGCCTGGCCGAGGAAGTCAGCGTGGACGAGGCCTACACCGTGGAACCCAAGGACTGGGGCTGGGACGGCGAACCGCGCTTCAGCATCGCTGCGATCGACCTCGGCATCAAGCGGATGACCCCCATCCGCTTCGCCGAACGCGGCGTCCGCGTGCACGTGCTGCCGGCCACCGCCACCCTGGCCGATGTCCAGGCGGTCAACCCCGACGGCTTCTTTATGTCCAACGGCCCCGGCGACCCCGCCACCGCCGACAACCAGGTCAAGCTGCTCCGCTCCGTCCTGGACGAGAAGATCCCGTACTTTGGCATCTGCTTCGGCAACCAGATCCTGGGCCGCGCGCTGGGCTTCGGCACCTACAAGCTGCGCTACGGCCACCGCGGCATCAACCAGCCCGTGATGGACCGCCGCACCGGCAAGGTAGAGATCACCTCGCAGAACCACGGCTTCGCCGTCGACGCCCCGCTCGACGGCGCCACGCAGGCCCCCGAGGAGCGCTTCGGCCGCGTCGAGGTCAGCCACGTGAGCCTCAACGACGACGTCGTCGAGGGCCTGTCCTGCCTCGACATCCCGGCCTTCTCGGTGCAGTACCACCCCGAAGCCGCGTCCGGCCCGCACGACGCGGCCTACCTCTTCGACCGCTTCATCGAGCTGATGGCGGACGCTTCTACAAAGACTGAGACCGTCACAAAGACTTCCACCGAATCCAAGACTGAGGACAAGAAGTAATGCCCAAGAGAACTGACCTTAAGAGCGTCCTGGTCATCGGTTCCGGCCCGATCGTGATCGGCCAGGCGGCCGAATTCGACTACTCCGGCACCCAGGCACTGCGCGTCCTCAAGGAGGAGGGCCTCCGCGTCATCCTCGTCAACTCCAACCCGGCCACCATCATGACCGACCCGGAGTTCGCCGACGCCACCTACATCGAGCCGATCACCCCCGAGGTGGTCGAGAAGATCATCGCCAAGGAACGCCCGGACGCGATCCTGCCCACCCTCGGCGGCCAGACCGCGCTCAACACCGCGATCGCACTGGACAAGAACGGTGTGCTGGAGAAGTACAACGTCGAACTGATCGGCGCCAACATCGCCGCGATCGAGCTCGGCGAGGACCGCGAAAAGTTCAAGGGTGTCGTGGAGCGCTGCGGTGCGGAATCGGCCCGCAGCCACATCATCCACACCATTGACGAGGCCCTCACCGCCGCCGAGGACCTCGGCTACCCGATGGTGGTCCGGCCCTCCTTCACCATGGGCGGCCTCGGCTCCGGCCTCGCCTACGACGAGAACGACCTCCGCCGGATCGTCGGCCAGGGGCTGCAGTACAGCCCCACGTCCGAGGTGCTGCTCGAAGAGAGCATCCTGGGCTGGAAGGAATACGAGCTCGAGATGATGCGTGACAAGAACGACAACGTCGTGGTGGTCTGCTCCATCGAGAACTTCGACCCGGTCGGCGTGCACACCGGCGACTCGATCACCGTCGCCCCCGCCCTGACCCTGACGGACCGCGAATACCAGCGCCTGCGCGACATCTCCATCGCTGTCATCCGCGAAGTCGGCGTCGACACCGGCGGCTGCAACATCCAGTTCGCCGTCGAGCCCGACACGGGACGCGTCGTCGTGATTGAAATGAACCCGCGCGTCTCCCGTTCCTCCGCCCTGGCCTCCAAGGCCACCGGCTTCGCGATCGCAAAGATCGCCACCAAGCTCTCCCTCGGCTACACCCTGGACGAGATCCCGAACGACATCACCCAGAAGACCCCGGCCTCCTTCGAGCCGACCCTGGACTACGTCGTCGTGAAGGTCCCGCGCTTCGCCTTCGAGAAGTTCCCGGCGGCGGACCCCACCCTGACCACCACCATGAAGTCGGTGGGCGAGGCCATGGCCATGGGCCGGAACTTCACCGAGGCACTGCAGAAGGCCCTGCGCTCCCTGGAGCAGAAGGGGTCCCAGCTGGACTTCAGCCACGTCCCGGAATGGGAAGTCGCGGAGCTGATCGAGAAGTCCAAGCGTCCCACCACGGACCGCCTGCACCAGGTCCAGCGTGCCCTGCTCGGCGGCGCCACCGTGGAGCAGCTCTTCGAGGCCACCAAGATCGACCCCTGGTACCTTGACCAGCTCCAGTTGCTGAACGAGATCTCGGTGGAGATCCGCCAGGCCGCTGCGCTTACCCCGGAGATGCTGACCCGCGCCAAGCGCCACGGCTTCTCCGACGAGCAGATCGGCGCCCTGACGCACAACTCCGAGGACGTCGTCCGCGGCGTCCGGCAGGCCCTCGGCATCCGCCCCGTCTACAAGACCGTGGACACCTGCGCGGCCGAGTTCGCCGCCTACACCCCGTACCACTACTCCTCCTATGACGAGGAGGACGAGGTTGCGCTGCACGCCAAGCCGTCCATCATCATCCTCGGTTCCGGCCCCAACCGGATCGGCCAGGGCATCGAATTCGACTACTCCTGCGTGCATGCCTCGATGGCACTGCGCAAGGCCGGCTACGAGACCGTGATGGTCAACTGCAACCCGGAAACCGTCTCCACCGACTACGACGTCTCCACCCGGCTGTACTTCGAGCCGCTGACCCTGGAGGACGTGCTCGAGGTCATCGCGGCCGAGGAACGCACCGGCGGCGTGATGGGCGTCTTCGTCCAGCTCGGCGGCCAGACCCCGCTCAAGCTCGCCCAGCAGCTCGCCGACGCCGGCGTGCCGATCCTCGGCACCTCCCCGGAGGCGATCGACCTCGCCGAGCACCGCGGCGCTTTCTCCCGGGTCCTCGACAAGGCCGGGCTCATCTCGCCGAAGAACGGCACCGCCGTGTCCTTCGAGGACGCCAAGAAGATCGCGGACGAGATCGGCTACCCGGTCCTGGTCCGCCCGTCCTACGTCCTGGGCGGCCGCGGCATGGAGATCGTCTACGACGAGCCCAACCTCTCCCGCTACATCGCCAACGCCACGGAGATCACCCCTGACCACCCGGTGCTGATCGACCGCTTCCTCGAGGACGCCGTCGAAATCGACGTCGACGCCCTCTACGACGGCACCGAGATGTACCTCGGCGGCATCATGGAGCACATCGAGGAGGCCGGCATCCACTCCGGCGACTCGGCCTGCGTCCTGCCGCCCATCACCCTGGGCAACAATGTGCTGGAACGGGTCCGGACCGCCACCCTGGCGATCGCCGAGGGCGTGGGCGTCCGCGGCCTGATCAACATCCAGTTCGCCCTCGCCTCCGACGTGCTCTACGTCCTGGAAGCCAACCCGAGGGCCTCCCGCACGGTACCGTTCGTCTCCAAGGCGACCGGTGTGCAGATGGCGAAGGCGGCGGCCCTGATCGGTACCGGCGTCACCATCAACCAGCTCCGCACCGCCTATAAGATGCTCCCGGAAACCGGCGACGGCTCCTCGCTGCCGCTGGACGCCCCGGTCTCTGTCAAGGAAGCCGTGCTGCCGTTCAGCCGCTTCCGCACCCCCGAGGGCAAGGTGGTTGACTCCCTGCTCGGGCCGGAAATGCGCTCCACCGGCGAGGTCATGGGCATCGACAAACACTTCGACACCGCCTTCGCCAAGAGCCAGGCCGCCGCCAACAACGCGCTGCCCACCGAAGGCAAGATCTTCGTCTCGGTGGCCAACCGGGACAAGCGCTCGGTCATCATGGGCGTCAAGCGGCTCTCCGACCTCGGCTTCGAGATCGTCTCCACCGGCGGCACCGCCGACGTGCTGCGCCGCAACGGCATCCAGGCCACCCCGGTCCGTAAGGTCGCCGAGGGCTCCAGCGCCGAGGGCGAGGGAACCATCGCGGACCTCATCATCGCCGGGGAGATCGACATGGTCTTCAACACCCCCTCCGGTGGCGAGGCCCGCAGCGACGGCTACGAACTGCGTGCCGCCGCGACGTCGATCGGCATCCCGTGCATCACGACCGTGGCCGAGTTCAACGCCGCCGTCCAGGCGATCGAGGCGCTGCGCACCTACGAATGGTCCGTCACCAGCCTCCAGGAGCACGCGGCTGCGCTGTTTGCCTCGCAGAATGCGGTATCGCAGAATGCCTGAGGCTGCTGCCACTGATGCGTCCGGCCGGGAGTCCTTCGGCTCCCGGCTGGGCCGGGCCATGGCGGACCTCGGCCCGTTGTGCGTCGGGATCGACCCGCACCCGGCGCTGCTGCAGCACTGGGGACTGAACGACGACGTCGCCGGGCTGGAGCGATTCTCGCTCACCGTCGTGGACGCGGTGGCTTCGCTCGCTGCCGCGGTCAAACCCCAGGTGGCCCTCTACGAGCGGCACGGTTCCGCAGGCATGGCCGTGCTTGAACGCGTCCTCGCCGCGGCGGCGGACGCCTCGGTGTTGACCATTGCCGACGCCAAGCGCGGCGACATTGGCTCCACCATGGCCGCCTACGCCGACGCGTGGCTGCGGGACGGTTCCGCCCTGGCCGCCGACTCGGTCACCCTGAGCCCGTACCTGGGCTTCGAGTCGCTCCGCCCCGCACTGGACCTCGCCGCGCAGACCGGGCGCGGCGTGTTCGTCCTGGCGCTGACATCCAATCCGGAGGGCGCGTCCGTCCAGCATGTCGGCGGCGCGGACTCAGTGGCCCGCCGGATCGTCCGGGCGGCGGCGGCGGAAAACCAGCGGTACGCGGGGGAGTTGGGATCAACCGGGCTCGTCGTCGGTGCGACCGTCGGCTCCGCCCTCACTGACCTGGACCTGGACCTCGCAGCGGTGCGCGGCCCGATCCTGGCCCCGGGCCTCGGCGCGCAGGGCGCCACCGCGGCGGACCTGCGTCGCACCTTTGGCAGCGCCTACGGCCAGGTGCTCGGGACGTCCAGCCGTGACATCCTCGGCGCCGGTCCGCGGATCCAGGACCTCAGCGACGCCGCCCTGCGGACCCTTGAGGAGCTCCGCTCGGCCTAGCCGGGCACCGGGTTCTTCGATCCGAGTCCCGAGGCCCTGGCCACGACGTCGTCCCGCGTCGCGGCCACGCGTTTGACGCAAGTGGCCGCCATGGGGGCCGTGATAGCGGCCATTCGTGGTGAACGGACGCAGCCGGGCCACTGCCGTTCAAGGTCGGGCCGCCATCTGACGCAACCGGCCGCTATGGGGACGGTCGTGGCGGCCATTCGTGGCGAATGGGCACAGCGCGGCCGGCGTCACTCCGGGTCGCATCACCCATTTGACGCAAGTGGCCGCTATGGGGAGGGTCAATGCGGCCATTCGTGGCGAACGGGCGAGCCGGGCCGCCTTCATCACGCGGGGCCACCCATTTGACGCGAGTGGCCGCTATGCGGAGAGTCGTCTCGCGTCGAGGCCACGCAGATGACGCAAGTGGCCGCTAATGGGAGGGTCATTGCGGCCATTCGTGGTGAATTGGCGCAGCCGGGCCATTGCCGTTCAAGGTCGGGCCGCCATCTGACGCAAACGGCCGCTATGGGGAAGGTCGTTGCGGCCTTTCGTGGCGAACGTATGCAGCGAGGCCGCGGTCGGCACGGGTCGGGCCACTTATTTGCCGCAAGTGGCCGCCATGGGGACGGTCATTGCCGCCCCTCGTGGCGACGGACGCAGTCGGGCCGCCGTCGTCACGCGGGGCCACCCATTTGACGCAAGTGGCCGCTAAGGGGAGGGCCATTGCGGCCATTTGTGGCGAATGGACGCAGCCGGGCCGTTGCCGTGCAAAGGTCGGGCCGCCGTCTGACGCAACCGGCCGCTCTGGGGACGGTCGTCCGGCCATTCGTGGCGAATGGCCCCAGCCGCATTGGAGCCGGGCCGACGTCGACAGTCCTGCCCCCTGGCCCGACCTTTGGACAAGCTGGGGCCGGGGCAATCATCCATTGATTTCTTCGGCATCCAGACGGTAGGTTCAGGACAAGTCCGCGGTACCGGCCGGGGCCGTTCGGCCCCGTCCCGCCGGGCCGTTCCTGCGGCCCGTCTGACAATGCAGGGAGGCATTCAGTGAGTTTGCGACCCCTCACTCCGCAGGAGCGTGCCGATGCCTTGAGCAAGGCCGCCGCCGCCAGGACCACCCGGGCCACCGCCAAGGACCGGCTGAAATCGGGGAAGCTGACCATTGCGGAATTGCTCAGCGCAGGGGAGAGCGATGATGCGATCGCCCGGATGAGGATCGTCGAACTGCTGGAGGCGCTGCCCGGAATCGGACGGGTGCGTGCCGCCGCAATCATGGACCAGCTCGGCATCGCCGCGTCGCGCCGGGTCCGCGGCCTGGGAATTCACCAGCGCCGGGCGCTGGTAGATTTTATAGACGACAAACAGCCCGGTCCGCCGCGCTGACTTCAAACCGCCCAAAGGAATATGTGAGCAACAAACCGGGACTGACAGTCCTCGCCGGCCCGACGGCTGTTGGCAAAGGCACCGTGTCCACCTACATCCGGGACAACTATCCCGAGGTCTGGTTGTCCGTTTCGGCTACCACGAGGGCTCCGCGGCCCGGGGAAATCGACGGCGTGCACTACTACTTCAAGTCGAAGGAAGAGTTCGAGTCCCTGGTGGCTGCCGGCGAACTGCTCGAATGGGCCGTGGTGCACGGGCAGAACACCTATGGCACGCTGAAGAGCACGGTCGACCAGGCTATAGCCGAGGGCCGCCCGGTGCTCCTGGAAATCGATCTGCAGGGAGCGCGCCAGGTCAGGCAGGCCGTTCCGGAGGCCCAGTTCGTGTTCCTGGCGCCGCCCAGCTGGGACGAATTGGTGCGCCGGCTGGTGGGCCGCGGCACGGAAAGCGCCGAGGAACAGCAGCGGCGGCTGGAAACCGGTAAAGTAGAGCTAGCTGCTGAACCGGAGTTCGACCACACCGTTGTTAATGACGACGTTCGCCGGGCAGCGGACGAGCTCGTTTCACTCATGGGGCTGACCCCCCACCCGCGCTAGGCGCGGGAAGCCATCAGCCCGTTAGAATTTGGAGAATTCGTGTCCACGAACCTTGAAGGCATCATCAACCCGCCGATCGACGAGCTGCTGAAGGCTGCCGACTCGAAGTACGGACTGGTGATTTTCGGCGCCAAGCGCGCCCGTCAGATCAACGCCTACTACGCCCAGCTGCACGAGGGCCTGTTCGAGTATGTCGGCCCGCTGGTCGACACCAAGCTGAACGAGAAGTCGCTCTCCATCGCCCTGCGCGAGATCAACGAAGGCAAGCTCGTTTCCACCCCGATCGAACCTGCAGAGTAGTTCCGCAGACGCAGACGGAGGTCACGTGCGCATAGTCCTCGGAGTCGGGGGAGGGATAGCCGCCTACAAGGTGGCGTCGCTCCTCCGGCTTTTTACTGAAGCCGGCCATGACGTCACAGTCATCCCCACGGAGGCCGCGACCCGCTTCGTCGGCGTCGCCACATGGGAAGCGTTGTCCGGGCATCCGGTCAGCAACAGCGTCTTCGACGAGGTGCACACGGTCAACCACGTCCGCCTCGGCCACGAAGCTGAGCTGATCGTGGTGGCCCCCGCCACGGCCGACCTGCTGGCACGGGCCGCCACCGGCCAGGCCAACGACCTCCTGAGCAACACCCTCCTGATGGCCGGCGGCTGCCCCGTGCTGATGGCCCCTGCCATGCACACCGAGATGTGGCAGCACCCGGCGACGCAGGCCAATGTCGAGACGCTCCGCAGCCGGGGCGTCACGGTGCTGGAGCCCGCCTCCGGCCGGCTGACCGGATCGGACTCCGGACCGGGCCGGCTGCCCGAACCCGAGGCCATTTTCGAAGCAGCACTGGCCCTCGCCGGTGCACCAACGGTACCGGCGACGGCGCCCCTGCCGGCGTCGGATGCCGCATTGTCTTCCCCGCTAAGCCCGCTGGCCGGGCTCATCGTCACGGTCAGCGCCGGCGGCACCCGCGAACCCCTGGACCCCGTCCGCTTCCTCGGAAACCGCTCTTCCGGCAAGCAGGGAGTGGCGCTGGCCGCCGCTGCCCGCGACGCCGGTGCGAGGGTCCGGCTGCTGGCCGCCCACATGGACGTCCCGCCGCCGTCCGGCGTCGACGTCGTCAAAGTGGAGACCGCACTGGAACTCCGCGAGGCCGCACTGCACGCCGCGGCCGATTCCGACGTCATCATCATGGCCGCCGCCGTCGCCGACTTCCGGCCGGCGGACGTCTCCGGCACCAAGATCAAGAAGCGCGACGACGTCGACGATCCAGTCATCTCGCTGGTCCGGAACCCGGACATCCTTCGCGAGCTCGTCGAGGTCCGCCACGCGGCCTCCCGCAACCAGCTGATCGTCGGCTTCGCGGCCGAGACCGGCGACGCCGACGGCGACGTCCTGGAATATGCCGCGGCCAAGCTGCGCCGCAAGGCGTGTGACCTGCTGGTGGTCAACCACGTGGGCCAGGACAAGGTCTTCGGCGAGGACACCAACTCCGTAGTCATCCTTTCCCGCTCCGGCTCCGAACCCCAAGAGGCGTCGGGTTCCAAGTCCGACGTCGCGGCTGCCGTGATTGACCGCATCAGCGCCGAGCTGAGCCGGGTTGTTCCGCCGGCCTGAGCCGGGCGTAAGCAACGTCTCCTTAGCACAGGGACACGCGCCGCCGGACGTCCGTTTTCCAACCAGTAAGGTAGTTGAGTGACTTTACCGCTGCACATCCCTGACTTCCACGGGTCCACGCCCGCCTCGCTCCGGCTCTTCACTTCCGAGTCGGTGACTGAAGGACACCCCGACAAGATCTGCGACCAGATCAGCGATGCGATCCTCGACGCCCTGCTGGCCAAGGACCCGGAGTCCCGGGTGGCCGTGGAGACGCTGGCCACCACCGGGCTGGTCCACGTCGCCGGCGAGGTCACCACCGACGCGTACGTCGAAATCCCGCAGATCGTCCGGGAGACCATCCTGGGCATCGGCTACGACTCCTCGGCCAACGGTTTCGACGGCGCCCGCTGCGGCGTGTCCGTCTCTATCGGCCAGCAGTCCAACGACATCGCCGGCGGCGTCTTCAATTCGCTGGAGGCCCGCGAAGGCCGCCAGGAAGATGACTACGACCTCCAGGGTGCCGGCGACCAGGGCCTGATGTTCGGCTACGCCAGCGACGAGACCCCTTCCTACATGCCGGTTCCGATCTGGCTCGCGCACCGGCTCTCCGAGCGCCTCACCGAGGTCCGCAAGAACGGCGAGCTCGCCTACCTGCGCCCCGACGGCAAGACCCAGGTCACCGTCGGTTACGACGGCGACCGGCCCGTCTCGGTCGAGACCGTCGTCATCTCCAGCCAGCACGCCGAGGGCGCCAGCCTGGATCAGCTCCGTGCAGATCTGGCCGCCCACGTGGTGGACCCGGTCATGGCGCTGTCCAACCTGGACATCTCGCGGACCAGGAACATCCTGAACCCCGCCGGCGCCTTCGTCATCGGCGGCCCGGTCGGCGACGCCGGCCTGACCGGCCGCAAGATCATCGTGGACACCTACGGCGGCATGGCCCGCCACGGCGGCGGCGCCTTCTCCGGCAAGGATCCGTCCAAGGTGGACCGCTCGGCCGCTTACGCGATGCGCTGGGTAGCCAAGAATGTGGTGGCGGCCGGCCTCGCGAAGCGCGCCGAAATCCAGATCGCCTACGCGATCGGCCAGGCACGCCCGGTGGGAACCTACGTCGAGACCTTCGGCACCGAGACCGTGGATCCCGCCCGGATCAGCGCCGCCATCGCCGAGATCTTCGACCTGCGGCCCCGGGCCATCATCGATGCCCTCGACCTGAAACGCCCGATCTACGCCAAGACCGCAGCCCATGGCCACTTCGGCCGCGAGGACCCCGACTTCACGTGGGAGCGGCTGGACCGGGTGGACCAGCTGAAGGCCTTCTTCAACGCCTGAGGCCGGAGTTCCCGTCCGCTGTGACACCGCCGTCAATGTCACAGCCCTGTGATGTGCTGTAGCCAGGCCGCCGATACCGGCGGCCTGGCTATTCTTTATGGGGCCGGCCTCGACGTGAACCGGCACCAACTGCTGCTGAAGGGAGGACCTGCGCGATGAGCCCGATCCACGGTGCCGCGGCGCCGGACGAGCCCTTCCAGCTCTCGTTGCTGCAAGGTTTTCCAGCTTCCGCGGCAGCGTCCTCCGGCCCCGCCCTGGCCGCGCAGCTTCCGGTGGCGCGGGTGCGGCTGGAGTCCTCCCTCCCACACCTCGACCGGCCCTTCGACTACAGCGTTCCGGCCGGGCTCGACGCTGCGGCGCAGCCCGGTGTCCGCGTCAAGGTGAAGTTCAACGGCCAGGAACTGGCCGGGTACCTGATTGACCGCGTGCAGGAATCCGACGCCGGACACCCCCTCGTCCCGCTGCACAAAGTGGTCTCTCCCGTTCCGGTGCTGACGGCCCCCATCGGCGAACTCGCCGGGCGAGTAGCTGCGCGCTACGCCGGCAGCGTCAGCGATGTGCTGCGCGTGGCCGTGCCGCCGCGGATGGCGAAACTGGAGAAAGACCTCGCCCCTGACGGCGTCCTGGATCCCTCCGTTTTCGCAGCCGAGGGGACCGAAGCCGGGGCCGGAACCGCGATTCCTGCCGGTCTGGAAACGTCCAGCTGGGCCTCGTACCGCAACGGCCGTGCGTTCCTGCAGCACCTTAACGCAGGGGAGCCGCCGCGGGCCGTGCTCAGCGCGCTCCAGGGCTACGGTCCCGGCGGCTGGCCGCGAATGATTGCCGAAGCCGTGGCGGCCGTGCGCCTGTCCGGCCGCGGCGCCGTCGTCGTTGTCCCCGACTACAGGGACCTGGACCGGGTGGAAGCCGCCCTCCTGCAGCTGCTGCCGGCCGGGGACGTTGCCCGGCTCACCGCGGACGACGGCCAGACCCCGCGCTACCGCAGCTTCCTGCGGATCCTCAGCGGTTCCGCCGGCGTGGCTGTCGGCACCCGCTCCGCGGCGTACGCGCCGGTCCACAACCTTGGTCTGGTGGTCTGCTGGGACGACGGCGACGATCTGCACATCGAGCAGCGCTCACCCTACGCCCACTCCCGCGAAGTCCTGCTGCTGCGGGCCGAGCAGGAGGGCGCTGCCTGCCTTCTCGCCGGGCACACCCGGAGCACCGAAACGCAGCGCCTCGTCGAGGCCGGCTGGGCGTGGCCGGTGGAGGCGGACCGCGCCGTCGTCCGCCGGACGGTTCCGCGGGTGCTGAACACCGCCGACAGTTACGAACTCGAACATGATCCGCTGGCCAGGATCGCCCGGCTGCCGGGCGCCGCCTGGCGCGCGGCCAAGGAAGGGCTGGAACGCGGGCCGGTTCTGGTCCAGGTGGCGCGGGCGGGCTATGCGCCGTCGCTTGCCTGCGACAACTGCCGCGAACCGGCGCGTTGCACCGCCTGCAGCGGGCCGCTGGCCATCGCCGGGGCCAGCGGAGGCTCGGCCGTGCCGCAGTGCCGCTGGTGCTCGACTCCGGCTGCGGCCTGGCGCTGCGGTACGTGCAACGGGGTCCGGCTCCGGCGGGGCGCCACGGGTGCCCTGCGCACGGCTGAGGAGCTGGGCCGCGCCTTCCCGGGAAAGCCGGTCATCACCTCGTCCGGGGACCGGGTCCTGGCCACGGTTCCGGATTCTAAGGCCCTGGTGGTGGCCACAGTCGGTGCGGAGCCGGTCGCGGCCGGCGGTTATGCGGCGGCCCTGCTGCTCGACGGCGATTCGCTGCTGCGCCGCGAAAACCTGCGGGCGGGGGAGGACGCCGTCCGTCGCTGGTTCAACGCCGCCGCCCTGGTCCGCCCGGCGGTTGATGGCGGCCTGGTGGTCATCACCGCCGACGACGCCTCCGGAGTCGGCGCCCTGCTGCGCTGGGACCCCGCCGGCTATGCCCAGCGGGAACTGTCCCTGCGCCGGGAACTCCAGCTGCCCCCGGCTGTCCGGGTCGCCTCCATCACCGGCGGGCGGACCGCCGTCGGACATTTCGGCCAGGCTGTCGAGCAGCTGTTGGGCGCGCAGGACATCGTGCTGCGGACCGCCGGCCCGGCGCCCCTCGTGCTGGCCGGTGCTCCGGGCCACGGAGGAGTGCCGGCTGCCGGCGAGGACGTCCGGACGCTGCTCTTCATCCCGTATGGCCAGGCCCCTCTAGTCACGAAGGCGCTGCGGGCGGTCAAGGTTGCCGCGGCCGCCAAACGCACCGACGATCCGGTGCAGCTCCGGCTCGACGGCGTGGACGTGCTCTAAGCGGTTCCCGGCCGCGGACAGCTCCGGGGCCGCCGGTACAGGGCGGGTTCGCCGGTTCGCAACGGCGGCCCCGCAGCGTACCGGCGAGCCGGGCGCGGATTAGGCCTGCGGGCCGGCTACTTCCGGGAGCGGCCGTTGGAGCCGCCGGACCGGCGGGCGCGCAGGGCCATCGCCTCTTCGGCGGTCTCCAGCAGCCTGCGGGCCGACTCGTCCCAGCTGAAGTCAGCGGCGCGCTCCACGGAGCGGCGGGAACGGGTCTTCCACAAGTCCGGATCCTCGAGGTTCCGGACCGCCGCGGCGAACTCCGCCGGTGAATCCGGGTGGACGTAACTGACCGCGTCGCCGCCCACCTCGCGGAAGATCGGAATGTCGCTGGCGATCACTGGGGTGCCGTGGGACATGGCTTCCACGAGGGGCAGGCCATAGCCCTCCGCCTTCGACAGGCTGATCAGGGCCGTGGTGCGTTCCAGCAGAGCCTCGTACTCGGCGTCGGTCACGCCGTTGTGGAAGACGATGTTGGAGCCCGCCGGAGCGAGGGCCTCGAGTTCCGCCCGGCGCTCCGGGGTGATCCGGCTGAGCAGGTGCAGGCTCATGTCCGGGAGTTCCGCCATGCCCCGGATCATGGTCTCCACGTTTTTATACGGCATGAACGAACCCATGTAGAGCAGCGTCTTGTCCGCTCCCGCGCCGGGGTCCCGCGGCGTGTGGCCGTGCTGCGGGGCGTTGCCCACGATCCTGACGGGACGCCGGGTGAGCCGGTACTTCGAGATGAGTGCGGCGGTGGTGGAGCTGATCGTGGCGACGACGTCGGCCCGGTTCAGCAGGAGCCGCTGCGGCCAGAACGCCTTGTGGTACAGCCGCCAGAGGACCCGGACCGGGGCCGGAAGGAAGCCGGGAGGTGCCGGGTGTTCGTAATAGATCAGGTCGTGCAGGGTGAGCACCAGGGCGTACTTCCGGCCCCAGCTGCCCATCGTCTGCATGGGACACACCACAACGTCGGCGCCGAGCTTGTTGACCTTGCCGGCGACAAACAACTCGGCCGGTGACAGCGGGCTGTTGATCAGTGTGTACGGCACATCCGGCAGCATGGCCAGCTGGCGGACATCGCTGATCAGCATGGAGACGTCGGCCATCCTGGCCGTGGCCGCGATCAGGCTCGCGCCGTAGCGGCTGATGCCGTCGTGGTGGTCCAGCCGGGTGAAACGGGCATCGATGAGGATTTTCACGCGGAGTGGTCCTTCAGGAAGCGTCGGATGAAGCCCGCGGCGGGTTCCGGGGTTTCGTAGTGGATCAAGTGGCCGACGTCCGGGATGACGTCCAGGTGCGCATCCGGCAGCAGGGCCAGCAGCGTGTGCTGGTCAGGCAGCGTCGCGATCTCGTCCTTTTCCCCGGCGATCAGCAGCACGGGAAGGGTGAGGCTCCCGGCCACTTCGGCGACGTTGCCGCCGACGGAGGCCTTGAACGCCTGCAGCAGGCTCTCACGGTCAGCGAACGCGGAGAAATACGCGCTGTGCTGGGCATGCACAAAACGGCGCAGCTGCTTGTCCTTGGTTTTCGCCATCGTCTCGCTCATCACCCGCACGATCAGCTGGCTGCGCAGCAGGCCCTGCCCCAGCCGGTGGGGGAGGCGGGCGGCGGCCTCGTAGTACAGGACGGCGAGTTTGGTCATGAGCCCCTTGGGCCCCTCCAGCGCGGGAGCGGCGATCGGGTTGACCAGGATCAGCTCCGAAACCGCGCCGGGGTGGGCTGCCACATAGTGGCTGGCGACGATCGAGCCGAAGGAGTGTCCCAGCAGGACCGTGCCGGTGCCCAGGCCCAGGGCCGCCATGAAGTCGGAGATGAACCGGCCATAGCTCTCGACGCTGTGTTCGGCACCCGCGAAGGCGGCGGAGCTGCCGAAGCCGGGGAGGTCCGGCATGATGAGCCGCATCTCGGGGAGCTGGTCGGCTACCCGGAGCAGGCCGTGGTGGTCGCCCCGAAAACCATGGATGACCAGGATGGTCCGCGTCGCCGGGGTCACGCTGACCGGTTCGTAGGTCCAGTACGCGACTCTGGTGCCGTCCAGGAGCGCGCTGGCTGCATGGGTGCGGGCCTCGAGCCCGGCGCTGAACAGGGGCGTGCTGGGGGAGGACTCGGTTTCCACGTATTCCATTCGATATGTCCTAATTGACGGAGTCCGGGTGGGAGCCGGTACGGAAGCCACGTTCCAGACCGGCCAGGGCTGCCATGGCGGCGTCGTCGAGGCTGAAGCCGAAGACGTCCAGGTTTTCACCGATCCGGGCGTGGGAGCTGGCCTTCGGGATGGCGACATGGCCGAGCTGGACATGCCAGCGGAGGATGACCTGCGCCGCGGTCTTGCCGTGCGCGGCCGCAAGCTCCAGCACCACCGGATCCTGCAGGACCTGGCCGCGGCCCAGCGGGCTCCACGCCTCCGTGGTGATTCCGAGCTCGCGGTGCAGCGTGCGCAGTTCCTCCTGCTGCAGCCAGGGGTGCAGTTCGATCTGGTTGACGGCCGGCACGACCTCGGCGGTCTGCAGCAGGTGTTGCAGGTGGGCCGGCTGGAAATTCGAGACGCCGATAGCCCGCGCCTTGCCCTCCCTGTAGAGGGTCTCCATCGCGCGGTAGCTCTCGGGATACAGCCCGCGCTGCGCGCAGGGCCAGTGGATGAGGTAGAGATCCACGTATTCCAGGCCGAGGTTGGCCATGGACTCGTCGAAGGCCCGTAGTGTGGCGTCGTACCCCTGGTCGTCATTCCAGAGTTTGGTGGTGACGAAGAGGTCTTCGCGCGAGAGCGCAGGGGAGGACTCGCCGGAACCGCCGCGGGCGTCGTCGCGGGTTGAGAAGCCGGAGAGCGAACCAATGCCCCGGCCAACGCCCGTCTCGTTGCCATACATGGCGGCGGTATCAAAATGGCGGTAGCCGGCCTCGAGCGCCATGGTCACGAGTCCGGCGGCGTCCGCGGAGGGCACCTTGTAGAGTCCGAACCCCAACTGGTCGATGAGGACGCCGTTGTTGAGGCTGAACCGGGGCGAGGGTTTCATACCCTCGACTTTACCGACTCCGCCGCCGCTACTCCCCACGGCGGGCCGGGCGCCGCGGGACGGACCAGGCGGCCGGGTCACACCAGGCCGTCGAAGCTGACCAGCCGGCGGGCGCTGGCCTCGTCGAGGATCAGGTCGGTGGCCAGGCCCGCGGCGAGGGCGCCGCGGAGGCCGTTTATTTTGGAGGCGCCCGACACGACACAGATCCTCCGGCGCACCTGGCGCAGCTGCGCGAGGTCCGGGCCGGTGGAGCGTTCGTTGAGGGTGATGCCGTCCGAGGAGCCATCGGCGCGGAAGAACACCGTGGCCACGTCGCCGACGACGTCGGAGCCGGCCAGGACGGTCAGGTCCTCCTCATCGAGGTAGCCGCCGGCGTAAACGTGGCTGGGGTAGTCGGCGTCGACCGATCCCACACCGAAAATCGCGATGCTCATGCGGGCCTGCAGCTCAAGGATCCGCTGAACACTGCGCTCATTCCACATGGCCTTCTTCGTTGCCGCGTGGTCGAAAAACGCCGGCACCGGGAACTGTTCCACGCGCGCCCCGTAAGCGCTGCCAAAGCGCCGCATGATGTCAGAGGCGTAGGTGATGCCAGTGGTTTGCATGTTGCCCGCGCCGTTGAGCTGGACGATGACGCTGTCGTGGGTGATCTTCCGGGTCAGGTGACGGCTGACGGCGCTGAGGGTGGAACCCCAGGCAACCCCGATGATGGCGTTGGAATCGACCAGCGGGCCGATGGTGCGTGCTGCCTGCATGGCCACCCGGTCCAGTGTTTCCGCCTCATTCAGCGTGTCAACGACCGGAACAACGTGCACATCGACTTTGTATTCGGCGCGGATCATGCTGGCCAGCTCCGGACCGGTGTCTAGCGGACTCCGGATCTGGATCTGCACCAGGCCGGATTCCCGGGCCGAGGAAAGCAGCCGCGAAACGGTGGACCGGGACGTCCGGAGCTCGCGCGCAATGGCGTCCATGGTCAGGTCCTGCAGGTAATACAACTGGGCCGCGCGGAGGGCGTCGGAGTGGCGTGAGGGTGTCATCCCATTTCCGTTCTGCACGTTTGTGCATAGTGCTTGACTCCATTTTCCATTATTCCAAAGAATAGTGTTGAACGGCGCCGCGCCCTGGGGCGCGCCGCACAGAACAAGACCCAAAGGAGCAGTTCTTGGGACAGAAGGATTCAGCCCGCAACCAGGCATCGGCCGGCGAGCGAGCATCGGTGCAGAAGCTGCGAACGCGGCCCCATGCCCAGGTGCTCATCATCGGCGGCGGCATCAACGGAGTGGGCACGTTCCGGGACCTGGCCCTGCAGGGTGTGGACGTAGCCCTCGTGGAGCGCGGCGACTACTGCCAGGGAGCCAGCGGGGCGTCCTCGCACATGATCCACGGCGGCATCCGGTACCTCGAAAACGGCGAATTCCGCCTGGTCCAGGAGTCGGTGGTCGAACGTAACCGCCTGCTGCGCATCGCGCCCCACTACGTGAAGCCGCTGCAGACCACCATCCCCATCTTCAGCACGTTCTCCGGGGTCCTGGCCGCTCCGCTGCGCTTCCTGACCCACAAGCAGGGCAAGCACACCGAACGCGGGGCCTTCCTGATCAAACTCGGGCTGAGCATGTACGACTTCTTCTCCCGCGACGGCGGCACCGTGCCCCGCCACCAGTTCCGCGGCCGCAAACGCGCCTTGGCGGAACTGCCGCGCCTGCACCCCGGCATCAAGTACACCGCCACCTATTTCGACGCCTCCGTCCACAACCCCGAGCGGCTGACCCTTGACGTACTCCAGGACGGCGAGAAGGCCGGCGCTTCCGGCGCCAGTGCCGCCCGCGCCAGCAACTACCTCTCGCTTGTCGCGGTCAAGGACGGCATCAAAGACGGGGCTGGGAACGCGGGAAGCACGGTGGAATTGCGGGATGAGCTCACCGGCGAACGGCTCCACTTCACCGCCGACGTCATCGTCAACACCACCGGCGCCTGGGTCGATCTGACCAACCAGGCCATGGGCGCGGCGTCGGCCTTTATGGGCGGCACCAAGGGATCGCACATCGTGCTGGACCACCCGGAACTGCTCGCCGCCTGCAACGGCCGCGAAATCTTCTTCGAACACACCGACGGCCGGATCGTGCTGATCTACCCGATGGGGGACCGGGTCCTGGTGGGCACCACCGACGTCGACGCCGACATGGCTGAAGACGCCGTGTGCACCGAGTCGGAGATCGACTACTTCTTCGACCTGATCGGCCACGTCTTCCCGGACATCACCGTGGACCGGGAGCAGATCGTCTACACCTTCTCCGGAGTCCGCCCGCTGCCGAGGCACGACGCCACCCAGCCGGGCTTCGTCAGCCGCGACTACCGGATCGAGCGGCGCGCCGGCGCGGCGGCAGCCGCAGGAGCGGGGCAGGGCGGCGGCGCCGTCGTGCTGAGCCTCGTCGGCGGCAAGTGGACCACCTTCCGGGCCCTCGCCGAACACCTGAGCAACAACGTCCTCGCCGAACTCGGCATTGAACGGAAGGTTTCGACGGCGAAACTCGCCATCGGCGGCGGCGCCGACTTCCCGGACAGCGAGGACGGCGTGCAGCGTTGGATCAAGGCGCACATGGCCGCCGGACGCGACGCGGACCGCACGGCCGGGCTGCTGACCCGCTATGGCACCCGTGCGGAGGAAGTCATCAGCTTCCTCGACGCGGCCCCGGAATCCGCCCCTGACCGGCTCCTGCACTCGACCAGCGAACTCAGCGTGCGCGAACTGGAGTTCATGGCCCAAAACGAGCAGATCGGGCACCTGGTCGACGTGCTGATCCGCCGCACGTCCCTCGCCTTCCGCGGACTTGTGACCGGCGAGCTGCTGAACGAGGTTGCCGGTATCCTTGCCGGCCCGCTGGGCTGGGACGCGGCGACGCGGACCTCCGAAATCAGCCACGCTCAGGAGGTGCTCAAGCGATTCCACGGCGTCCAGGTCCACAGCCTGGTCTCCTGATAGACCTCGGTGCCCGGACGGGGGACGTCCGGGCACAAGGACTGCGTGGTTCCTCTGGGGGACCGGCGCAGTGGCAGGCCGGCGGCGCCAACACGCCAACGGCCCAACAGCCCCTCAAACTCGCGAGGGGCTGACAACAGAAAATAGAGGAGTCAAAGATGTCTCTTGGAATAGTTTTCCTGTCCGAAGTATTCGGTACCGCAATGCTGACCCTGCTGGGTTGCGGCGTTGTGGCAAACGTTGCACTCAAAGGCACCAAGGGCAACAACGGCGGGTTCCTGATGGTCACCTGGGGATGGGGCATCGCCGTCTTCTCCGGCGTCTACGTCGCCGCCATGTCCGGGGCACACCTGAACCCCGCCGTGACCTTCGGCCTGCTGGTGAACGGTAAAAAGGAGTACGCGCCCGGTGTCCCTGTCGACTTCGCCTCGACGCTGACCTACTTGGGCGGTGAATTGCTGGGTGCCTTCCTGGGCGCCGTCGTGATGTGGCTGGCCTACAGGCAGCACTTCGATGCGGCGGAGGCCGAGCCTGCCAGCCAGCTGGCCGTCTTCTCCACTGGCCCCGCCATCCGCTCCAACGTCTGGAACGTGGTCACGGAAGTCATCGGCACCTTTGTACTCGTTTTCGTCATCCTGGCCTTCGGCGGGACGCCGTCCGGGCTCGGCCCGCTGCAGGTCGCCCTGCTGGTTGTCGGCATCGGCGTTTCACTCGGTGGTCCCACCGGCTACGCCATCAACCCGGCACGTGACCTCGGCCCCCGCATCGCGCACGCCCTGCTCCCCATGAAGGGCAAGGGATCCAGCGACTGGAGCTACTCCTGGGTTCCAATCGTCGGACCCCTCATCGGCGGCGGACTGGCCGGACTCGTGGCGGCCGTCGTGCCGATCATGGCCACCGTTGCCACGTAATTTCCCTCTGAACACAACATCACCGCCCGTCAGACAGCCAGGCCAAAAGACAAGGACGTCAGCATGAACCAGTATGTAATCGCCATTGACCAGGGAACCACGAGCACCCGCGCCATCGTGTTCGATCACAGCGGCAACATCGTTTCCTCCGGCCAGATGGAACACGAGCAGATCTTCCCGCAGGCAGGATGGGTGGAGCACGACCCCGCCGAGATCTGGAACAACACCCGCGAGGTCATCGCCTCCGCACTGTCCAAGGCCAACCTGACCCGCCACGACATTGCCGCCGTCGGCATCACCAACCAGCGTGAAACCGCGGTCGTCTGGGACAAGACCACCGGCAAGGCCGTGTACAACGCGATCGTCTGGCAGGACACCCGCACCCAGTCGATCGTCGACGAGCTCGCCAAGGACGGCGGCCCGGAACGGTTCAAGCAGAAGGTGGGCCTGCCGCTGGCAACCTACTTCTCCGGCACCAAGATCAAGTGGATCCTGGACAACGTCGAGGGCGCCCGGGCCAAGGCCGAGGCCGGCGACCTCGTCTTCGGCAACACCGACTGCTGGGTGCTCTGGAACCTGACCGGCGGCACCGACGGCGGCGTCCACGTCACGGACGTCACCAACGCCTCGAGGACCATGTTCATGGACCTGGAGACGCTGTCCTGGGACCAGGAAATCCTGGATGCCTTCGGTGTTCCCGCTTCGATGATGCCGGCGATCAAGTCCTCCTCCGAGGTCTACGGCACGGTCCACACGTCCCAGCTGCTGCGGGAGGTTCCGGTTGCCGGCATCCTGGGTGACCAGCAGGCTGCGACGTTCGGCCAGGCCGCGTTCGACGCGGGCGAGGCCAAGAACACCTACGGCACGGGCTGCTTCCTCATCTTCAACACCGGCGAGGAAATCGTCCACTCCAAGAACGGGCTGCTGACCACGGTCGGCTACAAGCTCGGCGACGCCAAGCCGCACTACGCCCTGGAAGGCTCCATCGCTGTCACCGGTTCGCTGGTGCAGTGGCTGCGTGACAACCTCGGCATGATCAGCAGCGCCCCCGAGGTGGAGACGCTGGCGGCCTCGGTCGAGGACAACGGCGGCGTGTACATCGTTCCGGCGTTCTCCGGCCTGTTCGCTCCCTACTGGCGTTCCGACGCCCGCGGCGCGATCGTCGGCCTGACCCGGTTCGTGAACAAGAACCACATCGCCCGCGCGGCGCTGGAGGCTACCGCCTTCCAGACCCGCGAGGTGCTCGACGCCGTCAACGCGGACTCCGGTGTGCCGCTGACGGAGCTGAAGGTCGACGGCGGCATGGTCGCCAACGACGCGCTGATGCAGTTCCAGGCGGACATCCTCGGCGTTCCGGTGATCCGGCCCAAGGTCGTGGAGACAACCTCATTGGGTGCCGCCTACGCCGCCGGGCTGGCCGTCGGATTCTGGAAGGACCTGGGCGAATGCTCAGCCAACTGGTCCGAGGACAAGCGCTGGGAGCCGACGATGGACCAGTCCGAGCGTGAGCGCCAGATGCGCCTTTGGAAGAAGGCCGTCACCAAGTCCATGGACTGGGTGGACGACGACGTCAAGTAGCCGCACGGCGTCCCCGCAGGAGGCAACGAAAAGCTCCGGTCAGCCAGGCTGACCGGAGCTTTTCCTGTCGATCGTGCAGGACGGGGGCGTCAGTGCCCGTGACGGGGAGTCACCTCAACGGCGCGGGGCGTCTTGGCGTACACATCCTTGCTGACCTTGTAGCCGCGGCTGTCCAGTTCCAGGGCCTGTTCATTGACCATTCGGAGCTGCGCGTCGCTGAGCTTCCGGATCTTGACCAGGTCCATGGTCTCCTGCTGGTCACCGCCGACGGCGGTCACCCGCACGAGGCCTGAGCCCGCGGAATAGTACTTCCGCTGATGGCCGGCGGCGGCTGGCGGATCCAGCGGGTTGTACTCGTCGATCACCAGCACATCGTTGTAGCACCCGGTCGGGACGCAGACGCGCTGGTTCGTTTTGAGCACGTCGCCGCAATCAAGGAAGTCGACTTTGGGCGCATAGGCCTGGACGTACGCGGGGGTGCCGGTCCGCGGACGGCCCTGCATTGCGATTCCGGCCTGTGCCGTGGCGATCCCGCTGATGAAGGTGCTGGGAGCACCCACGAACTTGCCGTTTTCGTACTCCTCCGGATACTCGCCGAACAGCCAGACGTCGCCGTCCTTCGACTGGGCGAAGAACGCCAGCTCGGATTCGGCCAGTACGCCGTCGGAGTAGTCCCGGTCCCACATCACGACTGTGTTCACACCATCGATGACCTTGGTCAGCCCGGTGATGGTATGAACCACTTTGTGTGCGCTGGTCCCTTCCGGCGATGTCACTGTGCCATCCGTGGTGAACTGCATTCCCGGCTTCAGCGGGAACCACTTGTTATCGACCCGCGGTGACGCAGGGAACTCCCAGGGATCGAAATCGATCTTCGAGCCGGGGCCGCAGAGTTCCTTTGGACCCGGGGCGGCGGCGGCTGTGGCCGCCGTCGTCACGGTCATCGTGGCCAGCACCAGCAGGATTGCGGAGCCGTAGGCCGTGAAACGTTTGCCTGGTAAGGCCATGTCACTGGCTTCTTTCTTGGGATGGTGGTGGCTCGGGCTATACGGCCGGGGCCGGCTGGGGCTGGTTGGGCCGCCGCTCACGCTTCGGTCCCTTCTTGGCGAACCGAAGGTACAGCGACGGGACGATGAACAGGTTGACCAGTGTCGACGTGACAAGGCCGCCCAGAATCACCACCGCCATGGGATGTTCAATCTCATGGCCGGGGATGTTCCCCATCACCACCAGGGGCACCAGGGCCAGTGCGGTGGCGAGGGTGGTCATCAAAATCGGCGACAAACGTTCGGCGGCCCCGCGCAGCACAAGGGCAGGCCCGAAGGTCATGCCCTCGAACTGCTCCAGATGCTGGCAGTGGTTGATCAGCAGGATGCCGTTGCGGGCGGCGATACCCATCAGCGTCAGGAAGCCGACGAGGGATCCCAGCGACAGGATGCCGCCGCTGAGGTGGGCGGCAATCACGCCGCCCACCAATGCAGCCGGCAGCGTCAGGATGGCCAGGATGGCCAGACGCCAGCTCCGGAATGCCGCCTGGAGCAGGAGGAAGACCACGATGACAGCGCCCGCCGAGTACAGCAGCAGGCGCTGCGAGGCGGCTTGGCGTTCGGCGTATTCGCCGAGGACAACCGCCTCGTAGCCGACCGGGAACTGGATCGACTCCATTTCGGACTTCAACTTCTCCACAACCTTGGCCAGATCGCCTTCCTTCACGTTGGCACTGACATCGATGCGCCTGGATCCCTCCGACCGCTCGATGACATTGGGCGTGGGTTTGACCGAAATTGAGGCGACGTCAGCCATCCGGATCCTTTCCCCGGAAGGAGTGTCGAGCGGGAGATTCTCGATACTGGTGACGCTGGTCCGGGTTTCCGGCGCGCTCCACACCTGGACGTCGTAGGCCTTGCCATCCCGGTAGACGTCGCCGACTTCCTCTCCAGCGACCAGGGTGGCGGCCGCGCGTCGCACGTCGCCGGGCTTCAGCCCGTAACGCTCTGCGGCATCCAGATTCACTTCCACATTGATCTGCGGAATGTTGGCCTGGAGCGCGACCTTCGCGCCGATGGCCCCCTCAATGCCGCCCAGGATGCCCTTGATCTTGTCGGCCTCCGCTTTCAGGGTGCCCAAGTCGTCGCCATAGACCCGCACGACGACGGCGTAGCCGGTGCCTGTCAGGACCTCGCGGATGCGCTCCTTGAGGTACGTCTGGACGTCCCGCACGATTCCGGGGTAGCCACTCACGACTTCCTGCACGGCGGCAAGGGTCTCGTCATAGTCCACCGCGGGGTCAACGCTGATCCAGTTCTCCCCGAAGTAGACGCCCACGACTTCATCGGCGTTGAACGCTTGGCCAATGTGGGACCCGCAGTTGTTGACTCCCTTGATCGTCATGAGTTCCTTGCAGGCGAGCTGGCTGACCCGGACTTCCTCGGAGTTTGACGTGCCGGGCTGCGTGAGCCAGTGCATCAGGAAGTCACGCTCCTTGAAGGAGGGGAGCAAGGATTGGCCCAGCAGAGGTGCCAGTACAAGGCCGATGACGCCCAGGGCGCCCAGGGCAAGATACCCAGGGGCGGGACGCCGGACCATGGGCCGGAGTAATTTGCCGTACCAGCGCTTCAGCACCCTGACCACGGGTGGATCCTTATCTTCCAGTTTGGCGTTCCTGAGGAAGATGTAGGCCATCGCCGGCGTGACGGTGAGCGCAACCACCATGGACGCCACCACCGCGAGGGTGTAGGAGGTGGCCAGCGGGCGGAAGAACGCCCCGGTCAGCCCGTCCAGGAAGAAGATCGGCACTGTCGCGGCGACGATGATCAACGTGGCATAGACAATCGGGCCTCGGACCTCGAGCGAGGCGTTCACCACGACCCTGGCCGTGCTTTCGGTGCCTCCGCTGGCACGGTGGTGCCGGAGCCGCCGGACGATGTTTTCGACGTCGATGATGGCATCGTCCACCACCACCCCGACGGCAATCACCAGCCCCGCGAGCACCATCGTATTAATCGTGCCCCCGGTCCAATAGAGGACCAGGGCCGCGGCCGTCAGCGACAACGGTATGGCCATGACGCTGACCAGCGCCGTCCGCCACTGGAAGAGGAAGACACTCAGCACCAGGATGACCAGCAGGCAGCCCAGCAGGAGGGCCACGCCCAGGTTGCCGAGGGATTCCTCAATGAAGGTCGCAGGCCGGAATATCGTGGTGTCCACGGCAATCCCGGAAAGGCCGGGTTCGAGCTGCTTCAGCGCCTCTTCCACCCCGCGCGTCACTTCGAGGGTGTTGCCCCAGGGGAGCTTCTCCACGATCAGCATGAGCCCGGGACCGCCATTGATCACCGCGTCGCCGATCAGCTGCTGGTGGTCCTCCACCACGTTGGCGACGTCTGACAGCCGCAGCGGGGCCTGGCCCTCACGGTCCGTCACCGCCACCTTCGCCAGTTCTTCCGGCGACGTGATGGCCTGGACGTGCCGGATGCCAATGGTCTGGCTGGGTGTGTCGATCGAACCGCCTGTTCCGATGAGGGCGCCGGGGGAGTAGTGCAGCAGACCCGCGTCCAGGGCATCGGACGTGGAGCTCATCACGGTTTCCAGGGTGACGTTGTTGGCTGCCAGCCTGGCCGGATCCACCTGCACCTGGAGCATCTGGAGGCGTTCGCCCCAGATGGCGACATTGGCCACCCCCGGAACGCGCAGCAGATGTGCCCTGATGTTCCAGTAGGAGATCATGGACATCTCGATGAGCGACCGGGTGTCCGAGGACAGGCCGATCTTCATGACCCGGCTGGTGGAGGAGAGGGGCTGCAGCATCAGCGGCGGTGCGGCCCAGGTGGGCAGGGTCGGGATGACCGTCGCCATGCGCTCGGACACCAGTTGCCGGGCAGTGAGCAGATCAGTGCCGTTCTCGAATTCCATCACAATCGACGAGAGCTGGGGCACCGATTTTGACCTCATGTGGTTGAGGCCGGCGATACCGTTGAACGCCTCCTCCATAGGAACCGACACCAGTTCCTCGACCTCGGCGGCGGTAAGTCCCAGGCAGGCTGTCTGGACCTCGACCTTCGGTGGCGCGAACTCGGGGAACACGTCCACCGAGGCGCTGCTGAGTTGCGCGCCGCCCACGATCATCAGCGCAGCCGCCATCGCGATGATGATCGATCTGAACTTCAGGCTGGCTGCGACTATCCGGCGCATGTCATTTGCCCGTGTTGAACTCGGTGCCGAAGAGTTCTACCGCGCCCACCGTGACGACAGGAGTCCCCACGGCGGGGCCGGCGCTGGCCGTGACCACACCTGCCTCGACCTTGGCAACGGTGACTGCCTGGCGCTCAAACACCCGCGGTGCGGGGTTGGTGTAGACCCACGTCTTGCCGTTGGCGTCGTACAACAGCGCGGCATAAGGCAGCAGCACGTCCGAGCCCGCGCCCGCCGCGACCGGTTCCGTCTTCAGATCGATGCGGGAAAGGCCGTGTTCGGTCACGGTCAGCTTGGCGATGCCCGTCGTGGCGTTCTTCTCGACTTTGGCGGGGGCTTCACCGGCCGCCGCGGGCGTCACCGCGGCGGACTGCGCGCAGGCCGGAAGGGCGAAGAGAACTGCTGCACAGACGGCTGCAGCCAGGGGCAGGCGCCGTTGGGGCTTTTGGCTGGTCATTTTGCTTCCACCTTTTCCTGCTTAACGGGGGTTTCCGGTTCGTATACTTCCGACCAATCTTCGGGTGCGGCGTGAGGGCCGAACCAGAGGGCCAGCAGGGGGAGCACCAGGAGTGCCACAAGCGTTGTGGTCACGAGGCCTCCGCCGATGATCAGCAATATCGGAACAATCACGGCCTGGCCGACGCCGCCAATCAGTGCGGGCGGAATCAGTACCAGCACGGTTACCAGGGCAGTCTTCAGGACCGGCGATACCCGGTCCCGGGCTGCCGTCATGACGGCCTTAGCGCGGGACGCTTGCGGCTGGGAACGCCACAACTCATCGGCACGGGCCGAGAGCATCGTTGCGTTGCGGGCGGCAATGGCGAGGCTGGCGGCGAAGGCGGTCATGGCAATCCAGGACATCGTTGCAGTACCGATCCAGGCGGCCACGGCGGCCCCGGAGAGCGCCGCCGGAAGGGACAGGAAGTTGGCGAGGGCCAGCTTCCAGCTCCGTACCGCAGTCTGGAGCAGCAGGAACACCCCGAGGAGGGCGGCCACCGCAAGCCACAGGACGAGGGAATCGGCGGCCTGCACCTGGGCATACTTGGCCGGGATCTCTGCGTGGTATTCCACCGGGAACTGGATCTGCTTGATGGCAGCTTCAACATCCCGCTGAATGTCGGCCAGCGGGCGTCCGCTGACATCGGCATGGACGTCGACCCGCCGGGACGTGTCATCGTGCAGCACGACGACCTCGTTGGGGACCATCCGGACCGTGGCGATCTCGCCGAGCTGGACATGCCCGCCGGTGGGAGTATCAAGGAGCAGTTCACGGATGCTGGTCAGGTCATCCCTGACGTCAACCGCGCCGCGGACCACTACTTCGAAGACCTTTTGCTCTTCGAAGAGGTTGCCCACGACAATCCCCTGCATCAGGGTTGCTGCGGCGCGCCTGGCGTCACCGGGCTTGATGCCGAACTTCTGGGCAGCCTCGAGATTGACCTCGACCTCCACGATCGGCGTCATCGGTATGGCGTTGATTGTCGGGTTCTTGACGCCGTTGATGTTCTCGAGGGCTTTGCGGACTTCTTCGGCCTTCTCCCGCAGGACCGGCAGTGCCGTGCCATAGACCCGGACCGCGAAGCCGGGCTCCAGGGTGCTGTTCATGGCACCGATTTTTTGCTCGGAATAGTTCACAACATTGTGTGCGATGCCGGGGTAGCCCTGGACCACGTCGCGGACGGCCTGCTCGGTCGCTCCGAAGTCGGCGTCCGGGGCAATGGATACCCACAGTTCGGCGGCGCTGTTTCCGACGACCTGGTCGGAGGTGATGGCGCGGCCGATGTGGCCGCCGACTCCTGACACGCCTGGCAGCGCCTTCAGTTCGTCTGAAGCCTTGGACGCGACCCGGCGGACCTCGTCATTGGACGTGCCGGCCATGGAGTCCCACTGGACCAGCAGGGTCCTGTCCGGCAAGGTCGGGACGACCGGCCGGTTCCCGATCAACTGGGATCCGGCGGCGAGTCCAAGCACGCCGACGACGGCCACTGCGACCAGCGTGAGGGTTTGGCGGGAACGGGCGCCCTTGAGGGCACGGTCGTAGTAGGCGCGGGCCCTGCCGGTGGAGGGTGCGTCCCGAGGGGTCGCAGTCTCCTTCGGCAGCAGGAGCTGTGACAGCACCGGGGTGACAGAGAGTCCGACGAGCAGGCCGGCCGAGAGGGCCAGCACCACTGACCAGAACAGCGGAGTAAAGAAGGATCCGCCGATTCCGGACACGAACAGCGTTGGAATGAGGACCACCACCATGATCAGCGAGGCCTGGAACAACGGGGTTCGGACCCCCCGGACGACAGCCACGATCCTGGACCTTAGCGTGGCCTCGGTTTCCGTGGCTTCGGTCACCAGCGGCCTGCGCCGCTGGGCCTGGACGTCCTCCACAATGTCGCCCACGATCACTGACATGGCAAGGACAAGGCCGACCAGGACCGTGATGTTGAGGGTGGCGTGTTGCGCGTAGAGGACCACGGCCGCCGTGACGACGGTTGTCGTGATGGCCGCGAGGGCAATCACCGCCACTCGCCAGGAACGGAAGAGCAGCCAGAAAAGCCCGACCGCGATCAGCAGGCTGATCAACAGCGCAAGGCCAAGGCCGCTCACGGAGTCCTGAACACCGGTCGCCGGGCGGAACACCGTGGTGTCAAGCTGGACTCCGGTCAGGCCGGGCTCCATATCTTTCAGCGCCGCTTCGATATCTTCGGTGACCTGCACAGCACTGGTTCCGGGGAACTTCTCAATGACCAGCATCAGCCCGGCGTCCTGTCCGACGACGGCATCGCCGATGAGGGGCTGATGGTCTTCCCTGACCTGGGCTATATCGCCCAACGACATCGCCGGCGTCGAATCCTCCACGCTGACCTTGGAGAGGTCGGCCGGGGTCCGGATGGGGAGGACATGCTGGATGCCGAGGCGCTGGCTCGGAGACTCAACGAAACCGCCGGTGCCCGGGGTGGACGCTTCGAGGAAACTCAGCGGCGAAACCCACACCGCGTTGCCGGTGGTCTTGATGACCTGTTCGAGGGTGATTCCCTTGTCCCGCAGCTGCGTGGGGGTGACCTCGACCTGGAGCTGCTGCTCGCGCTGGCCCCAAATGGAAACGTTCGCCACGCCCGGAATGCCGATCAGCCGCGGTTTGATCTTCCAACGGGCCAGGACCGACATCTCGATGCCGGAGAGCTGCTTAGAGTTCATCTTGACCATCAGCACCCGGCTCGTGGAGGAGACGGGCTGCATGATCAGCGGCGGCGCGGACACATTCGGCAGCGCCACGGCCTGGGTCATCCGTTCCGCGACCAGCTGGCGTGCCCGCAGCAGATCCGTGCCCGGCTCGAAGACGAGTTGGATGGATGACAGACCCGGGACGGATTTCGAGCGGATCTCGTCCAGCCAGGCCACCCCGTTGAGGAGGTCCGCTTCCATCGGAGAGGTAATGAGCTGCTCAACTTCGACAGCCGAGAGGCCCAGGGCCTCTGTCTGGATTTCGACTTGCGCCGGCGCGAATTCGGGCATTGTGTCCACGGCGATGCGGGGAACATTGATGATGCCAAAAGCGATAATTCCGGCGGCGAGGGCGAGCACCAGGATGCGGAACTGCAGACTGAAGCGGGTGATCCAGCCGAACATGGCTAGTCGGCTTCCAGGCCGCTTCCGGTGGGCGCGCAACGCCCGGCCGGATTGATGAATTGTTGCAGGCAAGAACTCCGCAAGTGACACATGTCAGGCTCCTCAACCCGAGACCTGTTGCGAATCCCCCAGAGATCTTGTGAGCATAGTGTCCCTGTTGAAAGCGTTTGGCAAGGGCGCAAATGCCCGCAATGGAGGCCCAAATTCGTGCCGCGCCTGCACCCGATCTGCAGGATGACACTCACATAGGTTGCGTTTTGTCAATATGCGTATCCTGACTACTGGGAAACGCGGCAGAACTACTGGGCGCCGGACCGAGAACTACTTGCCTCTTTGCCGCCGGCACTCTCTCCGGCGATTGCTGGCGGGCCGGCGGGGCCGTGATGTGCCCAGTAGTGGAAGCTGCAGTCCGAGTGGTCGTTCCCAAAAAAATCCGGGCTTTCAGGGCCGGGAAGTCCGCCCGGCGCGGCGGCGGCCGCGGCGAGATCCGCGGGGCCGGAAGCCGTCCGGATCCGCAACAGCTCTCCCGTTTCCCCGCGAACCGGCCGGAGGCGCTAAAGTAGAGCTATGCGTGCGATCCTCCTGCTTAGCTAGCCGCCCGGCATCCCGACGAGAACTCGGATTGCCGAGCGGCAGCCCCTCCGTGTCGAGGGGCTTTTGTGTGTCTGGACCCTTTCGGGCGGACGGCAGGAGAACAGGCAGGGGCGGGACAGTGGCCTTGGCCTGGGAGATTGACGGCACAAGACTTGACGGTACATAGGGCTTGACAGAACAGAAGAGGCCAGCAGTGAGCGTTCAGCCGGAGACAGAGACCGGAACACCAGCAGTCGCAGCGGAGACGCCGGAAGAGGGTGCCTATAGCTTCGCGGCCATGGAAGCCAAGTGGCCGCAGGTCTGGGAGGACTTGAAGGTCTTCACGCCCGTCGATGACGGATCGAAGGAGCGGCGGTACGTGCTGGACATGTTCCCGTACCCGTCCGGCGATCTCCACATGGGCCACGCCGAGGCGTTCGCGATGGGCGACGTCGTCGCGCGTTACCTCCGCCAGCAGGGCTACGATGTGCTGCACCCGATCGGCTGGGACTCCTTCGGGCTGCCCGCCGAAAACGCCGCGATCAAGCGCAACGCCCACCCCAGCGAGTGGACGTACGAAAACATCGACACGCAGGCGGCGTCCTTCAAGCGCTACGCCATCTCTGCCGACTGGTCCCGCCGGATCCACACCTCCGACCCGGAGTACTACCGCTGGACACAGTGGCTCTTCAAACGCTTCTACGAGCGCGGACTGGCCTACCGCAAGAATTCCCCGGTCAACTGGTGCCCCAAGGACCAGACCGTGCTGGCGAACGAACAGGTGGTCAATGGCGCCTGTGAACGCTGCGGCACTCCCGTCACCAAGAAGTCGCTGAACCAGTGGTACTTCAAGATCACCGATTACGCCGACCGGCTGCTCGATGACATGGACGAACTGCGCGGCCACTGGCCCGAACGCGTCCTGGCGATGCAGAAAAACTGGATCGGACGCTCCGAAGGCGCCCACGTCAATTTCGTAATCGAAGCCGACGGCGGCAAGCCCGCCAAGGACGTCACGGTGTTCACCACCCGCCCGGACACCCTGTACGGCGCGACGTTCTTCGTCGTCGCCGCCGACGCGCCGCTCGCCGTCGAACTGGTCACCGGGGAGCACGCCGCGGCCCTGGACGCATACCGCGAACAGGTCAAGGCACTCTCCGAAATCGAACGCCAGTCCACCGAGCGCGAAAAGACGGGCGTCTTCACCGGCCGCTACGCCATCAACCCGCTCAACGGCGAGAAGCTGCCCGTCTGGGCAGCCGACTACGTGCTGGCCGACTACGGCACCGGCGCCATCATGGCCGTCCCGGCGCACGACCAGCGCGACCTCGACTTCGCCCGCACCTTCGACCTGCCGGTCCGTGCCGTGCTGGACACCGGCGAGGAAGATCCCGCAGTCAGCGGCACCGCGACCTCCGGCGAGGGGACGCTGATCAACTCCGGCGCCCTGGACGGCCTGCCGAAGGCGGAAGCCATCCCGGCGGCCATCGAGATCCTGCAGGAGCTGGGCACGGGCGAGAAATTCGTGAACTTCCGCCTGCGCGACTGGCTGCTCAGCCGGCAGCGCTTCTGGGGCACCCCGATCCCGATCATCCACTGCCCAGCCTGCGGCGAGGTTCCGGTCCCGGACGAGCAGCTGCCCGTCACGCTGCCGGCCGACCTGCGCGGCGAGGACCTGTCCCCGAAGGGCACGTCGCCGCTGGCCGCCGTCGAAAGCTGGGTCAACGTCGAGTGCCCCGACTGCCACGGCCCGGCCAAGCGGGACACGGACACGATGGACACCTTCGTGGATTCCTCCTGGTACTTCCTGCGCTTCGTCTCCCCGCAGTACACCGACGGCCCGTTCGATCCGGAGAAGATCAACGACTGGATGCCGGTGGGCCAGTACGTCGGCGGCGTGGAGCATGCCATCCTGCACCTGCTCTACGCCCGGTTCTTCACCAAGGTCATCCACGACCTGGGCATGATCGACGCCGACGAGCCGTTCAGCGCACTGCTGAACCAGGGGCAGGTGCTCAACGGCGGCAAGGCCATGAGCAAGTCCCTGGGCAACGGCGTCGACCTGGGCGAGCAGCTGGACAAGTTCGGCGTCGACGCCGTCCGCCTCACCATGATCTTCGCCTCCCCGCCGGAGGACGACGTCGACTGGGCTGACGTTTCGCCGTCGGGTTCCGCCAAGTTCCTGGCCCGCGCCTGGCGCCTCGGCCAGGACGTCACGAGCGCACCCGGCGTTGACTTCACCACCGGCGACCGTGCCCTGCGCACCGTGACCCACCGAACGATCGCCGACGCGGAAGCGCTGCTGGACTCAAACAAGTTCAATGTGGTGGTGGCCAAGCTGATGGAATTGGTCAACGCTACGCGCAAGACGATCGATGGCGGCGCCGGCGGCGCCGACCCGGCCGTCCGTGAAGCGGTTGAAACCGTCGCGGTCATCCTGAGCCTCTTCGCGCCGTACACGGCCGAGGATCTCTGGAATGTGCTGGGACACCCCGCTTCGGTGGCCAACGCCGGCTGGCCGACGCACGACGAGGCCCTGCTTGTGGAGGACACGGTGACAGCCGTCGTCCAGGTCCAGGGCAAGGTCCGGGACCGCTTGGAAGTCTCGCCGGAGATCGGCGAGGACGAACTGCGGGAACTGGCGTTGGCCTCGGAGAACGTCCAGCGCGCCCTCGACGGGCGGGGGATCCGCACGGTCATCGTGCGGGCGCCTAAACTGGTCAACATCGTCCCGGCCTAGCCGGGCGGGCCAAACGACAGTCCGGCCGCCGGTGCAATCCGGCGGCCGGCACCACAGCAGGTCCGAACAGCCAGCGCAGACAGCAGGAGGTGCTTCGTGCCCCACCGCGACCCCGCGGGGTGGCCGTGGCTGAAGGAGCGCCTTAGCGGGCTTCGTCAGGCCGCGCGGCCGGTAATGGTCCCTGAAGCGGTGCCCGCCGCCGTCGTGAGGACGGCTGTGGTCACCGACTCCGCCGCGGCACTGCCGGCTGACTGGGTTCGGGGCCTGGCCGCCGACGGGCGGCTGACGGTTGTCCCGATGCCCGTCATGGTGGGTGCTGAAATCTATGGCGAGGGCGAAGACGACATCGCCGACACGATCGCTGTGGCGCTGGCCAGCGGCAAACCCGTTAAAACCTCGCGGCCGTCCCCCGGTCAGTTCGAACAGGCCTACCTCGCGGCCCGGCGGCTTGGCTATGAGTCGGTGGTGTCGGTCCACATTTCCGGGGAACTGTCCGGAACGGCGGATTCTGCCCGCCTGGCAGCCGCCCGTGTGGGCTTCCCGGTCGAGGTCCTGGACTCGCGTACCGTCGGCATGGCGCAGGGGATGGGGGTCCAGGCCGCCGCTGCCGCCGCGGCGGACGGCCGGACCGCGGCGGAGGTGCGGGAATATGCCGAGCAACGGCTGGCCCGCGCCAGGGTGTATTTCTATGTGCCCAGCCTTGAGCAACTAAGGCGGGGCGGCCGAATCGGCGCCGCGGCCTCACTCTGGGGGACCATGCTTTCGATCAAGCCCATCCTCGCGGTGGAAGACGGCCGGGTGGTTCCGCTGGAGAAAGTGCGGTCGGCGGCGAAAGCCGTCGCGCGGCTCAAGGAGATAGTGGTGGCCGACGCCGCCGCCCGGCCCCCTGGGCAGGCCCGGCTCGCCGTCCACCACTTCGGCAACCCGGATGAGGCCGAACAGCTCGCGGCGGACCTGGCCGCAGCAATTCCCGGCTGTCCGCCCGTCCAGATCAGTGCGCTTCCGGCGGTGCTGGCGGCACACGCCGGCCTCGGTGTGCTGGCAGTGATCGTGGGGGAGGACAGCACGCCTTTGGCCGGGGCCGAGGACACCCCCGCCGCGCCGTAGCCCGGCACGGGACCCAAATTGGTTCCGGTGTGCCCTGGAGTGGCTAAACTTCAGCTGACAGCCATTGAAAGGTCTCAGCCATGACAAAGGAAGCAGTCGCCGAACAGGCGCGGGAGATCGTCCGCGGCATCAGGGACGGAATGATCACCTTTGACACCGAAGAAGAAGCTGTCGCAGCGATCGGGATGCTCGTCAAGAAGCGCGAGTACGAGTCGGCAGCGGAACTCCTCGAAGGGCTCAGCCAGTGGATCCTGACTTACCCGCGCGCGGGGGATGGATGGAGCGAGCACCTGATTGGCGACCTCTGCCTGACACTCATGAAGCTGCTGGAAAATTTCGGCCAGCTGGGCTAGCCACCACCCCAAAGGGGCCACAGCGCGTCCTGCCGTATCCACATAGGCGCGGCCGGCCCTGACCACTTCGCCTGGGGCTTCCTAGGATGGGCAGATGCCGCGCCGCCATCCGGGAATTCCGCCCAGTGCTGATCAGAGCCGGGTCGATCCGGGCCGCACCGGCCGGAGGCTGTCTGCTGCCGTCGGGTCCGGGACCGGCCTGCTCGCCGAGGCGTCGGTGGCTTCTCTTAGTGCGGGAAGCGTCGAGCCCGGCCCGGATGATTCGCCGGCGCAGAGCCATATCCGGTGGCGTACGGGCCGGCGCGCCGCCGCGCTGCTGTGCGTGGTGGCCGCGCTGTTCCTCGGCTGGTTCTGGTGGCAGGCGGTGAACGCTACAAGCGAGGTCAGTCCGTTGGGTTCTGTCACGGCGGCGGAACCCGGCGACGTGCCCGCCCCGGAACCGGAAACCGGAGCGGGCCCCGCTCCGGACGACTCTCCCGGCGGGCCGGCGGGGGACAGCGGCGGAAACCTTATTATCGTGCACGTAGCCGGTGCGGTGGTTCGTGCCGGAATCGTGGAGTTGCCGCAGGGGAGCCGGCTGCACGAGGCCATCGCGGCGGCGGGAGGCGGCGCCCCGGACGCGGACCCGAACCAGCTCAATCTCGCGGCCGTACTCGAGGATGGACAGAAGGTCCTGGTGCCCCGGCAAGGGGAAACCGTTCCTGCCGGGTCAGCCCCGACCGTTGATTCCGGCGCCCCGGGCGGCCCGGCTGGCGGTGGAAACGGAACCGCTCCGGCGGAAGGAAAGATCAACCTGAATACGGCCGGTGCCGACGAGCTGGCAACCCTTCCGCGCGTGGGTCCAGTACTGGCGCAGCGGATTGTGGAGTGGCGCGCCGAGCACGGCCGCTTCCAGCGGGTAGAGGAGCTGGACGCCGTGGACGGGATCGGACCCAAAATGCTCGCAGCGCTGCTGCCCCTGGTTCGGGTCTGAGGGCGGAGGTCGACATGGAACGGCACAGCCGGTGGCAGCCGTACGTTGACGCCGCCGTCACCCGGACGCCCGCCGTCAGCGGGGAGGGTGGGTCCGCCCGTTCGTCCTTCGTCGCCCGGACGCCCGGGACCAGGCAGTCACAGCCCGAGCCGCCGCGTGCCGTCCGTCAGCGCGGCAGGTTGCGGCTCCGTGACCGGCTCCCGCCATTGGCCCTCCCGCACCGCGCCATCCCGGCGCGGGAGGAGAGGCTCCGCCGGACTGATGTGCGGCTGGTCCCCTCTGCAGCGCTGGTATGGGCCACGGCTTCTGCCGGACATTACCTTCACCCCGCAGCGCTGGCGGCCGTCTGCATGACCTTTCTGGCCGGCGCGGGGCTCCTCCTGCTGTGGGCATCATCCGGCAGCAGGGCCGGTGGCAGGGCCGGTGGCGGGGCCGGCAACGTGGCGCGGCGGCACCGTGGTCCGCCACGTCGAAGTTTCCTCGCGACAATGGCCGTGGCCCTGCTCCTCTCCGCGGCAGCGGGCGGCCACGCCGCCGTCGACTCCTCCCGGCGGCACGACGGCGCCGTGGCCGCAGCCGCCGCTGCGCATGCGGCGGTCGTCGCCGAGGTGGAGGTAACGGGTGCGCCGCGGGGACTCAGGACGCCGGGAAGATCCGGGCTCGCGGACCGGTGGGCGGTGCCGGCGGCCCTGATCGAAATGAACGTTGCCTCAAACCGCGTGAGAGCATCGGTCAAGCTGCTGGTCATAGGCGGTGCCGGCTGGGAACATGCCGTGCCCGGGCAGCGGCTACGCACCACCGGGAAACTCAAGCCTGCCGCACAGGGCCAGGCTGAAGCGGCCGTCCTCTCGGCAAGTTCTGCCCCGCTCCCGCTCGGCACGCCCGGGCCCTGGCAGAGCGGCCCCGGTGAACTCCGCGGCCACTTCACTACTGCCGCGGGGCAATTCGGAGGTGACGCCCGAGGACTCCTCCCGGGAATGGTCACCGGCGATACCGGCTCCCTGGACGCCGAGCTGGAGGTGGCCATGAAATCCGTCGGGATGACCCACCTGACGGCGGTCAGCGGCGCCAACTGCAGCCTCATCCTCGGCGCCCTGCTGCTGGCCGCGCGCAGCCTGCGGTTCAGCCGGGCGTTCGCGGCGGTCCTCGGCCTCGCGGGACTGGGACTGTTCGTTTTGATGGTCGGTCCGGACGCCAGCGTCCTGCGGGCCGCCGTGATGGGCGCCATTGGGCTGGTGGCCCTGGCGGGCGGGCGGCCGGGCCGGGGCTTGAGCTTCCTGTGCCTCGCTGTGATCGTGCTGGTGTTGGCCGAACCGGCGCTGTCCACCAGCTTCGGGTTCCTGCTGTCCGTGCTTGCGACCCTCGGCATCGTCGTGACGGGGCGGCCGATCATGAGGTGGTTCCCTCCCGTGGTGCCTCGCTGGCTGGCCGCCGGAGTCGCCGTTCCGTTGTCCGCGCAGACCTTCTGCGGGCCGGTGATCGTGATGCTCCAGCCGCAGTTCTCGAGCTACGCCCTGCCCGCCAACATGGCAGCCGCCGTCCTCGTCGCCCCGGTCACGCTGCTGGGGACCGCCGCCGTGCCGGTGGTGCCGCTGGCCCCGGCCCTCGCCGCCGTGCCGCTGGGTATCGCCGCGGCCTTCGCCACCGGGGTCGGAGCAATCGCCCGCTTCTTCGCCGGGCTGCCCGGCGCCGTGTTGCCGTGGCCGGAAGGTGCCTTCGGTGCCGCCACCATGGCGCTCCTCTCCGCCTGCACCATCGCAGCCTGGTGGTTGCTCTTGCACCCCGCCCGCACGGTAGGCCTGGCGCTGGCGGCCCACAGCCGGACGGTGGCATTGCTCGAGGCAGTGACCTTGCTCAGGAGGGCGAGATCGCTCAACCGGACGCCGCGGTACTCCAACGGCCATCGGGTGCCGCGGGGAAGGCGCCGGGCCGGCTTGGTGCACCGTCCAGGCCGTGGCACGCTTAGAGTCTGCAAACAATCTTCCGGGAGGAAACCTCAGTGGCTGCTGCCCAGACCCAACGCACCCGGCCAGCGGCGTCGAACACCGCCACCTGGCGCGACGTGACCCCGGCCGCCGTCGTGCTGGTTGGCGGGCCGGAGGACTATCTGGGGTCCCGCGCCATGGACCGCATCCGCGCCCAGGTCCGCGCGGCCGCCCCCGACGTCGAAGTCACCAGGCTCAACGCGGGCAGCTACGAGCCCGGCGCCCTCGCTATGAACGTCAGTCCTTCCCTCTTCGGCGAGCAAAAGCTCCTCGAGGTGGAAGGCCTCGAGGCTATGAACGACGCGTTCCTGGCCGACGGGCTCAAGTACCTCAAGCAGCCCGAACCGGACGCCGTGCTGGTCCTCCGCCACAGCGGCGGTGTGCGCGGGAAGAAACTCCTCGACGCCGTCAAGGCCGGCGGCTGGCCGGTGGTGGACTGCCAGCCCCTGAAGAAGGACGCAGACAAGATCGCCTTCGTCACCTCCGAGTTCAAGGCCGCGTCCCGGCGCATCGATCCGGAGGCAGTGCACGCGCTTGTCAACGCTGTCGGCGCCCACCTGGCCGAGTTGGCCGCCGCCTGCAGCCAGCTGATCGCCGACGCCTCCACCGGAGTGGATTCGGCAATGGTGGACCGGTACTACGGCGGCCGGGTGGAGGCCACCGCCTTCAAGGTCGCTGATGCCGCAATGGCCGGGAATGCTCCGCTGGCGCTTTCCACCCTCCGCCACGCCCTCGATACCGGAGCGGACCCGGTACCGCTGGTCGCCGCCCTGGCATCGAAGCTGCGCACCCTTGCCAAGGTCGCCGGAGCTCAGGGTTCCTCGGGCCAGATCGCCAAGCAGCTGGGCATGCAGCCCTGGCTTGTCGAACAGGCGCAGCGGGAAGTGCGGCGCTGGACACCGGAGGGGCTTGTCCGTTCCATTCAGGTGACCGCCGAGGCTGATGCCCAGGTCAAGGGGCTGTCCCGGGATCCTGTTTACGCCGTGGAACACGCCGTGACGGTGATTGCGACGTCAGTGCGGCGCTGAGCCGGATATGTGACGCCCGTTCCGCGCGTGGCGGCTGTGTTGGAGTTGTGGGACACGCCGCTGCCACCGGTCCCAACGCCACCGGTCCCAACGCCTGCGTACCCGCCCGGATCCGTCAACGGCGCACCCGATAGCGCAGGTGAAGCACCCGGTTGCCCTGGATCACCACGTCAGGATCCTCCAGCAGGTGCTGCGCGTGGACCGACCCGAAGTAGCGCTTGCCGGACCCGAACACGAAGGGTGCAACGTCCATGCGCACCTCGTCGACCAGGCCCGCGGCAAGCACCTGGCCGCCGACGTCGCCGGCAGCGACCTCGACGATGTGCTCACCCGCAAGCTCCTGCGCCTTGGCCACGGCAGCCTCGACGCCGTCGACGAAGTGAAACGGCGCCTCGGGGTCCCAGCCCGCAGGCTCCGGCCGGTGCGTCACGACGACCACGTGGCCGACCCCGCTCGGAGGCTTCCCGTCCCAGCCGTCCGTCATGTCGAAGATGTGGCGGCCGACGACGGTCGCCCCGATTTGGTCCCAGTAGGGCCGGGTGTAGTCGTAGGACGTCTGCGACACCTTCAACTCGCCGCTCTCGTCCAACGGCACGTCACCGCTGGACAACCAGTCGAACAGGGGGCCGGGCTGGTCGTTCTCGTCCGCGATGAAGCCGTCCACGGACACCGAGCTGTACATGACAACCTTGCCCATGGGGCTCTCCTTTGCTGTGGGGTGCCCCCAGATTAGCGGCTCGTCGCGGTTCGTGGCGGGCTGACCTGCTCACTCACGTTTGTTCTGCAACCCGCAGTCGGCGGGTTACAACGCAGCTTAACTGGAAGTGGCCGGCACCCGAGGGTGCCGGCCACAATCATCAGTTCAAGTGAACTGGAAACCTTTAGAGCGCGTTGACCTTCTTGGAGATGGCCGACTTGCGGTTTGCAGCGTTGTTCTTGTGGAGAACGCCCTTGCTGACAGCCTTGTCCAGCTTGCGGCTGGCAGAAAGCAGTGCGGCAGCCGCAGCATCCTTGTCGGTGGACTCAACGGCGGTGTTGACGGCGCGGATGGCCGTCTTCAGCTCGGACTTGACTGCGTTGTTGCGCAGACGGGCCTTCTCGTTGGTGAGGATGCGCTTCTTCTGGGACTTGATATTAGCCACGTGTGAACTCTCTTTTTCAATGCGGAAAATGGTCTAGAGGGCTTTCAGATTGGCCATTGACTGAGCGGCGTGGGGATACCTATGGCGACCAACCATCTGTGGCCGTCGACCTGCACGGACACACAGCTGTCAATAGTAGCAGAAACGCCGCCGCAGGCACGAACAGAGTGGCGATCCAGCGTCGGGTCAGCGCCAGCCGTGGCGGGACTGCAGGGCGGCGGCGATCACACTGAAGCGACCGGCGTCGAGAATGGCCCCCTCGCGCCGGACGTCCCGGGGGTTGATCTGCAGGATGCGGTCCAGCTTGGCTTCGCTGGGGCGCCATTGCCGGTCCCACGGTCCGGTGCCGATATCGACGTAATCGTCCGCGCGCCGCGCATCGCCGTCGTGGTCCTTGCTGGTCAGCATGAGCCCGAGCAGGTAGCTGCCGCTCGCGCCGACCAGCAGTACCGGACGGTCCTTGCCCTGCGAGTAGTCCTCTTCATAGGGAACCCAGGTCCAGACGACCTCGCCCGGTTCGGGGCGGCCGTTGGGGGAGGGCGCATAGCTGACCTTGGCTTTCCCGTGAAAATCGCCGGGGTACTTGCTGGACAGTCCGACGGCGGCCCCGCCCCCGGTACCCGGGCGGCCGCCGGACTTCGGGCCCTTGGCCTTCGTGCCGGACCCGCGCGGCGCGGAGACGGGCCGCCCTTCCAGGAAGCGCAAGGTGCTGCGGATTGCATTGCCGATAGAGCGGAGGTTCCAAGCCATGGGGAAACCATACCGGCACCTTCCGGCAGAAAGGTGGGCGGCTGCGGTGGGGATGGCGGGCCGCGGGACAGCCGCGCCGGGCTGGGGCCGAGGTGCAGCCCGGGAGGCCACGCGCAGGACAGACCGAAAAAATGCGGTCCGCAACGGAAATCCGGGATGCCAACCCAAGGGGCCGGACGTGGGAGACTATACGGAGAGAAAGGCGGCACGGCGCAGGATGGGAAACCAGCCCGGCGCCCGGTCCGTGGAAAAGCCAACAGTAAGGACCCTGCGTGTCTCCCATGGCCCGCACCGCCCCGGTGCCCGCCGCAACAGATCCGGCCATCATCCGGAACTTCTGCATCATTGCGCACATTGACCACGGCAAATCCACACTGGCCGACCGGATGCTCCAGTACACCGGCGTTGTCCAGTCCCGTGACATGAAGGCCCAGTACCTGGACCGCATGGACATTGAGCGCGAACGCGGCATCACCATTAAGTCCCAGGCCGTCCGTATGCCCTGGGAGCTCGACGGCACCAGCTACGCGCTGAACATGATCGACACTCCCGGGCACGTCGACTTCACCTATGAGGTCTCCCGCTCGCTTGCGGCCTGCGAAGGCGCCGTACTGCTGGTGGATGCGGCCCAGGGCATCGAGGCCCAGACCCTCGCCAACCTCTACCTGGCGATGGAAAACAACCTCACGATCATCCCGGTCCTGAATAAGATCGACCTCCCCGCAGCCCAGCCCGAGAAGTACGCCGCGGAACTCGCCAACCTGATCGGCGGAGACCCCGACGACGTGCTCCGCGTCTCCGGCAAAACCGGCATGGGCGTCGAGGCACTGCTGGACAAAATCGTCCGCGACCTGCCGGCCCCCGAGGGCGACCCGAACGCCCCGGCCCGGGCCATGATCTTCGACTCCGTCTACGACACGTACCGAGGCGTGGTCACGTACGTCCGCGTGGTGGACGGCAAGCTGCACCCGCGCGAACGCATTCAGATGATGTCCACCCGCGCCACGCACGAACTTCTCGAAATTGGCGTCAGCTCACCGGAACCCACCCCCTCCAAGGGCCTCGGCGTCGGCGAAGTGGGCTACCTCATCACCGGCGTGAAGGATGTCCGCCTGTCCAAGGTGGGCGACACCGTCACCAACCTGGCCAAGCCGGCCTCCGAGTCGCTTCCCGGCTATGCGGACGCCAAGCCGATGGTCTTCTCCGGCCTGTATCCCCTGGACGGCACTGACTATCCGGTGCTCCGCGATGCGTTGGAGAAGCTGATGCTCAACGACGCCGCGCTGGTTTACGAGCCGGAGACATCGGCCGCCCTGGGCTTCGGCTTCCGTGTGGGCTTCCTGGGGCTGCTGCACCTCGAAATCACGCGTGAGCGGCTCGAACGCGAATACAACCTGGACCTGATTTCCACCGCCCCCAACGTGGAATACGAGGTGACGCTGGAGGACAAGAAGCTCGTCCACGTCACCAACCCCAGCGAGTACCCCACGGGCAAGGTCGCGGAGGTCCGCGAGCCGATGGTAGCCGCGACCATCCTGGCGCCGAACGAGTTTGTCGGCGCCATCATGGAACTGTGCCAGAGCCGGCGCGGCGTCATGGGCGGCATGGATTACCTCTCCGAAGACCGGGTGGAAATCCGCTACCGGCTGCCGCTGGCCGAAATCGTCTTCGACTTCTTCGACATCCTCAAGTCCAAGACCCGCGGTTACGGCTCGCTGGACTGGAAAGCCGACGGCGACCAGGTGGCGGACCTCGTCAAGGTGGACATCATGCTCCAGGGCGAACAGGTTGACGCCTTCTCCGCCATCACACACCGTGACAAGGCCTACGCCTACGGTGTGATGATGACCACCAAGCTCCGCGAGCTCATTCCCCGCCAGCAGTTCGAGGTGCCCATCCAGGCTGCCATTGGCTCCCGGATCATCGCCCGCGAAAGCATCAGGGCCATCCGCAAGGACGTGTTGGCGAAGTGCTACGGCGGCGACATCTCCCGCAAGCGAAAACTGCTGGAGAAGCAGAAGGAAGGCAAGAAGCGCATGAAGATGGTGGGCCGCGTCGAGGTTCCCCAGGAAGCGTTTATTGCCGCCCTCACCACGGACGAGTCCAAGGACAAGGCCAAGAAGTAGCGGTGCCCGTGATAACTGTCCAAAAGCAAGCGGGACCCGACCGTGCCTAGCGCCCTTCCGCTGGGGGACCCGGCGCCGCCGGACGGGCTGCTGCCCGGACAAGCGCTGGAAGGCGCCGCATCCAGGGCTTTCGGGCTGTACGTCCATATCCCGTTCTGCGCGGTGCGCTGCGGCTACTGCGACTTCAACACCTACACGGCCACGGAGCTCGGCGGCGGGGCGTCCCAGGACGCCTATGCCGGCACGGCCGTCGCGGAGGTCGACTTCGCGGCAGCAGTCCTGAAGACCAGCGGCCTGCCGGCACGTCCGCTCAGCACGGTCTTCTTCGGCGGCGGCACGCCCACGTTGCTCCCGGCCGAGGACCTTGCCCGGATCCTCACCGCCGCCATCGGCGCCTGGGGTCTGGAGCCGGGCGCCGAGGTGACCACCGAGGCCAACCCGGATTCCGTTACCCCCGAATCCCTGCAACTGCTGGCCGACACAGGCTTCACAAGGGTGTCCTTCGGGATGCAGTCGGCCGTCCCGCACGTGCTGAAGGTCCTGGACCGCACCCACACGCCCAGCCGCGTGCCCGAAGTGGTGCAGTGGGCGCGTGATGCGGGCCTCGCGGTCAGCCTCGACCTGATCTACGGCACGCCGGGGGAGTCGCTGGAGGACTGGCGCTACTCGCTGGAGACGGCGCTGTCCTACGGCCCCGACCACATCAGCGCCTACGCGCTGATCGTCGAGGAGGGCACCAAGCTTGCCGCGCAGATCCGCCGCGGAGAAGTCCCCGGCATCGACGACGACGACCACGCCGACAAATACGAACTCGCCGACGAACTCATCTCGGCGGCAGGGCTGTCCTGGTATGAGGTCAGCAACTGGTCCCGCACCCCGGAGCAGGCCTGCCGGCACAACCTCGCCTACTGGCGCGGCGACGACTGGTGGGGCATCGGACCCGGGGCGCACTCCCACGTGGGCGGCGTGCGCTGGTGGAACGTCAAGCACCCCACCGCCTACGCCAACCGCCTCGGATCGGGGCTCTCGCCGGCTGCCGGCCGGGAGACCCTCGATTCACAGACCCGCAACATGGAGCGCGTCATGCTGGAGGCCCGCCTGAATTCCGGGCTGGACATCGCCAGCCTCGGCGGACTGGGTGACACCGGTCGCCACGCCGTCGCCGGACTCATCGCCGACGGCCTGATTGACCCGGCGTCGGCGTTCCACGGCAGCCTCGTGCTGACACTCAAGGGCCGGCTGCTCGCCGACGCCGTGGTTCGCAGGATCCTGCCGGATTAGGAGTCCGGAGGACTATACCGAAAAAGCCGGCCGCTGCCCTGAGGGCAACGGCCGGCTTTCCTGTTTGGATCGGGCGGCTTGGGCCCGTGACCGGTTCCGGCGGGACGGCTACTTAATCCAGCGGAGGTTGAACTCATAGCGGTGCGGCTGGCCGCGGTTGACGTGGATACCGGCCGCGACGGAGAAGCACGTGACGGCAATCCAGATAACCGTGGCGAGGACGGCGAAGATGTTGCCCACCACCGGTACGAAGACCAGCAGGTTGCAGAGCACCGCTGCGATCGTGGGCGGCAGCGTGAAGTTCAGGGCTTCCTTGGACTCCTGGGCCGTGAACGGGCCGCGGTCCCTGAAGATCAGGTAGATCAGCAGCGAGGGGACGCAGCCGAGGATGCCGCCGAAGTGGGCCAGGGTGGCCCACTGACGGTCCTCGTTCGCCGTCAGGGGCAGAGCATTTGCCGGAACGCCATGGTACGGGGGCTGGCCATGGCCGGCCTGGTTGCCGTTTTGTTCGCGTGCGTCATCTGCCACGGTGTCGTCCTTCGGATTGCTGTGGTGCGTTGCTGCCTGGGGGTGCCAGGGCTGCGCCGGGAGCGCAGCCGCCGTTCCAAGAATACTTGCTTCGGCGCGGAATCGCGGATCGGCCCGCTGGCGGGGGCGCCCGGACAGGCTCCTCAGGGAACGGTGAGGAAGTCGATGACCTCCTCCACCCGGCCCAGCAGGGAGGGTTCCAGGTCGGCGTAGCTGCGGACCGCGCCGAGGAGTTTTTGCCAGCCCAGCCCGATGTCCTCCTTGGTGCTGTGCGGCCAGCCGAAAGCCATCAGGATGCCCGTCTTCCAATCCACGCCGCGGGGGATCACCGGCCACTTCTCGATCCCCAGCACACCGGGCCGGATCGCCTGCCAGACGTCCACATAGGGGTGGCCGACGATCAGCACGTTGCCGGCCGCCCCGGGCGATGCCATGACGGCGTCGGCGATCCGGGACTCCTTGGAATCGGGGACCAGGTGGTCCACCAGGACACCCAGCCGGCGCCCGGGGCCGGGCCGGAAGGCGGCCACGGCCCCGGCGAGGTCGTCGATGCCGTGCAGCGGTTCGACGACGATGCCCTCCACCCGGAGATCGTCACCCCAGACCTTCTCGACGAGTTCGGCGTCGTGCTTGCCTTCCACCCAGATCCGGCTCGCCTTGGCGACCTGCGCGCGCTGGCCCGCCACCCGGACGGAGCCGGAAGCTGTTCTGCTGCCGGCGGCGGCCGCAGCGGCCCGGGGTGCGGGCGGCATCAGCCGGATCGGCTGTCCGTCCAGCAGGAAGCCGAAGCCGAGCCGGAAGGAGCGGGACTTGCCGCGGCGGTCCTCCAGGGCGACGACGTGCATCCCGCCGGACTTCTCCACCCGGGTCACGGCGCCCACCCAGCCGGACTGCACATCTTCGAGGACCATGCCGCGTTCCACCGGCACCTCCGGAAGCTGGGCCTTGGCGGGGGCGGACAGGTCCTGGGGGCCCCAGTTCTGGTACGACATCGGTTCCACACTGCTTTGTGATCGGTTTGCTATGGCGGGCTGTGCCCGAAAACACTTGCCCCGGGAAGAACGCCCGGAGCGAATCCAATGCTAACAACGCGGCGACTCATATTAGACTGGTTAGCACTTAGGCATGTCGAGTGCTAACCAACATGCCGTGTGCCAGCAGAGCGTGCGGTGCGGCCGGCGAACGGCGGCACCGGATGCGGGACAGTCGAAGGGAGGTGGAGCGTGAGCGAACCACGCAAACTCGAAGTGCTGCGCGCCATCGTGGAGGACTACGTCCATTCACGGGAACCCGTCGGCTCGAAAGCCCTTGTGGAACGGCATCACCTGGGCGTATCCAGTGCCACGATCCGCAATGACATGGCAGCCCTGGAGGATGAGGGCCTCATCACAGCGCCGCACACGAGTGCCGGCCGCATCCCCACCGACAAGGGCTACCGGCTCTTCGTGGACCAGATTTCGGCGGTGAAGCCGCTCTCACCGGCAGAACGCCGCGCCATCCAGGCCCTGCTGGAGGGTTCCGACGACCTCGACGATGTCCTGGACCGGACAGTCCGGCTGCTCGCGCACCTGACAAACCAGGTCGCCGTCGTGCAGTATCCGCATCTCAGCCGCGCCAAGGTCCGGCACATCGAATTCGTCCTGCTGGCGCCCCGCAAGGTGCTTATGGTGCTGATCGCGGACACCGGCAAGGTGGAACAGCGGGTCATTGACGTGGGGCAGGACTTCGGCGACGAGGCCCTGGCTGAACTCCGCACGCGGTTCCTCGGCGGCCTCGCCGGGACGCCGCTGAACCTGTTGCCGCAGTCACTGCAGTCCGTGGTTGGCAGTTGCCCGCCCGCGCGGCGCGCCGCAGCCCAGGCACTGGCCCGCGGCCTCGAGGCGCTGGCCACGAGCAGCCGCGAGGAGCGCATGGTCATGGCCGGAACCGCCAACCTCGCCCGCTCCAACGTGGACTTCCCGCTGAGCATCGGCCCGGTACTGGAAGCCCTCGAGGAACAGGTGGTCATGCTCCGCCTGCTGAGCGACATGGCCGCGGACCCGCGGGGCGTGACGGTCAGCATCGGCCGGGAGAACCCGTACGTGGGGCTCGCCGAGGCCTCCGTGGTGGCGACCGGTTACGGTCCGGACGCGACGGCGAAGGTCGGCGTGCTGGGTCCCACCCGGATGGACTATCCCACCACCATGGCCGCCGTCCGTGCGGTGGCCCGCTACCTTTCAAGGATTCTCGGCCCCTGACGGACGGCACACCGCGCCCGTCCAGACATTCTGACACCAGACTTCTTGCCCCTAACAGGCAGTGCCCCACCGGCAGTACAAAAAGGAAGAGATACAACTTTGAGCAGCCATTACGACGTTCTTGGAGTCTCCCGCGAAGCTACGGGCGAAGAGATCAAGAAGGCCTACCGCAAACTGGCGCGGACCCTCCACCCGGACGTGAACCCCGGGGATGACGCTTCGGACCGGTTCAAGGCGGTCACGCACGCCTACGAGGTCCTGTCCGATCCGCAGAAGCGCCGGATCTACGACACCACGGGCAACGAGAACGGCACCGACAACGGTTTCGGCGGCGGCAGCTACTCCGGCCAGGGCTTCGCGTTCCAGGACATTTTCGAGACCTTCTTCGGCGCCGGCGGCCAGGCCGGACCGGCCTCACGGGTCCGCCGCGGCCAGGACGCCCTGATCAGCGTCCGGATCGACCTCCGCGACGCCGTGTTCGGCGTCAACAAGAAACTCGAAGTCGACACGGCTGTCACCTGCCCCACGTGTGAGGGCTCATGCTGCCGTGAAGGCAGCCACCCGGAACGCTGCGACATCTGCGGCGGCAGCGGCCAGGTCCAGCGCGCCGTCCGTTCCATCCTCGGCCAGGTCATGACCGCAGCGCCCTGCGGTTCCTGCGAGGGCTTCGGCACTGTCATCAAGGACCCCTGCAACGAATGCGCCGGCCAAGGCCGGATCCGCAGCCGGCGCTCCCTGACGGTCAAGGTCCCTGCCGGCGTCGCCACCGGCACCCGCATCCAGCTCTCCGGCCAGGGCGAGGCCGGCCCTGCCGGCGGCCCCGCCGGCGACCTCTACGTGGAGATCCGGGTCAACAACGACGCCACGTACGTGCGCGACGGCGACGACCTTCACGCCAGCCTCAACATCCCCATGACGGCGGCGGCGCTGGGCACCGAGCTCACCCTCGACACCTTCGACGGCCAGCAGGAGATCGACGTCAAGGCGGGCACCCAGTCCGGTGAGGTCATTACGCTGCGCGGGCTCGGCGTCACCCACCTGCGCGGCTACGGCCGCGGCGACCTCAAGGTCCACCTTCAGGTGGACACCCCCGCCAAGCTCGACGCCGCCCAGGAGGACCTGCTCCGCCAGCTCGCGAAGCTGCGCGGTGAGCAGTTCACCGAAGGGAAGCTCGCAGCGAGCGGCGGGGTCTTCGCGAAGCTTCGGGACCGGCTCGGTAACCTGTAGCGGTGAGCAACCCGGTCTTTTTCACTGCCCCCGGCACTTTGGACGGGCTGGTTCCCGGTTCCGACTTCGTTCTCGACGGACCTGAAGCCCGCCATGCCGTCACGGTGAAGCGTCTTGCCGTGGGGGAGCCTGTGGACATCGCCGACGGCGCCGGCAAGCGCCTGACCGGCGCCGTCGCCGCCGTCGCCCCGAATGAGCTGACGGTGCATTGCTCCGGGCTCTTCGAGGAGCCCCGGCCAGCGGTGCGGCTGGTCCTCGTCCAGGCTCTCGCGAAAGGCGACCGGGACGAGCTCGCGGCCGAGACCGCCACCGAGCTGGGAATCGACGCGGTTGTGCCGTGGCAGGCCGAACGGTCGATCGTCCGCTGGAAGGCCGAGCGTGCGGCGAAGGCGCACGCCAAGTGGCAGTCGGTGGTCACGGCAGCGGCGAAGCAGGCCAGGCGGGCATGGATCCCGGAAGTTCGCTCCGCCGTCGACGGCGCCGGGCTGCAGGCGGCGGTGGCCGCCGCGGACCTCGCGATCATCCTGCACGAGGACGCCGTGCGTCCGCTGCGCGAGGTGCTGGGGGCCTGGCAGGCCGACTCCGCTGGTGAATTGCCTGTTGCTGACTTGCCTGCTGCCGACCTGACCGAGGGCGACGGGTCCCGCGGGGGCCGCGAGGTGCTGCTGATCGTGGGTCCCGAGGGCGGCATCAGCCCGCGCGAAGTGACCAGGCTCTGCGACGCCGGCGCCGTGACGGCCCTGCTGGGACACCATGTGCTGCGGTCGTCCACGGCGGGCCCCGCCGCGACGGTCCTCGCCAGCGATATTCTGGGCCGCTGGTAGCCCGGGACCGGCTTAAGAAGCAATCGACTGCTCCCCACCGGCACCCTCCCCACCGGCACCCTCGCCTCGCAAACTCGGCCAGGGAACCCTGGCGGAGTGGGCCCACACCGCCGTTCTGAGCGTTCAGGAGGGCCGTTACGGGGCCGCGGACGGGTTCGGGCAGGGGTCGGGCTACTTGACCGTGAACCCGCGGGTGTCGACGTTCAGTTCGCCGGCCGGGTTGCCGGCCTCAAGCTGGGACACCCTGACCTCGTAGTTGCCAGGCCCGAGGTTTACCGAGAGGCTGAAGGCACCCGATTGGCCGGCCTCGGCGGAGGCGGTGACCGTACCTTTCAGGTAGCTGGTCTTGATGCTGCCGTCGATCCGCAGGATCTCCCACCGGAGCTCGCCTCCCGGAGCTGTGCTGCGGCCGGAGACCTTGACGGCGCCGTCCGCGAGGGAGGTACCTTCCTGGGGATCAATGATCCAGACCGGGGCGACCATCCCGGTGCTGCGCGAGGTCGGGGCGCCGAGGCGGACGTGGTTGAAGGCGACGTAGTCGGTGTGACCGTCCACGAGCACCACCACCTGGATCTGCTGGCCGGAGTCGATCAGCCCGGCGCTGGCGGCGGCCGCCGTCGCGGTGTACACGAGCTGCTGGACCGCGCGCTCGGCCATGGCAGGATCCACATTGCTGTTGAATGCGTCCGCGGACATGTCGACGGTGATGACGTTCTTGCCCGAGATGGAGGACGCCAGCTTCTTGGGGTTCTGCCAGGGCGTGAAGAAGTCCGGATCGAGCGGCTTCTGCGACATCATCACGCGAAGCGCCCGGGTGACCGGGTTGTCCTGTTCCGGGACGTCACGGAACTCCCGGTAGAGGAACGTGTTGTCATTGCTCCGGCCGATCCAGTAGACCGGCGCCTTGTTGGAAGCCTGCGTGGTCTCCAGCGGCGCACTCGTGGTCGCCGCCGATGCCTGGGCGGACATCACCTGCGAGGGAGTGTTGGAGTTCGTGATGCCGGGCTGGGGAGTGGCCACACAGCCGGACAGGACAAGCGCAGCGGGCAGCATCAGCAGCAGCATGCGCGGTCGTATCCGCGCGCCTGCTGCTGTTGTCTGTCCGATCCCGCGTCGTCTGATCGCCGCTGCCCTTATCTGCTTGGTGTTCGTGTGCCGGCGTTTGTCTGCCGGTGTTGCCGGTCCATGCGCCAGCAGCCGGGCTGCAAGCGCCGTGCCGGTGGCCAATTTCCAGCATGGCACACGGGTCCGGCACGAATCCGGGGATTCGGCCGGCGGGCCGGAACTGCAACGGGAACGATATGAGGCCGATGCGAAGTTGATACCTAAATCCGGAAACGAAGTCAGAATCACAGTCAGAATCACAGCCAGAAGCACAGCCCGAAAACGCAGCCAGACACGCAGTCATGAACGCAGTCATAAACACAGCAGACACCGGGGCCGAGGCTGGCTCGACAAGCCGTCAGGCCGGCGGCATACGCAGCCAGTCACTGGCGTAAGATAAAAGGACCCGCTGACACCCGGAACCGGAAGGTGCGAACCGCCTTCACAGACAAGCACCGTCGGGCCGGATCAGCGGGCAGACCATTTCCGAACTGGAGGGGACCAGAGGCCCGCGGGCCAACACCATGACTGAAGCAGCGAACGGCAAGGCCCGGACCAGCGCTGGAGAGCGCTCCGCAGGTGAATTCCCCCACTCCCTACCAGGGCTGCGGACGGAGGTAGTCCTGTTCGACAGCTCCGATCAGATGGTCCAGTCCCTTGGCAGTCATGACGAAGCCCTGCGCTTCATTGAGGCACAGTTCCCGGCCGTCGACTTCCACGTGCGCGGCAACGAGCTCGCCATCAGCGGGCCGGCCGCCGACGTGCCCAGGATCATGCGCCTGCTCAACGAGGTCCGTGGCCTCGTGGCCAGGGGCACCATCATCACGCCCGCTGTCCTGCAGCAGCTGGTGTCAATGCTCCGGACCCAGTCCCTGCAGAACCCGGTTGAGGTGCTCACGCACAACATCCTTTCGAGCCGCGGCAAGACCATCCGGCCGAAGACGCTGAACCAGAAGAACTATGTTGACGCGATTGACGACAACACAGTGATCTTCGGCATCGGGCCGGCGGGTACCGGCAAAACGTACCTGGCGATGGCGAAGGCCGTCCAGGCGCTGCAGCAAAAAGAAGTCTCGCGGATCATCCTGACCCGTCCGGCCGTCGAGGCGGGGGAGCGGCTCGGATTCCTGCCTGGCACGCTCAGCGACAAAATCGACCCGTACCTGCGCCCGCTCTACGACGCCCTGCACGAGATGATGGACCCCGAATCCATTCCGCGGCTGATAGCGGCCGGGACCATCGAGGTCGCCCCGCTGGCCTACATGCGCGGACGCACGCTCAACGACGCCTTCATCATCCTGGACGAGGCACAGAACACCACTCCGGAACAGATGAAGATGTTCCTAACCCGCCTGGGCTTCGGCTCCAAGATGGTGGTCACCGGTGACGTCACGCAGGTGGACCTGCCCTTCGGCACCCGGTCCGGGCTCCGGATCGTGGAGGAAATCCTCCAGGGCATCGATGACGTCAACTTCACTGTCCTGGACGCCTCCGACGTCGTCCGGCACCGCCTGGTCGGCGACATCGTCACCGCCTACAGCGTGTGGGACGAGATCCAGAGGAACCGGGTCAAACATTCCGTTGCCCGTGACAAGCGGGGAGAAGGCGCATGAGCATCGAGGTCAACAACGAATCCGGCGTGACGGTCGACGAGGCCCAGCTGGTGCAGCTGTCCCGGTTCATTTTCGAACGCCTCTTCATCCACCCCCAGGCCGAGCTGTCCATCCTGCTTGTGGACGAGCCGGCCATGGAGAAGCTGCACATCGAACTGATGGACGAGCCGGGCTCCACCGATGTGCTGTCGGTGCCGATGGATGAGCTGACGCCCGGCACGCCGGACAAGCCCACGCCCCAGGGCATGCTCGGCGACATCGCTATCTGCCCGCAGGTCGCGGAGGTCCAGGCGATGAACGCCGGCCATACCACCCAGGACGAGATGCTGCTGCTCACGACGCACGGCATCCTGCACCTGCTCGGCTTCGATCATGCCGAACCGGAGGAGAAGGAAGAGATGTTCGGCCTGCAGCGCGAACTGCTCTCTGCCTTCACCGGCAAAGACGCGCCGTCAGAGACGATTCAGTGACGCCACTGATCCTCGCCGGAATGGCGCTGGTTTTCCTGAGCTTTGCCGCATTCCTGACCGCGGCCGAATCTGCTTTCAACTACCTGTCCCGGCACGATGCCGAGGCTGCGATCCTGCAGAGCCGCGGCGCCGCGCTGAAGCGCATCATGGCACAGCCCGTGGCGCACATGCGTGCCCTGCGATTCTGGCGCATCTGGTTCGATATGGCCTCCGCCGTCGCCGTGACGGTGTTGCTGACCAGCCTGCTCGACAACATCTGGCTCGCGGGGCTGATCGCCACCGGAATCATGGCGCTGCTGGGATTCGTGATTGTGGGCGTCTCCCCCCGGCAGCTCGGCCGGGTGCACTCGGCCGGCCTGGTCCGCTTCAGCGCCCCCCTGATCCGCTGGCTGTGCTGGGTGCTGGGGCCGATTCCCGGTTGGCTGGTCGCACTGGGCAGCGCCGTGGCCCCCGGGGCTCCGGCGGACAACGAGGCGTTCTTCAGCGAAGAGGAATTCCGGGAGCTGGTGGACCGCGCCACCGAGTCCGACGTGATCGAGGACAACGAAGCCGAGCTGATCCAGTCCGTCTTCGACTTCGGCGACACCCTGGTCCGCTCGGTCATGGTGCCACGCACCGACATCCTGAGCATCGACTCCGGTTCCAGCCTGCACCGGGCGATGTCGCTGTTCCTGTTGTCCGGCTATTCCCGGATCCCGGTGATCGGCGAGAACACGGACCAGGTCCTGGGCATCGTGTACCTCAAGGATGTGGCCGCCGTCCTCCATAACCTTGGCCCGGGCGAGGAGCCCCCGGTTGTTGACGAACTGGCCCGCGACGTCCGCTACGTGCCGGACTCGAAGCCGGTGAGCGAGCTGCTGCGGGAGCTGCAAAAGGAATCGACGCACGTCGCGATCGTCATCGACGAGTACGGCGGCACCGCCGGACTGGTCACCCTCGAGGACCTCATCGAGGAGATCGTCGGCGAGATTGTCGACGAGTACGACACCGAGAGCGCGGAAGCGGTGGAACTCGGCGACGGAAGCTACCGGGTCAGCGCGCGGATGAGCATCGATGACCTCGGCGAGCTCTTCGACCTGGAGCTCGACGACGACGAAGTGGACACCGTGGGCGGCCTGCTCGCCAAAGCCCTCGGCCGGGTCCCGATCGTCGGCAGCACGGTCGTCGTCCACGGGCTGTCCCTCCGTGCCGACCGGCTCGAGGGCCGGCGGAACCGCGTCAGCCACATCATTGCGGCCGCGGTACTAAAAGAAGAAACTGACCTTGAAGACCTTCTCGACGAGGCCGCACCAATCCAACAGGGAGTCTCACGTGAGCAAGCAGAATAAGTCCGACGCCGAAGCGGCCCATGGCGGCTACCGCGCCGGTTTCGCGGTGCTGGTCGGGCGGCCCAACGCGGGCAAGTCCACCCTCACCAACGCCCTGGTCGGCCAGAAGGTCGCGATTACGTCGGCCAAGCCGCAGACCACGCGCCACACGATCCGCGGCATTGTGCACCGCGAGGACGCACAGCTGATCCTGGTGGATACGCCGGGCCTGCACCGCCCGCGCACCCTGCTGGGGAAGCGGCTGAACGAACTGGTCGCCGACACCCTCGCGGAAGTCGACGCCATCGGCTTCTGCCTGCCAGCCAACGAGAAGATCGGCCCCGGCGACAAGTTCATCGCCGCTCAGCTCGCCGCCATCGGGAACAAACCGGTGATCGCGATCGTGACGAAGGCGGACACGGTGGACCGCCAGGCCCTCACGGAGCAGCTGCTCGCCGTCGCCGCCCTGGGCCGGGAAGTCCTGGGCGAAGAAGGCTGGAAGGACATCGTGCCGGTGTCAGCCACCGACGGCTTCCAGGTCGACACGGTCGCGGACGTGCTGATCGGCCACATGCCGCTGTCGCCGCCGTTGTACCCGGACGGTCACCTGACGGACGAACCGGAGGCCGTGATGATCGCCGAACTCATCCGGGAGGCCGCGCTGGAAGGCGTCCGCGACGAACTGCCGCACTCCCTGGCCGTCGTCGTCGATGAGATCGTTCCGCGGGAGGGCAGGCCGGAGGACCGGCCGTTCCTCGACGTCCGCGTGAACCTCTACGTGGAGCGCCCTTCCCAGAAGGCCATCATCATCGGCAAGGGCGGTGCCCGGCTCCGCGAGGTCGGCACCACCGCGCGCAAGGGGATCGAGGCGCTGCTCGGCGCCCGCATCTACCTCGATCTGCACGTGAAGGTCGCCAAGGACTGGCAGCGTGATCCGAAGCAGCTTGTAAAGCTCGGTTTCTAGGGGCACCCCGAACCCTGGCGGCGCCCGCGCCGCTCCCACGGAGCCGGCCATCGGGGATTTCCCAGATTCGGACTCTAAAATGGATGAACCCGTTCGTGAAAGTAGGCTCAACTGTGTCCCGACCCCGTGAAGACCGCGCAGGCGGAACCGGATCCCCGGTTCGGTCAGGTTCTGCTGCCCGGCACACGGATGATCCCGCCGTCGGACCGGCACGGCATCTGGGTGTGGCCCGCGGCATGCCCGGCTGGCTGAAAATCGGGACGGCTGTGGTGTCCATCCTTCTGGTTGGTGTCATCGCCTTTGGCGCCTACTGGGCGGTCCGGCTGCAGGGAAACATCAGCAAGGCCGCCCTCGGCGCCGGCGGCGAAAAGACCGAAGGCGCGGTGGACAATTCGCGGGACAGGTTGCAGATCCTGATTCTCGGCTCCGACACCCGCGACGGGAAGAACTCGCAGTACGGCGGGGCCAGCGACTCCACCGGCTACGGGCATTCGGACGTCATGATGCTCTTGGACATCTCGGCAGACAACAAGCGCGTCAACGTGGTGAGCTTCCCCCGCGACCTGCTGGTGGACATGCCGAAATGCACCGACCAGGAATCCAAGAAGGAATTCCCGGCGCAGAAAAACGTGATGATCAACGCTGCCATGTCCGAGGCCGGGATTGGCTGCGCCGTGGACACCGTCAACAAGCTCACGGGCCTGGAAATCGACCATTTCATGATGGCCGACTTCAATTCGGTCAAGGAACTCTCCAACACCGTCGGGGGTGTCGACGTCTGCATCAGCGACGCCGTCTACGACCCGGATTCGGGGCTGCGGCTCCCGAAGGGAACGTCCAAGGTCCAGGGCGAGCAGGCGCTGGCGTTCCTGCGCGCACGGCACGCCTTCGCCGACGGCGGCGACCTCGGCAGAATCAAGGGGCAGCAGGGGTTCCTGTCCTCGTTGGTCCGCAAGATCAAGGACGACGGCACGTTGAGCAACCCCGCCAAGACGCTCCAGATCGCGGACGTCGTCACCAGGAACCTGACCATTGACGAGGGCATGGCCTCCATTCCGACCCTGCTGACCGTCGGGAACCGGCTGAAGGACATCGACGTCAGCAAGGTCGCGTTCGTGGCGGTGCCGACGGTGCCTGCGGCCAGCGACCCGAACCGGCTGCAGATGGCCGAGCCTGCCGCTTCGCAGCTCTTCGCCGCGATGCGCAAGGACGTTGACCTGACGGACCCGACGGCGACGCCGAGCCCGTCCACGTCCGCGAGTGCCAGCGCCGAGCCGGCCCCGAGCGAGACGGCCGCCGCCTACGACAAGACGCTGCAGCCGATCACGGTGGCGAACGGATCCGGGACTCCGGCACGGACCCAGGAAATCATCAAGGCCCTCACCGCCGGCGGCTTCACCCAGCTCGGCCAGCTCGCGGCCAGGCCGGTAGCGGCCACCGCGGTGTACTACGGCACAGGCTTCGCCGACGTTGCCGCCGACGTTGCCGCGCTGCTGGGGATTCCGGCGACGCAGGTGTTGCCGGCCGCCGGCGTCTCCGGCGTCCAGGTCTACCTGGGCAGCGACCTCGTGGGAGGCAACCCGGGCGGGGACGCCCCGGTGGCATTGCCCAAAGATATCGTGAACCAGACCGCCGGCGACGTCGTCTGCCAGCAGGCCAACCCGTTCCTGATCACCCGCTGACACGGCCCGTCAACAAAGGACCTGGCAGCGTAAGGCCCGGCAGCGTAGAGCCGCCCAACGAAGAAGGGCCGGCCGCGGGAAATGCTCCCGCGGCCGGCCCTTCTTGGTTACCCGAGACGGTCTCCTACCAAATGCTGACCCGCTCGGCGGCGGGCATCCACATGCCGTCCTGCTCCGCGGTACCGAAGGCCTCGTGGAAGGCATCGAGGTTCCTGGCGATCTGGTTGGTGCGGAACTCGTTGGGCGAGTGCGGATCGGTGGCGAGCCTGCGGATGGCTTCCTCGCTCCGCATGACCTGCCGCCAGCCGGCAGCCCAGGACGCAAAGAAGCGCTGGACCCCGGTCAGGCCGTCCAGGACCGGCGGCTCCTGGCCGTCGAGGCTGATGAGGTAGGCCTTGTACGCGATCGCCAGGCCGCCGAGGTCGCCGATGTTTTCGCCCAGGGTCAGTTTGCCGTTGACGTTGTGTCCCGGCGCCGCGGTGGGGGAGAGCGCATCGAACTGGGCCACCAGCTTCGAGGTCAGCGCCTCGAAGGCGGTGCGGTCGTCCTCCGTCCACCAGTTACGGAGCAGGCCGCTGCCGTCGTACTGGGAGCCCTGGTCGTCGAAGCCGTGGCCGATTTCGTGGCCGATGACGGCGCCGATGCCGCCGTAATTGACGGCATCGTCGGCGTCGGCGGTGAAGAAGGGCGGCTGCAGGATGGCGGCAGGGAACACGATTTCGTTGAGCAGCGGGTGGTAGTACGCATTCACCGTCTGCGGCGTCATCAGCCACTTCTCCCGGTCCACCGGCTTGCCCACCTCATCGAGGTGCCGGTCGACGTCGGCGCTGTGCGCGCGCTCCACGTTGCCCAGCAGGTCCGACGGATCGATCTCCACGGCGGAGTAGTCAATCCACTTGTCCGGGAAGCCGATCTTGGCCCGGAAGGAATCCAGCTTCTTCAGCGCCTCATGCTTGGTGTCCTCACCCATCCAGGCCAGGCCCGTGATGGATTCGCGGTAGGCCTCGATCAGGTTCGCGACCAGCGACTCCATACGCGCCTTGTGGGTATCCGGGAAGTGCCGGGCAACATAGATCTGGCCGACCGCCTCGCCGAGCGCGGCCTCGACGACGGCGACCCCGCGCTTCCACCGGTCCTTATTGCGCGGCGTGCCGCTGAGGGTGGTGCCGTAGAAGGCGAAGTTCGCATCGACAAACGCCGCGGACAGGTACGGGGCGGCCGCGCTGATGACCCGCAGGGCCAGCCATTCCTGCCAGGCGGACAGCGGCTCGGAGTCCAGCAGCGACGCCGCCCCGGCAAAGAAGTCCGGGGTGCTCACCACAAGGTCCGCACGCTTCTCCGGTGCGATTCCGGCGGCGTCGAACCACGTGGTGAGCAGCGGGAAGAGCTGCGCCGCCTCGTCGGCGGTCTTCAGGTTGTACGTCTTCTGCGGGTCACGCAGCGTGACTTTGTCCCAGTGGTGCGAGGCCAGCGCGGTCTCCAGCGCCACTACCCGGCCCGCCGCTTCCTCCGGGCCGGCGACACCGGCCAGTCCGAAGACCGCCTGCACGTGTTCCTTGTAGGCCTGGACCATCGGAGCGAACTTTTCTTCGCGGTAGTACGACTCATCCGGCAGGCCGAGGCCGCCCTGGCCGGTGTAGAGCAGGATCCGGTCCGGGTTTCCGGCGTCGGGGGCGGGATAGATGTAGAACAGGCCGCCCACGTCCGCGCGGAACAGGCGGCCGGACAGTGCCACGATGTCGGCGGCCGACTCCGTGGCGAAAACTTCGGCGAGCCGCTGCCTGATCGGGTCCAGGCCCTTGGCCTCCACGGTTGCCTCGTCCAGGAAGCTGTTGTAGAGGTCCCCGACCTTCTGCTCGATCCCGGTGGACTCGGCGCCGCGGGCCGCCGCGTCCTCGATGATCTCCTTCACCGCGAGTTCCGAGCCGTCCCGCAGCGCCGTGAACGTCCCCTCCAGGGGACGGTCATCCGGAATCTCAGTGCTCTTGAGCCAGGCGCCGTTGACATGCTGGTACAGGTCATCCTGCGGCCGGATGCTGGAGTCGATATTGGACAGGGCGATCCCCGAAAGTGGCACAGATGCTCCTTTGAGAGGCAGCCCGGCGCCGTCTTGTTACGGGTCGCCGGTCTGCATGGTGGACGTTGCGGAGGTATGGCTCCTTCATCTTACGCACCCGTGTTACTGTGAAATGGTGCGCGCAGAACTGCTCCTTCTTAGCTGCCGCGGCGAGGCCTCAGACGCGATCTAGCGCAAGGCCCACCCTCGCTGCGGAGTTTGTGTTGCCCGGCCACCCTTTCACCAGGAATCACAGAAAAGGCCCCGATTGTAATGCGAAACGCACAGAAGCCCTCAGGAATGCCCGTCCACCGCTACGTCCCGTTCCAGGACATCATCACTGTCGAACTGCCGGACCGCACCTGGCCGGACAAGGTCATCACCAAGGCCCCGCGCTGGTGCGCCGTGGACCTGCGTGACGGCAACCAGGCCCTGATCGATCCGATGAGCCCCGCCCGCAAGCTGAAGATGTTCCAGCTGCTGGTCCGGATGGGCTACAAGGAAATCGAGGTCGGTTTCCCCTCCGCGTCGCAGACCGACTTCGACTTCGTCCGGCAGCTGATCGAGGGAAACCATATCCCGGACGACGTCACCATACAGGTCCTGACCCAGGCCCGCGAGCACCTGATCGAGCGGACCTACGAGTCCCTCGTCGGCGCCAAGCAGGCCATCGTGCACCTGTACAACTCGACGTCGGTCCTGCAGCGCAGGGTCGTCTTCAACCAGGACGAAGACGGCATCCTCGACATCGCCCTGCAGGGCGCGCGGCTGTGCAAGAAGTACGAGGAGACCCTGCAGGACACCCACATCACCTACGAGTACTCGCCGGAATCGTTCACCGGGACCGAACTGGAGTATGCCGTCCGGGTCTGCAACGCCATCGCCGATGTGTTCGAGGCCTCCGCCGACAGCCAGGTCATCATCAACCTGCCCGCTACGGTGGAAATGGCCACCCCCAACGTCTACGCCGACTCGATCGAGTGGATGAGCCGCAACCTGCACCCGCGGGAGGGCATCATCCTCTCCCTGCACCCGCACAATGACCGCGGCACCGGCGTGGCGGCCGCGGAACTGGGCTACCTGGCGGGCGCGGACCGGATCGAAGGCTGCCTGTTCGGCAACGGCGAGCGGACCGGCAACGTCGACCTGGTGACCCTGGGCCTGAACATGTTCGTCCAGGGCGTCGACCCGATGATCGACTTCTCCGACATCGATGAGGTCCGCCGCACCGTGGAGTACTGCAACCAGCTGCCGGTGGCCGAGCGCGCACCCTACGGCGGAGACCTCGTCTTCACCGCGTTCTCCGGCTCGCACCAGGACGCCATCAAGAAGGGGCTGGAAGCCCTGGAGAAGGACGCGTCCGCCGCAGGCAAGGACGTGGCCGACTACCCCTGGCAGGTCCCGTACCTGCCGGTCGACCCGAAGGACCTGGGCCGCAGCTACGAGGCCGTCATCCGGGTCAACTCCCAGTCGGGCAAGGGCGGCGTCGCCTACCTGCTGAAGAACGAGCACAACCTGGACCTGCCGCGCCGCGCGCAGATCGAGTTCTCCGGCGTCATCCAGAAGCAGACCGACACCATGGGCGGCGAAGTCAGCGGCGCCCAGCTGTGGCAGGTCTTCCAGGACGAATACCTGCCCTCCGGTGCGGCCGACGAGCAGTGGGGACGCTACGCCCTGGGCCCGTTCGGCACCGAAACGGACGAAGACGGCTCCATGACGCTGCACGCCGCACTCAAGATCGACGGCAGCCAGGTCCACCGCACCGGCACCGGCAATGGTCCGATCGCCGCCCTGCTGAGCATCCTGCGCGAAGACGGCGTCGACGTCCGGGTCCTGGACTACAGCGAACATGCCCTGTCCGAAGGCGGCAGCGCCCTCGCCGCGGCCTACGTCGAATGCGCCGTGGGGGAGCGGGTACTGTGGGGCGTCGGGATCGACGCCAACACGTCCACGTCCTCGCTCAAGGCCGTCATCTCTGCCGTGAACCGGGCCATCCGGGACGCCCGCGCCTAACCTGTCAGCCGCTGCGCCGCCGGAGCATCCGGCGGCGCAGCGCTGTTCCTCCTGAAAGGCAACGTTTCTTCAGATGCAGTGCGAAGATTAACCGTGGCCCAACCATCCTCCTTTTCCTCCCGCGCCTACCGTGACGACGGTGTTGTGCTGCGTACCCACAAGCTGGGCGAGGCGGACCGCATCATCACCATCCTGACCAAGCACCACGGCCAGGTCCGCGCTGTGGCCAAGGGAGTCCGGCGGACGTCCAGCCGCTTCGGCGCCCGCCTCGAGCCCTTTATGGTCGCGGACCTCCAGCTGATTTCCGGCCGCATGCTGGACATCGTCACGCAGGCCGTCGCCAAAGGCGCCTACGGCGGCAGCATCGCCGCGGACTACGGCCGCTACACCGTCGCTGCCGCGATGACGGAGACGGCGGAAAAGCTTACCGACGTCGACGGCGAAGCGGGCACCGCGCAATACAACCTCCTCGTCGGCGCCCTGGCCTCGCTGAGCCGCGGCGACCACACGCCCGAACTCATCCTCGATTCCTACCTGCTGCGTGCCCTCGCCACCGGCGGCTGGGCGCCGAGCTTCACCGGCTGCGCCCGCTGCGGGGCAGCCGGGCCGCACACCGCGTTCTCTGCGCCGCTGGGCGGCATGGTGTGCGCGGACTGCCGCCCGCCGGGTTCGCCGGCCCCCGCCGCGGAAACAGTCCTGTTGCTCGGTGCGCTGCTGACCGGGGACTGGACGACGGCGGACGCTTCCGTTTCCGTGCACCGGCGCGAGGCAGCAGGCCTGGTGGCCAGCTACCTGCAGTGGCATCTGGAACGTGTCCTTAAGTCCCTCAAACATGTGGAGCGAACGTAACTGTGGTGTTGGGTAAGAATGTGGCGCTGGGTAAGAAGAAGAGTCCGGTCAGGCAAAGGAGCACCCCGGTGGTGGGCCCGTACCCACACCCCTCCGGTGCCGTGCCTCCGGCCATCCCGGCGGAGTTCATTCCGCGTCACGTCGCGATCGTGATGGACGGCAACGGCCGCTGGGCCAACCAGCGCGGCCTGCCCCGGATCGAGGGCCATAAAGCGGGGGAGCCCGCCCTGCTGGACGTGATGGCCGGCGCGATCGAGCTCGGCATCGAGCACGTGAGTGTCTACGCCTTCTCCACGGAGAACTGGCGCCGTTCGCCCGAGGAAGTCCGCTTCCTGATGGGATTTAACAAGGACGTGCTACGTCGACAGCGCAACCAGCTCGATGAGTGGGGTGTCCGGATCCGCTGGTCCGGCCGGCGGCCCAGGCTGTGGGGCTCGGTGATCCGGGAGCTGGAGGAGGCCGAGGACTTCACCCGCGGCAACAGCACCTGCACCTTGAACATGTGTGTTAACTACGGGGGCCGCGCCGAAATCGCCGACGCGGTCTCCGCGATCGCGGAGGAGGTGGCCGCCGGCCGGCTCAAGCCGGGCGCCATCACCGAGAAGACGATCCAGAAATACCTGGACGAACCGGACCTGCCCGACGTCGACCTGTTCCTGCGCAGCTCCGGCGAGCAACGGCTGTCCAACTTCATGCTCTGGCAGTCGGCCTACGCCGAGTTCGTCTTCCTGGACACGCTGTGGCCAGACGTGGACCGGCGCACCCTGTGGGATGCCGTCGAGATCTATGCGCAGCGGGACCGCCGCTACGGCGGTGCGGTGGACGCCGCGCCCGCCGGCCCGGCCTGACCGGGAGCCGCCCGAGACGGACCGCCAAACGAGCCCCCACTCAGGCGGTGCCGTCGTCGTCCAGGACATACGCGCGGAGCCAGCGTGACAGCCGGGCATAGGCGTCAGCACGGACCCGCGGGGCGGACAGGAACACATCGTGCAGGGCGCCGTCGATCCGTTCCAGCGTGACGGTGCGGCCGAGGCTGAGGGCGCGGAGGGCGATGGTGTTCACGTCCAGGACCGCGTCCGTGCGGCGCATGGATTCCTTCCAGAACATTCCGGTGGCGCTGGCCCCGGAGATCAGGACGAGGATGGGCACGTCGATGTTCAGTCCCCGCGCCACCCGCGACTGCCCGCTGAGGACCGCGCTGAGCCAGCCGGCCCGGACGGGGAACGCCCGCGGCGGGCGGTAGTTGTCATCCAGCGTCCATTCGCCCTCCGCGGCGCTGCTGACGCTGCGCCAGTAAAAGCCACGTTCGGGCAGCCGGATGACGGCCTCGGGCCAGAACCGCGCGAGCGGCTCCACCATGGTCCGGGCCGCGCGGCGCACGGCCGGGCTGCCGTGCATTTCCAGCCAGGGGCTGTCGAGGATCAGCTGCGAGACCATCCCGGGATGCCGGCTGGCCCACAGTGCGGCTACGAGCCCACCGGTGGAATGCCCCATCAGCGCCACCGTCGGAGGGTCTTCGGTCCCGGGGTTCAGGGAGGCGATGATGCCAATCGCCTCCGTGATCTCGGCGTCGTAATCGTCCAGGTCGGCAACATAGCCGCCGTGCCCGCCGGCCTGGAGGCTCCGCCCGTGGTTGTGCATGTCCAGCGCGAAGAACGCAAAGCCCTGGCCGGCCCAGAACTCTGCGAGTTCCTCGTTGAAGAAGTAGTCGCTCCAGCCGTGCAGGAACAGCACGGCCCGGCTCCGCCGGCCCCCGGCAAGGTCAGCTCCGCCGGCCGCGGCCACTCGCGCGCCGGGAACGTGCCGGACCAGTGTGGCCGTCCGCTCGACGCCGTCGGGGCCGGCCGAAGGGAACGTGCAGGCTTCGAAATCGTCGCCGAGGATGTCGGGTGCCCACTCCATCGGAGGCGCCTACACTGCCGCCGCCGCGGCGCGGCCGGCCGAGCGTCCGGAGAACAGGCAGCCGCCGAGGAATGTTCCCTCGAGCGCGCGGTAGCCGTGGATGCCGCCGCCGCCGAAGCCGGCGGCTTCTCCTGCGGCGAAGAGGCCCGGCACGGGCTGCCCCGAGCCGTCCAGAACGCGGGACTGCAGGTCGGTGTGGAGCCCGCCCAGGCTCTTGCGCGTGAGCACGGACAGGCGCACGGCCAGCAGCGGGCCGTGACGTGGGTCCAGCATCCGGTGCGGCGGCGCCACCCGCATGATCCTGTCGGTGGTGAAACGCCGGGCGGCGCGGATGGCGGCGAGCTGTGGGTCTTTGCCCAGGCCGCTGCCGAACTGCCGGTCCCGGGACCGGATCAGCCGGTCCAGGCCGGCGGCGTCAATCAACGGCCGGCCGGTGAGGGCGTTCATTTTGGCAGCGAGTCCGGCGGGGGTGCCGGCCTGCAGGAAGTCGACCCCGCGGTCCAGGAAGAGTTGCAGGGGGCTGTCGGTGCCGGGTTTCAGCCGGGATGCCAGGAGCCGGACGTCTTTGCCGGTGAGGTCGGGATTTTGTTCCGAGCCGGAGAGGGCGAACTCCTTGAGCGCGATCGTCCTGTTGAGTACGAACCAGGAGTGCTCGTGACCGGTGCCGAGGATATGGCGCAGCGCCCCGAGCGAGTCGAACCCGGGGAACAGGGGAGCGGGGAGCGTGCTTCCGGTGGCGTCCAGCCACAGCGACGATGGGCCCGGGAGGATCCGGATTCCGTGCTGCGGCCACACCGGCGAATGGTTGTGGATGCCCTCGGGGTAATGCCACATCCGGTCTCCGTTGATGAGACGGCCGCCGGCGGCTGCGGCGGCCGCGAGGAACCTGCCATCGACGGAGGCGGGCACGCCGCTGAGCATCGTCCGGGGCGCCGGGCCGCCGGGCCACTGCTGACGGACGGTGTCGTGGTTGCCGCCGATTCCTCCGGTGGTCACCACCACGGCGCCACCCGACGCCTGGAAACCGCCGACGGCGACTCGTGAGCTGGCCACGCCGCGGGCCGCGCCGCTGGGCTCGAGGATCTCGCCCTGCACCCCCGTGACGCGTCCCGCTTCAGTCACCAGGCCCGAAGCGCGGTGGCGGAAGTGGAATGAGACCCGGCCCGCGGACTGGCCCTCGCGGAGCTTCGCCAGGAACGGGGCCACAAGCGCGGGGCCAGTGCCCCAGACGACGTGGAAGCGTGGGACTGTGTTGCCATGCCCGTCGGGCCCGTAGCCGCCGCGTTCGGCCCACTGCACGAGGGGGAACAGGCGCACCCCAAGGGAGGCGAGCCAGGCACGCTTTTCGCCCGCCGCGAAGTCCACGTAGGCGGCGGCCCAGTCCCGGGCGAGGGCGTCCTCCGGCCGGTCGAAGGCGGCGGAGGACATCCAGTCGGCCAAGGCAAGGCCTGCGCTGTCCTTAACCCCGAGCCGGCGCTGTTCGGGGGAGTTGACGAGGAAGAGCCCGCCAAACGACCAATGCGCCTGGCCGCCCGCCGAGGCCTCGGGCTCCTGCTCCAGCACAGCGACCCGTTGGCCGGCCGCGTAGGCCTGGGCGGCGGCGACGAGCCCGGCCAGCCCGGCGCCCACAACGACTACATCCGAGTCGATAACTGTTACGGCAGCCCCTAGGGACGCCGCGGTCGGGGTTCCACCGTCGCTGGCCATGGCTTCATGCTAGCGCCCGAGGGCGTGCGGGTTTGGTCTGGACCGCCGGAACCGCAAAACTAGAGCCATGCGCGTATATCCGACATTCTTCCGGCTGGCCTTCTCATGGATGGACGCCGAACGCGCCCACAAGATCGGCTTCAGGGCCATCCGGCTCATCCACTCCTGCGGCGCCGGGAGGGTACTGCAGAAGTTCACCGCGCCAGCGGCGTCACTGCAGACCCAGGCGTTCGGCCTGACGTTTCCGTCACCGTTCGGCCTGGCGGCCGGCTTCGATAAGGAGGGCCACGGTATCGAGGCCCTGACCGAACTTGGCTTCGGCCATGTGGAGGTCGGGACCATTACCGGCCAGGCCCAGCCCGGAAACCCCGCGCCGAGGCTCTTCCGCCTGGTCGAGGACCGGGCCGTGATCAACCGGATGGGCTTCAACAACGACGGTGCCGCCGCCGTGGCGCCCCGGCTGAAGTCCGCCCGGGCGGCCCTGCAGCGCCGCCACCCGGGCGTCCGCCCGGTGATCGGGGTCAACATCGGCAAGAGCAAGGTGGTGGAACTTGATGACGCTGTGGCCGACTACCTCATCAGCGCCCGCAGCCTGGCACCCGCGGCGGACTACCTGGTGGTCAATGTCAGCTCCCCGAACACCCCCGGCCTGCGGCTGCTGCAGGATGTTGAGACGCTCCGCCCGCTGCTGACGGCAGTGGGGGAGGCAGCGGACACCGCTTCCGGACGCCACGTCCCGCTGCTGGTCAAGATCGCGCCGGACCTCAGCGATGAGGACATCGACGACGTCGCGCGCCTCGCGCTGGACCTGAAACTGGACGGAATCATCGCCACCAACACCACCATCGCCCGCAGCGGCCTCAGCTCCGCCCCGGACAAGGTGGCGGACTGCGGTGCCGGCGGGCTTTCGGGCGCCCCGCTGAAACAGCGGTCGCTGGAGGTGCTGGCCCGGCTGAAGGCGGCAACCGGCGGCAAACTGACGCTGGTCTCGGTGGGCGGCGTGGAAACCGCACAGGACGTCCAGCAACGGCTCGACGCCGGCGCCACGCTTGTGCAGGGCTACACCGCGTTCCTCTACGAAGGACCGTTCTGGGCTGCCCACATCAACCGGCTGCTCGCGAAGCACCCGTCCCGGCGCTAATCGGCCAGCCCCGCCCGGGCCCAGTCCCCGGGATGTGCCCCGACCACCCGGGACAACAAAGCCCCCGGCAGTCCAGCTGCCGGGGGCTCGATGTTGATCGGAGGAATCAGGCGGGGTATTCGCCGCGCTTGACGAGGGGCTTGGGGAGACGCAGGCGGCGGAACTGCAGCGAACGCATGGAGCCGTACCAGACGGTGCCGCGCTCCACCTCGCCGAACTTCTCCGTCAGGCGCTTCCGGAGCTTCCGGGAGAGGATGAAGACGTCGACGAAGACGGCCAGGAACATCACCCAGAAGCCGCCCAGGACGTAGATCATCTGCTCGCTGGAGGCCGGGACAAGGAGTGAAACGATCACGAAGACGAGGGCACCGAACATCAGGTACTCACCGAGGCTGAAGCGGGCGTCCACATAGTCGCGGGCGAAGCGCTTCTGCGGTCCCTTGTCCCGCAGCGGCAGGAACTTCTCGTCGCCGGTGTCCATGGCCTGCCGCATCTTCAGCCGCTGCTCCTGGACCGCTGCGCGCTCTGCTGCCTTGGAGGCCTTGCGGTCCTCCGGTACGAGCGGCCGCTTGCGGGCAGCCACCTGGGCGCTGCGCTTGGGCGTGGGCGCGCCCTTGCCGAGGGCGGTGTCGCGGGTTGCCCCGGCCGCCTGCTGGTCAACTATGTCCTGCGCCGATGGCGCTTCCTTTTTACGTCCAAACACCCCTACAGAATACCCCGGGGCGGCGCACGCGAGACCCAGCCCACACGGCGCATGACCCGCCGTGTCAGACTTCAAGGTTTAGGGTGATCCGCGACACGGGTAGTGTTCTGGCCATGACTTCATCACACGCGGGGAACCCGCAGACCGCTGCCGGACAGATCGGAACCGTCGACACCGAGGCGCTCCGCCAGGCCGTCACCGAATCGTTCGACACCACGATCGAACAGTTGAAAGAGCTCGTCGCCATCCCGGGCATCGCGTGGCCGAGCTTCGACCCCGCCCCGCTGAACGCCAGCGCCGACGCCGTCGCCCGGCTCGTGCGTGCCAGCGGCTTCGACGAAGTCCAGATCCTGCGCTGCGACAAGGAAGACGGGACGCCCGGTGGCCCCGCCGTCGTCGCACGCCGTCCAGCTGCCGAGGGCAAGCCGACGATCCTGCTGTACGCGCACCACGATGTGCAGCCCACCGGAGACCTGGCGCTGTGGGAGACCGAACCGTTCACCGCCGTCGAACGCGACGGCCGTCTCTACGGGCGCGGCGCCGCCGACGACAAGGCCGGCATCCTGGCCCACATCGCCGCCTACGCGGCCGTGACCCGGGTGCTGGGCGACGACCTCGGCCTCGGCGTGACCTTCTTCTTCGAGGGCGAGGAGGAAGCAGGCTCCCCGACGTTCCGCACTTTCCTGGAAACACACAAGGAGCAGCTGCGCGCCGATGTGATCGTCGTGGCCGACTCCAGCAACTGGAAGGTCGGCATCCCCGCGCTCACCACCAGCCTCCGCGGCCTGGTCGACGGCACCATCGAGGTCAAGGTCCTGGACCACGCCGTCCACTCCGGCATGTTCGGCGGCCCCGTGCTCGACGCGCCGACCCTGCTGTCCCGGCTCATCGCCACCCTCCACGACGACGAGGGCAACGTCGCGATCGCCGGCCTGGTCAGCCGGGACGACGCGACCGTGGACCTCACTGAAGAGGAATACCGCGCCGACGCATCCGTGCTCGACGGCGTCCGGCTCGCCGGCACGGGCACGATCGCCTCGCGGATGTGGACCAAACCGGCACTGTCGATCATCGGCTTCGATGCACCCGCCGTGGACGTCGCCTCGAACACGCTCCTGCCCCGGGCGCGGGCGAAGTTCAGCATGCGGCTCGCTCCCGGCCAGGACCCGGCCGAAGCGATGGATGCCGTGCGCAGGCATGTGGAAGCCAACGCCCCGTTCGGCGCCCACGTGGTCTTCACGCCGGGGGAGAGCGGCAACGCCTACCTCACGGACACCTCCTCCCGGGCCGCCGGCGTCGCGATGTGGGCACTCGGCGAGGCCTGGGGCGTCCCGGCCGTGGAGACCGGCATCGGCGGCTCCATTCCGTTCATCGCCGATCTGACCGAGCTGTACCCCGACGTGCAGATCCTGGTCACCGGCGTCGAGGATCCCGATTCCCGGGCGCACAGCGCCAACGAATCCCTGCACCTGGGGGACTTCCGGAACGCCATCGTCGCCGAAGCCCTGATGCTGGCCCGGTTGAACGTCGAGGGGCTGGGCTAGGCTGGCCGGTCCGGGCGCCCTTCCCGGGGAACACCCAGCCTGCATCGACGGTTACGTCAGGAGTTAGAGCTACACGGCTGATCGACGTAGCATGTAGCTATAGCCCCGTACCGTACAAGTAGGGGCGGGCGTCGCGGCAGCGGCGCCGCCACCACCGTCGTTAGAAGGTAGGCCATGAGCACTACAACCAATGAAAACAGCACCGAAGCCACCGCCACGGCGGGCGAGGAACTGGCCACGCACGAGGTCGGCCTGACCGACGTCGCGGCCGGCAAGGTCCGCAGCCTGCTCGAGCAGGAAGGCCGCACCGATCTGCGCCTCCGCGTGGCCGTGCAGCCCGGCGGTTGCTCCGGCCTGATCTACCAGCTTTACTTCGACGAGAGGCTCCTGGACGGAGACGCCGTCCGCGACTATGACGGTGTTGAAGTTGTTGTCGACAAGATGAGCGTCCCGTACCTCAGCGGCGCCAGCATCGACTTCGAGGACACCATCTCCAAGCAGGGCTTCACGATCGACAATCCGAATGCCGGCGGCTCCTGCGCGTGCGGTGATTCCTTCCACTAAGGCCGGGCAATCTGCCCGGCCTTAGTGCCGCAGGATCCATAACGAGCGGACCCGGCAAAAAGGTCCCGACGCACGGCGCGGACATGTGGGCGAAAACTCGCGGGGAGCGGTAAGCTCTACACCGAGTAGTAAAACTTTTCGTGTGCCCAGACCGCTACATTGCGGCCCGGGCGACAGCAACAAGTAGGAAGGGCCGTCTGTGAGTTCGCAGAACCGAACCGGCAGCCGACGCAAACAGATCACTACGATCACTGGCTTGGCACTCGCCGGCGCGTTGGCTTTGACTGGATGTTCACCAGAGGTACAGAAAGGGTGGCTGCCTACTGAACGCGGCACCACCAACCACACTGACCGCATCATGGACCTCTGGGTCAACTCATGGATTGCCGCGCTGGTTGTCGGTGTCATTACCTGGGGCCTGATGATCTGGTGCATGGTCGCCTACCGGCGCCGCAAGGGCACCGTCGGCTTCCCCCGGCAGAACAGCTTCAACCTGCCCCTCGAGGTCTTCTACCTGACGATCCCGCTGTTCATGGTCCTGGTGTTCTTCTACTTCACCGACCGCGACCAGCATGCGATCGATGACCGCTCCCAGCCGGCCGACGTCGTCGTCGACGTCCGCGGCAAGCAGTGGGCCTGGGACTTCAACTACAAGAAGGGCAACGTCATCCGCGAGGATGTCCACGAAGCCGGCGTCCAGGCGCACCTTACCGGCGAGGCAATTGACAAGGAAAAGCTGCCCACCCTGTACCTCCCGGTCAACAAGTCGGTTGACGTCGAGCTGAACGCCCGCGACGTCATCCACTCCTTCTGGGTCCCCGCCTTCCTGCAGAAGCGCGACATGATCCCCGGCAAGACCAACTACATCAGGTTCACCCCCACCAAGGAGGGGACCTACGACGGCAAGTGCGCCGAGCTCTGCGGCGAATACCACTCCGAAATGCTGTTCCGCGTGAAGGTCGTTTCCGACGCCGAATTCCAGGCGCACCTGGAAAAGCTCCGCCAGGACGGCAACACCGGCCTGCTCGGCGAAGAGTACGACCGCAACCCGGCCCCGACCGAGAACAAGTAAGGGGAGCGCGACGTGGCTACGACCTATTCCCAGCCCTCCGGGACCCTTGAGGCTCCCGTAGTACCCAAATCCAAGGGGCGCATCGTCGTCAACTGGATCACCTCCACCGACCACAAGACCATCGGGTACATGTACCTGATCGCGTCCTTCGTGTTCTTCTGCTTCGGCGGCGTCATGGCGCTGCTGATCCGCGCCGAACTGTTCGAACCCGGCATGCAGATCCTGCAGACCAAAGAGCAGTACAACCAGCTCTTCACCATGCACGGCACCGTGATGCTGCTGATGTTCGCGACGCCGCTGTTCGCCGGCTTCGCCAACGTGATCATGCCCCTGCAGATCGGCGCTCCAGACGTCGCCTTCCCGCGACTGAACGCGCTGGCCTTCTGGTTCTTCCTCTTTGGTTCCACCATCGCCGTCTCCGGCTTCATCACCCCGCAGGGTGCGGCCTCGTTCGGCTGGTTCGCTTACGCGCCGTTGTCCAACACGACGTTCAGCCCCGGCGTCGGCGGTGACCTCTGGGTCTTCGGCCTGGCGCTCTCCGGCTTCGGCACCATCCTTGGCGCGGTCAACTTCATCACCACCATCATCTGCATGCGTGCCCCGGGCATGACCATGTGGCGGATGCCGATCTTCACCTGGAACATCCTGGTGACGGCAATCCTGGTCCTGATGGCGTTCCCGCCGCTGGCCGCAGCCCTCTTCGCCCTCGGCGCGGACCGGCGCTTCGGTGCCCACATCTTCGATCCGGAGAACGGCGGCGCCGTCCTCTGGCAGCACCTGTTCTGGTTCTTCGGCCACCCCGAGGTCTACATCATCGCGCTGCCGTTCTTCGGCATCGTCTCGGAGATCTTCCCGGTCTTCAGCCGCAAGCCGATCTTCGGTTACAAGGGCCTGGTCTACGCGACCATCTCCATTGCTGCCCTGTCCGTGACCGTGTGGGCCCACCACATGTACGTCACCGGCTCGGTCCTGCTGCCGTTCTTCTCCTTCATGACGATGCTGATCGCGGTTCCCACCGGTGTGAAGTTCTTCAACTGGATAGGCACCATGTGGCGGGGTTCCATCACCTTCGAAACCCCCATGCTGTGGAGCATCGGCTTCCTGGCGACGTTCCTCTTCGGCGGCCTGACCGGCATCATCCTGGCTTCCCCGCCGCTCGACTTCCACGTCTCCGACTCCTACTTCGTGGTGGCACACTTCCACTACGTCGTCTTCGGAACCGTCGTGTTCGCGATGTTCGCAGGCTTCTACTTCTGGTGGCCGAAGTGGACCGGCAAGATGCTCAACGAACGCCTCGGCAAGATCCACTTCTGGATGCTGTTCCTCGGCTTCCACGGCACGTTCCTCATCCAGCACTGGCTGGGCGTCGAGGGCATGCCCCGCCGTTACGCGGACTACATGCCGCAGGATAACTTCACCTGGATGAACCAGTTCTCCACCTACGCCTCGTTCCTGCTGGGCGCCTCGCTGATCCCGTTCTTCTGGAACGTCTACATCACGTGGCGCAGCAACGAACGGGTTGAAGTGGATGACCCCTGGGGCTTCGGTGCTTCCCTCGAGTGGGCAACCTCGTGCCCGCCGCCGCGTCACAACTTCACCTCGCTGCCGCGGATCCGTTCGGAGCGTCCTGCCCTGGACCTGCACCACCCCGAACTTTCCCAGACATACACCGTCGATTCTCCTGCCCCGGCCGCAGTAGCCCTCGGTAACGCCGACCAGAAGGACAACCCCTAGTGAAGATCGAATCAAGGATTTTTGGGCTCGGAGTCTTCTTCTTCGTGCCGGTGGCTGTCATCTACGGTTTCTTGACCCACTGGTCCGAGTGGGTCGGCATCCTCGGGGTGCTGCTGGTCGGCGGTCTCGCCGGTATGATCGGCGCCTACCTCGCCTTCACCGGCAAGCGCGTCGGGATGCGTCCCGAGGACCGCAGCGATGCCGAGATCCACGAGGGTGCCGGCGAGCAGGGCCACTTCAGCCCCTGGAGCTGGTGGCCACTGGTCCTCGGCCTGGCCAGCGCCGCCGGATTCCTGGGCATGGCCATCGGTTTCTGGATTGTCTACATCGCCGCCGGCCTCGCGCTGGTCGCCCTGGTCGGTTGGGTGTACGAGTACAGCCGCGGAGACCACGCGCACTAACGTCCGTCAGGACACGCACCCAGCCATTTACGACGGCGGGCCCCACCTTTTGGTGGGGCCCGCCGTCGTTGTTTTGTTGGACAAGGGCGGGCGCCGTTCCAGTGCCCGTAGTGTGCCCTGGGATGGCCCGTACGGCCCTCAGCGGGACCGGGCTGACTCCAGCAGGTTGCTGAGCCCCTCGAGGGCCTTCTCGACGTCGTCAGGGCTGTAGCGCTCCGGGATGGCGTCCGGGGCCACGGCCAGTTCCACCACACAGCCGCAATGGAAGTCCTCGGTCATGACTTCCAGCAGGGAGCGGGCGTCCACGGCGGGCCTGCCGTCCTTGCTGATGGTCACGGGCAGCCCGGTCTCATGCACAGCCCGGACGAACAGCGCCGCAGGCCGTGCGTGCAGTCCGATGGCGGCCTGGACGATTGCGTTCCGAACTGGCAACGGGGCTCCCTTGTCTCTTTGCGGGTTCTTGTGCCGGGGTGAGACCGGCGCATTCAAGCCTAGCGGCGGGCGCGGTCCCGGGCGAACCGCGACACAAAGGTGGTCTAGACCTGTGCCCAGGGTGGATTAACCTTGACGTATGACTCATTCCGGAAGGCGGCACAGTGGCCGCCTCTGACGCAGCACGCATGGCCGGCGAAATTGACCGGCAAAACGGTACGCCCATCTACATCCAGCTGAGGGAAATCATCAGGGCCCACATTGTGAGCGCCTGCCCGCCGGGATCGGCGCTGCCCTCGGAGCGGGATCTCGCCGAACGGTTCGGCCTGGCCCGGATGACAGTGCGCCAGGCCATCGATGCCCTGGTCGGGGAGGAAGTCATCGAGCGGGTGGTGGGCCTTGGCACGTTTGTGCGCAAACCCAAACTGGACCTTCAGGTGAAGCTGACCTCCTACAGCGAGGAAATGCAGCGCCGCGGTATGGTTCCTGCCGCGAAGGTCCTCAGCTTCGAGCAGATCGGTGCCAGCGCCTTCCTGGCCCGGGAACTCCAGCTGGAGGAGGGGACGCCCCTCGTGCGGTTCCGCCGCCTCCTGCTGGCAGACAACGAACCCATGAGCGTGGACGAGAACTTTATCCCGGCGCACCGTGTACCCGGCCTGCTCGACGGCGAACCGCCAACATCGCTTTACAACGTCCTGAGCGAACGCTTCGGCCTGGTGATGGAGTGGGGCGAGGACATGATCGAGGCGACGGCTGCCTCGCCGTCGACGGCCCGCCTGCTCAACGTTGAAGTGGGGTCGCCGCTCCTGAAGATCCAGCGCCACGCCTTCGTGGCGCGGGCCATGGTGGACTACTCGGTGTCCTATTACCGGGCTGACCGCTACAAGCTGTGGGTGCCCCTGCAGCGGCCCGGCGTACGCCCCACCCGGAACTACGCCTCGGGGTACCGCCCGTAAGGGCAAGGCGGGGTCACTCCGGGCCCATCCCGACGGGGATTATGGACGAGGAGTGACCCCGAGTTGTTTGTGGCGGGAATGCAGAAAAGGCCCGGTCCTGATGGACCGGGCCTTTTCTGGTGTTCACTGCAGCCGGTTAGTGGCTGAGCGTCTTCTGCGATTCGCCAGACTCGATGGCCTCGTGGTCGCCGTGGTGGCCGTGGGCCGCCGCGAGCTCCGCGGGCGTTGCCGGGGCAACCCGGTCCTCAAAGAACCACTTGGAGAGGAACGCGCGGCGCTTCTCCTTGTTGTCGACGACGCCGTTGGCGTTCGGCTCCGCCGGAAGCGGCGACGGCGACTCGAAGCCAACCAGCTTGTACCGCTTGTACTCGTCCAGCGGTGCGTGGACCTCGATGAACTCGCCGTGCGGAAGCCGCACGATGCGGCCGGTTTCGCGGCCGTGCAGGGCAATCTCGCGGTCCTTGCGCTGGAGGGCCAGGGCCACACGCTTCGTGACAATGAAGGCAATGACCGGTCCGACGAAGAACAGTGCACGCAGCCAGTAGGTGACGTCGTTCAGTGACACGTGGAAGTGCGTGGCAATGAGGTCCGAACCTGCCGCAGCCCACATCACGCAGTACCAGACAAAGCCGGCCATGCCGATGGCGGTACGAGTGGGAGCGTTCCGCGGACGGTCGAGGACGTGGTGCTCGCGGTTGTCCTTGGTGATCCAGCGTTCAATCCACGGGTAGGTGAACAGCACGGTGAAGATGATGCCTGCAGGCACCAGGGCCGGCAGCAGGACGTTGAACGTGAACACGTGGCCGAACCAGATCTGTTCAACCCGCCAGTCGCCGATGATGCCCGGCATGAGGCGCAGGGCGCCGTCAACGAAGCCGATGTACCAGTCAGGCTGGGTTCCTGCCGAGACGGGGGAGGGGTCGTACGGGCCGTAGTTCCAGATCGGGTTGATGGTGAAGAAGCCCGCCATGAGGGCAATGACACCGAACACGATGAAGAAGAAGCCGCCTGCCTTCGCAGCGTAGACCGGGCCAAGGGGGTAGCCGACGACGTTGCCGTCGTTGCGTCCCGGGCCGGGGTACTGGGTGTGCTTGTGCACGACCACCATAAAGAGGTGCATGACGATCATCAGGAGGATGAGGGCCGGAACCAGCAGGATGTGGAGCATGTACAGGCGGCCGATGATGACCGTGCCGGGGAATTCTCCGCCGAAGAGGAAGAACGAGATGTACGTTCCGACCACGGGAATGGACTTGATGACGCCGTCGATGATGCGCAGGCCGTTGCCGGAGAGCAGGTCATCGGGGAGGGAGTAGCCGGTGAAGCCGGCAGCCATCGAGAGGATGAGCAGCACGCCGCCCACCACCCAGTTCATTTCGCGCGGCTTGCGGAAGGCGCCGGTGAAGAACACGCGCAACATGTGCACGGACACCGAGGCCACGAAGAGCAGCGCGGACCAGTGGTGGACCTGGCGCATAAACAGGCCGCCGCGGACATCGAAGGAGATGTTCAGCGAAGAGCTGTACGCCACCGACATTTCGACGTTCTTCAGCGGAGTGTAAGAACCCTGATAGTGCGTCTCCGCCATCGAGGGATCGAAGAAGAACGTCAGGAAGGTGCCGGAGAGCAGCAGGATGACGAAGGAGTACAGGGCAACTTCGCCGAACATGAACGACCAGTGGTCCGGGAAGACCTTGCGGCCAAATTCACGCAGCATCCCTGACCCGCCGACGCGCTCGTCAACGAAGTTGGTGATGCGGCCGCCTGTGGTCTTGGCGACGAAGGTGGGGGCATCACTTGTTTGGGATGAGGACATGCTGCTCACGCTCCCAATAGCTAGGTCCGACGGGTTCATGGAAGTCGCTGGTGGCGACCAGGTAGCCCTCGGAGTCAACCGCGATAGGCAGCTGGGGGAGGGGCCGGCTGGCCGGGCCAAAGATAACCTTGCATTCCTGCGTGAGGTCGAAGGTCGACTGGTGGCACGGGCACAGCAGGTGGTGGGTCTGCTGCTCGTACAGGGCAACAGGGCAACCAACGTGGGTGCAGATCTTGGAGTAGGCAACAATGCCGTTGTAGGCCCAGTCCGCGCGGCCCGGAGAGGGATGGAGCTCGTCCGGATTCAGGCGCATGAGCAGGACAACGGCCTTGGCCTTCTCATTCAGCTTGCCTTCGTGGAGCTCGTTCAGGCCTTCCGGGATGACGTGGAAAGCGGAGCCGATGGTCACGTCGGCGGCCTTGATGGGGGTGCCGTCAGGGTCACGGGTGAGCCGCTTGAGCTTGCCGTCCTGGGGTGCCCACATGGTGTGCGCCAGGGCGTTGTCAGGACGCGGACCCAGGTCACCGAACACCGCGAGGGCCGGCAGCGGAGCCAGCGCCACGGCGCCCAGGAGGGTGTTGCGGATCAGCGGGCGGCGCTTGATGCCGGTTTCCTCGACGATGTCGTCGACGATCCGGACAGCAGCCAGGCGGTCGTCCTCGGTGCGGATGGCATGACGCTCTTCCGAGACCTCATGGTCCGGCATGAGGGCCTTGGCCCAGTGCACGATTCCGGTGCCGATGCCCAGCATGGCAAAGGCGGTGCCGATGCCCAGCAGCGCGTTCTGCAGCCGGATGGTTGCGATGGCGGTGTCATCTCCCAGATCGATGGCGAAGTACGCCACCAGGAAGATCAGGGTGCCAACGACCGAGCTCCCGAAAAGAAGGGCTACCTGCCGTTCTGCTCGCTTTGCGGCCTTCGGGTCCGTGTCAGCCAGGCGCAAACGATGCGGGGGAATTCCAGGATCCTGGAATTTCTCCACCTCATTCTGACCAGCCGTAGCTACGGTGCCCGAGTGGTTCGGACTGCCGTCACTATGGTTGCCCATAATTCGCCTCATCCCTCTCTCGTCCCGGCAAGTGCCGGGTTAGCTTTCAATTCAAACTGCTGACAGGCCAGCAGAAAATTCTTACAGGTGCAAACAGTGGGCTAGGACGTCCGGGACGTCAGCCAGATGGTGAAGGCGATGATGACGCCCAGACCGGCAATCCAGACGAACAGGCCTTCAGAGACCGGGCCCAGGGAACCCAGGTCCGCGCCGCCGGGTGAACCGTTGGCTTCGATCTGCTTCAGGAACGTGATGATGTCGCGCTTGCCCTCGGGGCCGACGTTGGCATCGCTGAAGACCGGCATGTTCTGCGGGCCGGTGACCATCGCTTCGTAGATGTGCTTGCTGGACACGTCGCCCAGGGCCGGAGCGAACTTGCCCCGGGTCAGCGCACCGCCGGCAGCGGCGGCGTTGTGGCACATGGCGCAGTTCACGCGGAACAGTTCGCCACCGTTGGCGGCGTCGCCCTGGCCGTCGAGGACGTGTGCCTCGGGGATGGCCGGGCCGGGGCCAAGCGTGGCGACGTAGGCGGAGAGCTGGTGCGTCTGCTCATCGTTGAACTGGGCGGGCTTCTTGGGGGCCTGCGGGGCGTTCATCTGCATGGGCATACGGCCGGTGCCGACCTGGAAGTCAACGGCGGCAGCGCCGACGCCGACCAGGGAGGGGCCATCTTTGGTCCCGCTGGCGCCCATGCCGTGGCAGGTGGCGCAGTTGGCCGCGAAGAGCTTGCCGCCCTCCTCTGCGTCACTGGCGCTGAAGGTGGTGGTGGCTTTGGCCTGGTTGACAGTGGTGGCAACGGCGTACAGCCCACCAGTGACCAGGAGGCCCATCAGCAGCAGTGCAATTGCTGCCAGTGGGTGACGTCGCTTCTGCGAGAGTGCCTTCACGTGGTGGTTCCTTTATTCGATCGTGCGTGGGCTCCGTGAGCCGCTTCTTGAAATTCTGCCTCTTGTAGAAAAAGAGTCAAGTCTTGCTACTTGAGGACGTAGATGACCAGGAAGAGGCCGATCCAGACGACGTCGACGAAGTGCCAGTAGTACGAGGTGACAATCGCTGAGGTTGCTTCGAAGTGGCCGAATTTCTTCGCCGCGAAGGACCGCCCCATGATGAGGAGGAAGGCAACCAGGCCACCGATAACGTGCAGGCCGTGGAAGCCCGTGGTGATGTAGAAGGCCGAACCGTAGGCGTTGGAGGAGAGCGAGACGTGCTCGGAAACGAGCATGGCGTACTCGGTCGTCTGGCCGGCCACGAAGACGGCACCCATGATGAAGGTCAGGGTGAACCATTCGTTCATTCCCCAGCGGGTGAAGCTGAGGCGGCCGCCGCTGCGGCGCGGCTGAAGCCGCTCAGCGGCGAAGACGCCCATCTGGCAAGTAAAGGAACTTGCCACGAGGACGATCGTGTTGATGAGCGCAAAGGGGAAGTTGAGCTTGGCTGTCTCTTCGGCCCACATCAGTCCGGAAGTCGAACGGAGTGTGAAGTACATGGCGAAGAGACCGGCGAAGAACATCAACTCACTGGACAGCCAGACTACGGTTCCAACAGAAACCATGTTCGGGCGATTCAGCGTCGGGTGCGCCGGGGTACTGGGGGCATGGGTCGCAGATGTCACATAGACATTATGTCTATAAAACTCCCTCCTGCCCAACGCAAACCGCCTTTTCGGAGGACTTTTTCTACAAAGACGCGAATTCGCGCGGAAAAGTTCCCGACCCCGTTCACATTGGTCATTGCGGTGCGTACCTCGATAGCATCGGAACGTGACTTCTCAGGCATCTGCACAGGCGGCAGGCAACACCTGGCCGCGGCTCATCGGCGCACTCATTAACGGCAGGGATCTCACCGCCGGCAACACCGAGTGGGCCATGAACTCGATCATGTCCGGAGAGGCCACACCGGCCCAGGTTGCCGGGTTCCTGGTGGCGCTGCGTTCCAAGGGCGAGACCGTGGACGAGCTCGTGGGCCTGGTCGAGGCGATGATCGCGAATGCCAGCCCTATTGATATTGCAGGGCAGAAGCTGGACATCGTCGGAACCGGCGGCGACCAGCAGAACACGGTCAACATTTCCACCATGGCTGCGCTGATCGCGGCCGGGGCCGGCGCCAAGGTGGTTAAGCACGGCAACCGGGCAGCATCCTCCACCTCCGGTTCCGCCGACGTCCTGGAGGCCCTGGGTGTCCGGCTGGATCTTCCCATTCCGCGGGTAGCCCTCAACGCGGAAGAGGCAGGCATCACCTTCTGCTTCGCCCAGGTGTTCCATCCTTCAATGCGGCATGCCGCCGTCGCCCGCCGCGAACTCGGTGTGCCGACGGCCTTCAACTTCCTGGGGCCGATGATCAACCCCGCCCACGTCCAGGCCTCGGCGGTGGGCGTCGCCAATGAGCGGATGGCGCCGCTGGTGGCCGGGGTGCTGGCCAAGCGCGGCAGCCGCGGGCTGGTGTTCCGGGGGAATGACGGGCTCGATGAACTGACCACCACCGGCCCGTCCCGGGTCTGGGAAATCCGGAACGGTGCGGTGAGCGAAGCGATGTTCGACCCGGCCGATCTGGGCATCCGCCGGGCAACCCTTGAGGAACTGCGCGGCGGCGACGCCGCGGCCAATGCCGCCGTCGTGCGTTCTGTTCTCGCCGGCGGCCGCGGTGCCGCGCGCGATGCCGCCCTCCTGAACGCCGCTGCCGGCCTCGTGGCGTTCGACCTGGATGCCGTCGGTCCGTTCAGCGAGCGGATGACCGCCGCGTTCCGGCGGGCGGAAGAGTCAATCGAATCGGGTGCCGCCGCCGCCGTTCTGGACCGCTGGGTCGCGCTCTCGCGCAGCTGAAGCCTGCCCTGCGCCGCTGGCATCTGCCGGCCGGGAGCGGCCGTGCCGGGTTAGGTGCCGCGCCCTACTGTTCGAAGCCGAGGGCGAACGCCGCGTCGAGGTCGTGCTGTGAATAGGCGCGGAACGCGATTTGAGTGGTGGTGTGCACAACGCCGGGGACCTTCGAGAGCTTGTCCGCGATGGCGTCCGCCAGATCCTCATGCTTCTGGACCCGGGCAATCGCAATGAGATCCCATTCGCCGGTGACGGAGTAGACCTCGCTGATCCCCTGGATGGCGGAGATCTCTTCGGCGGTCTCCGGGATGCGGGAAGCGTCTGTCTTAATCAGGACGAAAGCGGTGACCACGTGTGAACCTTTCCGGATCTGTTGCGCCGTTGCCGGCCGGTGAAAGCGCCCTGCCGGGACTCCCGGGGGCCTTGGCCATGTCCCTGCAAGCCTAGTCCATTAGGCCGCGCCGCGGCGTGTGTCGCGCCGTCGGATGACCGCGGCCACAAGGCGATATCCCAGCAGGAAGAGCCCCAGGCTGAGGAGGGCCACGATCACGAATGGCAGGACCACCGTCTGCCCGGTGACGGCACGGAGCAGCATGCCCACGGTGACTGTTCCGAGCCAGACGCCGACGCCGGACGGCCAGAGCGCCAGGGGTGCACGCCAGATCCGCAGGGCCAGCCAAGAGACCGCCGCGCCGGCGAGGAACGGCCAGGCCGTGGAAAACACGCCGGTGATGATGTCCCCGCGCTGGTGGGCGTCGCGGCCGATCGCAGCGAAGATCAGAATCAGGGCGGCATCGGCGCAGGCGGCCCACACGGCAGTTCGTCGAGACACCGACACAGGCGCCGACGCCGGAGCCGATCCGGTCGCGGCGGGGCGGGGGAGTGGCGGCGTGGAAGGCGTGGAAGAAGGCATACTCCAAGCCTAGCCGGGCCGGGCCGGCGACCGCAGGTCAGGCTTTCGTCGTCGCGATCCTCGCGGCGAAGCCGATCAGGACGATGCCGGCGATGCGGTCCGTCACCTTGCCGGCCGTGGGCGACTGCAGCCAGCGCCGGGCGCGGTGGGTGGCGAGGATGATGACCGCGAACCAGACCATCGCCTCGGCATTGTGGACCAGGGGCAGGAGCGTTCCCATGAGCAGGGCAGGGGCGTCCGCCGGCATGAACTGCGGAATCATCGCCATGTAGAAGACACCGACCTTGGGGTTCAGCAGGCTGGTGGTCAGGCCGGTGAGCCAGTCTGTCCGGACAGCGCCCGTAGCCGTGGCCGGCTCCACGGCCGCGGGCGCCGCCCCCGGGCGGAGGCTCTTGACCAGCATGGAAATTCCCAGCCAGGCCATGTAGCCGGCGCCGGCGAGTTTGAGTACCGTGAACGCTGTTTCCGAGGCGGCCAGCAGGGCCGATGCGCCGATGGCGGCCGCCAGCCCCCAGGCCACGGTTCCTGCGCAGATGCCCGCCGCGGTGGCGAAAGCCGGGGCGTGTCCGCGGCTGATGGCCGTGCGCAGCACCAGCACGGTATCCATACCCGGGACAAGAGTCAGCAAGGCAGCCACGAGGGCGAACTGCAGGAGGGCGTCGGCGATGGTCATACGCCATGATAACGGCGCCCGGGGCCGCGGCGGGGGAGCCGTTGTGCCCGGTAGCCCGCGGGACTAGGCTCGGGCCAGCACCCCCGCAATGCCGCCGGACTGTCCCCCTGAGACCCCGTACCGGCACGGGCCAATAGAAAGAGGACGCGACGTGGCCGAGAAGATCACTACCTGCCTGTGGTTCGACAACCAGGCGGAGGAAGCCGCCGACTTCTACGTCTCCGTCTTCGACGGCGGAAAGGTGCTCGATGTTTCCCGCTACGGTGAGGGCGGTCCGGGCCCGGCAGGCCAGGCAATCACCGTCCGCTTCGAAATCGACGGCCGGACGTTTACCGCGTTGAACGGGGGACCCGCCTTCACGTTCAACGAGTCGGTCTCCTTCGTCGTCGACTGCTCTTCCCAGGAGGAAGTGGACCGCTACTGGGCCGCACTGGGCGCGGGCGGCACCGAAAGCCAGTGCGGGTGGCTCAAGGACAGGTACGGGGTCTCATGGCAGGTGGTCCCGTCCGCGCTGGGCGGGCTGATCGGCGGCCCGGACCCGGAGGGTTCGCAGCGCGCCATGCAGGCCATGCTGGGTATGCAGAAGCTCGACATCGCGGCACTTCAGCGGGCCTACGACGGAAGCTGAGCCGGGACCGGGCGCGGATTCTTCCGCCGATTCGGCGGGGGCCGGCTTTGCATCTTGCCGTCAGATCGCCGCAGGGTGTCCAATCCATATAGACAGCCCTATGTTGAACGGATGCCGGCGGCCCGGCCGGCCGGCGGTGTAGACCAGGAGGGTCCCATGCCTGCGAAGGACGCGAAGGTACCGGCGAAGGACGCGAAGGTACCGGCGAAGGCCGCCGCCCGCGGCACGTCCGAGCTCCGGCGGTCCGACTCCTCCGATGCGCTGCCGCCCGAACAGCCGGAGCAGGTCCGGAACGTGGCGCTGGTTGGCCGCTCAGGAGCCGGAAAGACGCTGCTGGCAGAGGCGCTGCTCGCAGCCACCGGTGCGATTTCACGGAAGGGCTCGATCACCGAAGGCACCACCGTCGGTGACTCGGAGCCTGCCGCGATCCACCAGCAACGCTCCGTCGCCCTCTCCGTGGTGCCCGTCATGGCCGGCCGTATCAAGGTCAACCTCCTCGACACGCCGGGGTACCCGGATTTCGTTGGCGAACTGCGGGCCGGGCTGCGTGCGGCGGACGCGGCGTTGTTTGTTGTCTCGGCGGTGGACGCCATTGACTCTGCCACGACAGCCCTGTGGGGGGAGTGCCAGCGCGCCGGGGTGCCGCGGGCGGTGGTGATCAGCCGGCTGGACCATCCCCGCGCGGACTTTGATGCCGCCCTGGAGCGGTGCCAGAAGGCCTTCGGCGACGCGGTGCTCCCGCTCTACCTGCCGGTCACCAAGGAGGCGGAGGTCACTGGACTGTTGGGCCTGCTCTCGGGCACCGTGTCGGAACAGCCGGCCGGCAATGCTCTGCCCGCGTACCGGAACACGGACGACGTCGAACGTGTCGCCGCGGAGGCGGCGCGGGGCGCGCTGATCGAAGGGATTATCGCCGAAAGCGAGGACGAGTCGCTGATGGACCGGTACCTTGGCGGCGAGGAAATACCGCAGGAGGTCCTGGTCACTGACCTGGAGACGGCCGTCGCGCGGGGGTCGTTCCATCCGGTGATCGCCACGTCTGCCGAGACCGGCCTTGGCCTGGCCGAACTGCTGGAGGTAGTGACGCGGGCTTTCCCCCCGCCCACCGAACATGCACGGCCGGCGGTGACACTGCTTGACGGCAGCCCCGCGGCCACACCGGATTGCGACCCCTCGGGGCCGCTGCTTGGCGAGGTGGTGCGCACCACCACCGACCCGTTCCTGGGCCGTGTCTGCCTGGTCCGCCTCTTTTCCGGCACGCTGCGCGAGGACACGGCCGTCCACGTGGCCGGGCACGGCCTGGCGGACCGGGGCCATGCCGATCACGACAGCGATGAGCGCATCTCCCATCTGTATTCGCCGCTGGGGTCTAGCCTGCGGCCGGTGCCGTACAGCGTGGCGGGGGACATCTGCGCCCTGACGAAACTCGGGCCTGCCGAGACCGGGGATACCGTTTCGGCCAGGGATTTTCCGCTGCTGATCCAGCCGTGGGAGATGCCGGAGCCGCTGCTGCCGGTTGCCATCGAGGCGGCTTCCCACGGTGATGAGGATGTCCTGGCCCGGAGCCTGGGTAAGGTGGCGGCCGGCGATCCGGCGCTCCGGGTGCAACGGAACGCCGAGACGCACCAGCTGATCCTCTGGTGCATGGGCGAGGCGCACGCGGACGTGGTTCTGGGCAGGCTGCGCGAGCAGGGCGTCAACCTGCAGACCGTGGATGTTGTCACCCCGCTGCGCGAGACGTTTGCTGCTTCCGCTACAGGCCACGGCCGGCACGTCAAACAGTCCGGGGGCCACGGACAATACGCCGTCTGCGACATCGAGGTTGAACCGCTGGATCGTGGGGCCGGCTTCGAATTCGTGGACAAGACCGTCGGCGGGGTGATTCCGGGGCCCTTCATCACCTCGGTGGAGAAAGGCGTGCGGGCGCAGATGCAGAAAGGGGTATCCGCGGGCTTCCCGGTGGTGGACATCCGGGTGACCCTGATCGGCGGCAAGACGCACAGTGTGGATTCCTCGGATGCGGCCTTCCAGGCCGCCGGGGCGCTGGCCTTGCGGGAAGCCGCCGCGGCCGGCCGGATCCAGCTGCTGGAACCCGTCTCGGCCGCGACCATCAGCGTTTCGGATGAGCACGTGGGCGCGGTGATGAGCGATCTGTCGTCGCGCCGGGCGCGCCTGACCGGAACCACGTCCGCCGGGGGAGACCTGACAGAAATCAGCGCCGAAGTTCCGGACCAGGAGCTGCTGCGGTACGCCATCGAGTTGCGCGCTCTGACCGCGGGAAGCGGCCGGTTCAGCCGGAACTATTTGCGCCACGAACCCGTGCCGCCGGCAGCCGCCCGTGCGGCGGCGAGAGACTGACTAAAGATTCCTGCGGTTCCGTATCCACCGCCGCGATTCCTGCCGCCGCGAACCTGCGTCAGCGCCTTGGCGCCCGTTGTCCCGGCGGCTGTTGTCTCGGCGGCTGATGGGACGCCCGGCGGACCGAATCACGACGCTATTCGCAGTTCTTCCCCTAGGATCGGCGAATGCGCATACAACCGAACCGGCGGCGGGCCGCGGGCACCGCCGCGACCCTGATCGGCGGGTCGGCGGAAATCCTGGATTTCCTGATCCCGTTGTGGGGCGGCATCGAGCTCGGCCTGGCGCCCAGCGCGATCGGCGCGCTCGTCGCCGTCGAGCTTGTCATTTCGGTGATTGCACGTCCGGTTTCGGGGTGGCTGGTCGACACGCGGGTGCGAACGACTGTGGCGGCGGCCGGTGCGCTGCTGTACGCGGTGAGCTGCCTTGGTTACGCCCTCGCGACTTCGCTTCCGCTCGCCGTCGCCGCGGCTGTCGTGGGAGGCGCGGGCGGGGCGTTCTTTTGGATCGCAGTCCGGGCGATCGCGGCCGAGGACCTCGAGCGTGACTCGGGCTCCCTGGCCGGACTGCTGTCCTCCGAAGCGCTCGGATCGTGGTTCTTCTGGATTCCAGCCATGGTCCTGCTGCCGGTGGTCGGCTTCGGCGGAGTCTTCGGGATCCTCGCCGTTGCCTGTACCGCCGCGGCGGTCCTGCTGGTCCGCGTGCCAAAGTTCCTGCCGCCGCCGCAGGAACAGCCGCCGGGCGGGATCCGGGGCGATGGACGGCGCCTCGCCCCGCTGCTGTTCGTAGCGCTGGTGACCGCCGTGGCCGAGGCCGGCGTGTCGCTGCTACTGCTGCTCCACCTGCAAAGGGAGCTTGGGCTCGAGGTCTACCAGATTGCCCTTATCTACCTGCCCGGCGGTGTGGTGCTCACGGCCATGCCGCGCGTGCTGCACCGGTTCGTCGAACGCCGCGGCAGGCGGACTGGTTATGTCATCGCGTCCGTCGCGTCGGCCCTGACTGCGGCCGGACTCGCGTTCACGCCAAGTCCCCTCGTGATCGCCGCGCTGTGGGTTCTGACGAGCGCCGCCTGGGCGATGTTGCTGCCGATTCAGCGGGCCGTCGTCGCCGAGGCGAACGGGCACCGGGTGGGACGCGGAATGAGCCTCCTGACCACCTCCGAGATGTTGGGCGCTGCCGCCGGGGCGCTGCTGGCGGGCCTGCTGTACGAGGGTGGATCGTGGCAGCTGTCGTGCCTGATCTTCGCCGGCATCATCGCCAGCGGTTCCGTCCTGGGCCCACGCGCCCTTACGAAACTCGGCGTGGGTGACCGCCCGGTTGTGCACAGCGGCTAGCGCGGCCGGCACCGGCGGCGGAGGCGCATGACCGCATGAAACCGTCCCGGGCAGAAACGACGCCGACGGGTGGAACCGCCGCGGATCCGGCCAGCGCGGGCACCGGCTCGGCATTCTCCATTTGAGTTAGGTTAGGTTTACCTTCTAAAGTGCACCGGTGACTATTGAGCCAATACTGGCGGGTGTCTCGTTTGCTGCTGGCTTGGCTGCATTCGGCGGCCGGACCGCTGTACACGTTGACGGCGAATCCGTGACTTACGGCGAACTCGCCGACCGGGTGGACGCTGCAGCCCGGTCTTTGGGGACGGTACGCCGTCTGGTTGCCCTGGAGGCAGACAACTCATTGCCCTCCCTTGTGGTGTATTTGGCGGCCCTGTCATCCGGGCATCCGCTGCTCATTCTGCCGGCCGGTGGCGGGAGGGCTTCTGAATCCCTTGTTTCTGTGTACGACCCGGACGTTGTGGCCCGCATTCAGGAGGGCGAAGCAGTGTTTGACGTGCGCCGGGAAGGGACGCGCCACGCCCTGCACCCGGAACTGGCGCTGCTGGTGAGCACGTCCGGTTCCACTGGTTCGCCGAAGCTTGTCCGGCTCTCCGCCGAGGCCGTCCAGGCCAATGCGGCCGCGATCGCCGAGTACCTGCAGCTGCGCCCCGATGACAGGGCCGCCACCACCCTTCCCTTGTCCTACTGCTATGGCATGTCGGTCGTGAACAGCCACTTGTGCGCAGGGGCCTCGGTGGTGCTCACCGACCTTTCCGTGGTGGACCCGTGTTTCTGGGAGCTGGCCCGCAACGAGAGGGTGACCTCCTTCGCCGCGGTGCCCTACACGTTCGATCTGTTGGAGCGGGTGGGCTTCGCGGACAAGGACCTGCCAAGCCTCCGCTACATCACCCAGGCAGGTGGACGCCTGGACCCGGACCGGGTTCGTGACTACGCGCAGCTGGGCCGGCGCCGGGGGTGGGACCTGTTCGTTATGTATGGGCAGACGGAAGCCACAGCCAGGATGGCCTACCTGCCTCCCGACGTCGCGGCAGAACACCCGCAAGCCGTCGGCATCCCGATTCCGGGCGGCGGGTTCCGCTTGGCCCCGGTCCCCGGCCTGGAGGACCGCGAACTTGTCTACACCGGACCCAACGTTATGCTCGGCTACGCCGAGAAGCCCGAGGATTTGGCGCTGGGCCGCACGGTCACGGAACTTCACACCGGCGATCTGGCCCGCCGGACCGCGGAGGGCCTCTATGAGATTGTTGGCCGCCGCAGCCGGTTCGTGAAGATCGTCGGTCTCCGGGTTGACCTTGGCCAGGTTGAGCGGATCCTCGCAGGCCTGGGCCTTTCCGCCGCGGCCGCGGGCATAGACGGCCAGGTGGTGGCCGCCGTCGAATCCGGACAGGATCTGTCCCTGATCGCCAAAACGGTCGCCCAGGACGTGGGTGTGCCGCGCGCAGCCATCCATCTGCACTCCGTGGCGGCTGTCCCGCGACTCAGCAGCGGGAAGCCGGACTATCCCGCGATCCTGGCCCTGCACTCAGAGAAACAAGCTAGCGCAAAGGACCAGGAAGGCGACCCGGGGTTGGCGTCGAACGATGTTCGGAGCATTTTCGCGGACGTCCTCGAACGCGACGACATCCGTGAGACGGACACGTTCGTTTCATTGGGCGGCGATTCACTGTCCTATGTTGCCGCATCAGTCCGGCTTGAGCGTGCGCTCGGAGATGTTCCCCTCGACTGGCATCTGATGCCGCTGGGTGAGCTTGCACGCGCCCGCGGAGTGGACGCGGAGGGGTCCGCAGGTTCCGTGGGGGCGATGTTCCACAAATGGCGGAGGCGGCTGCTCGCACCCATGGAGACCGGCATTGTGCTCCGCGCCCTGGGAATCCTTTTCATCATCTCCACCCATATCCGCTGGTTCTCCTGGGAAGGCATGGCGCACGTGCTGGTGGCCGTCGCCGGATTCAACTTTGCCCGGTTCCAGCTAAGCGGCCCGCCCCGTGTCCGGTTGCGGCGGCAGCTGCTTTCCGTTGCCAGGATCGTGGTGCCAAGCGTCGCGGTGATTGGCCTCGCATTTGCCGTGACTGACACGTACAGCTGGGCAAATGTGTTCCTGCTCAACTCCCTGCTCGGCCCGGAAGGATGGACGGACCTCTCCCGCTTCTGGTTCGTGGAGGCGCTGGTGCACATCCTGCTCGGGTTGGCTGTCCTGTTGGCGATACCCGCAGTCGGGCGGGCGGAACGCCGGTGGCCATGGGCCGTTCCTGTAGTTCTCCTTGGCGCGGACCTTTTGTTGCGTTTCCGGGTTGTTGACCTTCCGTACCCGGGCCAGGGTCCGGTGCTGTGGCTGTTTGCGCTCGGTTGGGCGGCGTCGGCGTCCCGAACGCTGTGGAAGCGGACGATCGTGACGGTCCTTGCCGTGCTGACCATCCCCGGGGCGTTCGACGACGAATTCCGAAACTTCACGGTCCTCGCCGGTGTACTCATCCTTCTCTGGCTCCCGACGGTGCCCGTGCCCCGCGCTCTCCACGGGATCACGGGCCTCCTGGCCAGCGCCTCGCTCTACGCTTACGTAACGCATTGGCTCGTGTATCCACTGTTCGATCAGGCCAGCAAGGGACTGGCGGTCGCAGCTTCCCTTGCGGTTGGCATCGCTTACTGGGCGGTGGCTACCCGGGTCATGGGTGTCTCAGAGCGCTGGCTTCGCGCCCGGCTGGCCGCCCGCCGTCGTCGCAGGCAAGCAGCCTCCGTGGCTGTGGATTTCGGGTGAGCTCGACAGCCGCGTGGTTCCTGACCGGCTCACCGTGACGCGATCGAGGTCACCGCGCCGACAAACATCGGCAGCACGGCCAGCGACGCCAGGAGAAGAATGCCGCGCCCCGCTTGGAGGACAGCCCGCGGCCGCCGCGAACTGCCCTCCAGACGGGGCGGAATGATCTTCGCCCAGGCCATCACGAGCAACGCGCCGATTCCGAGCACGAGCCCGGCGGGCGGGAACAGAACCGCCGCCACCAGCGGCAGATAGGACTTCCAGGTTTTTCTGGCCAGGGGCTGTAGACGGTCACTGACCGCGCCGGTAACTGCAGCGACGAGCGCACCGTGGAACACGGCGAGGCCTGCGAACAGGACGACCGCCAGCCACCCAGGCTCGACAATGTCGAAGTCAATATTGTCCGGCCGCAACGGATCCACGGACGCTCCGAAGGCCAGGAGAAGAAGTACACCCAACGTCGGGCCCGCCCACCGGCCGGCAGGGAGCCAGTGGCGTAGCAGCATGTAGATGAATGCTGCTGTAAAGCCCGCCGGGAGGCCGGCGAAAATCAACAAAGCCATCGTGCCCTCGAACGAGGGAATTCCAACGATTGCTTGAGCCTCGGTAAGTCTTCCCTGTGCCGACGCCGGTGAGGTAAGGGCCAGGAGGCGCATCACGAGCCGTCCGCCGGGCCAGGCAACGAGGAACGCGGACGCGATAGCGGCGACGGTCGCCACGTTTGCTCCCCACAGGTAGCGAAGGAGGGCCGAAGCCGGGGTCTCCGATCCGGAGGCGGGCCGGGCAAGGGCCTCCGGGGATCGCACAGGGCGGCCTCCGAAGGCAATGACCAGCCCCGCGCCGATAATCAGCAGGAGAGTGCCCGAAACCATGATAGTCAGCGTCACGCCACATCACCCCCCGAACCGGTGCACTCATTGTGGTCCGAAGGACAGACGTCCGCCAGACCAGCGGCAGACCCTGCGCAGTCAGCTTCGGAGGTAGTGGCGCAGGCCGGGAATGGCGAAATCGACCTTCCCGTATCCCGCTGATTCGATCAGTCCGGCGGCGATGAGCCTGTTGCGGTACTTCGACACCACATTGGGTTTGGAACCGATGGCCTGCCCGATCTGGCCGGCTGTCGAAGGGCCGTCCTGCCAGGCCATGGCGTCAAGGAAAGCACGGTCCTTCTCAGAGATGTCCGACAGCGCAGACTCAACGACAACCAGCGAGTTGCGTCGCTGAGAGGCGGTGATGGCCGTCTGGACATTGTCCTCGTTGAGGCTCCAACCCGCCTTGTCGGCTTCCATCCAGAGGTAGTAGCCGACGAGCTGGATGAGGAAGGGGTAGCCTTCCGTGGCGTCCGCGGCTTCGGCGATGTGGGCGGGGGAGGCTTCGATGCCGCTCCGACTGAAAAGCTCCCGGTACGACGCAGTGACTTCGGTGATGGCCGCCTCGTGAAGGTTTATCCTGTCGGCCCGGCGGAGGAAGGTCGCGACTCCTTCGTTGAGCAGATCAGACACGGCGGAGGGGAGTCCGGCGAAGATCAGGCCGATGGGCAGCCCTTGGCGGATGAAGTGCTGCACGTCCGAGGCCAGCTGGGAGATTTCCGCCCGATCGACGGCGTGGATCTCGTCAATGGTGATGACCAGGCCTGTTCCTTTTCCCTGGAGCAGCTCCAGCAGCTCCTCTCCGGTCCGACGCCAGTCAGGAACGCGTTCCTGGGGGAGCTGGGTTGTCAGCCCGAACCCCGCGGCGGAGAAGGCAGTGATCTTCCGGGTGGGCGGGCCGTCACCGAGCTCGTCGAGCAGACGGAGCATGTCATCGCCGATCCTGGCGAGGAACCCGGGGTTGGCCGTCCGGGAGATGACTGCCCAGCCATGATTGCTTGCGATTTCTTCCGCGGCGCTCAACATGACGGTCTTGCCGATGCCTCTGGCTCCGGTGATGATGGTGAGGAGTCCCGGAGCGCCCGAGCCCTGGCGGAGGCCGTACTCGAATTCGTCCAACAGCCCGGCGCGCCCGATCAGGTCCGGCGGCGTGGCACCGGCCGTCGGCTTGAAAGGGTTTAGCACGGGGCCCCCTGGGTGAAACTGGGTGAAACCAGTGAAACTGGTGAAACTGGTGAAACTCAAACCAGCCTATATCAACTGCGCCCAGGACCCGGCCCGGGGGAGCGCATACTGCCGTGTCCCGATCGGCGGATTCTGCAGTTGGATCAGCCTCTGCGCTGGAACGGGCATTCTTCGCCCGATCACGTGGCTGGCCGCCATGCGCCGGCAGCGTTTATACCGAAGGCCCGGGCCGTTCATATCGAAGACGCGGTCAGGGGCTGACATGACTTGGAAGGTCACCGACAGTCCCAACGCCGATTCGTTCACGCCATCCGACGGCAGCACGAACGGGAGCCGCGCAGGGGATACCCGACTGACTGCCTAAAAGGAGAAAATCACTTCTACTTTACATAATGTTGATTATCGGCGTTCTGGAACGAGCTCCGAGAGGACCTTCGGCCGCGCCGCTCAACTGATGCCGGCGGCGGGACAATCCGCCCGTTCCGCGACCGAATCCATTGTCATCTGCGCCGGCCTCACTGAGAATGAACCATGACGGTCTACCTGAGGTCCCTGGAAACTGCTGTCCCGCCGACCGTTCTGGTCCAAGCCGAAGCCCGGGACGTTTTCGCGGCCCAGCCTGGCCTCACCAGGCTTGGCACCCGGCTGGTCGGCACCTGCTTTGACTCTGCGGCCATCGACACCCGCTATACGGCCGTTGCGGAACTGACAAAAGATCATCGGGCAGAGAATCCGCGGTTTTTCGATTCCGGCACGGGTTTGCTGCTCAGCCCCAGCACCAAGGTGCGCAACGACATCTTCGCCACCGAGGCCACCAAGCTCTTCATTGAGGCGGCCCAGAAGGCCCTGGATGCCTGTCCCGGAATCACTTTACTTGACATAACTCACCTCGTCACGGTCTCCTGTACCGGGTTTTTCAACCCCGGACCCGACTATAAAATTGTCCGCGCCCTGGGCCTGAATCCCGCTGTGCAGCGCTACCACCTCGGTTTTATGGGCTGCTACGCGGCCTTTCCCGCACTGCGCGCGGCCAAGTCGTTCTGCGAGGCGGATCCGGACGCCGTCGTGCTGGTGGTCTGCGCGGAGCTGTGCTCGCTGCACGTGCGGACCTCGAACGATCCGGACACGATCATGGGATCGGCACTGTTTGCCGACGGCGCGGCAGCGGCCATCGTGACCGCCCGTGAGGACCCCGACGAACCGGCGCTGCTGCAACTGGACCACTTCGAGACGGTCCTGACGCCGGTCGGTGAGGAATCCATGGCGTGGAACATCGGTGACGAAGGCTTCGAGATGGTCCTGGGCAACTATGTCCCCCACATCATCGACGACCACATCATCGGAGCCCTCGAACCGCTCCTCTCCCGGGAAAGCAGCCTGGTGGGACTCCCCTACCGCGACATCCGGCACTGGGCCATCCACCCCGGCGGCCGCAGCATCCTGGACAAGGTCCAGTCCAGGCTTGACCTGAGCGACGAGCAACTGGTCCCGGCCCGGGAAACCCTGCGCAACTACGGGAACATGAGCAGCGCCACCGTGCTGTTTGTGCTCCGGCACATCCTCGACCTGCCGCTGGCCGGTGCTGCCGACGGCGCCGGCGACGGCGAACGGATCTGTTCCATGGCCTTCGGGCCCGGACTGACCGTGGAAACTGCCCTGTTCACCAAACTCACCAGCCGGGGCCGTGACGAGGCAACACGAGCGGCCCAGGACACGGCGGCCGTGTCCGCTCAGCCGGAATCGGCCCTGGCCTGAGAGCCGGTGGACCTGCTGCGGGAACGTGCCGCCCACGCCGTCGAGGAAATGGACCTGCCCGGCTGCGACCCGGACAAGCTGGACCGCACGTACGCCCAGTTTGCCGTGGTCAACCGCGCCGTTTCCGGCTGGCGCGGCATCTACGTCAGCCAGCTAAGGCCCCGGCTCCGTCCGGGCACTCCGGCCACCCTGCTGGATATCGGCTGCGGGGGCGGCGACGTGCCCATAATGCTTTCGCGCTGGGCTGCGCGGGACGGGCTCCGCCTGGAGATCACTGCCATCGATCCCGATCCGCGGGCCAGCCGCTTCGCCGCGGAACGTCACCCGGCCGCGGGCGTCAGGTTCCGGCAGGCCACGGCCGCCGACCTCATCGCTGAGGGGTTGAGTTTCGACCTGGTGGTGTCCAACCATGTGCTGCACCACCTGGCCGAGGACGAACTGCCGGTGTTCCTGGCCGAGTCGGCGGAGCTCTGCCGCGGCAGGGTCATCCACAACGACCTCCGGCGCAGCCCGGCCGCCTACGCCCTCTTCTACGCCGGCGCCCTGCCGTTCACCCGGTCCTACATCCGGCAGGACGGCCTCACGTCCATCCGCCGCAGCTACACGGCCGCCGAACTCCGGGCCGCCGCTCCCCCGGGCTGGATCGTCCGCCGCCGCGCACCGTTCCGGAACCTGCTGGTCCTCGACAGGACCGCCCATGGTTGATGTCCTGGTGATCGGCGGTGGACCGGTGGGACTGTTCATGGCCGCCCTGCTGCTCCAGGCAGGTGTGAGCGTCCGCGTTCTGGAACAGCGCACCGGCGCCGAGCCGCACTCCCGAGCCATTGGCGTCCATCCCCCGTCGCTGGATGCGATGGAGGGAATCGGCGTGGCACGGGACCTCGTGGCGGAGGGCGTCCAGATCCGGCGCGGCCTCGCCGTCGGCGGCGGCCGGACACTCGCCGAGATGTCCTTTGCCGGTGTTTCGGACAGCTACCCCTTTGTCCTGTCCCTGCCGCAGACCCGGACAGCGGCCATCCTGGAACGATGCGTCCGGCAACTGGACCCGGCCGCGCTCCACCGCGGAGTCAGGGTGAAGCACCTGAACGACGACGGCGGCCGGGTCACCGCGGAAGCCGTGGCGGGCGGCGCGGCGGTCCGGTACACGGCGGCCATCGCCATCGCTGCGGACGGTGTCCGGTCAACCGTCCGCTCCCAGCTGGGCACCCCCGTCCGGGCGAAGGACTACCCTGACAGCTACCTCATGGGCGACTTCGCCGACACCACCGGATTCGGTCCGGACGCGGCCCTGTTCCTGGCGGCGGCGGGAATCGTGGAATCCTTTCCGCTGCCCGGGAATCATCGCCGCTGGGTGGTCCGCCTCGCTGAGTCCGGGACCGGCGGAGATGTCCGCTGGCTGGTGGACAGCATCCGCCAACGAACGGGCATCGACGTCGATCCGGCGAGCAACAGCATGCTCAGCCGCTTCGGAGTACGCTCACGCCTGGTGCACCGCATGGTGACGGGCCGCACCGTGCTGATCGGCGACGCCGCCCACGAGATCAGCCCCATCGGAGGCCAGGGCATGAACCTGGGCTGGCTCGACGCCGTCGCCCTGGCCCCGGTGGTGCTCGCGTCGCTGCACGGCAAGCACGTGGGGGTGCAGCTCCGGGAGTTCGAGGCGGGCCGCAAGGCTGCCGCCGCCCGGGCGGCCCGCCAGTCCGAAATCAACATGGCGCTCGGGCGGCCCCTGCCGGCAGGTCCGTGGTCGCTGCGGAACCGCGCCATCGAGGCGGCCGGCGCCGTATCCGCGGTCAACGGATTCGTGGCCCGCCGGTTCACGATGCAGTGATTCAACCTGGGGTAAATCAACCTGCGGTGAGCCAGCCGGGCAGGTTGGCTCAGGCGGGCATGAAATAGCAGTCGTAGCTGTCCTGGCTGGCCACCCGGCCGTCCCTGACCTCGAAGACGGACGCGATCCTCGCGCGGATCATCTCGCCGGCGTCCCAGTGCGGCAGGTTCATCAGCAGGGTGGCCGTCCACTCGGCTTCCACCACCACCCGGTTGCCCTCACACGTCGTGCGCCGTACCTCGAAACGCTGCCCGGAGACGACGTCGTGGGCCGTGGCTGCCCCCGCCAGGGCTTCATCGCGGTTCCGCACTGCTCCGGCGGGCGCCAGCAGATGGGGTGCCTCGGTCAAGATGTAGTCCTCGGCGAGGAACGGTGCGATTTCCGCGGCCCGGCCGCCGGATTCCAGAGCGCGGAGCAGGCCAAGGACGCAGTTCAAAGGGGTCGGTGACGTCATCGAACGAGACTAACCGAAAACTCCCGACCGGGGCGCTGCCAGGGGCCTGCGCCAGGAATACACTGGCCCCATGGGCTGCTTCCTCCCGCTGCGCCAGTTGCCGCCGACGCACCGACGTCCCGCCGGTCGAACCCGAGGCGCCACGCAATTCAGAGGCGCCGCCGCCGCGGCAGCCCTCGCCCTGACGGTCTCCTGCAGCGCGGGCGCGTCCCCTGCCGACGATCCGTCCCAACCGCCGGCAACGGGGGCGCCGGCCACAGCGGCCGCCCCCGTCACTGCCGAGATCAACCAGCTCCGCGACAACTACAGCCGCCAGATCATTGCCATCCAGCTGACGAACACCACCGCCGGCCCGGTGACCGTGCTCGGGGCAGGACTCACGAGCCCGCTCTATTCCGGCACCATCGAGTGGCCGGCGACTCCCGGCGGGATCGAACTGCCGCCGGGCCAGACGAAGATCCTGCAGGCACAACTGCGCGCTCCGGAGTGCGGAATCCAGACGGCCGGATCAGGCGGCGGGCCCGCAGTAAGACTTCAGCTTGCCGGCGCCACGGGAACCGTGCCCGCCGCAACGGTGCCCGCCGCCGATCCCTTTGGTGTGCTCAGCCGCAACAACGCGGAAATGTGCCTCGCCCAGGCGGCAGCCGCAGTCGCCGTAATCCGGCTGGAACCGGAACTCGAAGTGTCCGCCGACGGGCGAAGCGCAGTGCTGGGACTTGCCATCACGCCGCGGAGCACCCCGGGTGCCGTGAACCCCGGTTCCACGGGAACCCTGACGATCAACTGGATCGAAGGGACCACCCTGCTCGACGAAGACCAGGCCGCGCCATGGCCACGCTCCGTCTCGGTCAACGCCGGCGGCGCCATCCAGCACTTCCGGCTGGGGATCCGGCCCGCGCGCTGCGATCCGCACGCCATCGCGGATGACAAAGTGGGCACACTGCTGCCGCTCAGGGTGTCGGCGGGCGGACGGGACGGCGTCTTGAAGATCGACGCCGGCGCGGTGCTGCGCGGGCGCATCTACGATTTCGTTTCGGCGGCTTGCGGACGCCAGTAGTCTGTTGGCATGTCTTCTGACGCCAAGCCGACTGACTTCAGCGCCGCCCGCATCCAAGAAACCGTCGAGCAGGTACTCACCGCCGGGGTGCTCCCCGCCATTGTCCAGGCGGGACATCCCGTGCTCCGGCAGCTTGCGGCGCCTTTTTCCGGCCAGCTGAACGATGCCCAACTAGGCCAGCTGATCGACCTCATGCGCAGCGTTATGCACAAGGCGCCCGGCGTCGGCCTGGCGGCACCCCAGCTTGGAATTCCGCTGCAGGTCGCGGTGCTCGAGGACCAGTTCGTCGTCGACGCCGAGGTCGCCGCCGCCCGCGGACGGGAGCCGCTGCCCTTCTTCGCCATGCTCAACCCGTCCTACGAGCCGCTGGGCGGCTCCACGGTGGCGTTCTACGAAGGATGCCTCTCGCTGAACGGACTGCAGGCGGCGGTGTCCCGGCCCGAAGCGGTGCGGCTCGACTTCGCTTCCCCGGACGGGAGCACACAGCAACGGGAATTCACCGGCTGGCAGGCGCGGATCGTCCAGCACGAGAGCGACCATGTGCACGGCATCCTGTACCTGGACCGGGCCGAGCTGCGCTCCATCAGCAACAACGCGGAGTATTCCGCACGCTGGGCGCAACCGGACATCAGCCTCGCCCGCAAGGAACTGGGGTTCCTGCCCGGCGATTGACCCGCCTGATGGGCAGGGCCTGTCCCGGTGGCTGCCTCCCCCGCGTTGTTTGAGACCCTACTGGCGGGCGGCCGGGGCCGGGTTTTCCGCCGTCGGAAGGTAGCGGGACCACCACTGCAGGATCTCATCGAAGCGCTGCTTGCGGTGGTGCGGCGTTCCAGAGCGTGAGAGTTCGTGGTTCTCCCCCGGGAAGACCAGGAACGCGGCCTCCACGCCCAGTTGCTTGAGCGCGGTGAAATACCGCTGGCCCTGCTCCACCGGGCACCGGAGGTCCTCCTCGCTGTGGATGACCAGGGACGGTGTGCGCACATGGTCCACCCGGGCCATTGGGCTTTGCGCTGCCATCTGTTCAGCGGAACGGCCGGTGTATTCCCCGCCGAAGAACCACCCGATGTCGGAGGAGCCGGTGAAACTCACGGGATCCAGGAAGCCACGTTCCACGATGGCGGCCTTGAAGCGGTGGTCGTGGCTGATGGTCCAGGCCGTGAGGTAGCCGCCGTATGAGCCTCCCATGATGCCGAGCGCCCCGCCGTCGAGCTCCTCGAACTTACTGAGCGCCCCGTCGAGGAAGGCCAGGACGTCCTGCATGTCCAGGGTGCCCATCTTCTCCTTGATGGCCCGTCCATGCGCCTGGCCGTAACCGGCGGACCCGCGGGGGTTGCACATCAGGACGGCGTAGCCAGCCGCGGCGTAGACCTGGGCCTCGTCGAAAAGGGCGCCGGTGAACTGGGCAAAGGGGCCGCCGTGGATGTTCAGTAGGACCGGGTGGGGTCCCTGGCCGGCCGGCCTCACGAGCCAGCCGTGGACGGGGTAGCCGTCGCCGGAAGGGAACGTGAGCTCGAGGGGTTCGATGATTCCGGCATCGGAGCGCAGCAGTGCGGAGAAATCCGTCAGGACGCGCAGCTGCCCGCCGTCCAACAGCGCCACGTCCCCGGCGGTCACCGCATCGGCGAAACAGACCACGAGCGATGCTCCCGCGGCGGCGGCGCCGGAGACGGCACGCTCGCCGTGGACCAGAACCTCGTGTGTTCCGGCGGCCCGGAATTCGTGCAGTTCGACCGTTCCGCGGGCGTTGTTCAGCAGCAGCGCGGCGTCGGGCCCGCGCAGTTCGATCCTGCCGTTGCAGCCGAGGTCCATGGTCTCCGGGTCGCTGAGCCGGGTGGCGTCGCCGCCGGATGCCGGCACCACGTAGAGCGCGGTGTTGCGGGCCACGAAGTCCTGGCCCGAATCGCCAAGATCCTGGGCGAGGAAGAATAACCACTGTCCGTCGTGTGACTGGCGTACGGCGTGGACGGTCTGCCGGCCGGCGTTGGGCGGGGCGACGGGCTGCGGCTCCCCTCCCCCGGCGTCGCCGCCCAGCGCTATGCGGTAGATGCCGCAGGCGAGGTCGGCGTCGCTGCCCTCATGCAGGGCGGCGGTGAAGTAGATGGCGCTCCCGTCGGTGCTGAAGACCGCGCCGTCGTGGTCCGTGGCCGCCGCGGTGAGCTGCTGCGCGGCGGGCAGCAGGCCGGCCGTGACGTCGGCATTGCCGGCGGTATCCCCGGCGGCAGCCGTGGCGCGCGCTTTCAGGGCCCGGCCCCTGGGCGCCACCTTGGGTTCTTCCCCGAGCTCCGGAACGTCCACGAGGAAGAGCTGCACCGGCTTGTCCGCGGTGTAGCCGACGCCGTTCATGCGGTACTGGTAGTCCGTGATCAGCCGGGCGTCCTCGGCGCCGGCGGACACCCCATCTGTGCTGCCGTACCGGCCGTCCTCCGGGGTCCGGGCACCGTAGACAATGCGCCGGGAATCGGGTGACCACGCGAACGCCGACACTCCCAGCGGCGCATCGGTGACGGGCTGCGGCTCCCCGCCCGCTGCCTCCACGATATGAAGCTGGGGTTTCCCGCCTGCAGCGGCGCGCAGGAACGCCAGCACACGGCCGTCCGGCGAAAAGTCCGGCGCCGTGTCACGGAACCCGCGGGTCAGGCGGCGCGGGGGCTGGCCGGAGCCGAGCGGCACCGCCCACAGCTGGCCGACGTACGCGTCGGCGTCGAAATCGGGCCGCAGCACGGACACCACGGCGCTTGCGCCGTCCGGATGCACGGCAGGGGCGGAGACAGAATTCAGCAGCGGCAGATGTTCGGATTTCACGAGTGCGAGCCTAGCCCCAGTTTCCCCGGCTGTGAAATGGCTCACGCAAACGCGCCGGAAACCGCGGCGGCGCGTTTGCGGGTGACCCGGGGGCGGGCCGCCCGGACGGCACCGCCCCTAGGATGGACGGTATGCCCGCCGCCTCCGCCACTTCCCTGCTGTGCCCGGTCTGCCGGAACGGCCTGGGCTTCACTGGACCCGCCGGCCGGTCGCTGGTGTGCCCTGCCGGGCACAGCTTCGACGCGGCGAAACAGGGATACTTCAACTTCCTCGTCGGCAAAGGCACCGTTTTCGAAGCGGACACGGCCGACATGGTGGCGGCACGCTTCGACTTCCTTTCCGCCGGCCACTACCGGCCCCTCGCCGACGCGGTGGCGGACCTGGCAGCTGCGGCACTCGCCGGCGCTGCCGGGGTCCGGCCGGGGACGGTGCTGGACGCCGGAACCGGGACCGGGCACTACCTCCGGGCACTGCTGGACCGGCTTGCGCCGGAGCCGACGCCCATCGAAGCGATCGGCCTGGACATTTCGAAGTTCGCCCTCCGCCGTGCCGCCAGGTTGAATCCGGAGGCCATGAACGTCGTCAGCGATGTGTGGCAGCCCCTGCCGGTCGCCGACGACGCGGTCGACGTCGTCACCGTCGTGTTCGCGCCGCGCAACGCGGCGGAGTTCGCCCGGGTGCTCCGCCCCGGCGGCAGGCTCCTCGTGGTGACTCCCCGGCTCGGCCACCTGGAGGAAGTGGCCGGCCCGGCCGGACTGCTCGGCATCGACCCGGCGAAGGACGAACGTCTCGCGGCTTCGCTCGAGGGACACTTCGCGGCGCTCTCCGCCGAGCAGCTGGACATCCCCCTCTCGCTGACCCCGGACGACGTCGCCCGGCTGGCCCTCATGGGCCCGGCGGGACACCACCTGGACCGCCAGGAACTGGCGTCCCGCACGGCCGTGCTTACGCCGCTGACCGCCGTGTCGGCCCGGTTCCGGATCAGCGTTTTCGAGCTGAGCCGGTAGCCCTGCGGGTTACCCAAAGGTAACGACTTGGCCACTTTCGGCCCGGGACTTCCGCTGCCCTCCGCAGCCCAAGCTGTTCGGATTAGGATGGAAGGACAGTTACTGAGGGTCTGCGCCTGCAGCCCCCGGGGCGAAGGGGGAAAAGATGTTGGAATGGCTACCCGAAAACTTGTGGGCCCTGTGGCTCACGGTTTTCCTTGTGTTTGCCGTGGTGGAAATGATCACCCTGGACCTGTTCTTCATCATGCTCGGAGGCGGAGCCCTCGCCGGTCTGGTGGCCTCCCTGGCCGGCGCCGACCTTGGCCTGCAGATCGTGGCCTTCTGCGTAGTGTCCCTCCTGATGATCGGCTTCGTTCGGCCCGTCGCGCTCAAACACCTCCACAAAGGCCCGGCTGACCGCCGCAGCAACGTGGAACGCCTGATCGGCGAATCCGCCCTGGTGATGGAGCCCGTCAGCGCCAGCGGCGGACTGGTCAAGATCGGCGGAGACGTCTGGAGCGCCCGCTCGGAAACCGGAGTCCTGTCACCAGGCCAGCACGCGATCGTCAGCGCGATCGACGGCGCCACCGCCGTCGTCACCCCGCAGCCGGAAACCGCGATCCAATAGCAACCGCAAGAATTCCGGCTGCCGGCACCGGCACCGGGCACGCGGCGGGACACCGCCGCACACCATAGCAAGACCAAATCTGGGGAATGGGTGATGTATGGATATCGCAGTCGCAATCGTGCTGCTGGTTCTCGTTGCGTTCGTAATTATTGTGCTGGTCCGGTCTGTGCGGATTGTCCCGCAGGCCCGCGCCGGCGTCGTCGAACGGCTGGGCAAGTACCAGCGGACGCTGAATCCCGGCCTCACGATCCTGATCCCGTTCGTGGACCGGCTGCTGCCGCTGCTTGACCTGCGCGAACAGGTGGTCTCCTTTCCGCCGCAGCCGGTGATCACCGAGGACAACCTCGTCGTTTCGATCGACACGGTGGTCTACTTCCAGGTCACCGACGCCCGCGCGGCCACCTACGAGATCGCCAACTACATCCAGGCGGTCGAACAGCTCACGACGACGACGCTCCGCAACGTCGTCGGCGGCCTGAACCTCGAAGAGGCCCTGACCTCGCGTGACCAGATCAACGGCCAGCTCCGCGGCGTGCTGGACGAGGCGACCGGCCGCTGGGGCATCCGTGTCTCCCGGGTGGAGCTCAAGGCCATTGATCCGCCCCACTCCATCCAGGACTCCATGGAGAAGCAGATGCGCGCCGAGCGTGACCGTCGCGCCGCCATCCTGACCGCGGAAGGCACCAAGCAGTCCGCCATCCTGACGGCGGAGGGCCAGCGGCAATCCTCGATCCTGAAGGCGGAGGGCGACGCGAAGGCGGCGATCCTCCGGGCAGACGGCGAGGCCCAGGCCATCCAAAAGGTGTTCGACGCGATCCACAAGGGCAACCCGGACCAGAAGCTCCTGGCCTACCAGTACCTGCAGACCCTCCCGAAGATCGCTGAAGGATCCGCGAACAAGCTGTGGATCATCCCCAGCGAGGTCGGCGAAGCCCTGAAGGGCATCGGCAGCGCGCTGGGCGGCAGCAAGGACGGCCAGCCCAACGACAGCCTGTTCGGCCCGGATTCCGACGCCGCTGCGGAACCCGCCGCGGCCCGCCCGGCTGCACCCGCCGCTGCCCCGGTGGCCGGGCCTGCCGGCGGCACAGCAGGTGTCCCGGCCCCGCCGGAAGCCTAGGCATCAGAGGGAACGGGGAGGCATCCGCGCGGCGGATGCCTCCCCGTTCTGCTGCCCGCTCTTGCGCCTGTTTTGCCGCCCGTTTTGCTGCGGGGGCAGCCGGCGACGCGCGCGGGCTTTGCCCGGTGTGTCCAATCCCCGTATACTTGAATATTTGTCCGGCTGGTTCAGTCCGGCGGAACAATTTAGCTTCGCTAAGCGTTGAATCCTGTGACGACTTTTCCGGTATGGATCCAGTAATTCAGCTGGTGATCAGCGCAAGGTAAACAGCAGTCCGGCGCGGCCTCACGGCCCCCGGCCAGCGCAGGGCAGTGCCCTGCGAACCGAAATAGAGGGAGAGAAGATGAGCGATCGCAGCCTGCGGGGTATGCGCCTTGGCGCGCAGAGCATGGAGACCGAATCCGGTGTCGAACCGGCTCCGCGCCAGCGGGTTGAGTACCGCTGCGAGGACGGCGAGCAGGTATTCGTGACTTTCTCCTCCGAAGCCGAAATCCCCCCGGTCTGGGTATCGAAGACAGGCAAGGAAGCCCTCCTCGTCGATGGCGAACGCCCCGTGAACCTCAACGAGAAGGCAGTCCGCACCCACTGGGACATGCTCCTGGAGCGCCGCTCGCTGCCCGAACTCGAGCAGATCCTCGAAGACCGCCTCACGATCCTGCGCGAACGCCGCGGCGAACGCCGCTCAGCCTAGGCACACCGCGCCACAGCACTTCAAACAACGCGGGGTCACTCCCAGCCCATCCTGAACGATCGGATGGGCGGGAAGTGACCCCGCGTTGCGTTTAAAAGGGCCGGGTCCGCACCGTCATTCCTGACAGTGCGGACCCGGCCCTTTGCTTCTGACGGCAAAGTGCGTATTCCGGCGGCGATTAGGCCTTGTTGCTGGGGGATTTGCCGCCGGTCTTGCGCGGAAGTTTGCCGCTGAGCGTATTCCAGCGGGCGGTCAGGCCCCACCTGGTGACATTGACCATGGCTTCAACCACAATGTTTCCGCTCATCTTTGAGGCGCCCAGCTCACGCTCGACAAAGGTGATGGGACGTTCGACGATCGTCAGTCCAAGCTTGGCCACGCGCCAGGCCAGGTCCACCTGGAAGCCGTAGCCGACCGAGTCGACGGTGTCCAGGTTCAGCTTCTCCAGGGTGCTCCGCCGGAACGCGCGGAACCCGCCCGTGACGTCCTTGATCTTCACGCCCAGCATGATCCGCGCGTAGGTGCTGCCCACCCGGGAGATCGCCTGCCGGTACAGCGGCCAGTTGACGACGCTGCCGCCCGGCACCCAGCGGGAGCCCATGGCGAGGTCCGCGCCCTGTTCCACGGCCTCGAGCAGCTGCGGAAGCTGCTCCGGCTGGTGCGAGCCGTCCGCATCCATCTCCACGAGGATGTCGTAGCCGGCGTCGAGGCCCCACTTGAAACCCGCGATGTAGGCCGCTCCCAGTCCGGCCTTGCCGGCACGGTGCAGGACATGGACTTGGCTGTCCTCTGCGGCGATACGGTCCGCCAGCTGCCCGGTGCCGTCAGGGCTGTTGTCGTCGACAACCAGGACGTCGGAGCCGGGCACGGCAGTGCGGAGGCGCTCGAGCGTCTTGGGCAACGATTCCAGCTCGTTGTAGGTCGGGATGATCGTGAGGACACGCACAGCGGGCCTTTCCTTGAAGGGAGCGGTCAAGCGCCGGCGGTCTGCAGAGAGCGGACACCAGGCGCAACTCTCCATTATAGGGAGTCGCCGGACCCTCGTAGGCCGAAGCTGGCCGCCGGGGCAGGTCCACCCGCTTCGGGCCAGTTGCGGCGGGCCGCGAAATACGACGCCGGAACCGTTTTCTGCTGCGAAGTGGACCCGCCCCCTGGGAGTACCCATGGCCACGACCAGAGAAGCTGCCGCGCTGGCGGCAACCTGGAACTGACCGGGGGACGTCCGGAGGTTGCGGTCCGCGCAACCCTCCGTTGCCCCTCAATGCTACGGGCAGGCCATGATCTGTCAACCGGTCCGTGACCTGCCGTTTCATCCATCGGCGCAGGCCAGGGCCACCTCGCGGCGGGTGAAGTTTCGGTGCCGGACCGGTAGTTTACGCGGTGGCCGTCAGCCCCGGAGCGCGCCGCTGGAGAACAGTTCCCGGCCGTCCCGGACGGTCTGAAGGCAGACCGGATCGGAGCCGGTGTCCAGGGCGGGCAGCAGCGGCGTCCGTGCGCGGGGATCCGTGCTCCAGGATTGGACCCGGCCGTCGGCCACCTGGACCATGAGTTCCTCGACCTCCCATACGGCAAAGCTGGCCGGGGCTCCGGGCACCAGCTGGCCGGCCATGGGGTTCCGGTACCGGGCGGCCCGCCAGCCGGCCCTCGTGTGGCCGAGGAAGGCGGCGCGGGCGGAGATCTGCTGGGCGGGGTCGTTGTGCTGCAGGCAGGCCCGGACGCTGGCCCACGGCCGCAACGGCGTCACCGGGCTGTCACTGCCGAAACAGATCGGTACGCCGGCGGCGTAGAACGAAGCAAAGGGGTTCATGCCGTTCCGGCGGGCTCCCAGGCGCTGCCGGTAGAGTCCCGCGTCTCCACCCCAGGCAGCGTCGAAGCCGGGCTGTGCGCTGACCGTCAGGGAATACCGGGCCAGCCGACTGATGGATTCAGCATCGGCGAGCTCGACGTGTTCAAGGCGGTGGCCAGCTGCGCGGACCTTCTGTTCTCCGACTTCCGCTGCCGCCAGGTCCAGTGCGTCCAGTGCGGCATCCAGTCCCGCGTCCCCGATGACGTGGAACCCTGCCTGGATCCCGAGCAGCGAGCACGCCGCGAGGTGGGCTGCCGCCTCCGCGACCGAGAGGTAGAGGTTGCCCCGCTCCCCCGGCGCGTCGGTGTAGTCCGACCGCAGCGCGGCGGTCCGCGACCCGATCGAGCCGTCCATGTTCAGGTCCCCCGCCAGCCCCAGCACGGGGACGCCCAGCCCGTCCAGGATGGACCGCGCGTGGTCCGCCGAGGTGGCCAGCTCACCCCAGTAGGGCAGGATCTCCGGAACGGCGTCCGGCCCCGTGTTCCAGCCCGCGGCAAGCTGCAGGTCGTCGGTGCTGCCGATGTGCGGCGCCGCCATTTCAGCCAGCGCCACGTAGCCGTTGGCTGCCGCCTCGGCGAGGGCCTGCTGCTGGTACCCGCGGAGGGCAGCGGCGGGCAGCCTGCGTGCCGCCAGCCTGGCGGCAGTGTGCGCGGCGAGCTTGACCTGGCCGCCCGCGCCGGAACCGTCCGTTCCGTCGAGCCCGGCGGCCGCCGCCAGCGAAGAAGAGACGAGCGCCGAGTGCACATCGACCCGGGAGAGGTAGACCTTCCGCCCGCCGGCGGCGCGTTCCAGTTCCTCCTGCGAGGGCAGGGTGTGGTCCGCCCACTGGGTCTCGTCCCAGCCGTGGCCGAGCACGGTTCCGCCCGCGCTGGAAGCGGAGCCGGAGAAGCCGGCGACGGCGTCGAGCAGTTCCCGGGCGGAGCGGACGCCGCTGAGCTGCAGGGAGTCCAGGGCGATGCCCGTTTCGGTGAGATGAATGTGGGAATCTACGAAGCCGGGCGCCAGGAGCGCGCCGCGCAGGTCAATGACCTCCATCGAGGCATCGGCAATGGAGGTGGCTGCCTGCTCGGAGCCCACCCAGGCGACCGTGTCGCCGTCGACCAGCATCGCCGTCGCGAAAGGATCGGCGGCCGTATACACGGACCCGTTCCGGTACAGCGTTACCCGATGGGGTGTGGGGTGCGGTGCGGGGGTGGCCGGTGAATCGGTCATGGGTCGGGGACTCCTTGGTCACTGGTGGCCGGCGCGGGCCGGGCATGTTCGACGACGGTTGGGGGCGGTGTGGCCGGGTGGCCGGCTGCGGCGGGTCAGGCCACGGAGGAATACGCGACGACGCCGCGCTTGATGAGCTTGATCGCTTCCCCGCAGAGCCGCGCGACCCGCGGGTCGAGGGACGGGATTTTTGCCAGCTGGTCCAGGAGGTCGATGACCTGCTTCACCCACCGGACGAAGTCGCCGGCGGCGAGGTCCGTGCCGCTGAGGACGTCCTGCAGGTGCCTGCCCTTGGCCCACTTGAAGATGGGCCAGACCAGTCCCAGTTCGGGTTCGCCGGTCAGGGGAAGCTTGTTGGCTTCCTCGGTGTCCTCCAGGGCAGACCACTCATGAACCACAATGTCGACGGCGGACTCCAGGGATATGCTCGGCATCTTGGGCCGGAGCCCGCGGTCCTCGCGCTTGGCCTGGTAGACCAGGACGCTGGCCAGGGCGGCAACCTCGGCGGCGTCGAGGTCGTTGAAGGCGCCGAGGCGCAGGGACTGGGAAATCAGCAGGTCTTTTTCGCCGTAGATCCGGCGCAGCCGCTGCCCGTCGGGGCTGATGGTGAGCACCCCGGCGTCGGACGTTTCGAGGTAGCCGTAGCTGGACAGGACGCCGCAGACCCGGTCGAAAGTCTTGGCGATGGTGTTGGTGCGTCCCTGGATCTGGCGGACCAGCCCGTCGGTCTCCTGCCGGAGCTTCCAGTAGCGCTCCGACCAGCGCGCGTGGTCCTCGCGTTCACTGCAGCCATGGCACGGGTGGGCGCGGAGCTCCCGGCGCAGCTCCGCGATCTTCTTCTCCTGGTCCGGGAGCGCCGCGGCCCGGCCGAAGTCGTCGTTGCGGTTCGGCGGGGCCGGGGGCCGGTTCTCCCGGAGGGCGTTGCGGACCGAGGACGCCAGGTCGCGGCGGGACTTGGGGACCTTGGCGTTGAAGGATTTCGGGATCCGGACCCTGGTGATCGGGGCCAGCGGACCCTCCACGTCCTGGGTGCTGATCCGGCGCAGCTGGTTGTCCAGGGTCATCACGGCGGGCCGCGGTTCACGGGAGTGGTGGTCGGAGCTGAGGACGACGGCGAGCCCGGGCGCCCGGCCCGTGGGAACGTCCACCACATCGCCCGGGAGCAGCCGGCTCAGCGAATCCTCGGTCACGGATTTTCTGGCCCGGGATGTGGTCTTCGAGGCGTTCTTCTCGACGTCGGTGAGCGCCCGCCGGATCCGGGAGTAGTCGGTGAAGTCGCCGAGGTGGCACGTCATCGCCTTGCTGAACCCCGCCAGGGACTCCTCGCGGCTCCGCACCTGCTTCGCCAGCCCGACGACGGACCGGTCGGCCTGGAACTGGGCGAAGGAGGACTCGAGGATCTCCCGCGCCCGGGGCCGGCCGAACTGTGCCAGCAGGTTGATGGACATGTTGTAGGTGGGCCGGAAGCTGGAGTTCAGCGGGTAGGTGCGCCGCGAGGCGAGGCCGGCCACCGACGCCGGATCCGTGCCGGGCTGCCACAGGACGACGGCGTGCCCTTCGACGTCGATCCCGCGCCGGCCGGCGCGGCCTGTGAGCTGGGTATATTCCCCGGCGGTGATGTTGACGTGCGCCTCGCCGTTGAATTTGTCGAGCTTCTCCAGCACCACGGAGCGTGCCGGCATATTGACGCCGAGCGCCAGGGTTTCGGTCGCGAAGACGGCCTTGACCAGCCCATCGACGAAGAGCTTCTCCACGACTTCCTTGAACGTGGGCAGCATCCCGGCGTGGTGGGCGGCCAGCCCGCGGAGCAGGCCATCGCGCCAGCTCCAGAAGCCCAGGACGTCCAGGTCGTCGGAGGGGATGTCCTGCGCCGCCTCATCGACGCGGCGGGCGATGACGGCTTGCTCCTGTTCGGTGGTCAGCCACAGCCCGGCGGCGACGCACTGCGCGACGGCGGCGTCGCAGCCGGCGCGGGAAAAGATGAAGGTGATCGCGGGGAGCAGGTCCTGGCGGTCCAGGCTGGCGATGACCTGCGGGCGGCTGGCTTTCCGGACCGGGCTGCGCGCACCGGCCGGCTGGGCGTCGTCGCGCTGGGAGTGCTGGTTTCGCTGGCGCCGCTGGTTGCGGCCGCCGTGGCCGAACCTGCCACGGAAGTTCATCTGGCTCTCGGCGCGGGCCATGGAGAGCAGTTCGGGGTTGACCTCGAAGCCCGGGCGCTCGGTGATGACCGCGGCGGTGGCCGCCTTGCCCGTGGCGACGGCCACGGTGGACGCGGTGGTCACTTCAGTTTCGACGGCAGGAGCGATCTCATCGAAGGTGGTGTCGCCGGCGAAGAGGTCCACGATTTTCCGGCCCACCATCACGTGCTGCCAGAGCGGCACGGGGCGGTGCTCGGAAACGATGACGTCGGTCTGGCCGCGCACCGTGTCCAGCCAGGCGCCGAACTCCTCGGCGTTGGAGACTGTGGCACTGAGCGAGGCGACCTGGACCTCGCTGGGCAGGTGGATGATGACTTCTTCCCACACTGCGCCGCGGAAGCGGTCCGCCAGGTAGTGGACCTCATCCATCACCACGAAGCCGAGGTCGGCCAGGGTGCTGGAGTCGGCGTAGAGCATGTTGCGGAGCACCTCGGTAGTCATCACCACCACCGGGGCGTCGCCGTTGATGCTCGTGTCGCCGGTCAGGAGCCCCACCCGGTCGGCACCGTACTTGTCTGCGAGCTCCGAGTACTTCTGGTTGCTCAGGGCCTTGATCGGTGTGGTGTAGAACGCCTTGAGCCCGCGCTGGAGCGCGAGATAGATGGCGAACTCCCCCACGATCGTCTTGCCGGCACCGGTGGGGGCGGCCACCAGGACACCCCGGCCGGCCTGCAGGGACAGGCAGGCCTCGCGCTGGAAGTCGTCGAGTTCGAATGCGAGCGACCGGATGAAACCGCCCAGGTAGGTTTTGGCTTCGGCGGCCCGCTCGGCGCTGGCTCGGTAGCGTTCAGACGGCGATTCCGGCCCGGGTAATGAGGACATGCTTCCAGCCTAGTGCGCGTTGGGCTAGAGATTCCCCAGCTCGGAGCTGGGAGTCGCCTGGTCCGCCGTGGCTTCGGTCTCGGCGGCCCGCTTGACGGCGCGCCGTTCGCGCCGGCGGTCGTTGAGCAAACACAGACCGATGGCGGCGAAGAAGAGCAGCAGCATGGGGCCGGCAAGGTAGAACATGCTCATCGCGTCCGCCCCCGGCGCAGCCATGGCGGCGAAGAGGCAGACGAGGAATACGGTGATCCGCCAGCTCTTGACGAGCTGCTTGCCTTTGACGATCCCCGCCAGGTTCAGGCCGACCAGAATCACCGGCAACAGGAAGGCTATGCCGAACGCCAGCAGGAGCCGCAGCACGAAGGACAGGTACACCTGGGCGCTGATGAAGTTGGAGCCCCCGGTGGGGGTGAAATCGGTCAGCACCCGGACGGCGTTTGGAAGCACCAGCCAGGCCAGCAGGACGCCGCCCACAAACAGCGGGACTGCGGCCGCCACGAAGGACAGGGCGAGCCGCCGTTCCTTCTTGTGCAGGCCGGGGACGATGAAGGCCCACAGCTGGTACAGCCAGACCGGGCTGGCGACGATCAGGCCCAGGAAGACGGACACCTGGATCATCAGGTCGAAGGAACTCGCGACGCCGTCGAAGTTCAGCGTGGCCTGCCGGCCCTCATGCGTGTTGAGATCGCTGATCGGTTTGATCAGCGCCGCGAGCATCGGCTGGTAGACGAGGAACCCGACGACGGTTCCGAGGATGACGGCGATCGCCGACTTGAAGAGGCGGTTCCGCAGTTCTTTCAGGTGGTCGAGGAGCGCCATCCTCCCCTCGGGGTTCGACCGGCGGCTCATGGTTACTGCCACGCGGTGTTAGGCGCGGTTCGGCGGCGGAACGTCGGTTCCGTCTCCGGTGCGGGTCTCCGTACCGGCTGACTTCGGGTGGTTCACGACACGGCCCTCAACGGGGTCGGAGCCGTCCGCGGCGTCCGTGGTGCCGTCCTTCTTCATCTCCCGGACTTCCGACTTGAAGATGCGCATCGACTGGCCGAGGCTCCGGGCCATGCCGGGCAGCTTCGGTGCAGCGAACAGCACCAATGCCAGAATGATGATGATGATGAGATGCCAGCCTTCAAGCCTCATGGCGGGAGGTCCTTTCGTTGAAATACATCCTACGTCTATGTCTCTTTGAATTCGATGTCGCGCAGCCTTTGGGGCTGGCCGCGGTCCGTCTTGCGCTGGACGCGCCGCCTGCGGCGGGCTTCGCGACGGGCGAATTTGGATGCGCGGTAATCATGTCCCATCTGCACGGGTGAGGCAAAAACGGCGGATCCGGGTTCCGGCAGAGGGCCGGATCCGTCCCCCGCGTCATCGCCGTCCGAGCCTACGCGGCCGACATGAACAGCGGTTGAACCGAAGGTGCCCGGGCCGGACGGGATGGCGGAGAACCGCTCCCCCGCCTCCCCGAGCTCCTTGGCTGCGGCCATGAACTGCCGGTACAGCCGGACGCCGAGCACAACGAAGAACAACAGCGACAGCGCGACAAGCGCTATCCAAATCACGATCCAGGACCACCAAGGCATGCTGAGTAGTCTAGCCGCCGCGCTGGCTAGTCTTCATATTGGGCGAGGGCGGCGGACAGCCATTGGCGGGAGGTCGCCGCCAGCTCTTCCGGCTCGACAATGCGTGCGGTCCCGCCGTGCTGGGCCACGAACATCGGGAGCCAGTCGGTGCTGCCGAAGCGGATCTCGGCCAGGAGCCCGCCGTCGGGCAGCTCCGCCGTCCGCTCCGCGTAGTACTCATCGGCGAGGCCCGTGCCGCGGCGGGTGAGTTCAACCACTACCACTGCGTCGTCGTCGTTGGGGGTGAAGAGCTTGACGGGGAAACTGTCGCCGGGCGTGGCCGACTCCGAGACGGGCAGGCCGTTGGGTTCCAGCGCCTCGATCCGGTCCAGCCGGAAGTTGCGCAGGCCCTGTGCGGAATGGCAGTAAGCCTCGAGATACCAGGTGTTGTCCAGCGAATAGAGCCGCAGCGGGTCGATGTCACGTTCGGAGACAGTATCCCGGAGCGGCGAGAAATAGCGCAGCCGCAGCTGGGCGCCCGTCCGGATCGCTTCCCGCGCCGTTTCCAGGGCGGCGGAGTTGCCGGGTCCCACCTCGGGGGCGGACAGCGCTGCAGCTTTGAGCCCCTCCTCCCCCGCCGCCGCCATGAGCTTAAGCGTGACGGATTCCAGTGCGCCGCCTTCGGCAAGTTCGGGCAGGCCGTTGAGCGTTTCCAGCCCGGTCAGCAGGGCGCAGGCCTCCTCGACGGTGAAGCGGACCGGCCGTTTCAGGTCGAGGTCCTGCGTGATGGTGACGTGGTCGTCGTCCCACTGGATGTCCAGCAGGTCGTCCGGGTAGCCCTCGGGCAGGCCGGAGCAGATCAGGATCCGCAGGTCCGCCTCGAGCTCCTTGCGGGTGATCCCGAAGTTTGCGGCCACTTCGCTGATGTGGAGGCCCTGGTTGTGCACCAGGAACGGCACGAGCTGCAGCATCCGGGCCAGCTGGTCCTCGGAGGTGCGTTTACGGCCGCGGCGGGGTGCCCCCCCACCGGGGAAAACAGCGGGGAAGACGGCAGTGGCGGAGACCGCGGGGAAAGCGACCGGCGGGACAGGGGCCGAGGCGAAACGTTCGGCGGCCGCCAGGCGGCGCCGCACGGACGTAACGAGCTCGGGCGGGGACACCACACGGACCCGCGGCCCGTAGGAAGCGAGCTCCTCGGCCAGGGTCTCCGCGTCCCGGTATGGCACGCTGAGGCGGTCCCGGCCCGCTTTGGGCAGTCCGGCCCCGGGCTCCGCAACGGGAGCGCTGAGGGCCCGGGTACGGAGGCCGTGCAGCCTGCCCGCCTGGACGTCCAGGACGGCGGTCCTCACCGGCAGCTCCGCCAGTGAGGCCAGCTCGGTACTCACGTTGAAATCCGCCGGCGGCGTGAAGCTTTCCTTCTCCAGCACGGTTACTGCGGAGGTGAGGCGGGAGAGGCGGAAGAAACGCTTGTCCCCGCGGGTCCTGTCCTGGGCAACGAGGTACCACTGGCCGAAGCGGCTGCCGAGGCCCCACGGCTCCACCAGGCGCTCTTCCTCCTTGCCCGTGCTCCCGGCAAGGTAGCGGAAGCTCACGGGGTGCTGGGCGTGCATGGCAGTGACCAGGTCTTCGAAGGCCTGGCCGGCGGGACGGATCCGTGGTTGAACGCCGGCAGGGAGCTCGGCGTCGACGAGTCCGCCGGAGGCCTGGAGCTTGCGCACCGCGTTGACGGCGGCCGAGCCGAGGGCCGCGTGCTCCCAGAGCTGGGCCGCGAGGATGAGGACGGTGCACTCGGCCGGCGTGAGGCTGACGTCGGGAAGCCGGTTGGATTCCTTGCCGATCCGGTAGCGGGTGGTCGCCGGATCGTCGGACCCCCAGCCCTTGTCCGTGACGGTCTCGACCTCGAAGCCGAAGTGCCGCAGCTCGCCCTTATCGCGTTCGAACATCCGACCGAAGGCCACGTCGGTGCTGGTGCTGTCGCGGTAGACCTTGTCCCGCAGCTCGCTGCGGCGCAGGCCGTAGGTGGTGTTGAGCAGGGCGATGAGCAGGTTCAGGAGGCGTTCTGTACGTGAGGCGGACACCCCGCAAGGGTACTAAAGTCCCTGCCCGAAACTGACAAAAGCGCGGTAACAACCGGGAGAACTTTTCCGATTGTTACCGCGCTCTGTGCATCAGGCCGCGGCCGGTGAGGACGGCAGCCGTTGAAGTGTCCTAGGTGCTCAGCGGACGCCGACGAGGTCGACGACGAAGATCAGGGCTTCGTTGGGGCCGATCGCTCCGCCGGCTCCGCGAGAGCCGTAGGCCAGCTCGGAGGGAATTTCCAGCCGGCGGCGGCCGCCGACCTTCATGCCCAGCAGGCCCTGGTCCCAGCCCTGGATGACCTGGCCGACGCCGACGCGGAAGTCCAGCGGTGCCCCGCGGCCCCAGGAGGCGTCAAACTCTTCGCCGGTGGACCAGGCCACGCCGACGTAGTGGGTGGAGACGGTGTCCCCGGCTTTGGCTTCGGCGCCGTCGCCTTCGATCAGGTCGGTGATGACCAGCTCGGTGGGCACGTCGCCTTCGGGGAACTCAATTTCCGGCTTCTGGCGGTCGATGTTGCGCTGTCCAAATGACATGGTTGCTCCTTCGTTGGCTTGGGTGGTGGTGCTGCATGGGGTGGTTATTTGACGCCGAGGATGTCGACGACGAAGACGAGGTCGCCCTTAGCGTCGCCCTGGCCTTCCGCGCCGTAGGCAAGGTCCTGGGGGATGACGAGAAGGACGCGGGAGCCAACAGTCTTGCCGGCCAGGCCCTGGGTCCAGCCCTTGATGACTCCGGTGAGCGGGAAGGTGGCCTTCTGTCCGCGGTCGAAGCTGGAGTCGAAGACCTTGCCGCCGGCCAGTGCAACGCCGACGTAGTTCACGGTGAGGGTGTCGGTTTCCTTGACCTGCGGGCCCTTGCCCTTGATGAGGTCCTGGGACACGAGTGCGGTCGGGGCGGCGACGCCCTCGACGGAGATTTCCGGGATGCCCTTGTCGTTGTCCTTGACGGTCGGCAGGCCTGCCGGCGGGGTGACAGTTTCACCCTCGGGCTTGTCCAGGACCGGCGGGGCGTCCTTGGCGGAGAGCACCTTGACGACGAGGAGCTGGGTGGGCTGCGCCTCGGCGCCGGCGGTAGCTGCGGCGCCGGGTACGGCGAGGGCCAGGTGGGAGCCCACCTTCGCGCCCACGAAGGCGTTATAGATGACGGCGCTGCTGGTCTTGAGCTCGTCGTTCAGTTCGAGCTCTTCCGGATCCTTCGGGAAGGTGTCCTCCAGCGTGGAGCCGTCCTTGCCGCTGAGGGCGACGATGGAGATGGAAGCGATCTGGTTCGGCTTGACCCGGTCGCCGCCGCCCTCCGTGACCACCTTGACAGTGGGTTCCTTGACCTCGAGGGGCTTGGCGAATTCAACACCGGGCGCTTTCTTGTCGCCGTTCTCCGTCAGCTTGACGGAGTCGAGCTTGGCGGTCTCACCGGCGGACTGGCTGGTGGGTTCCGGGGCGGCAGGTTCACCGCCGCCGCAAGCAGTCAGCAGCAGCAGTCCGGGAAGAAGAATTGCTAGTAGTCGGCGCACTTAAGAACTTTCGTCGGGGCAGGGTGGACGCCTCGCCGGGCAGTTGCCAGCGGCAAAGCAAGCGTTGGCCGCGAACGGCACCATTCCAGAATAACGCGGAAAGCTGGGTATCAGCCCATAGAGTTCAGCAGGGCATCCACGCGCTCATCGACGCTGCGGAACGGGTCCTTGCACAAAAGGGTCTGGTGGGCGCGGTCGTTGAGCTTCAAATGCACCCAGTCCACGGTGTAGTCGCGTCCCAGTTCCTGCGCCCGGCGGACGAAGTCGCCGCGCAGCTTGGCGCGGGTGGTCTGCGGCGGTGCGTCCACGGCGTCCTTGACGGCGGTATCGTCCACCACGCGGCGCACGGCCCCGCGGGACTGCAGCAGGTAGTAGAGGCCACGGGTCCGGGAGATGTCGTGGTAGGTCAGGTCCAGCTGGGCGATCCGGGGCGCGTCGAGGCCCAGGTTGTGCCGTTCGCGGTAGTTGTCCATGAGCTTCTTCTTGATGGCCCAGTCCACCTCGGTGTCGATTTTGCTGGTGTCGCCGCTCTCGATCGCGTCCAGTGTGCGTTCCCAGAGGTCCAGGATCAGCGGTACGTGCGCATTGTGGGCGCCGTTTTCCGCGACGAACGCCGTGACCTTGCCCAGGTATTCGCGCTGGATTTCCAGGGCGGTGAGCTGCCGGCCGTTGGCGAGCCGGACCAGGGCGCGCCCGCTGAGGTCATGGGAGATTTCGCGGATGCTGCGGATGGGGTTCTCCATCCGCATGTCGCGCATGATGACCCCGGCCTCGATCATCCGCAGGATCAGGTCGACGGTCCCGACCTTGAGCAGGGCGGTGGTCTCGGACATGTTGGAATCGCCCACGATCACGTGCAGCCGGCGGTAGAACTCGGCGTCGGCGTGCGGCTCGTCGCGGGTGTTGATGATCGGGCGGGACCTCGTCGTGGCGGAGGAGACGCCCTCCCAGATGTGGTCGGCGCGCTGGGAGAACGCGAACGTGGCTCCATGCGGGGTCTTCAGGATCTTGCCGGCGCCCGCGATCAGCTGCCGGGTCACCAGGAACGGGATCAGGATCTCGGCCAGCCGGGAGAATTCGCCGCGCCGCGGGATGAGGTAGTTCTCATGGCTGCCGTAGGAGTTCCCGGCGGAGTCGGTGTTGTTCTTGAAAAGGTAGACGGTGCCATTGAAACCCTCCGCCGCGAGCCGTTCCTGCGCCTCGTCCACGAGGTCGTCCAGGATCAGTTCCCCGGCCCGGTCGTGCGCGATCAGCTGGGCGAGGTCGTCGCACTCCGCGGTGGCGTACTCCGGGTGGGAGCCGACGTCGAGGTACAGCCTGGACCCGTTGGTCAGGAACACGTTGGAGGACCTCCCCCAGCTGACCACCTTGCGGAACAGGTAGCGGGCCACCTCTTCGGGGGCCAGCGGACGGGACTCCGGGCTGGAATAGGAAATCCCGAACTCGGTTTCGATGCCGAAAATGCGCTTGTCCATCTCAGTTCTCCTCAGCCAGCAATGCCGTGATGTCTGCGTCTTCAAGCCGGCGGAAGGCGCGGCGGGCGCCGCGGCTGCTTTCCGAGCCGCGGTCCAGCACGGCCACCTCCACCGCCGACGCCGGCAGCGTGGTGGTTTCCTTGTCCGCTACGAGGCCGGCCAGGGCAAGTCTGATGGCGCCGGCAAAGTCGAGTTCGCCGCGCCAGCCCGCTGCGACCGCTTCCGAGACCTTGTCCGCCTGGCCGCCCATCACAATGAAGCCGTTCTCGTCGGCGATCGACCCGTCGAAGGTCAGCCGGTACAGGTGGTCCTCTTCCGGGGAGTTCCCCACCTCGGCCACGGCCAGTTCAACTTCGAAGGGCTTCTGTTCCGCCGTGAACACCGCCCCCAGGCTTTGCGCGTAGACGCTGGCGAGGCCCCGGGCCGTCACGTCCTCCCGGTCGTAGGAGTAGCCGCGTACGTCGGCGTACCGCACCCCGGCCTGGCGGAGGCTTTCGAATTCGTTGTACTTCCCCACGGCCGCGAACGCGATCTTGTCGTAGATTTCCCCGATTTTGTGCAGCGAAGGGGACGGGTTCTCGGCCACAAGGGCGATCCCGTCGCGGCAGCTGATGACCACCACGGAGCGCCCGCGCGCGATGCCCTTCCGCGCGAAGTCCGCGCGGTCCTTCATCAGTTGTTCGGGCGATACGTAGAACTGCTGGGTCATCTCAGGCCTCCCGCTGGGCCGCGGCCCTGGACTCTATGATGGTGGCCGCCCTCGCCGCGAGCTCACGCTCCGGAACCCGGAAGGCACCTGTTCGGTTGACGATGTAGACCACCGGCCAGAGCTGCCGGATGGGGTCCGGGCCGCCGGTGGCGGAGTCGTCGTCGGCGGCGTCGTAGAGCGCCTCGACCGCGACGGCGACGGCCTCCTCCTCGGTGAGGTTGGGCCGCCAGAGTTTCTTGAGCGCGCCGCGGGCGAACATCGAGCCCGAACCGACGGAGTGGTGCTCCTGCTCCTCATACCGGCCGCCGGTGACGTCATAGGAGAAGAGCCGTCCGACGCCGGCCGGCCGGTCGAAGCCCGCGAACAGGGGCACCACCGCGAGTCCCTGCATGGCCATCGGCAGGTTGCTGCGGATCATGGCCCCGAGGCGGTTGGCCTTGCCGTCCAGGCTCAGGAGTGTCCCCTCGATCTTCTCGTAGTGTTCGAGTTCGACCTGGAAGAGCCGGGTGATGTCGAGGGCGATGCCCGCGGTCCCGGCGATCCCGAGCACCGAAAACTGGTCCGCCGGGAAGACTTTCTCGATGTGCCGGCTGGCGATGACGTTGCCCATGGTGGCGCGCCGGTCCCCTGCCATCAACACCCCGCCGGCATAACCCAGCGCGACAATCGTGGTCCCGTGCGGCGCCTGCAGGGGTTGAGCTGTGCCCACTGCGGCAGCTCCCGCCCCAAGGTGCTGGCCGAACGGCAGCAGATCGGGACGTTGGCGCTGCAGATGTTCGGTGAAGGAGGACGTGGCGTTGGCTGCTACCTGGTTGGCTGTGGTTTCCTGCACTGGTGCACTCCCTCAACGTAGTGAATCAACGACTTCCGGCACTCAGCCCCGTGTCGGCGCAACCCCTGGGCCGCCGTGGTCCGGCCGGCCTACTGGCCGCCCTTTTGGACGAACGCCCGGACGAACTCTTCGGCGTTGGACTCCAGCACACCGTCGATCTCATCGAGCAGATCGTCGACGCCCTGGGTGGCGGCCGATGCCTGTCCCTCCGCCGGGGCCGGCGGGGCGGCGGGGATGTCCTCGTCGACCTCGGTGTCCCGCGGCTGCGGCTGCTGTTGCTCCTGGCCTGCCATTTGTTTTCTCCTTCTGTCCGTCCCGTCTGCGCGAGGGACATCCTGTAAGCCATATTGCCACGCCCGGGGCCGCTGCGGGACTCTTTGTCCCTAGGAACCCGGTGGGAGTCCCAGCAGTTCGGAAAGGAACGGTCCGGCTTCGCGGTGACGGGCGAAGAGACCCCCGGTGAGGGCCTCGGTTCCGCGCAGCGGTTCCCGGGTGGGGACCCGCTGAAGCCTGCCGCGGCCGGGCACATCGAAGATCACCGAATCCCAGCTGGCGCCGACAACGTCGGCCCCGAAGCGGCTGACGCAGCGGCCCCGGAAGAACGCCCGCGTGTCCGACGGCGGTTCGGTGACCGCCCGCTGGATCACGCCGTCGTCGACGAGCCGTTGCATGCGTTCACGTGCCAGCAGCCGGTAATAGAGTCCCTTTTCGGGCCGGATGTCCGCCCACTGCAGGTCAACGAGGCCCAGCCGTGCGTGGCCCCAGTCGAGTCCGTCGCGTTCCCGGTAGCCGTCCAGCAGCGAGAGCTTAGCCAGCCACTCCACGGAGGACGCCGCTGCCGCCCGGTCGCTGCCCAGCTCCGTCAGCGTCGCCTGCCAGCGTTCCAGCACCTGGTGGGTGTGGCCGTCCCCGTCCACGGCGTCGGCGACGCCGGTGTCCTGGGCGTGCTTCGCGGCCGCTTCGTAGTAGATCCACTGCAGGTCCAGGGCGGTGATCCGCCGCCCGTCGAGCAGCCGGAAGGTGGCCGTGAGTGAGGTGTCATGGCTGACGGCCTGCAGCGCGGCCACCGGCTCATGGACTTCGAGCCGGGGCGCAAGGCCGGCCTCGATCAGGCTCAACACCATCGCGGTGGTGCCGAATTTGAGGTAGTTGGAGGCCTGGCTGAGGTTGGCGTCCCCGATGATGACGTGCAGCCGCCGGTACTTGTCCGCCGTCGCGTGGGGTTCGTCGCGGGTGTTGATGATGGGGCGGCGGATGGTGGTCTCAAGGCCCACCTCGGTCTCGAAAAAGTCCGCCCGCTGGCTGATCTGGTAGCCGGGCCGGGAGCCGTCCTGCTTCATGCCGACCCGGCCGGCCCCGCAGATGATCTGGCGGGTGACAAAGAAGGGTGTGAGGCCGCGCACGATGTCCCCGAACGGCACATTGCGGGGCATGAGGTAGTTCTCGTGGGAGCCGTAGGACACCGACTTGTTGTCGGTGTTGTTCTTGTACAGATTGACCGGGGGCAGTTCAGGGTCCCCCGCCAGCCGGCGCACCGCCGCCAGGGCCACGAGGTCTCCGGCCGCGTCCCAGGCGACGGCGTCGCGCGGGTTGGTCACTTCCGGGCTGGAGTATTCGGGATGGGCATGGTCGACGTACAACCGGGCGCCGTTGCCGAGGACCATGTTCATCAGGAGCGTACCGGATTCGTCCTCGCCGTCGGCTTCCAGTTCCTGCCGCCCGTAGGCGAGGGCGACAGCCTCGGCGTCGAGGACGGGAGGCTGGTCGGTCAGCTGGTCGGGGTCGGCCTTGCTGCGCTCCAGCGTCCAGCCCCGCGCATCGTGCAGCGGTTCCTCGTCCGTGTAGTCCCAGCGGGTTTCGGCGCCGCCGGCGGCGCGCTGCCGTGTCACCTGGGCGTAGGCCTGGATCACCCGGGCGGACATCATGGTGGCGTTGGCCCCGGGGGCGGAGGGTGCGTGGATGCCGTATTCGGTCTCCGACCCCATCACCCGCATGGCTCCGCCGGCCGGCAGCCCGCCGGAATCGGCGGCCGGCCGGCCGGGAACTGCCGTCACAGGTACTGGCCCGTGGTCGGCATCGTCTCGATGGACTTGCCGGGTTCCTGCCCCGCCTTGCCCTGGACGATGGTCCGGATGTAGGTGATGCGTTCGCCCTTCTTGCCCGAGATCCGTGCCCAGTCGTCCGGGTTGGTGGTGTTGGGCATGTCCTCATGCTCGCGGAACTCGTCGACGACGGCGCGCAGCAGGTGGTCGATCCGGATGCCCTTCTGGCCCACGGTGAGCAGGTCCTTGATGGCGTACTTCTTGGCCCGGTCCACGACATTCTGCACCACGGCACCGGAGTTGAAGTCCTTGAAGTAGAGCATTTCGGTGTCGCCGTTGGCGTACGTGACCTCGAGGTATTCGTTGGACTTCTCGGTGGAGTACATGGCCTCGACGGTGCGCTGGACCATCGCATCCACGGTGGCCTGGACATCGCCGTGGTGCTCGGCGAGATCGGACTCGTGGAACGGCAGGTCGGCGGTGATGTACTTGTTGAAAATGTCGGCCGCGGCCTCCGCATCGGGGCGGTGGATCTTGACCTTGACGTCCAGCCGGCCCGGCCGCAGGATGGCGGGGTCGATCATGTCCTCGCGGTTCGATGCGCCGATCACGATCACGTTGTCGAGCCTTTCGACGCCGTCGATCTCGCTGAGCAGCTGCGGGACGATGGTCGTTTCGACGTCGGAGGAGATGCCGGTGCCGCGGGTGCGGAACAGCGAGTCCATTTCATCGAAGAACACCACCACGGGGCTGCCCTCGGAGGCCTTTTCGCGGGCGCGGGCGAAGATCAGCCGGATGTGCCGTTCGGTCTCTCCGACGTACTTGTCCAGCAGCTCGGGGCCCTTGATGTTCAGGAAGTAGCTCTTCATGTCCGTCTTGCCGGTGCGCTCGGCGGCCCGGGCCGCGAGCGAATTGGCGACGGCCTTGGCAATCAGCGTCTTTCCGCAGCCCGGGGGGCCGTAGAGCAGGATTCCCTTGGGTGCCTTGAGGCCGTGTTCACGGTAGAGGTCCGGGTGCAGGAACGGCAGTTCCACTGCGTCGCGGATCTGTTCGATCTGCGGTCCCAGCCCGCCGATGTCCTGGTAGGTGATGTCCGGCACTTCTTCGAGGACCAGGTTCTCGACCTCGGAACGCGGGATCTTCTCGAGGGCGTAACCGGTGCGGGAATCGATCGAGAGGGCGTCGCCGACGCGGAGCTTCTGCGCAAGCAGGGGCCCGGAGAGACGGATAACCCGTTCCTCGTCCGCGCGGCCGACCACCAGGGCACGGTCCGCGCCGAGCAGTTCCTTGAGCGTCACCAGGTCCCCGGCCCGCTCGTAGCCCAGCCCGGCGACCACCAGGAGGGCCTCGTTGAGGAGAACCTCCTGGCCGACAGCCAGCTGGTTCATGTTGACCAGCGGGCTGATGCCCACGCGCATCTTGCGGCCGGCGTTGAAGATGTCCACGGACTCTTCGGTGGCGGCCTGGCCGCCGTTGCCGGCAGCGGGGTGGCGTTTCGGGTTCAGCTGCAGCACCGTGCCGAAGCTGTACGGCGGCTGGCCCTCCTGGTCGAGGGCGTTCTTCAGCCGAAGGATTTCCTGCTTGGCAGCCTCCAGCATGGTCACGAGCTTGGAGTTGTTCTGCGTGGCGGCGGCGAGCTGGCGGTCAATATGCCGGAGTTTGTCCCGGAGGATATTGACCTGCCGCTCGGCCACGGACAGTTCGCCGGCGCCGTAGCGGTCAGCGTCGGCGTGCGTTTGTCCCGCGGCTGCTGCCGCGTCCTCTGCCGGTGTCAGGCCCGGATCGGTGTTCGGAGTCTCCATCGTGCATCAGCCCCTTCCTACGCTTCTATTAAGACATTAGCCCCAAGAAGCCGGGTGCCGCTGGAGTCTTCCGAAATACGGACTACTTCGTAATATCCGGATCGTCCTTGACGTTGGTTCCGGCGATGGCGTCCCGGGCGGCCCGGCGCAGCTTCTTGTCCGAGACGGCGCGCTCCCCCACAGCCCCGGGCGTCCAGGCGTTGACGTCCGCTTCGTTGAAGTCGGTCTTGGAGGGCCGGCGCTTCACGGAGATGCCCGTGACGCCGTCGGCCAGCCGCCGGGTGACCAGCAGGAAGCCGGTGTGGGCGACCATCCGGTGGTCCGGGCGGACTGCCAGGCCCTCGAGGTGCCAGCCGCGGACCATGGATTCCCAGGCGTCGGGTTCGGTGAAGCGGCCGTCGGCGCGGATGGCCTCCGCGGTCCGGGACAGCTGCGTCACGGTGGCGACATAGTTGATCCACACGCCGCCCGGTGCCAGCACGGTGGCGACGGCGTCGAGGCATTCCCACGGGGCCAGCATGTCCAGCACCACGCGGTCCACGGAGCCGGGCTCTTCGGTGCGGACCACTTCCTCCTGGAAATCGCCGAGGGAGATCTGCCAGGCCGGGTGCGGGCCGCCGAAGATCGTCTCGACGTTGCCGCGGGCGATGTCGGCGAATTCCTCCCGACGTTCGAAGGAGTGCAGGTAACCGTTGTCCCCGACCGCGCGGAGCAGCGAGATGGACAGGGCGCCGGAGCCGACGCCCGCTTCCACGACGCGTGCGCCGGGGAAGATGTCCGCCATGGTGACGATCTGGCCGGCATCCTTGGGGTAGACGACGGCTGCGCCGCGGGGCATCGAGAGGACGAAGTCCGAGAGCAGGGGCCGCAGCGTCTGGTACTGCTGCCCGACGTTGTTGACCACCACGGAGCCGTCCGGCTTGCCGATGATTTCGTCGTGATTCAGGAAGCCGCGGTGCGTGTGGAACGCGCCGCCGGCTTCGAGGCTGATCGTGTTCATGCGGCCGCGCTCGTCGGTGAGCTGCACGCGCTCGCCTTCCCGGAAGGGTCCGCGGCGGCGCGCGGCGCCGACCGGGGCGGCGGTAGCAATCGTTGCTGCGCGGCCGGCTGTTCCGGTGTCGTCCGGGCTGGTGCCTGCGGCGGTGTCGCTGCTCATGAAAATGTTCCTCGCTCCTGTAAAGCTGTGTGGCCGCGGATGGTGCCGGCGTGCCAGCGGCTCGTGCCCGGGGCTTGAACCCCTGATGGGAAATGCAAGGCCGGAAATACACGACCGGCAGGTAACTCTACCGGCTTTGGCCGTACATCCGCTTGCCGGCGCCGTCGCCCTTGCCCGTGAGGGCGCCCAGGACGGCGGATTGCCGGAGCAGGCCGGTGACGGTTCCGTCCCGGTCGACGACGGCGTACTCCATGCCCTCGAGCTGCGACAGGTACTGGATCAGTTCCTGTCCCTTGGACCACTCGGGCACGTAGGCTCCCGCACCGAGGGCGTAGGACACGGCCGTGAGGGGTGTGGCGGCGGTGGCGGCCGCGGGAACCGTGGCGAGGGCACCGGCGTCGACCACTGCAGACGGACGTCCGTCATGGCGGTACAGCACGACGGCGGGAGCCGTCCCGGTGGCAGGATCCGGTGCCAGCGCCAGCACATCGGCCACGGTGGCCGACTCCGGGAGGCCCACTGCGGGCTCAGCGAGGGCGCCGGCTTCCACGCCCGGCAGCCGGCCCCGCAAACGGGCCTGCTGGATTGAGGCGCTGGCGCCCATCCAGAGGAAGCTGCATACAAGGAGGGTGATGAGCGCCATGAACAGGTCCGGCTCGCCGCCACTGAGCAGCGGCAGGGCCACGAACCAGGCCACGAGGGCGATCACGATGATGCGGCCGCCCCAGCCGGCAGCCACGGTGCCCTTTTCCTGGCTTCCGGTCAACTTCCAGACGGCTGATTCGACGAGACGGCCGCCGTCCAGCGGCAGCCCCGGGAGGACGTTGAAGATGCCGATCAGCAGGTTGGCCCAGACAAAGATATTGGTCAGGATTCCGGGTACCCCGGTGAGGTCGCCGGCGGTCAGCAGGAGCCAGCCTGCGCCGGCAAGGACGAAATTCGCGGCCGGCCCCGCCATCGCCACCAGGACGGAGCGGCCAGGCGAGGCCGTGAAGCTCTGGAACTCGGTGTGGCCGCCCCAGAGGTTGAGGACAATTTTCTCCGTGGGCCAGTGGAACAGCTTGGCGGTCAGGGCGTGCGCGAGCTCATGCACGAGGACAGAAACCAGCAGCAGCAGCGCGTATGCGAAAGCGACGAAAAAAGCGGTGACGCCGAGGCGGGGATAGTCGTTCTGCAGGACAGGCCCGAACGCGATCACCGTGAACGCCGCAATGATGAACCACGAGTAGGCGAGGATCACAGGGATGCCGGCAATGCGGCCCAGCGGGATCCCCTCCTTGCGGCCCTGTTTCCGGGGGTTCTGGCCGCTGCGGCCCTGGGTGTCGGTGTCAGTCATGGACCGCCTCCGGCGCGGAGCCGCGGGCCAGGCCGAAGGTGGCTTCCGGGAACTCGTGGCGCAGGGCGACGAGCTCTTCGAGGTCGGCCACAGTACGCCCTTCCAGGGTGTCCCACATGGCATGGCGGGGATCGTGCGGCAACGGTGCGATGTGGGGAATGGCGACGGTCGGCACCCCGGAGGCGACGGCGGCGGCCACGCCCGGCTTGGAGTCCTCCAGCGCGATGCAGTGGTGCAGGCCGAGTTCAGGGTCCTGCTCCTGCAGCAGTCCGACCGCCGTGAGGTAGGCCTCGGGATGCGGCTTGCCCTGCGTGACAGTGTCGCCGGTGACCAGGAACTCGAAGTAGGGCCTGGGCAGGCTGGCCACGATCTCCCGGGCCAGCGGGGCCTCGGACATGGTCACAAGGACGCAGCGGATGCCCGCGGTGTGGAGTTCTTCCAGCAGTTCGCGGGCGCCCGGCCGCCACGGCACGGAGGTGCGGACCTGGCGGATGACTTCGGCCGTCAGGATGTCGATGATTTCCCGGCGCTCCAGCGCGACGCCGGCTTCCTGCAGGATCCCCGCGGAGAAGACGAGGGACTGGCCCACCAGCTGCATGGCCTTCTCGTGGGACCACTGCCCGCCGTGCGCGGTGACCAGGGCGTGTTCCGCTTGGATCCAGTACGGCTCGGTGTCGACAATGGTGCCATCCATGTCCCAGAGCGCGGCTTTGAGGAGGGGCTGGGAAGCTGAGGATTGCATGTTTTCCAGTCTACGGCGCTGTGCTGTCAGGGGCCGGATACTACGCCTACGGCGAATATCGGCCGCCCGACGGCGATTCCCGGCGCTTCATTCCATGCGTGCTCCGGGTCCTTGGACGTAGGGTGAAGAGATGAATAGCTTCGAGGTAGACCCCACGGAAACGGGAGACGTGCCCGAGCCGGAACGGCTGCTGCAGCCCGTACCCGAGGGACAGCGCATCACGGTGCTGCTCGCGGCCTTCGAAGGCTGGAACGACGCCGGGGAGGCTGCGAGCGATGCCTTGCGCTACCTCAACAAGCTCTGGGGCGGCAAGAAAGCCGGTTCGATCGACGCCGACGAATACTACGACTTCCAGTTCACCCGGCCCACGATCCGCCGCACGGCGTCGGGTGAGCGGAAAATCAAGTGGCCCTCGACCCGGATCTTCAAGGCGAGTGTTCCCGAGTCCAACGTGGACGTCATCTTCGTCCAGGGTACGGAGCCGTCCTACAAGTGGCGTGCGTATACCGCCGAACTGCTGGTTCATGCCGAGGCGCTCCACGTGGACTACGTGATCCTCGTCGGCGCCCTCCTGGCCGATGTGCCGCACAGCCGGCCGATTCCGGTGAGTGCCTCCACCGATGACCCTGCGCTGAGGGAGCGGATGGACCTCGAGGCCTCGCAGTACGAGGGGCCGGTGGGGATCGTCGGGGTCCTCGCGGAGGTCGCGCTGCTGGCCGGGCTGCCGACCGTCTCGCTGTGGGCCGCCGTGCCGCATTACGTGGCGCAGGCGCCCTCCCCCAAGGCGCAGCTCGCGCTGCTGCACCGGATCGAGGAGCTGCTGCAGGTCCCGCTCGACACCCAGGAACTCGTCGAGGAGTCCGACGCGTGGGAGCGCGGCGTCGATGAACTCGCCACCGAAGACCCCGAGATCGCAGCGTATGTGCGCCAGCTGGAGGAAGCGAAGGACACCGCCGACCTCCCGGAGGCCAGCGGCGAGTCAATCGCCCGGGAGTTCGAGCGTTACCTCAAGCGCCGCGGCAAGGACAAGCCCTAGCATTCGGCGCCGGGGCTTCCGCTCCTAGAGTTCGACGCCGAGCAGCGCGTCGACGGCGTCGCTCACCAGTGACGCGTCCGACGGCGACGCCTCCTGGCCGGCTGCGAGGGAGGCACGTGCCCAGGCATCCACGGCGGCGACGGCCCCCGGGGCGTTCAGGTCATTCGACAGTTCGGCCCGCATCCGGGACACCAGCCCGGCGGCCGAGCCGGCGGGCGCAGCGGCGAGGGCCTCCCGCCAGGTGCGGAGCCGCTCCTTGGCGGCGGCGAACCCGGCATCGGTCCAGGACCAGTCGCTGCGGTAGTGGTGGGCCAGGATGGCCAACCGGATTGCGGCGGGTTCCTCGCCGGCGGAGCGGAGCTTGGAAACGAGGACCAGGTTTCCCTTGGACTTGCTCATCTTTTCCCCGTCGAGGCCCACCATGCCGGCGTGCGCGAAGTGTTGTGCCAGCGGCACACCGGACAGCGAGTAGGCATGCCCGGCGCCCATCTCGTGGTGCGGGAAGATCAGGTCCGAGCCGCCGCCCTGCACCGTGAACGGGGCGGGGAGGTACTTCTGGGCGATGACCGTGCACTCGATGTGCCAGCCGGGCCTGCCCTCCCCCAGTTCTCCGCCGGGCCAGCTGGGTTCGCCGTCGCGGGCCACGCGCCAGAGCAACGGGTCCAGCGCCTGGCGTTTGCCGGCACGGCCGGGATCGCCGCCGCGTTCGGCAAAGAGTTCCAGCATCTCGGCGTCGGACAATCCGGAGACGGCGCCGAGCGTCCAGGCATCCGTGGCCTCGGCAGAGTGCTTGCCGGCGGCTTCGACGTCGTAATAGACGTCCCCGTCAGGCTCGCCGGCGCCGCCGGCCACCCGGTAGGCCAGACCCCGCTGCAGCAGCTGTTCGATGGCCGGCACGATCAGCGGGATGGCCTCCACGGCGCCCACGTACCGGTCCGGGGCCAGCACATTGAGGGCTGCCATGTCCGTCTGGAAAAGTTCTATCTGGCTGGCGGCGAGGTCACGCCAGTCCACGCCGGTCGCCGTCGCGCGCTCCAGCAGGGGGTCGTCGACGTCGGTGACGTTCTGCACGTAGGAGACCGTCTGCCGGCCGTCCCGCCAGGCACGGTTGAGCAGGTCGAACGCGACATAGCTGGCCGCGTGGCCCATGTGGGTGGCGTCATACGGGGTGATTCCGCAGACATACATGGACTGTTCGCCGGCTGCGCCGAGGGTAACAACACTGCCTTTGGCGGTGTCGAAGAGGCGGAGGGCAGGCATGCTGCCCGGGAGCTGGGGAACGGGGCGGGAGATCCAAGACTTCACAGACCAAGCCTAGTGCTAGGCGCTGATGACGTTGAAACCGAGCAGCAGGTACAGGGCCAGGCCGAGCAGGATCCGGTACCAGACGAAAAGCCGGTAGCTGTGGGTCGAGACGTACTTCAGGAACCAGCCGATGATGATGTACCCCACAACGAAGGCGACGGCCGTGGCGAGGGCTGTTTCCGGGAGGCTGTAGGGCCCGGTGATGCCGTCCTTGGAGACCACTTTGTAGAGCTGGTACAGCCCACTGCCGAACACGGCCGGGATGGCCAGCAGGAAGGAGTAGCGGGCCGCCGCCTCACGGGTGTAGCCCATCAGCAGGCCCGCGGTGATGGTGCCGCCGGAGCGGGACACGCCCGGGATCAGGGCCAGGGCCTGCGCCAGGCCGTACAGGATGCCGTGCTTATAGGTCAGCTGGGTCAGGTCGCGGTCCTGGCGTCCGACGGCGTCGGCGACGGCGAGGATCATGCCGAAGACAATCAGCATGGTGGCGACGATCCAGAGGCTGCGGAGCACGGACTCGATCTGGTCCTGGAACAGCAGCCCGAGGACGATGATCGGCAGGCTGCCCAGGATCACCAGCCAGCCCATCCGGGCGTCGGGGTCCTGCCGGGAGACTTTGCCGGTCAGGGATCCGGCCCAGGCTTTGACGATCCGCACAATGTCGCGCCAGAAATAAACCACGACGGCGGTTTCCGTGCCCAGCTGGGTGATGGCGGTAAACGCCGCGCCGGGGTCCGCGGCGTTCGGGAGGAACGAGCCCACAATCCGCAGATGGGCGCTCGAGGAAATCGGGAGGAATTCGGTCAGCCCCTGCACAAGGCCCAAAAAGGCCGCTTCAAACCAGTTCACGTATATAGACCCTACGTCATGAAACATTCCGAATCCCCGTAAGCTTGCTGACATGCAGCAGCGTTATGTCGGCAACAGTGGGTTGCGTGTGTCCTCCCTTTCCCTCGGCACCATGTCCTGGGCCCGGGAAACCGATGAGCAGGATGCCTCGGCCCTGCTCCGCACCTTTGTCGACGGCGGCGGGACCCTGATCGACACCGCTGCTTCCTACAGCGACGGCCAGGCCGAAGCGATGCTGGGCGGGATGCTGGGCGACGTCGTGGCCCGCTCCGAAGTGGTCATCTCCACCAAAGCCGGACTTTCGTTTTCGGATGGCCGGCGCGGGGTCGACACCTCACGGAACGGGATGCTCTCCGGCCTGGACGCGAGCCTGGCCCGGCTGGGTACCGACTATGTGGACCTCTGGTTCGCCCACGCCTGGGACCCCAACGTTCCGCTGGAAGAGACCTTGTCCGCGCTTGAATATGCAGTGCGTTCGGGCCGCGCCCGCTACGCCGGCGTGTCCAACTTCAACGGCTGGCAGACGGCGAAGGCCGCCGCAGTGGCCGGCTTCCCGCTGATCGCGAACCAGTCGGAGTACTCCCTCCTCCACCGCTCCCCCGAAGCTGAACTCATTCCAGCCGTCGAAGACGCCGGACTGGGCCTGATGGCGTGGGGCCCGGTGGGGCGCGGCGTGCTGAGCGGCAAGTACCGCGGCAACATTCCCGCGGATTCGCGGGCGGCCAGTACGCGGCTGGCCGGCTACGTGGAGCCGTACCTGGAGGGTGCCGCGTCCAGTGTGGTGGAGGCCGTGGCCATGGCGGCGAAGGGTCTGGGCCGGACGTCCCTGGACGTCTCGCTGAGCTGGCTGCTGTCCCAGCCCGGCGTCGCGACTGCGATCGTGGGCGCCCGCACGCCCGTGCAGCTCAAGGAGATCCTGGATTCGACCCTGGCACCGCTGCCGCCGCAGATCGCCCAGGCGCTGGAGGACGTGTCGAACCCCGCCTGAGCGGAATGGTCAGTGCCCTGGCTATCGGCCGGATCTAGTCCTGGAGAATTTCGAGGTCTTCCTCGTCGTCGACGTCTTCTTCCTCGTCCTCATCGCTGTCGTCATCGATCACCTCGAGGGGCGTCACTTCGCCATACGCTTCGTAGAGCGAATCGTCGTAGACTTCAAAGGCATCAGCAACGGCAAAAAACGCTGCCTCGACCGCGGGATCCCCATCTCCCCGGCGTGCCGACGCAGCAGCGAGGTGTTCTTCCAGGGCAGCCGTCAGGGATTGAAGCGCGACACGCGGATCGATGCTCATGACTTCACGTTAGCCGGAAAAGGAAGAAAATGGAGAGCAATGAAGGAACATTTTCTCAGCAGCTCGGTCCGGCGGGAACGGGACTATGTGAGGCAGTACGAGTACCTCGTACTGACGGTCAGTCCTGAGGATTCCCTTCCTGAAGCGCGCCGCCGCCTGGTCGAGCACTCCGAGTACGGCAAGTGGGAACTTGAGCGCAGCGTGCTGTATTTGGGCGGGGGCCGCCGTTTCTGGCTGCGCCGCCGGGTGACGCAGGTCCAAAGGACCGTCTAGGGCGTGGCGGCCAGCGGACCGTCTAGGGTTCGAGCGGTCCCAGCCAGGCGTTGGCCACCGTGTTGTGCGCCGATTCGTCGTCTGAGGGGTGGAACATTCCCGCCAGCACGTCGCGGTACAGCCGTTCCAGCTCGGAACCGCGGAAGTAGCTCGATCCCCCGGAGACCCTGACCGCCAGGTCAACGACCGTCCGGGCCGTCTCCGTGGCACTGACTTTCACTCCGACCAGTTTGGGGAACCACTGGCTGCCATGCTCGGCCAGCGCGTCCACGTCCGCGGCGACGCCGGACAGCTGGGGGTACAGCGCGTCCATCGCCATCGCGGCGTCCGCGACCTTCSAGCGGATGTCCGGATCCTGGGCGTAGCTGCGCCCGCCGTTCTTGAACGACGTCCGCCGCTTCACCGCGTCGACCGCCAGGTCAAGGGCCCGTTCGCCGAGGCCCGTGTACACGGCGGCCAGCAGCGTCTCGAAGCACGCGAAGATGGCGAAGATCAGCGGGTCCGCATTCGGGCCCACCGGGAGTTTCCGGAAGATCCTTTCCGCCGGCACCACCGCACCGTCCAGTACCGTCGTGTTGGACTGGCTGGCCCGCATGCCGAGCGTGTCCCAGTCGGCCAGGATTTCGTAGCCGGGGGTGTCCCTGGTGATGAAGCCGTGGACCAACTGTCCCTCGCCGTCCGCCGCCGAGGTGTCCTTGCCGAAAATCCCCAACCGGGTCCATGCCGGCGAGAGGCTCGTGAAGATCTTGCGGCCGGTGAAGGAGTAGCCGCCGCCGGACTGCGGGACCGCGGAGGTGCGGGAGTCGAAGAGTACCGAGTCGTTCCCCGCCTCCGAGTTGCCGAACGCGAAGATCTCTCCCTGCGCGGCCTCCTTGAGGACGAAATCCAGCGAGGAGTCACCGCGGGCGGCCAGGACGTGCGCGACGCCGGTCCACACGAGGTGCATGTTGACGGCCAGTGCGGTGGCCGGGGCCGCCGTCGCCAGCCTCCGCTGCAGCTGCGCCGCCGCTGACAGCCCGAGCCCGAGTCCGCCGTCGGACGCCGGGACAAAAATCTTGAGGTAGCCGGCCGCAGCCAGCTCCTCCAGATCTTCGTGGAAGAAGGCGTTGTCGCGGTCGTAGCCGGCGGCGCGGCCGCGGATCCGTTCGAGGAGGGATTCGGGCAGGACGTCTTCAGGGCGCATCGGCGGTGTCTCTCAGGGCTCAGTAGTTGGTGAGCAGGGTATCCAGCACGCGGGCGCCGAATTTCAGGGATTCGGTGGGGACGCGTTCGTCCACCCCGTGGAACATCCCGGTGAAGTCCAGCTCGTCCGGGAGCTGGAGCGGGGCGAAGCCGTAGCCTGTGATGCCCAGCCGGCTCAGGGACTTGTTGTCCGTGCCGCCGGAGAGTGTGTAGGGCAGGACTTTGGCTCCCGGGTCCTCGGCGTGGAGCGCGTCGATCATGGAGTCCACCAGGTTCCCCGCGAACGGGACCTCCAGCGAGACGTCGTTGTGCACGTAGCTCACATCCACGCCCTTGCCGGCGAGTTCGCGGACCTTTTCGAGGACGTGCTCCTCCTGGCCGGGCAGGGTGCGGCAGTCGATGAGGGCCTCGGCCGACTCCGGGATCACATTGTGCTTGTAGCCGCCCTTGAGCAGGGTCGGGTTGGTGGTGTTCTGCAGGGTGGCGCCGACGAAGCGGGCCACGGTGCCGAGTTCCTTGAGGATCTTGTCCGGATCGTCCGGATCGAACTCGACGCCGGTGAGTTCCGTCACGCCGTCGAGGAACTGCCTGGTGGTGGGGGTCAGTTCCACCGGCCACCGGTATTCCCCGATGCGGGACACGGCGCTGGCCAGCCTGGTGACGGCGTTGTCCGTGTTGATCTGGGAGCCGTGGCCCGCGCGGCCGTGGGCGACCAGGCGGAGCCAGGACAGGCCCTTCTCGGCGGTCTGGAGCAGGTAGGTGCGCTGGCCGCCGATGGTGGCGGAGAAGCCGCCGACTTCGGAGATGGCCTCGGTGGCTCCGTCAAAAAGTTCTGGCCGCTTCTCGATGGCGTAGCGGGCGCCGTAGGTGCCGCCGGCCTCCTCGTCGGCGAAGAACGCGAAGATCAGGTCCCGTTTGGGTTTGCGGCCGGTCCGGGCAAAATTCCGCAGGACGGCAAGGATCATGGCGTCCATGTCCTTCATGTCCACGGCGCCGCGGCCCCAGATCATGCCGTCCTTGAGTTCGGCGCCAAAGGGATCCACCGACCATTGATCGCGGAGCGCGGGGACAACGTCCAGGTGCCCGTGGACCACCAGGGCGCTGGCGGACGGGTCCTCGCCGGCGAGCCTGGTCACCACGCTGGCGCGGCCCGGGGCGGACTCGAAGATCTCCGCGTCCAGCCCCACTTCCGTCATCAGCCCCGCGGTGTATTCGGCAGCCGCCCGCTCCCCCGGGCCGGATCCGTCGCCGTAGTTGGACGTGTCGATCCGGATCAGTTCCTGGCAGATTCGAACGACTTCGTCCTCGGGCCTGATATCAGTCATGTTTCACTCCTCGTGGCGTCGGCTCTGTTGCTGGCTTCAGCCTACCCACATGCCCGATCAGGCCCCGATTATTTGTTTCGGGAAACTTCATGCTAGAGTCTTTCTCGCTGCTTCGGAGAAATCCAAAACGCTGAAAGGCGAAAAGGTTCACCGAATACCACCTGCGCGGGTGGCGGAATGGCAGACGCGCTAGCTTGAGGTGCTAGTCCTCGAAAGGGGGTGGGGGTTCAAGTCCCCCTCCGCGCACAACAGGAAAAGGCCCTGGAATCCCATGGATTCCGGGGTCTTTTTTGTGTGTCCGGAGTTTGGCCCCTGCGGCATCCTCCCTGTTGTCGGGCAAATCCCGGGTAAATGCCGGGCATCTCTGACGGCTGCGGTCCGGGGGCACATTGACACGAAAATGCCGCGGCCACCGGGCCCAAGCGCCGGAGGCGTGTCCAAAGGCGCCCCGGACGGCACACGGCCGACCCGGGGCATCCGTCGACGCGGGATTCACGCCGCCGTCGGCTACGGCTACGGCCACGGCCAGTGCCGGCAGGCAGGGCTATAGGCTGGTGCCGTGACCCCGTCCGCAGATCCCGTCGACGTCTTCGTCCATACCGGCCCCGCCGAATGGTGGCAGGTTTTGGCCGCCCTGGGGCCGCTCGCCGTGCTGCTCGCGGCCGTCATCGGTGCCGTTGTCAGCCTGCGCACCTTGAGGCACCGGGCCATTGCCGATTCGGCAACCCTGTCCCAGCAACGGGAGGCGGACAACCGGTGCGAGTGGTGGAGCCGCGCCCAGTGGGCCCTGGACAGTTCCCTCTCCGCAGATCCGCGCCGGGCCGAACTGGGCCTGGGCGTTCTGGCGGTCCTGGCCGACAGCCGACTGGCCAGTCCTGAGGAGCTGGAGATCATCACGGTGGCGTGGGCAGACCCGCTGACGCTCGCGCCGGCGGCGGCAACTGCCCGGGCGCGGGAAGCGGTCCGCCCCGTCCGCGAGGCGGCGTCGCGCGACCACGGCGTACAAACCGCAGCCGCTAAGCTCCGCCTCGTCACCGACCGCCGCCTGGGCCGGGCCACCCCGGACTGGGTCAGGGAACTCGCCGCGGGGTAGCAGCACCGGCTCCCCCGGAACGGTATGACATCCGGCCGGCATTCAAGCGGGGACACCGGCTGCGGGCGAACCTATCCTTGTCGCCTGAGGGGGAAGTCACTACGCCGCATTGGAACCGGCAGCACCTGTGGTCTCACTAGTCACCTAGGAGTACCCCATGCACCGCCGTCCAGCCGCAGTGTCCGCCCTGCTCGCCTCGCTCTAGCTTTGTACCTCGTGCAGTTCCACGCCCGGCTGCCAGCCGGGCGGATCGACGCCGGCCACAGGCGGCAGCGCCTCCCCCGACGGCCAGGCCAGCGCAACACCCACCACTGTGACGACCGACGCCACCCTCGCTCCCTGCCCGGCGCCGGACGCGCTGGAAGCAGCAACACCGGTGCCCACCCAGGGACTCGACGCGAGCAGGGGCCGGCTCTACTGCCCGAAGGGGACGCAGGAAGGCTGCCACGGCCCTGCCGACATGCCGAGCTACGTTGGCCACGTGATAGCGGTGACAGCCCCGCTGTTCGACGCGACCTACGGGGTGGAGAACCGGCCGGCGTCGTTCTATTTTGTGCCGGCCGGCGTTACCGGCGCGACCGCCTGCGTCAAAGATGACGGAACCCCGGAGGAGTACACCAGCCAGGACTATTCATACTGCTCGGAGGACAAGGCTATCTACGTTGGCCAGGACGCGCTGTGGGAGCTCTACAACGGCGTGGGGGCGCGGCGCCCGCCGTCGGCTACGCGCACGAATGGGGGCACCACATCCAGAACATCAGGGACGTCCCGGCGCCGGAGACCGAAGAGCAGAACATGCTGCTCGAAAACCAGGCGGACTGCATTTCCGGCGCCTGGGTGGCCGACGCGGCAGAGGCCGGCAACCTCGCGTATCCCGGGGACCTGGGCGGCATCAATGCCATGCTGGCGGGCATTGCGCCCCCGGGTGAGGGTGAAACAGGAAGCCCGATCCAGGACCGGGTGAACGCCTTCATGCAGGGCTACACGAACAACCTCCCGGGTTGCAATTCGTTCTTCCCGGAGACACCCATTTACGCCGGATGACCTGGTTGAGCAACGGCGGCCTTGTTCTCCGTGACGATGATGACCACAGGCTCGATCGTGCCTCTCCTACGCCTCCGGCGGCAGCGCGGACCGGATGGTGCGGACCAGTGAGCGGAACCCCTGGTCTGCCTGCAGCGCGTCGAGCAGCACCGGTCCCCGCGGGCCGGCGAGCGGTATGCGCCAGTTGGGGTACTCCGTGCTGGTTCCTGGCTGGTTTTGGGTCCGGGTTTCGCCCACCGCATCAACCAGCGCGACGCCCAGCAGGGACGACGGTGTCAGAGTGGTGAAGGCGTACAGCGCCAAGACGGTGCCCTGCACGTCTTCGTGCCCGGGCTCCGGCAGGAGGCCGCGTTCCCGCAGCATGCCGAGCACCGCCTGCTGCTCCGCCACGGCCTCGGCGCGTTCCTCCTCCACCGGACGCCGCAGCAGGCCAAGGGATTCACGGAGGGTGACGTGCTCGCCGGCCAGATAGCCCGCCGTCGGGGGCAGGTCGTGGGTGTTGACGCTGGTCAGGCACTGCTGCCGGTACCGCTCCGGCGGAATAGGGCCGTCGGCGTCGTGCTCGAACCAGAGGATCGAGGTGCCGAAGATCCCCCGCTCGGCGAGGTAGTCCCGGACCCACGGCTCAAACACCCCCAGATCCTCGCCGATCACGACCGCACCGGCGCGCTGCGCCTCCAGCGCCAGGATGCCGATGAGCGCCTCATGGTCGTAATAGACGTAGGTGCCCTCCCCCGGCCCGGCCCCCTCCGGGATCCACCACAGCCGGAACAGGCCCAGGATGTGGTCCACGCGGATCCCGCCGGCATGGCGCAGCACGGTCCGGAGCATGTCCCGGTAGGCGGCGTACCCTGACTCGGCGAGCCGAACCGGGTGCCAGGGCGGTTGGGTCCAGTTCTGGCCCTGCTGGTTGAACATGTCCGGTGGCGCGCCGACCGTGACGTTGCGGGCCAGCACCCCGGCAAGGGTCCAGGCGTCCGCGCCGCCCGGCTTAACGCCGACCGCAAGGTCGTGGATGACTCCGATTTCCATGTCCGACCGCCGGGCCGAGCGCTGGGCGGCCTCAAGCTGCTGGTCGCAGAGCCACTGCAGCCAGCGGTGGAATTCGATCCGCCCGGCGAGCAGGGCCCGTTGTTCCCTGCAGTATGCGGTGTCCGGGGTCGCCGCCTCCGCGGCCCATTGCGGGGCGTCCGGGGCCAGCTTCTCGGCCAGGGCGCACCACAGCGCGAAGTCGTCGAGTCCCTGCCCTTGTTCGCGGCAGAAGTCCGCAAAAGCGAGGGAGCGGGCGGGGTCGCGCGGGACTCCGAACACCAGCTCAAGGGCGGCAAGTTTCGCCCCGTAGCTGGAGTTCCGGTCCAGCAGCTCCGTGGAGTGGTTGGCGGAGTGTTGTTGGTCGGCGAGCCGCTCCACCCGGGCCCGGCCGGCCGGTCCGAGGTAGCCGTATTCGGGGATCTCTTCCACCCGGAGGTAGAGGGGGTTGAAGAACCGCCTGGTCGTGGGCAGGTAGGGCGAGTCTTCGACCGGCGGCCGCGGCTCGGCGGCGTGCATCGGGTTGACCAGCAGGAATCCGGCGCCCTCCTGCCCGCTCATGGTGGCGAGGTCCGCGAGGTCGGCGAAGTCTCCGATGCCCCAGGACCGGGCGGACCGTACGGAATAGAGCTGCGCGGTCAGGCCCCAGTTCCGCCGGCCTGCGAGCGCCTCGGTTGTGTGGAGCCGTTGCGGTGTAACGACGAGCGGGCACCGGGCCACGGTCCCCGCGTTGTCTGCCAGCAGGGTGTGCCAGCCGAGCGGCACCGTACCCGGCAGCGCGAAGGTCGCCCGGCCGGTGAGGACGCCGTCGACCTCGACCGGCGCGTCCCAGTTCTCCCGCTGCGCTGCCCTGTGTGTGCTGCCGTCTTCGGCTGCGATCCATACGCTGACGGCGCTTCCGTGCGGCACATGGACGTTGATGAGGAGTTCCTGCCCCTCACGGGCGACGGCGACCGGCGGCAGCAGGCGCCGCCACGGCGCCAGCCGCGCCTCGTCCAGTGACCGCTCTATCGTGTCCGTGTCCGCGGCCGGGACGCCCAGCGCGCCGAGGACGCCGCGCAAGGTGCTTTCCGGGACGGATCGTTCGACGCCGTCCCAGCCCCAGTAGGAGGTTCCCACGCCGTGGGCTGCCGCGAGTTCCCTCAGCAATGCGGCTGCGTCGGGAGCGCTGTCAGGGTGCATGCCATCCGCCATGGGGCAACTCTAGACGCTGCCCCCATGCGCCGTCCCGTGCTGCTGAACGTGGGTTTCCCCGACCAGTTCCTGCAGGCCCTCCACTGTGCGCGCCAGCGACAGCCCGGGGGACGCAGCGATCAACGGCAGCAGGAACCTGTTCTCCTTCTCCAGGTGCAGGGCAAAGATGTTCCGCAGGGAGCCTGCCGCCACGGCGGCGTCCACGCCGGCCGATCCCCGGAGTTCCTCAACGAGGCCCGCGATCGCCTGGTGCTCGGCCAGCATCCCGTCCACCAGCAGCGTGCCTTCCGGCAGGTTCCGGGCACCGCCGTAGAGGGACCCTTCCTCGGCGAGCGCGTGCGGGACGAGCTCGGTCTCGCACCATTCCACCAGCACCTCGTGGGCGTCGTGCTCCGCCACGGTGTCGCCGGCCCTCACGGCGTGGGTGAGTGCGGTTGCCAGGGAGTCAAGCCGCTTGAGCATGTCCGCGTGGTGCCGCTCCACCGCGGCCAGGGCCCGCGCTTCCTCGTCTGTGTTCTCGTTCAGGGCGTTGGCCGCCTGCTGATCCATGACGCCTCCTGGCTTTCCCGGCCGAAGAGTTCTGGCCACTGTCTCCTCTTCCCACTGTACGGCGGAGACTCCCCCGGGCGCCGGGGACTTTCGGCCCGGCCCGCGTGCGCTTTGCGGCGCAGGCTTTCGACGCCGGCGGGTCAGCCGCGCTAGCCTTGCAGCCTATGGTCGACGTCGAACGGTTCCGGATACTCCTCCAGGAGGAGCGCCACAAAAAACTTGCACTCCTGCCCGCGCTCCGCCGGGACATCACCGCCGTGAACGCAGCCCGGCAGGACTCGAACGTCGACGACGAACACGACCCCGAGGGCGCGACCATCGCGTTTGAGCTCTCCCAGGCCTCGGCCCTGCTGGACCAGAGCCGCCACGGCCTGGCCCAAATCGAGGCAGCCCTCGAGCGGATCGAGACCGGCACCTACGGCATCTGCGCCGTGTGCGGGGAAGAGATCTCGGAGGGCAGGCTGGAGGCCAGGCCGTGGACTCCGTACTGCATCCGGCACAGTGCGGGCCCCTCGGGCCCCGCAGGACCACCTGCGCGGGTCACGGGATGACCAACGCCGCCGAGACCTGGTGGAACCGGATAGCCGCCGGATTCAGCCAGGCCCCCGTCCCGCACGTCACCGGCACCGAACTCGCCCTGGTGATCCTCCTCGCCGTCGCGCTCTCCCTGCCGCGGGTGACCTGGCGCTACTTCGGACTGCTGGCCACGGTGACCCACGAACTCGGCCACGCCTTCGCCGCGCTCATGACCGGGCAGCGCGTGGGCGGCATCCGCCTGAGCCTTGACCACTCGGGCACCACCACCACCTACAGCAGGCGCCCCCTGGCCGCCGTCTGGTCCACGTTTTGGGGCTACCCGGTGCCCGCCGTCGTCGGAGCGGCCATGGTCTGGAGCGGCTTCAACGGCTGGGGTCCGGCCGCGATGTCGGTTGGCACCCTCATCTTGCTGGCCTCGTTCCTGTTCATCCGCAACGGCATCGGGCTGCTCATCACCGCGGCTGCGGTCCTTGCCGCCGTCCTGCTCGTTCTGTTCGTCCCGCCGGAATTCAACGGCCATGTGATGATCGCGCTCGGTCTGGCGCTCCTGGTCGCCGCCGTACGGGACCTCGGCAAGGTGGCCACCGTGCACCTGCGGCGCCGGGACCGGCTGGCCACGTCGGACGCCTACCTGCTGTCCCGGGCCACCCGTATCCCCGCGGCCGTGTGGATCGTCCTGTTCGCCGCCGTCGTCGGTGCCGCCTGGTGGTTCGCCTGGCAGCCGTTGTCGCAGGTCTTCGCGACACTGCCGCATCCACCGTGGCAGGGACCCGGCGGCGCTCCGGCATAGGCTGGGACCATGAGCCAAACACACACGGACGACCCCGGATTCAGCACCAAGGGTGCCTACGTCACCGGCGGCGAGGAGTTCACCCGGGACACCAACTACATCGAGGACCGGATCACCCGCGGCGGCACTCCAGGCCGCAACGGCGAGCCTGGCTGGCCGGTGGAGCCGGGACGCTACCGGCTGATCGCGGCCCGCGCCTGCCCGTGGGCCAACCGGACCGTGATCGTGCGGCGGTTGCTGGGCCTCGAGGACGTCATTTCCCTCGGCCAGCCCGGTCCCACGCACGATGCGCGTTCCTGGACGTTTGACCTGGATCCCGGCGGGAAGGATCCGGTGCTCGGCATCGAGCGGATCCAAGAGGCGTACTTCCGCCGGTTCCCGGACTATCCTCGCGGCATCACCGTTCCGGCCATGGTGGACGTCGCCAGCGGCCAGGTGGTGACCAACAACTTCCCGCAAATCACCCTGGACTTCTCCACCGAGTGGGCCGAATACCACCGGCCGGGCGCGCCGGACCTGTACCCCGAGGCGCTGCGCGCGGAGATCGACACGGTCAACAAACGGGTCTTCACCGAGGTGAACAACGGTGTGTACCGCTGCGGCTTCGCCGGATCCCAGGAGGCCTATGACGCCGCCTACACCCGGCTCTGGACCGCCCTGGACTGGCTGGAGGAGCGCCTCGCCAGCCAGCGGTACCTCGTGGGAGACACCATCACGGAGGCCGACGTCCGCCTCTTCACCACGCTGGCACGGTTCGACGCGGTCTACCACGGGCACTTCAAATGCAACCGGCAGAAACTCAGCGAAATGCCGGCGCTGTGGGCCTACGCCCGCGACCTGTTCCAGACCCCCGGATTCGGTGACACCACCGACTTCGTGCAGATCAAGCAGCACTACTACATCGTCCATGAGGACATCAACCCCACCGGGATCGTTCCGGCGGGGCCGGAGCTCGGCAACTGGCTGAGCGCCCACGGCAGGGAAGCCCTGGGCGGCCGCCCCTTCGGCGACGGCACGCCGCCGGGCCCGGTGCGGCCCGGGGAGGAAGTCGCTCCCGGGCACGGCGCCGGCTAGGCGGCCCCGGGCCGGGGGTTCGTCCACTTGTCGCAGCCACGTCCCCGCCCTAGGGTGAGCCGGGTGACAACTACAGACGAGGCACCCCACACCGACGGCCCCTCCCTGCCCCGGAGGGCCTGGCGACTGGTGGCCGGCAACGTCCGCTCAGCGGTGCTGTGGCCGCGGCTGCAGCTGGCCATGAAAGCAGGGCTGGCCGCGGGCATTGCCTTCGCGATCGCCCCGTTCATGCCGGGCTCTGCAGCCGACTACCCCTACTACGCCCCGCTGGGCGCCCTGGTCGCGATGTACGAGAACGTCGCCGGCTCCATGCGCCAGGGCGTCCAGACGCTCGTCGGGCTCGCGATCGGGGTCGGGCTGGCCTTTGTCCTGTTCATTCTCGGCAGCCCGACGCCGTTGACGGTCGGCGTCGTGATGGCGTTCGGCGTCGTCCTGGCCGGACTCCCCAAACTGGGTTCCGGCCGGGACTGGATCCCGACGGCTGCGCTGCTCGTCCTGCTGGTCGGCGGCCACAACCCGGACCAGTTCTCCTTCGGATACCTTCTCCAGATGGGCGTCGGGGTGACGGTGGGAATTGTCGTCAACCTGCTGGTCTTCCCGCCGCTGCACTTCCGCGCCGCCGAGCTCAGCATCGCCGAACTGCGCCTCGCGCTCGCCCAGCAGCTCTGGGACATGGGCAAGGCGCTGAAGGAGAGTTGGCCGCCGGAGCACGAAGCCTGGTCCGAGCGGTCCGGTGCCCTCGAGGCGTCAGCGCGTTCCGTCCGGCTGGCTGTGGAGAAGGCGGACGCCAGCCGGCAGGCCAACCCCAGACGCCGGCTCCATCCCCGCGACATCGGCCAGGACTACCGCAACCTGCGGGACCTTGAACGGATAACCTTTCACGTCCAGGACGTCACGCAGGTGCTGTCGGATGTCATCTGGGCCAAGGACAACCCCTTTGTGGTGCCGGATGAATACGCAGCGCCGCTCGCCGACGCCATGTCAGCCGTGGGCGACGTCCTGTCCTCGGTCGAGGACGAGACCCCGGAGCGGCAGGCGGAGCTGAGCGAAGCGGCCGACGCCACTGTCAAGGAGCTGACGGCACGGGTTGGTGCCGAGGAAGCGGCAGGCGGCGCCCCCAGCGCCGTCGAATCGATCCTGCTCAGCCTGCACCGGATGCTGCGGGTGGTGAAGACCTCGGCGGACAGCACGTAGCCATCCCGCTGCGGCGCCGGCACTCCGGCACAAGGGCACAAACAACGACGGCGGCGTCCGCCCACTCTGGGGCGGCCACCGCCGTCGTCCGTTGCGGCCGGCATCGCTATAGCGCGACAACCGATCCGCTGAAGTGCTTGCGCCCCAAACGCGGGTTCCAGGCGACGTACTCGGAGCGCCGCCAGGCGCCGTCGGGGTCCTGCGTCGTGCTGATGTCCAGCGCGACGCGGGCCGGCAGGAACACCGGCGCCTCGAAGGACACGTCCCAGCTGAAAGCCTCGCCCTTGGCGGCGCCCACGTCCGCCAGCGCCCTGGACGCCAGATACATGCCGTGCGCGATCGACCGGCGCAGCCCCAGGGCCTTGGCCGAAAGGACGCTCAGGTGAATGGGGTTGAAGTCGCCGGACACGGCGGCGTAGGCACGCCCCGTGTCGACGCCCAGCTGCCACAATGCCGTGGGATCCGGCGCCTTGAAGTCAGCCGGCACCGAGGCGGCCGTGGGCTTGTCGATGCCGGGCAGGAACACGCCCTTGGCCAGGTAGCTTGAGACACCGCGCCAGCTGACGGCGTCCTCCCCCGTGCGGCGCACTTCAGTCACGAGGTCCAGTTGGGTGCCTGACCGGTGCCCGCGCAGGTTCTCCGCCCAGGCGCGGATGTCCAGGGTCTCCGTGAACCGCAGCGGCGCGGACTGCACCACGTGGTTTTCCAGATGGATCATCCCCAGCAAGGGCAGCGGGAAGTCGTCCCGGTTCATCACGCTCATGGCCAGCGGGAAGGCCAGGGCATGGATGAACCCGGCGGGCAGCACATCGCTGGCCGTCTCGCCGATCAGGTGCTGGTACGCCGTGAGGTTCTCCACTGCAGCCTTCACACCGCGGACCTCGTGCTGTGACGCAGGGAGCCCGTTGCCCGCATGGGTGCCCAGAACCCGGCGGCGGGCGGCCGTGGCCGCCGCGTTGACATACAGCTTTGACAGCGACGGCATCTCGCCCAGGATGACGGGCCCGGATGGGGTCATGCCCCCACCAGGTTCTGCCCGCAGACGCGCAGTACCCCGCCGGAGATGCCGCCGGCAGCATCACTGGCCAGGAACGCGATGGCTTCGGCGACGTCCCCCGGCCGGCCGCCCTGCTGCAGGGAGTTGAGCCTGCGGGCGATCTCGCGGGTGGCGAACGGGATCTTCGCCGTCATCTCGGTTTCGATGAAGCCCGGGGCGACGGCGTTAATGGAACCGCCGTGCGTGCCGATCAGCGGCGCCGTGGCCCGGACCATGCCCATCACGCCGCCCTTCGAAGCGGCATAGTTGGTCTGGCCGCGGTTGCCGGCGACCCCGCTGGTGGAGGCCACGGAAACGATCCGCGGTGAGTTCCGGAAGTGCTCCGATGCCAGCAGCGCCTCGTTGATCCGCAACTGCGCGGCGATGTTGACCGCAATGACCGAGTCCCAGCGGCCCTGGTCCATGTTGGCGAGCAGCTTGTCCCGGGTGATGCCGGCGTTGTGGATCACAATGTCCAGGCGCCCGTGGCGTTCCACGGCGTGGTCGATGATCCGCTTCCCGGCGTCCTCCCTGCTGATGTCCAACTGCAGGGCGGTGCCGTGCACCTCGTTGGCAACCGCCGCCAGGCGGTCCCCGGCCGCCGGGATGTCGACGGCGACGACCGTGGCGCCGTCGCGGTAGAGGGTGCGTGCAATAGCGGCCCCGATGCCGCGCGCCGCACCGGTCACGACGGCGACCTGGCCGGCCAGCGGCTTCTCGGCGTCGGCCGGCAGCTTGCCCCCGGTGGAGCTGACGGTCAGGAACTGGCCGTCGACGAACGCGGAACGGCCGGAGAGGAAGAACCGGAGCGCGCCGAGGGTGCTGGGGCTGGTGGTGCCGGCGCCGCCAGCGAGCAGGATGCCGTTGGCGGTGGCACCGGCGCGGAGCTCCTTGGCGAGGGAGCGCAGGAGTCCGTCCACGCCCTGGCGGGCAGCCGCGGCGGCAGGGTCCGCGGCGGCGGGGTCTGCAGCCTCGGCCGCAGCGCGGGAGATGGTGACGACGCGGGCGTTGGGTGCCAGGTCGCGGAGCGAAGTGGCCGCGGTGAGCACCGGCTTCGCCAGATCCTCGGGGCGGGCCAGTTCATCCAGCACCAGAATGATGGCGCCCAGCTTCTCCTTAGGCACCGCATGCCGGCGCACATCGAGGTCCAAGGACAGGAGGGCCGAGGCCAGCTCATCGGCACCGCTGCCGGTGCCCTGGACGAGGACGGGGCCGGTCACCAGCGGCTGGCCCGGCTTGTGGCGCCGAAGGACGACGGGCTGGGGCAGTCCCAGTTTCCTGGCGATGTCCCGGCCCACGCCCTTGGTCACGAGTTGGGTGTATTTGTCGGTCATTGGAGTCCCCTAGTGTGCTTCAAGAATTGCGACGACGCCCTGGCCGCCGGCGGCGCAGACGGAGATCAGCCCGCGGGCCGGGCGGCCGTCGACGCGGCCCTTGGCGTGCAGCATTTTTGCGAGGGAGGCGACGATCCGTCCACCGGTGGCCGCGAAGGGGTGGCCGGCGGCCAGGGAGGACCCGTTTACGTTGAGCCGGGACCGGTTGATGCTGCCGAACGCCCCATCCAGACCCAGCCGGGTGCGGCCGAATTCCTCGTCCTCCCAGGCAGCGAGGGTACTCAGCACGGTACCGGCAAAGGCCTCGTGGATTTCGAAGAAGTCGATGTCGTCGAGGCTGAGGCCGTTGCGGGCCAGCAGGCGCGGCACGGCGAACGCCGGAGCCATCAGGAGGCCGTCCTTGCCGTGGACAAAGTCGACTGCCGCCGCCTCGCCGTCCACGACCGTGGCCAGCTTGGGCAGGTCGTGGGCGTCGGCCCACTCCTCGGATCCAAGCAGCACGGTCGAGGCGCCGTCGGTCAGCGGGGTGGAGTTGCCGGCCGTCATGGTCGCCGCGGAACCCAGGCTCTTGCCGAAAACCGGCTTGAGCGTGGCCAGCTTGTCGAGGCTGGTGTCGGCGCGCAGGTTGGAGTCGCGGGTGAGGCCGCGGTATGGGGTCAGCAGGTCATCGAAGAACCCGGCGTCGTAGGCGGCGGCGAGGTTGCGGTGGCTGTTGAAGGCCAGTTCATCCTGCGCCTCCCGGGTGATCTTCCACTGCGCGGTGGTGAGAGCCTGGTGCTCCCCCATGGACAGTCCGGTGCGCGGTTCGCCCGTGTTGGGGGCGTCGGGTGCGAGGTCCTTGGGCCGGAGCCGGCTGAGGACCTGCAGGCGCTGCGGCAGCGTCTTGGCGCGGTTCAGGTCAAGGAGCACTTCGCGCAGGCCTTCGCTGACGGCGATCGGGGCGTCCGAGGCGGAGTCGACGCCGCCGGCGATGGCCGAATCGATCTGGCCGAGCTTGATCTTGTTGGCAAGGCCAAGGACCGTCTCCAGCCCGGTGGCGCAGGCCTGCTGCAGGTCGTAGGCCGGGGTCTCTGCGGAGAGTGCGGAGCCGAGCACGGCTTCGCGCGTCAGGTTGAAGTCGCGTGAGTGCTTGAGCACGGCCCCGGCCGCTACCTCGCCGATGCGTTCGTCCTGCAGCCCAAAGCGGGCGATGAGCCCGTCCAGGGCCGCGGTCAGCATGTCCTGGTTGGAGGACTTGGTGTAGGCGCCCCCGGTCCGGGCAAACGGAATGCGGTTGCCGCCCACGATGACCGCCTTGCGGAGCTGCGCCGCCGCGTTGGGTGCTGTGGGTGTCGCGGGGGTGGATTCCTTTGGTCCGGGTGCGGACTGTCCGTTGACGGACATGGGCTGTCTCCTTCGATCAAAGCGGGTTACCGATACCCAGCGTACCTGATACGCTGGGTATCGTGAACATCCCCCAGCCTGATCTTCCCGGCGGAACCTTGGCTGGCTCCGCCGCTGCCGGCGCCGGCAGTGTTGACGGCCGCGCCTCCCGGTGGCAGTCGCACCGTGAAGAGCGTCGCCGCGAGCTGATCAAGTCGGCACGCGTGGCCGTGCACGCCCTCGGCAGTGACGCGTCGATGGAGGACATTGCCGCGGCGGCAGGCACCTCGAAATCCGTGTTCTACCGGTACTTCGGAGACAAGGCCGGGCTGCAGCAGGCAGTGGGCGAAGTGGTCCTGAGTCAGATGCAGCGCCGCATCCAGGAGGCTGCCCAGAGCGCACAGACTCCCCGCGAGGGCCTCTTCGCCATGGTTTCCGCGTACCTCCAGATGGCCGAAACCAGCCCGAATGTGTACACGTTCGTCACGCGCTACGCCCCCGGGGACGCGGACGCCGCCAACGGCACCATGGCCACCGCCGGTGCACTGGGCCACTTCTTCGCGGCGATCAGCGACATGATCGCCCGGCCCATGCGCAGCCACCTCGGCGACGGGCGCGAGGCCGTGATCGGCTACTGGCCGAACGCGGCGATCGGTCTGGTCCGGAACGCCGGCGAACAATGGCTCGCCAGCCCGGCATCCCCCTCGAAGCCCGGCCAGGAGGCGATGGCACGCCAGATTACCGACTGGCTGTGCCTCGGCATCGCCCCCGAGCTGCGCACGGCAGCCCCGAACCAAACACCACCGACTTCAGCACCGACCTTGTCAGAACCAAAGAAGGAATCGACATGACCGAACTCGCCGACCGCCCCGCGGACGCCTCCCGCAACACTGCAGTCCGCAACAACGCCACCCGCACCCCTGCTGCTCCGACGCCGTCGGCTTCGGCGACGCCGGGCACGCAAGCTCCCGCCGTCGACGTCGCCGCGCTGGGCGAGCTGCTCCTGGGCAAGTGGGCCGACACCCGCCGCGTCTCCCGGGCGCTCGCAGGCCGCCCGGAGCTGCACAAGACGGAAGGACTGACCCACACCGAGCACCGCAAGCGCGCCTTCGGCCAGCTGAAGATCCTGGTGGATCACGGCGCCGTGCACCGTGCCTTCCCCGTCTCCGTCGGAGGCGCCGACGAACACGGCGGCAACGTGGCTGGCTTCCAGGAACTCGTCATCGCCGACCCCTCCCTGCAGATCAAGGCCGGCGTCCAATGGGGATTGTTCGGCTCCGCAGTGAACCACCTCGGCACCCGGGAGCACCACGAGAAGTGGCTGCCGGGCATCATGAGCCTGGACATTCCCGGCTGCTTTGCCATGACGGAGACCGGCCACGGCTCGGATGTCGCCAGCATCGCCACGACCGCCACGTACGATCCGGCCACCGAGGAATTCGTGGTGCACACGCCGTTCCGGGCAGCCTGGAAGGACTACATCGGGAACGCCGCCGTAGACGGACTTGCCGCCGTCGTCTTCGCCCAGCTCGTCACGCAGGGCGTCAACCACGGCGTCCATGCCTTCTACATGGATCTCCGCGACCCTGAGACCAAGGACTTCCTGCCGGGAATCGGCGGCGAGGACGACGGCGTCAAGGGCGGCCTGAACGGCATCGACAACGGCCGGCTGCACTTCACCCACGTCCGGATCCCGCGCACCAACCTGCTGAACCGCTACGGCAACGTCGACGCCGACGGCAGCTACAGCTCCCCCATCGCCAGCCCCGGCCGCCGGTTCTTCACCATGCTCGGCACCCTGGTCCAGGGCCGCGTCTCGCTCGACGGCGCCGCCGTCACTGCCTCGAAGCTGGCCCTGAAGACAGCGATCCAGTACGCCACGGAACGCCGCCAGTTCAACGCCTCCTCACAGACCGACGAGGAAGTTCTGCTGGACTACCAGCGGCACCAGCGCCGGCTGTTCACCCGCCTCGCCACGACGTACGCCGCGGGCTTCGCCAGCGAACAGCTCCTGCAGAAGTTCGACGACGTCTTCTCCGGCCGCACCGACACGGACGAGGACCGCCAGGACCTGGAAACCCTCGCGGCGGCCCTCAAACCGCTCAGCACGTGGCACGCCCTCGACACCCTGCAGGAATGCCGCGAGGCCTGCGGCGGCGCCGGCTTCCTGATCGAGAACCGCTTCGCCTCACTGCGCGCCGACCTGGACGTCTACGCCACCTTCGAAGGTGACAACACCGTCCTGCTGCAACTGGTCGCCAAACGGCTGCTGGCCGACTACGCCAAGGAATTCCGCACCGTGAACTTCGGCGTGCTGGCCCGCTACGTGGTGGGCCAGGCCACCGGCGCCGCCATCCACCGCACCGGCCTGCGCGGCGTCGCGCAGTTCATGGCGGACTCCGGCTCGGTGCAGAAGGCCGCGATCGCCATCAAGGACGAGGCGAGCCAGCGCGCGCTGCTGACCGACCGGGTGCAGACCATGGTCGCCGAAGTGGGCTCGGCTCTCAAGGGCGCCAACAGGCTGCCGCAGGAGCAGGGCGCGGCGCTGTTCAACAGCCACCAGAACGAACTCATCGAAGCTGCCCAGGCGCACGCCGAGCTGCTGCAATGGGAGGCCTTCACCGAAGCGCTGGGCAAGGTCGCGGACCCGGGCACCAGGAAGGTTCTGACCTGGCTGCGCGACCTCTTCGGCCTCTCGCTGATCGAGGAAAACCTGTCCTGGTACCTGATGAACGGCCGCCTCTCCATGCAGCGTGCCCGGACCGTGGGCGAGTACATCAACCGGCTGCTGGTCAAGATCCGCCCGCATGCCCTGGACCTGGTGGACGCCTTCGGGTTCGGCCCGGAACACCTCCGCGCCGAGATCGCCACGGGCGCCGAGAGGGTACGCCAGGACGAGGCCCGCGAATACTTCAGGCAGCAGCGCGCCAGCGGGGACGCCCCGGTGGACGAGAAGATCCTGCTGGCCCGCAAGAGCCACGGGGCCAAGACCCGCGAAAGCAAATAGTCCGGCCTCTGACGCGTCCCGATAACGACGACGGCGCCGCCCCTCAGCCGGGGCGGCGCCGTCGTCGTCTCTGTTCTGGAGGCAGCGGGTCAGGAACCGCCGGGGAGCACCGAGCGGTAGACCTCAAGCGTGGTTTCGGTGATGGATTCCCAGGAGAAGTGCTCCTCGGCACGGCGCCGCCCGGCCTGGCCCATGGCGCGGGCCCGTTCGGGATCGGACACGACCTCGGTCAGGGCCGCGGCGAATTCGGTGACGAATTTCTCCGGGTCCAGCGGGGTGCCGGTCCCGTCCGTGACCTGCTCGATGTCCACCAGCAGGCCGGTCTCGCCGTGCTGGACAACTTCGGGGATCCCGCCGGTGGCGCTGGCCACGACGGCGGCGCCGCAGGCCATGGCCTCCAGGTTGACGATGCCGAGCGGTTCGTAGATGGACGGGCAGGCGAACGCCGTCGCGTGGCTGAGGACCTGGACGAGCTCATTCCGGGGCAGCATCCGCTCCACCAGGATCACACCGCCGCGCTGGGTCTGCAGCTCCTCGATCAGGCGGGCGGTTTCGGCCGCGAGCTCGGGGGTATCGGCGGCACCGAGGCACAGCACCAGCTGGACATCGGCGGGCAGCCGGGCGGCCGCGCGGAGTAGGTACGGCACACCCTTCTGGCGTGTGTTGCGGCCTACGAAGACCACGCTCGGCCGCTCCGGGTCAATCCCCAGGGCGCGGACGACGTCGTCACCCTCGTCCCGGTTCCAGAGGCTCACGTCGATGCCGTTGTGCACCACCTTGACCTTGGCCGGATCCACCTCGGGGTAGCTGCGCAGGATGTCCTGGCGCATGCCCTCGGACACGGCAATGATGGCGGCCGCGGCCTCATACGCGGTCTTTTCCACCCAGGAGGACACGGCGTAGCCGCCGCCGAGCTGTTCGGCCTTCCACGGGCGCAGCGGTTCCAGGCTGTGGGCGCTGAGCACATGCGGAATGCCGTGCAGCAGCGACGCGATGTGCCCCGCCATGTTGGCGTACCAGGTGTGCGAATGCACCAGGTCCGCGCCGGCGATGTCGGGAACGATCCGCAGATCCACCCCTAGGGTCTGCACGGCGGCGTTCGCGCCGGCGAGGTCCTCGGGCACGGCGTAGGACGTGACCGTGGCACCGTGGTAGCCCGGTTCACGGGGCGCGCCGAAGGCGCGCACCTGCAGATCCACGTGCTGGGCCAGTACCCGGCTGAGTTCGGCCACGTGGACCCCGGCGCCGCCATAGATCTCGGGCGGGAATTCTTTGGTCACAATGTCTATACGCACAAACCCCAAGGTAGTCGTTACGGTGGAACTGATCTAGTGTGAAGACGTTCGGGCGTGCCGGACTGATTTGGGGAAGTACAAAGGCGTTCAGGAGCGATCACCATGCCGAATAAAAAAGTTCTGGCCATCGTCCTCGCAGGTGGCGAGGGAAACCGGCTCATGCCACTGACGGCGGACCGGGCCAAACCCGGCGTCCCGTTCGCCGGAAGCTACCGGCTTATTGACTTTGCATTGTCCAACCTGGTCAATTCCCGCTATTTGCAGATCGTCGTCCTGACGCAATACAAGTCGCACAGCCTGGACCGCCACATTTCCGAAACCTGGCGGATGTCGACCCAGCTGGGCAACTACATCGCCTCGGTCCCGGCCCAGCAGCGCGTGGGCAAGAGCTGGTTCCTCGGCAGCGCCAACGCCATCTACCAGTCCCTGAACCTCATCCACGACGCGAATCCGGACATCGTCGTCGTCGTGGGCGCAGACCACGTCTACCGGATGGACTTCGCCCAGATGGTTGACCAGCACGTCGCCAGCGGTGCCAAGGCCACGGTCGCCGCCGTCCGCCAGCCCCTGCACATGGCCGACCAGTTCGGTGTCATCGAAGTGGACCAGGACAACCCCGAGAAGATCGCGGCCTTCGTGGAGAAGCCGTCCTCCACCCCGGGCCTCGCCGCCGACCCCACCCAGTTCCTCGCTTCCATGGGCAACTACGTCTTCAACGCCGACGCCCTCGTCGAAGCCCTGCACGTCGACTCCGAGCGTCTGGACACCAAACACGACATGGGCGGTGACATCATTCCGTACTTCGTCGACAAGGGCGAGGCCGGAGTCTACGACTTCACCCTCAACCAGATCCCCGGGTCCACCGAACGCGACCGCACGTACTGGCGAGACGTCGGCACCATCGACTCGTTCTACGACGCGCACATGGACCTCATCTCGCCGGTGCCGGTGTTCAACCTCTACAACTCCGAGTGGCCCATCTACACGCGGCAGAGCATTTCCCCGCCCGCCAAGTTCGTCCGCGGCCAGAAGAACACGGTGGGCACCGCCCTGGATTCGATCGTCGCCAGCGGCACCGTGATCTCCGGCGGCATCGTCGAAGGCTCCGTGCTGTCCAACGACGTCTACGTCGGCACCTCCAGCCGGGTGCTGGACTCCGTGCTGATGGACAAGGTCAACATCGGTGAAGGTGCCGTCGTCAAGCGCGCCATCATCGACAAGAACGTCCGGGTCCCGGCGGGCGCCGCGATCGGCCTCGATCCCGAGCTGGACCGGGCCCGCGGCTTCAAGGTCACCGATTCAGGCATCACCGTCCTGTCGAAGGGGCAGCTTGTCCCCGAACCGGGCGAGGACGAGCGCGCCTTGTCGGCCGCCAACCTGATTCTGGTGCCGGATGCGGTCAGGGCCGCCACGGAGAACTGGCCTGCCCTGCGGGAGTCGGTGGACAAGGTGGCGGAAGTCCAGGCCGCCGCCGTCGGCGTCGCGGTCCCCGGCACTGGGTCCCCCAAGGGGAGCTGAGCCTTTCTTCCGGCGAGGCGCCGGAACGGACGGGAGCCCGGCACCGGCGTCGGGCCGGGCTCCCTGCAGGCTGTAAAATTAGGGAAATGAGCTCCCCCGATCTGCCGTCCGATCTGACCCCCGAGGAAATCCAGGCCTGCCTGAAGGTCCTCAACAGCATCCACGTCTACGACGAGGAGCACCCGGACTACGTATCGGTGCGCCGCGCCACCGGAAAAATGTTCAAGGCCGTCAAGCGCCACCGCCGGGTCAGCAAGCGCGACCTGATCGCCGAAGCGGACCGCGCAGTGATCGCGCAGACGGCGACGGCGGCCCCGGACCGGATCGACGACGAAACCCGCGGCAACAAGCTCGCGCCCTCCGCGACCGGGCAGATCGCCGGCCACCTCATCAAGTCGCGCCCCTGCTACATCTGCAAGCAGCACTTCACCCAGGTGGATGCCTTCTACCACCAGCTCTGTCCCGAGTGCGCCGAATTCAGCCACAGCAAGCGCGACGCGCGGACGGACCTGAGCGGCCGGCGCGCCCTTCTCACCGGCGGCCGGGCGAAGATCGGCATGTATATCGCCCTGCGGCTGCTCCGCGACGGCGCCCACACCACCATCACCACCCGCTTCCCCAAGGACGCCGCCCGGCGCTTCGCCGCCATGGAGGACAGCGGCGAGTGGCTGCACCGGCTGCGGATCGTCGGCATTGACCTGCGCGACCCTTCCCAGGTCATGGCGCTGACCGACTCCCTGGACGCCGCTGGCCCGCTGGACATCATCATCAACAACGCGGCCCAGACCGTCCGCCGCTCCGGCAACGCGTATAAGCCGCTGGTCGACGCCGAGGACGAGCCCCTTCCGGCAGCCCTGCAGGCCGCAAACGGCGGCCCCGAACTGGTGACCTTCGGCCACGCCCACGACAAGCACCCGCTCGCCCTGGCGAGCACCGTCCTGGAGCACCCGGTACTGGCCGGCGACGCCATCACGTCCTTGGCGCTGTCCACCGGATCCGCGTCGCTGGAGCGGATCGCCTCAGGCACCGCCATCGACGCCGGCGGCCTGGTTCCGGACTTGGCCACGATCAACAGCTGGACGCAGGTGGTGGACGAAGTGGATCCCCTGGAAATGCTCGAGGTCCAGTTGTGCAACGTCACCGCGCCGTTCCTCCTGGTCAGCCGGCTGCGCGGGGCGATGAAGCGCTCCACCGCGAGGCGGAAGTACATCGTGAACGTCAGCGCCATGGAAGGCCAGTTCTCCCGCGCCTACAAGGGCCCCGGCCACCCGCACACCAACATGGCCAAGGCGGCCCTGAATATGATGACCCGGACCAGTGCACAGGAGATGCTCGACGCCGACGGCATTCTGATGACGGCCGTGGATACCGGCTGGATCACCGATGAGCGGCCGCACTACACCAAGGTGCGCCTGATGGAGGAGGGCTTCCACGCCCCGCTGGACCTCGTCGACGGGGCAGCCAGGGTCTATGACCCGATCGTTATGGGCGAGTCCGGCGAGGACCAGTTCGGGGTCTTCCTGAAGGACTACAAGCCGAGCCCCTGGTAACCGCGCGCGGCACGCAGGGCCGTCCGTGCGGGCAACGGGCCTTATGGCCCTGATGAGGTCCCGGGCCGGAACGTAACGTGGGTCCACATGAGCACTGAGACGACGCCTGCGCCCGATTTTGGACTGTCCCTTGACCAGTGCTGGGTGCTGCTGGATACGGAAGTTGTGGGGCGGGTCGCCCTGATTGTGGACGGCCATCCCGAGATCTTTCCGGTGAACTTCGCGCTGGAGCGCCGCTCCATTGTGTTCCGCACCGCCGGAGGGTCCAAGCTGTGGGCGGCGATGACGGCCAAGCCGATCGCCTTTGAAATCGACGGCTACGACGCCCACGAGCAGCAGGCCTGGAGTGTGGTGGCCCGCGGCGAGGCCCAGCTGATTGAAAGCCAGCAGGAGAAGGACGCCGTCGACGAACAACTGCTCGAGCCGTGGCAGCCGGGCGACAAGAACTATTACGTGCGCCTGTCCCCCAAGGCCATGACCGGGCGCCGGTTCAAGGTCAACAAGCCGGATCTGTGGAGCACGCGGCTCTCAGATCCCCGCCGGGCGTCTTTCGAATAGCCGGCTACAGACCGGACGGGCCGCGGCCCGTTTCACCCCGGCTACTTGGCCTCCTTCTTGTCCTTTGTTTCCGGGGAATGGACCACCAGCACCGGGCAGTGGGCATGCGCCACCAGCGCAGAACTCACGGACCCGATCAGCATTCCGCCGAAGCCCCCGTGGCCGCGGCGTCCCACCACCACGAGGTCGGCATCCCGGCTGGCCTCAATCAGAGTGTGCCGTGGGTGCCCCTGAACGAGCCGCATTTCGACGTTGGCCGGGATTTTCACCCCGAACGCCTTCTCCACCGTCTCCTGCAGGATTTCGCCTGCACGGACGTCGAAGTCGTTGATGCCCATGGCCACGTAGCCGTCATAGACCGGGGGGACGTCCCAGCTGGCCATCGCAACCAGCGTCGCCGAGAGCGGTCCGGCGAGGCTCTGGGCCTGGCGCAGCGCTTCCACCGACGCGCCGGAACCATCAACCCCCACCACGATGGTCCGAATGTCCCTGGCTTCGGTCATTGCAGTTCCCTTCGTCGAGCAGCCGGCGCGTCCAGCCTAGAATGTCGCGGCAACCATAGGAACAGCAAGGGCCAAAAGTCATAAGGCCAGCCGATGGTGACACCGCAGCAGGACCAAGGACCCTTGTCCGGGTTCGGGCCGGAGAGCAGAATTGCAGCAGTCGCCACGGCGACAGCGACGCTTGAGTCGGCGACAATAGACTGAGCGCGCACGATCCGCAGGCTCGGCCGGCAGGCAGGGTCTGGGGGCACGCTGGGGAGCACCGCACCATACTTGGCAGCACAAGCTGCCCGACAGGAGAACCATGATTGCCTGGTCAGACGCAGGTCTCACTGCACCCGACGGGGTTCCGGCTGTCATCCGTGTCTTCATTCTGGATGACCACGAACTCGTCAGACGTGGCCTCCAGGAGCTCCTTGAGGGTGAAGGGTTCCTGGTGGTGGGAAGTTCGGGTTCCGCCGTCGAGGCGACCCGCCGCATTCCCGCCCTTCATCCGGACGTCTGCGTCCTCGACGCCAGGCTGCCGGACGGAACCGGGATTGAGGTCTGCCGCGACGTACGCTCCGTGGACCCCTCGCTGAACTGCATTATCCTGACCAGTTTCGACGACGAACAAGCCCTGCGTGGAGCCGTCTTGGCGGGCGCCAGCGGGTATGTCCTGAAGGAAATCGGCGGCACCGACCTGATCGGGGCGCTGCGCCGGGCGGCCGCGGGAGAGTCGATCTTCGCGGAGGGAGTCGCTGCCGGCGTCGTCGACAGCCTCGTCGAGGCCGAAGATGTTGACCCCCGGACGTCCTCCCTCACGCCCCAGGAGCGCCGGGTGCTGGAGCTGGTGGGCGGGGGGCTCACAAACCGCCAGATTGCCGCCGAAATGTTCCTCGCTGAGAAAACCGTCAAGAACTACGTCTCCTCGCTCCTGGCCAAGCTGGGCTTCGAACGGCGCACCCAGGCCGCCGTCTTCATCGCCGGGCCCGCGTCGCCGGCAGCGCCCGGAAGCCATGCCGAAGCCGTCCGCCCGCACAGCGTACGCTAGCTGGCCCTCCATGCCCGCCGCCGCTGGCCGCAGCTAAACCGGCGCCGTAGCCAAATCGGCACTTCAGCTAAACCGGCACTGACCACTCAAGGCTGGTCCCGACGTCCGGGGCGCTGGTGACGGTGCATTCGCCATCGAGCATGCGGGCCCGATCCTCCAGGTTGGCGAGTCCCCTGCGTTTTTCCGGTTCGGCGAAGCCGGCGCCGTTGTCCGTGATGACAACCGTGACCCTGCCCTTGACGACGCCGACCGACACGGAGATGGCGTCCGCACCTGAATGCCTGATGGCGTTGCTGAGGCCCTCCGACACCACTGCCACGACATTGTCCGCCTTGTCCGGCGTGACGGCATCCACCGGACCCGTCATGGTCAGGCGCGGTGTGAACGGCATGGACTTCGCCGAACTGCGCGTCACGCGCCGGATCCGACCGCTGAGCAGCTCCGTTTCCCCGCTGCTGCTCTTGAGCGAGTAGATAGTGTCCCGCAGGCTTCGGATCGCCTCATCAAGCTCGCCGGTGATGGTGCGGATCCGTTCGGTGGCGAGCTCATCCTTGGTGAAGCGGGTCAGGCTCTGGACGCTCAGCCCGGCGGCGAACAGCCGCTGGATGACAAGGTCGTGGAGGTCGCGGGCGATCCGGTCCCGGTCGGTGAAGACCAGCAGTTCTTCGCGGAGCCGGTGGACGCGGGCAAGCTCGAGGGCGAGGGCGACATGGGACCCGAAGACGGCGCCCATCTCGATATCCGTGCGGGCGAAGTGGAGCGCGCCCGGATCCCGGACCAGCATCAGCAGCCCGTGATGCGCGCCCTGGGTGCTGAGCGCCACGGCCAGCAGCGGTCCGGTGATGCCGCCGTCGATCTCGCCGAACAGGTCCGAGGCGTCATGAAGCACAACGGGCTCCCCGCCGTCGAGGACGCCTTCAAGCAAGGGTGAGTCCAGCGTCAGCCGGCGGCCGGAGAACTGCGGACGGCGTTGGCCGGCGACGCCCGCGACAATATGGCCGCGGCCGTCTGCGGCCGGGGCCACCAGCAGGGCCAGCCGGGAGCCCGACTCCTGCAGTGCCCGGCTGGCGATGGGATCCAGTCCCCCGGAGGTGTAGTCGCGGTCGTTGCTGAGCATGAGCCCGGAGACGTCCATGCAGGCCTCCAGCCAGCGGGCGCGGCGGCGGGCGTCGTCGTAGAGGCGGGCATTTTCAATGGCAACCCCAGCGGCGGCCGCCAACGCCACGGCAAGGCCCTCGTCCTCGGCAGTGAAGTCGCTGCCGTCTTCTTTTTCCGTGAGGTAGAGGTTGCCGAAGACCACGTCCCGGACCCGCACCGGGACGCCGAGGAAGGACTGCATCGGCGGATGGTTCGCCGGGAAGCCGTAAGACTCCGGATGTCGGTGCAGGTCGTGGAGCCGAAGGGGGCGGGGCTCTGAAATCAGCAGGCCCAGGACGCCGTGTCCGGTAGGCAGCGGTCCGATCCGGTGGGCCAGTTCCTGGTCAATGCCGACCGTGATGAAGTGGCTGAGCGCGTGGTCATCGCCGATGACGCCCAAGGCGCCGTAGCGGGCATGCAGAAGCCGGCAGGCGGACTCCACCACGCGCTCCAGCACGGCATCCAGGCTGAGATCCTCGGCGACGGCGACGACTGCTTCCAGCAGTCCGGCCATGCGCTCCTGGGACTGGAGCAACTCCTCGGCCCTGGACACGAATCCCTTGAGTACGCCGTCAATCATGGGCTCTGGCTCCGCGGCCGCCTGGTCCGGATTATCCCCGATTGAATGCATGCTCCTGGCCCCAATTCCCTACAACGAACGCAACGATCGTCGGCGCTGACGATGGTGATGCCAGAATACCCCGTAGCGGGTTCAAAGACCCTAGACGTCGGCTGTATTGCTGTGGATTGTGACCTTATCCCCTACACCGCCGCCGCCGGCCCCGCATAGGATCGGCACCATGAGTACTGATCCGAACCTGGGCAAAAACCAGCAGGCATATGAAGTCGAGATCCTTGACCACCACGAATGCTGGCGGCTCCTACGGGGCGTTTCCCTGGGCAGGTTCGCGGTATGGGTGGACGATCATCCGGACATCTTCCCCATCAATTACAAGGTGGACCACGGGACCCTGGTGTTCCGGACCGCGGAGGGCACCAAGTTGCAGGCAGCCACGGGCGACACGCCGGTGGCATTGGAAGCGGACGGTGTGGACTCGAACACCGGAATGGCCTGGAGCGTCGTAGTGAAGGGCCAGGCCGCACCGGTCAGGCATCCGGAGGAGCTCATGGACACGGTGGGCCTGTTGCTGTTCCCCTGGCAGGGCGGAAAGAAGGAGCGCTTCGTCCGGATCACGCCGGACACCATGACGGGGCGCCGCTTCAAGGTGGTGCCGCCGTTGACTTGGTGGACGCCGCTGGATGACGCCCCGCGATCCGGCCCCGAATAGTCCCGTAAGCCCCTGTTGCGCTATCAGATGCAGCTGTTCTGAGGCTTCAGAGCAGCTGTACCTGGCAGCGCAACGCCGGCTGGCGCCAAGGCTCAGGCCAGGCGGGTGATCTCCACGCTCACGCTGAGAGCCGAGCCGCCGCCGCCGGACAGGATCCCCTTGAGCGGGGGCACGTCGCGGTAGTCCCGGCCCCGTGCGACGGTCACGTGGAAGTCGCCGGCCGGTTTGTGGTTGGTGGGGTCCCAGCTGCGCCATTCGCCGTCCCACCATTCCAGCCAGGCGTGCGACTGCCCGGCGACTGTCTCGCCGAGGTCCGCCGTCGAGCGCGGGTGCAGGTAACCGGATACGTAGCGGGCCGGGATGCCGCGGCTGCGCAGCGCACCGATCGCAAGGTGTGCCAGGTCCTGGCAGACGCCCTGCCGCTGGTTCCAGGCTTGCTCGGCGTTGGTGGTGACGCCGGTGGAACCCTTCATGTAGGTCATTTCCCCGCGCATCCAATCGAAGACCGCCAGGGCGGCCTCGTGCGGGTTGCGGCCCTCGACGACGCCGGGGATGATGGCGAGAACTTCGGCGCCCGGACCCGTGAGCTGCGACTGCGGAATCCAGTCGCTGAACTTGTTGAGGGTTTCCGGGGCCTCCAGGACGTCCCAGCCCACGATGTCCGCCTCGGACGGGATCCGCTCCACCCGGTGCACCTCAACGGTGGTGGTGGACAGGACCTCGAGGTGCTCGTGTGGCATCTGCATGTCGAACGCGGAGACCCGGGTCCCCCAGTAGTCGCGGTAACTGCTCAGGGCGGCCTGGGACGGCGAGACCTTCAGCGAGGACTCCAGCACCACCTGCTGGGGATCCGTCAGCGGGGTCATGCGGGCCTCGTTGTAGGAGAGCGTGACCCGCTTGTTGTACTTGTACGCCGTCTTGTGGATGATACTCAGCCGGGTCATGAAACTTCTCCCACCCAGGCCAGTTCGTCTGCCTGATTGAAGTACTTACGGGAAATGGCGTCCGAGGCCTGTGAGACGGCCTTCTGCACGCGTTCCATGTGCTCCGGCAGCTCTGACATCAGATCGTCGGTGCGGTGGAACTCGAGGAAGGTACGGGCCTGGCCCACGATCCGGCGGGCGTCGTTGATGAAGCCGACGCGTTGGGCCGAGGGGTCCAGTTTCGCGAGGCACTCGTCGGCATCCCGCAGCGCGTAGACGATGGAGCGCGGAAACAACCGGTCCAGGAGCAGGAACTCGGCGGCGTGCTGGTCGCCGAACGCGGCCCGGCGGGTGCGCAGGAACGATTCGTAGGCACCGGCGCAGCGGAGCATGTTGACCCACGACATCCCGGCGGAGAGCACATCACGGGTGGAGAGCATCCGCGCGGTCATGTCGGCGCGTTCCAGTGAGCGGCCCAGGACCAGGAACTGCCAGCTCTCGTCGTGACTCACCGTGGTATCCGCGAGGCCGCTGACCATGGCCGTGCGTTCCAGCACCCAGTTGCAGAAGCGGTAGGTGCCCACGACGTCCTTGCGGTGCTGGTTCAGCCCGTAGTACGTGGTGTTCAGGCTCTCCCAGAGCCCGGACGACACGGTTTCCCGGGCACGGCGGGCGTTCTCCCGCGCCGCGCCGAGGGAGCCGGCGATGGACGTGGCACTCTGCTTGTCGTACGCGAGGGCGTTGAGGAGTTCGGGGAGGCCGAAGTCCTCGCTCTGCGCCCGGGCGCCCATGACGGCGAGGAGTTCCTGCGCAACGCTGCGCTGTTCCTCCATGGGCAGGTGGTTAAGCCGCTCCAGGTGGACGTCGAGGATCCGGGCGGTGCCGTCGGCCCGTTCCACGTAGCGGCCGATCCAAAACAGGGACTCGGCGATACGGCTAAGCATTCGCGGTTACCTCCAGCGCATCGGAAATCTGAAAAGGGCAGGTATGCGGAAAATTGGTCGACGCGGTGCCGCGGGTCATTGCTGCTGCTCCTTCTGGCTGTCGCGCCAGTTGCTCTCGACCGGCCACACGGAAACCCGTTCGCGGACCGTGATGGCCGGGCGCGGCAGGGTCTCCACCGGTACCTCCGGCGAGTCGGCGAGCACCCAGGTGTCCTTGGAGCCGCCGCCCTGGCTGGAGTTCACGATCAGTGAGCCCTCCTTGAGCGCCACGCGGGTCAGGCCGCCGGGCAGGACCCAGACGTCGTCGCCGTCGTTGACGGCAAAGGGGCGCAGGTCCACGTGCCGCGGGCCGAACTTGTCGCCGCTGAGCGTGGGGACGGTGGAGAGCTGCAGGACCGGCTGCGCGATCCAGCCGCGGGGGTCCGCGATGACCCGCTTACGCAGGGCATCGAGTTCCTCCCTGGAGGCATCCGGGCCGATCACCAGGCCCTTGCCGCCGGAACCGTCGACGGGCTTGACCACGAGCTCGTCCAGTCGGTCCAGGACCTCTTCCCGGGCTTCCTTCTCTTCGAGCCGGAAGGTGTCCACGTTGGCGATCACGGGTTCTTCGTTGAGGTAGTAGCGGATGAGGTCAGGGACGTAGCTGTAGACCAGCTTGTCGTCGGCGACGCCGTTGCCCACGGCATTGGCGATCGTGACGCCGCCGGCGCGGGCGGCGTTGACCAGGCCCGGGCAGCCGAGCATGGAGTCGGCGCGGAACTGCAGCGGATCCAGGAACTCGTCATCGATGCGCTTGTAGATCACGTCCACGCGCTGTTCCCCGGCGGTGGTGCGCATGTAGACCCGGTTGCCGCGGCAGATGAGGTCGCGCCCTTCGACGAGTTCCACGCCCATCAGGCCGGCGAGCAGGGTGTGCTCGAAGTAAGCGCTGTTGAACACTCCCGGGGTCAGGACCACCACGGTGGGGTCGTCGACGCCGGACGGTGCCGTTTTCCGCAGGGCGGACAGCAGCCGGCGGGGGTACTCTTCGACCGGCCGGATGAGCTGCTGGCCGAAGGCCTCGGGCAGGCCCTTGGCCATGGCGCGGCGGTTTTCCAGGACGTAGCTGACTCCGGAGGGGACGCGGACGTTGTCCTCGAGCACACGGAAGGTGCCCGCGGCGTCGCGGACGACGTCGATGCCGGAGATATGGACGCGGACGCCTCCGGCCGGCTCGAAGCCGTGCACCTGGCGGTGGAAGTGGGCGCTCGTCGTGACGAGCTGGCGCGGGATGACGCCGTCGGCCACGACGGCCATCTTGTCGTAGACGTCGTTGAGGAACGCCTCGAGCGCCCGCACGCGCTGGGCGACGCCCTGCTCCAGCACGGTCCACTCGTCGGCCGGGATGACCCGGGGCACGATGTCGAGCGGGAAGGGCCGCTCCTCCCCCGCGAAGTCGAAGGTCACGCCGCGGTCCAGGAAGGTCCGCGCCATGGAGTCGGCGCGGGCGGTGACATCAGCGAGCGAGAGTTCACGCAGGGCCCCGGCAACCTGGCCGTAGGATTTCCGCGCCTGTTGCCCGGGGGTAAACATCTCGTCGTAGGCGCCGGTGCGTCCGGCGGCCACTGAGTAATCCTGGAATAGGTCAGACATGGTCACTAGACAATCACATTTTTTGTTGCGAGATCATTTCCGGGCCGGCGGCAGGGCGGCACCGGCAGCGGGAGGAGGGCCGGACTCAAAGGGTTCTGCGGGCCGGAAACCGGCTCGCACCACCGGGCGGAGGCCGTGGCGGTTAAGGCTTTTCCGGAGCGTTGGGGCAAAGTTGGTGGGTGCCACTGATAACTTTCCGCCCGCCGCTCAGGGCCAGCCCGCTCCCGGGACTGCTCCCAGGCCTGCTGGCCGCGGCAGCCGCCGTCGTGCTGGCCCTGGCCGTCCACACGCTGGTTCCCGTCCTCCCGGCCATGACTTTGGCTGTGGCCTTCGGGCTCCTTGCCGCAAACGTCCCCGGGCTCTCCGGCTGGACTGCGGGAGCGGGCCGGCCGGGCCTGGATTTTGCCGGCAAGCACCTCATGCGCGCCGGGATCGTGGTCCTGGGCCTGAAGGTGAGCCTCGTGGATGTGCTTGGGCTCGGCTGGAGCGCGCTGCTGCTGATCACGGGCGTGGTCCTGGCGGCCTTCGCCGGAACGTACGGGATCAGCAGGCTGTTCCGCCTGCCGCCGCAGGTATCGCTGCTGATCGCCACCGGCTTTTCCATCTGCGGGGCCTCGGCCATCGGAGCGATGGCGGCGGTGCGCCGCATCCGGCAACACGACACTGTGCTCCCGGTCGCCCTGGTGACCCTGTGCGGGACGCTGGCCATCGGGGTGATGCCGCTGCTGATCCGGCCGCTGAAACTCAGCCCGGAAGTCTTTGGCGCCTGGGCCGGGGCCTCGGTGCACGACGTCGGACAGGTGGTGGCCACCGCGCAGACCGCGGGGGCATCGGCGCTGGCGGTCGCCGTCGTCGTGAAGCTCACCAGGGTGATCCTGCTGGCTCCCATCGTCGCCGCCGCGGGCCTGCACCACCGCAGCACCGCCGACGCCGGCGAGGGGCTGAAGCGGCCGCCCATCGTCCCGCTGTTCGTGCTCGGGTTCGTCGCCCTGGCGGCCCTGCGGACCACGGGCTGGCTCTCCCCTGCAGTCCTCGACGCCGCCGCGGTGCTTCAGGACGTTCTGCTGGGGATGGCCCTGTTCGGCCTCGGTTCGGCGGTGCGGGTGGGCCAGTTGCTGCACACCGGTTCGCGGGCCCTGCTGGCCGCGCTGGCGTCCTGGCTGCTGATTGCCGCGCTGGGGCTGGGCGCCGCGTTCCTCATGATTAGATAGCTGGGTGTCGAACCAGAACCTGCGCCGCGATGAAGCCGCAACCCGCTCAGCCCTGATCACTACGCACAGCTACGACGTCTCACTGGACGTCCGGCAGGCCGCGGACCAGGATGTCGCCGGGTACACAAGCCGCAGCGTCATCAACTTCTCCGCCGGCGAGACCGGGTCCTCCACGTTCCTGGACTTCATCAGCAGCGACGTGCACAGCGTTTTCCTTAACGGAAAGGGTCTGGACGTCAAGGACGTCGTGGACGGCTCCCGGATCCGGCTGGACAACCTTCTTGCGGAGAACCAGGTCACCGTCACGGGCACCGCGCTGTACAGCACGTCCGGGGAGGGCATGCACCGCTTCTTCGACCCGGCTGACGGCCAGTGCTACCTGTACACCCAGTACGAGCCCGCGGACGCCCGCCGGGTCTTCGCAAACTTCGAACAGCCCGACCTCAAGGCGGAATTCACCTTCCACGTCATGGCCCCCTCGGCCTGGCAGGTGGCCTCGAACGGCGTCGAGACCGGGCGCACGCACCTGACCAGCGACCCGGACACCAGCCGCTGGGACTTCGCCCCCACCAAGGCGATGTCCACCTACATCACCACCGTCCTGGCCGGCCCCTACTTCAAGGCCGAGGATTCCTGGCGCGGGACCCTCGGGGACGGCACCAGCCTGGAGGTGCCCCTGGCCCTCTACTGCCGCGCGTCGATGGCGCCGTCCTTCGACCCCGAGGCGCTCTTCGCCCTCACGAGGAACGGCCTGGACTTCTTCAACGAGCTCTTCGACTTCCCGTACCCGTGGGGCAAGTACGACCAGGCCTTCGTGCCTGAGTACAACCTCGGCGCCATGGAAAACCCCGGACTGGTGACCTTCACGGAGAACTACGTCTTCACCTCCCGGGCCGCCGATTCGCAGTACCAGGCCCGCGCCAACACCCTGCTGCACGAGATGGCCCATATGTGGTTCGGCGACCTCGTCACGATGCAGTGGTGGGACGACCTGTGGCTCAAGGAGTCCTTCGCGGACTACATGGGAACCCTTGGCGTGGACCGCACCACGGACTGGGCCACGGCCTGGGTGAACTTCGCGAACAACCGCAAAGCCTGGGCCTACGTGCAGGACCAGCTCCCCACGACGCACCCGATCGTCGCCGACATCCCCGACCTTGAAGCCGCCAAGCAGAACTTCGACGGCATCACGTACGCCAAGGGCGCCTCGGTGCTCAAGCAGCTCGTCGCCTATGTGGGTTTCGAAGCCTTCATCGCCGGTTCGCGCCAGTACTTCAAGGACCACGCCTACGGGAACACGACCCTGGCCGAACTGCTGGCCGCGCTCAGCGCCGCCTCCGGCCGCGACCTCGCGGACTGGGCCCGCCAGTGGCTGCAGACCTCCGGGATCTCGACCCTCACCACCGGGATCGAGGAGCGCGACGGCGTCCTCGGGACCGTGACCCTCCATCAGGACGCCGAGGACCCGACGACGGGCCGGCAGGAGCCGCGGCCGCACCGCCTGCGGATCGGCCTTTACGAGATGGACGACGCCGGTGCCCTGGTCCGCACGGACAGCGTCGAGACCGACGTCAGCGGCGCCCGGACCGAGGTGGCGGCCCTGTCCGGCAAGCCGCGGCCGGCCCTGCTGCTGGTCAACGACGTTGACCTCAGCTACGCCAAGGTCCGGCTGGACCCGCGCTCCGAGGCCACCGTCCGGGCCTCGCTCGGCGCGCTCACGGATCCGATGGCCCGGGCCCTGTGCTGGACCGCGCTCTGGGATTCGGCGCGTGACGCGGCCACGCCGTCGTCCCTCTATGTGGACGCCGTGAAGCGCTTCGGCCCCGCGGAGACCGGCATCGGCGTGCTGCTCAACGTCCTGGGCAACGCGTCCACGGCGATCGAACGCTATGTGCCCGCGTCCCGGCGGGACACGGTCCGCCATGGCTTCCTGTCCCTGGCCGCCGACGAGCTGCAGAGGGCCGCGCCGGGCTCCGACGAGCAGCTGGCGTGGGCCCGGACGGTCGCCGCGACCAGTCGCTACGACGGCAGTCGGCTGGACCTGCTGCGCGGCATCCTGGACGGCAGCACCGTGATTGACGGCCTGTCCGTGGATGCGGAGCTCCGGTGGAACCTCTGGCACGCCCTGGCCGCCAACGGACAGGCCACTGCCGAGGAGCTCCACGGCGAACTGGCGCGGGACAACACCGCCGCCGGAAAATCCGGGCATGCCACCGCCCTCGCCGCCCGCCCCGAGTCCGCCGTCAAGGAGGCGGCCTGGCAGGAGGCGGTGCATGGCACCTCGCTCTCCAACCAGCTGCTGAGCGCCACGATCGCCGGTTTCAACACGGCCCCGGCGGCCCTGCTGGGTGGATTCGTGGACCGCTACTTTGAGTGCCTGGAGGACGTGTGGGCCGGGCGCAGCATCGAGATTGCCAGCCGGATTGTCCGCGGGCTGTACCCGGCGGGCCAGGACCTCGACGGCGGCGCTCCGGACACGCACGCCGTCGTCGTCCGGACGGATGAGTGGCTTGCCGGGCACGTGGACGCCCCGCGGGCGCTGCGCCGCATCATCATCGAACAGCGCAGCCACCTGCACCGCTCCCTCACGGCACAGGCCGTGGTCTAACCCCCGGTCGACTGCTCCGTAACTGCCCTTTTGGCGGCCCATAAGGGCGGCTGGGCCCACGCCGGCAGGGTTCCCTGGCCGAGCTTGCGAGGCGAGTGTGCCGGTACGGAGCAGCCGATGCGATCGCAGGGCCCTACGGGACGCGGTGCAGCCACTCCTCGGTGCCGAACTTGGACTCCACCCGTTGATGGGCCGCGGCCAGTTCTGCGTCGGTGAGCTCCGACGGCGTTGCAGCGTAGCGCTCGGTGAAGACGTCCATCATGGCCGCGACGATGTCGGTCCGGGACAGTCCGGTCTGCCGGCGGAGCGGATCCACCCGCTTCTTCGCACTGCGGGTGCCCTTGTCGGAGAGCTTCTCCTTGCCGATCCGCAGGACCTCCACCATCTTGTCCGCGTCGATGTCGTAGCTCATGGTGACGTGGTGCAGCATGCCGCCGTTCGCGAGCCTTTTCTGCGCGGCTCCGCCGATCTTTCCCTGCTCGGTGGCGATGTCGTTCAGCGGCACATAGAAGGCGCTGATGCCCATCTTCTCGAGGGCTGCCATCACCCAGGCGTCAAGGAAGCTGTAGGAGTCGGCGAAGCTGATGCCGTCCACCAGGGTCTGCGGCAGGTACAGCGAGTACGTGATGCAGTTGCCGGCCTCCATGAACATCGCTCCCCCGCCGCTGATCCGGCGGACCACGCTGATGCCGTGGCGTTCGACGCCGGCCGGATCGAGCTCGTTCCGGACCGACTGGAAGCTGCCGATCACCACAGAGGGTTCCTCCCAGTCCCAGAAGCGCAGGGTGGGGTTGCGGCGGCCCGCGCCGACTTCTTCGGTCAGGACCTCGTCGAGAGCGACGTTGATGTGGGTGGGCAGCACCGAAGGCCCAATGATGTTCCAGTGGTGGTCCGCCCAGCCGGTGGCCTTCGCGAGGGCGCGGCGGACGGTCACCGCCACGGCGTCGGCGGAAAAACCGAACAGGACTGCGTCGGCGGGCAAGGCAGCCGCCACGGCGGCGGAAATATCCGCCGCGCCGGACTCCGCCGGGAGGCCGGTGAGAGCCCGGTTGATCGCCAGCAGCGCCTCGTCCGGCTCCAGGAAGAAGTCGCCGCTGAGCGAGACGTTCGCGAGGGCACCGTCGACGACGTCGAGATCGGCCACCACGAGCTTGCCGCCGGGAACCTTGTACTCCCCGTGGCGGCGCGTGCCGCCGTCGTCAGCGCTGTTGGAACCGGGATCCGGGCGGAGGGTTGTCATGCCCTCAATCCTGCCACGTGGCGGCCGGCCTGCAGGAACAGGGTCGTTCGGGGGTCATCTGACGCAAAAAGCCCGCACCGTTTCCGGTGCGGGCTTTTCCAAAAGACCTTGGGGAGAAGTAGTTACTTCTTGCCGCCGAAGCCCTTGAAGCGAGCGTTGAAGCGCTCGACGCGGCCTGCAGAGTCCATGATGCGCTGCTTGCCCGTGTAGAACGGGTGGGACTCGGAGGAGATTTCGACGTCGATGACCGGGTAGGTGTTTCCGTCTTCCCACTCGATGGTCTTCTTGGAAGACACGGTGGACTTGGTCAGGAACTTGACGCCGGAAGCCAGGTCGTTGAAAACAACAGCTTCGTACTTCGGGTGGATATCAGACTGCATAATTGGACCTTTGTTCGCGCAACTGGATTTTGCCAGCTGCCAGGTATGAGTGGGATGGCCGGCGGAATGGACCGGACGGCCAGCTATCAATCATAGCGGAAGATCGGCGCGTTCGCCGCCTGACCAGCTGTTCCGTTTTTTAGCCGCGCGGTTCAGGCATACGGTTCAGTCGCGCGGCCGGAGTTCCCAGAATGCGACGGCGGACGCGGCCGCCACGTTGAGCGAGTCAACGCCCGGCCGCATGGGGATCTTGACGGCAAGGTCGACGGCGGCGAGGGTGCCCGCGCTCATCCCGGCACCCTCTGTGCCGAGGACAAGGGCGAGTTTCCCCGGCTGGCGGGCAGCCAGCTCATCGAGGTCGACGGCGTCGCCGGTGAGCTCCATGGCGGCCACGGTGAAGCCATGGTCCCGGAGCGCCTGGAGGTCCCCCGGCCAGTTCTCCAGCCGGGCCCACGGCACCTGGAACACCGTACCCATGCTAACCCGGACACTGCGCCGGTACAGCGGGTCCCCGCAGCGCGGGGAGACGAGGACGGCGTCGACGCCGAGGGCTGCGGCGGAACGGAAGATCGCGCCGACGTTGGTGTGGTCCACGATGTCCTCCAGCACGGCGACCCTGCGTGCCCCGGCGAGGAGCTCGGGCAGCGGCACCGGTTCGGGGCGCTGCATGGCGGCCATCGCGCCGCGGTGGAGGTGGAAACCGGCGATGTCCTCGAGCAGGGCGGCGGAACCGATATAGGCCGGGACGTCCGGGTACTCCGCGAACACATCGGCGAGGTCCTCGAGCCACTTCTCGGCGAGGAAGAAGGACCGCGGCCGGTGTCCTGCCGCGAGGGCGCGGCGGAGCACCCGTGAGGACTCGGCGATGTACATGCCCTCGACGGGTTCCCGGAGCTTGCGCAGGTGCACGTCGGTGAGCTGGGTGTAGTCGGAGACCCGCGGGTCGTCGGCGGACTCAAGGTGGTGGAAAGTCACGGGCGGGCCATTTCAGCGGAGTAATTCGGGAAAGGTTCAGGGGTCACGGGACGGGATCACTTGAACAGGTTGGCGATCATGAACCCCAGGGCCACGAGGCCCAGGACAAAGATGACCCCGCGCAGGACCACCGGGGACAGCCGGCGGCCGACCTTGGAGCCGATCACACCGCCGATCAGCGAGCTCACGGCGATCAGCCCGACGACATTCCAGTCGATCCGGCCGAACGCGAAGAGCAGATAGGAGGCCGCCGCCACAACGTTGACGGCGAGGACCAGGATGTTTTTCATGGCGTTGGCGTTCTGCATGGTCCCGGTCATGAAGATGCCCAGGATCCCGACGAGCAGGATGCCCTGCGCGGCGACGAAGTATCCGCCGTACACGCCGGCGAGGTACACGAGGACCACGAGGATGACGCCGTGGCGGCGGTCCCGGATGGCGTGCTCGGGGTTCTGTTCCCGGTTCCGGACCCATTGCTGCAGCTTGGGCTGGAAGGCCACCATCAGCAGCGCCAGCACGATCAGGACGGGGGCGGCGTAGTAGAAGACCCTCTCGGGCAGGTGCAGGAGCAGGTAGGCGCCGGTGATGCCGCCCAGTACCGAGGCGGGCAGCAGCTTGAGCAGCTGCCTGCCGCGTCCGGTGAGCTCCTTGCGGTAGCCCCAGGCGCCGGAGGCGTTCCCGGCCACCAGGCCCATCGCGTTGCTGATCGAGGCCGTAACCGGCGCGTAGCCGAGGGCGATCAGCACCGGAAAGGTCACCAGGGTGCCGGAGCCCACCACGCTGTTGATGGTCCCGGCCCAGAGCCCGGCAAAGAAAATGAAGACGCTATTGAGGAACTCCACGCGCGGTCAGCGGTCCGTTCAGCGGCGTGCGGTGGCCGTGTACCGGCCGGCGGCGACGCTGACGTCCAGCTGTAGGCCGAAGGTCTCGCTCAAGTTCTCCGCGGTCAGGACGCCTTCGATCGGGCCCTGGGCCACCACGCCGCCGTCGCGCATCAGCATGGCGTGCGTGAAGCCCGGCGGGACCTCCTCGAGGTGGTGCGTGACCAGCACAATGGCCGGGGCGGCCTCGTCGCGGGCAAGTTCACTGAGCCGGTACACGAGGTCCTCGCGGCCGGCCAGATCGAGCCCGGCGGCGGGTTCGTCGAGGAGTAGCAGTTCCGGGTCCGTCATCAGGGCACGGGCGATCTGGACGCGCTTGCGCTCCCCCTCGGAGAGCGAGGCGAACGGCCGGTTCAGCAGCGGGCCCATGCCCCACTCGTTCAGCAGGGAGAAGGCGCGGCGTTCGTCGTCCTTCTCGTACCCCTCGCGCCACCGTCCGGTGACACCGTAGGCGGCCGTCACGACGACGTTGAGGACCTTCTCGTGTTCCGGGATCTGATTGGCCAGCGCGGCCGAGGACAGGCCGATTCGGGGCCGGAGTTCGAAGACGTCGACGGCGCCGAGGATCTCTTCGAGGATGCCCGCCATCCCGCTCGTGGGGTGGATCCGCGCCGCGGCGATCTGCAGCAGAGTGGTCTTGCCGGCGCCGTTGGGGCCAAGAATCACCCAACGCTCGCCTTCCCGGACCTGCCAGTCGACCTTGTCCAGGAGGGTTTTTGCCCCACGCACAACGCTGACGGCGGCCATTTCAAGAACATCACTCATAGGAGTAGACACTAGGACATAAAAGCGGACGACTGATAACCGGAACACCGGGCGCGCGCCGGGCGCGCGCCGGGTGCGTGCCGGGCAGCCGCCGCCTGGCTGCCGCGGCGTCACCGGGGCGCAACGAATTCGGGCCCCCATCCGCCTGATCGCTAGGATTGAAGCCATGAACCTGTTCGTGACCGCAGTGAGCTATGCCCCGAAACTGACCCACCCCGAAGTGCAGCGGCTCCGTGCGCTGCTGGCAGACGCGGGAGTGGCGCTCGACGCCGAAACCCGCACCGGCGACTCCCGCTTCGAGGTGTACACGGCGGACGGCAGCGTTGATTTTGGTTCCGGCCCGGACAGCGGGGAGTCGGCACTGGCTGGACTGCGCCGGGCGGCAGCCGATACCGGCCCAGCGGGAGTGGACACGGCGATTGTCCCCGCCTCGCTGCGGAACGCGCAGCGGAAGTTCCTCATCATGGATGTGGATTCCACCCTGATCCAGCAGGAAGTCATCGAACTCCTGGCCGCCTACGCCGGCAAGCGTGAAGAAGTGACCGAAGTGACGGAGGCCGCGATGCGCGGTGAGCTGGATTTCGCCGAGAGCCTGCACGCCCGGGTGGCGGTCCTCGCCGGGCTGCCCGCCGACGTCGTCGATTCCGTCCGTGCCGAAGTGGAGCTGAGCCTCGGCGCGGCGGAACTCGTGGCCGCGTTCCAGGCCGCGGGCCACGTGGTGGCAGTGATCTCCGGCGGTTTCAACCAGATCCTGCAGCCCATCGCGGAGGGGCTGGGGCTGGACTACTGGATCGCCAACGAGCTCGAAATCGTCGACGGCGCCCTGACCGGGAAGGTGATCGGCGAGGTGATCGACCGGGCGGCGAAGGAGAAATACCTGCGCGCATGGGCCGCCAGGGAAGGCATCCCGATGGAGCACACGATTGCTGTGGGCGACGGCGCCAACGACCTGGACATGCTCGGCGCCGCAGGGATCGGCGTGGCGTTCAACGCCCAGCCGGCGGTCCGTGCTGTGGCGGACGCCGCGGTGAACCTGCCGTACCTTGACGCGGTGCGGCACATCGCCGGCGTCTGAGAGGCCGCACGGTCACCTGATGGCCCTGAACAAAGGAAGGCCGGGGCGGTTGCCCCGGCCTTCCTTGTTGTCCTGCCTGTGAGGCGGGTGCTTAGTTGTTCTTGTTGAAGTAGTCGGAGCCGCCGACGTACTCGGTGTGGCCGGACTCGACGTCGGCCGTGACCATCTTGGCAACCTCGCCGGCGAACTCGACCACGGAGTACAGCTTCCCGGCCTCGGCACGCCGGGCCTCGATGGCGCCCGGGTTTGAGCGGTCCAGCAGGGTGGCCGTCACGGTGCCCTCGATCATGTCGCCGGAGACGACGACGAGGGAGATGCCCTTCTCGGCCAGGTTCGGGACGAGTTCGCGGAGGGCGTCCTCGCCGGCGCGCTTGCTGCGTGCCACGGGCTCGTAGTTTTCCATGGTGGGCACGGTGTTGATGAAGTGTGCCTGGTGGCTGGTCACGAAGACCACCCGGGAACCCTCGGGCATCAGCGGCACGGCGGCGTTGAGCATGTTCACCTGGGCGTCACGGTTGAGCTTGAGGGCGTAGCCCTCTTCCACGCCGGATTCCATCCCGCCGGAGGCGTTGAGGACCAGGACGTCGAGCGAGCCGAAGTTTTCCATCGCGGCGCTTGCCAGGGCCTGGACGCCTTCCTGGGTGGTGAGGTCGGCCCCGACGGCGGCGGCACGGCCGCCGGCGGTCTCGATTTCCGTAACGACCTTGTTGGCGCGCGGCGCCTTCTGGCGGTAGTTCACGACGACGGCGGCGCCCTCGGCGGCGAGGATCTTGGCGACTTCAGCGCCGATGCCCCTCGATGAACCGGTCACGATTGCGGTCTTGTTGTCCAGCAGTCCCATACGAGCTCCTTTGTTCCAAACGTCCAAAAACGGTGGGTCTGCAGTCCATCATGCCAGCGCCACGGGCGTTTTCAGTTGTTCGGGTTCCACAAAGAAGCAGCAGCGGGCTAGTGGCGGCCGGGTCCACGGGCGCCGGCCCCGCCGCATCCGGCCCCGCTACGGGTGGTCGATCCTGATCTTCCGGGACGTCGTGTCGGGGGTGGTCACGGGGGCGGGTGCCCGCACCTCGAGGACGCCGTCCTTATACGTGGCGGTGATGTCCTCCGCCCGGGTGCCCGGCGGCAGCGCAACACTGCGCGAGAAGGAGCCGTAGCGGAACTCCGAGCGGTAGCCGTCCTTGCTCTTGTGCTCGGTTTTTTCCTCACGTTCCGCCCTGATGTGCAGCATGCCCCCGCTCACGGAGACGTCGACATCTTTGTCGGGATCGATGCCGGGGACTTCGGCGCGCACCACCTGCGTGGTTCCGTCCAGAAACTGTTCGACTTTGATGGACGGCGTCATGGTGAGGTCGCCGTCGAGGAAGCGTTTGATCGGCTCCAGCATGTCCGAGGCGACCCACTTGTTCAGTTCAGCCACAGTTGTCCTCCTGAATCCATGCCCCCGCCAAGGTGGGGTCAGGGGCTGTAGCCCTATTACACACCTGCGGACGCACGGCGCAAAGGGCTGAAGGTCCCAGCGAGGCAGGCCCTGAGCGGTGGTGGGCGGGCAGCCGCGTGCGGGCGGGTGCGGCCGGCCCGGTGAGGTGCCGGCCGCGGCGATTCCCGTCGTCGCCGTTGCCGCCTGTTGGAGCCTAGTGGCCCATGCCGAGGCCGCCGTCGACCGGGATGACCGCGCCGGAGATGTAGGCGGCCTCCTCGCTGGCGATCCAGCGGACCACGTTGGCAACCTCGGAGGCTTCGGCGAAGCGGCCGGCGGGGACCTTGGACAGGTAGTCCTTCTGGGTTGCCTCGGGCAGTTCCGCCGTCATGTCGGTGTTGATGAAGCCGGGCGCCACCACATTGGCGGTGATGCCGCGGCCGCCCAGTTCGCGGGTCAGGGAGCGGGCGATGCCGACCAGGCCGGCCTTGGACGCGGAGTAGTTGATCTGGCCGGGCGCGCCGTAGAGGCCCGAGACGGAGGAAATCAGGACGACGCGGCCCTTGCGTGCCCGGATCATTCCCTTGGAGGCGCGCTTGATCACGCGGAAGGCGCCGGTGAGGTTGGTGTCGATGACCGAGGTGAAATCGTCCTCGCTCATCCGCATCAGGAGTGTGTCCTTGGTGATCCCGGCGTTCGCCACCAGCACCTCGACGGGGCCGTGCGCGGCTTCAACTTCTGCGAACGCGGCGTCCACCGAGGCTTCGTCGGTGACGTCTGCCTTGACGCCGAGAATGCCCTCGGGGAGCGCTGATTCGCTGCGGTATGTGACAGCCACCTTGTCACCGTTGGCGAGGAAGGCTTCGGCGATGGCGAGGCCGATTCCGCGGTTTCCGCCGGTGATTAGGACGCTGCGGCCGGTGGTTGCTGTTTCAGACATGGTGGGGCTCCGGAATTCTGCGGCGGACGGCGCCGCGCTGGGGGCGGGATTTTCCTGCCTCCGATCTTAGCGCCCGGCCGGCCCGCGTTTGGGCGGCCCTGCCGTTGGTGAGAGAATTGGAGTAAGCCTTGGGAGCGTGATCTGACAGCCGTGACACTCAAAAACCGACCCGGTGTACCTGTGCCCGGGACCCCGGACGTCCCGTCCGGTGATTCCGAGGTTCACAGCATCACGGACGCCGCTACGGCGCATTCTGAAGAGATGCGCCAGCGGATGATCAAGTACGCCGTGGCGATGGGTATCCGCATGGTGTGCCTGATCCTGATCTTCGTGGTGGACGGCTGGTTCAAGGTCCTGCCGGTCATCGGGGCCGTGTTCCTGCCCTGGGTTGCCGTTATCATCGCCAACGGCGGTGACCAGGCGGAGGTCCACGCCGACTCGCTGCTGGACTACGCCCCGCTGGCCCAGCTCGATGCCCCGGCCCCGGTTCCGGGGGGCCCGGAACAGGAGGACCCGTCGATGACGCTGTTGCAGGGCGAACTCGTCGACGACGAGGACGCCCCGAAGGATGGGCGGGAAGACGCCGCGGAAGACGCCGGGGACGACGCCGGCCAGGGACGGGCGGCGTCGTGAACCTTTTTGATCTCACCGGGAACGGCGGAGCAGCCGGACCTGCGGAAGCCGTGTGCTCCCGCAAGGCATGCCGGAGCGGCGCCGAATGGCAGCTACTCTGGAACAACCCCAAGATCCACACCCCGGAACGGCGCAAAATCTGGCTGGCCTGCGGAGAGCATCGGGCCTGGCTCGAGGATTATCTGCAGACCCGCGGGCTCTGGAAAGACACTGTGGCACTGGACCCGGCAGGCAAGGCAATCTGAATGTACCGTTTTCTCTTTTCCAGCAAATGGCTGGGCTATTTGTTGCTGGTCGCTATTTTTGCGGCCGCCTGCGTCGGGCTGGGCCGCTGGCAGATGGACCGCCGCGCGGAAACCCTCGCGGAGATCAACCGCGTTACCTCCAACTATTCCGCCACGCCGGTCCCCTTCGCCGAGGTCAAGGAGCAGTTCAGCTCCCTCGCGGCGGACCGCGAGTGGACGCAGGTGGAGCTAAAGGGCACTTACGACGTCGACGGGCAGCGCATCGTCCGCAACCGGCCCCTCAATGGCCAGCCCGGCTACGAAGTCGTGGTCCCGTTCCGGGTGGAAACCGGCGAGACCGTCGTCATTAACCGCGGGTGGCTGCCGATCGGCAACAACAACCCGGGCCGCCCGGACTCGGTCCCGGCCCCGCCCCAAGGCACGGTAACCGTCGTCGCCCGTCTCAAGCCTTCCGAGCCCGAGCTCCAGCGCGGCGCCCCGGACGGGCAGCTGGCCTCGATCGACCTCAAAACCTACTCGAGCCAGCTCGGCTACCCCTTGCTGACGGGCGCGTATGGGCAGCTAGCGTCCGAGAGCCCGTCTGTGGCGGCGATGCCCTTCCCGTTCCCGAAGCCGACCACCGAGGAGGGTACCCACCTGTCGTACTCGCTGCAGTGGTTCGCCTTCGGCGTCCTGATGTTCATCGGCTTCGGGTACGCGGCACGTCAGCAGGCCCGGAACGCGGCCATCGACGCCGAGGACGCCGCAGCGCAGGCGGCAGAGGGAGGCTCCGCCGGCGGGTTCATGCACTCCAGCGGTCCGGTGACCCGCCGTCGTCCTGTCCCCCGCAAGCGGAAGAACGCGACGGCGGAAGAAGAGGAAGACGCCATCCTGGACGCACAGGGGTTCTGAGCCGTGGACATCGTGGTTCCGGATCCCGTGGCCCGGGTCAAGCGCGCGTTGACCGTGCTGGGCGCAGAAGACACCGTTACAGTGTTCGATTCGAAAGTCCCGACGGCGGCTGCGGCCGCCGCCACGCTGGGCTGCGATGTCGCGGCGATCACCAACAGCCTCGTATTCGACCTCGACGGCACCCCGCTGCTGATCCTGGCCAGCGGTGCCGCAAGGGTCGATGTCCTGAAGGTCGCCGCCCAGTTGGGTACGGGCCAAATCCGCCGCGCCTCCCCCGGATTCGTACTCGAACACACCGGCCAGGAAGTTGGCGGCGTAGCCCCGGTAGGCCACCCGGCGAAAATTCGGACGCTGCTGGACGAGTCCCTGGCGGCCCATCCCGTGCTCTGGGCCGGCGCGGGAGACCACAATTCGATGTTCTCCATCACCTACGACGAGCTGCATCGGATCACCGAGGCCAAAGAAATGCCCGTCCGCTAGTCCTCCCCGCGTGGATCCTTTGCCTCACATGGACGTTCGGTTTGGAGGTTCCGTGGCTGCCGGGACACGTGGGCGCGGCCATCCCTCGCCCGTTTGCCACGAATGGCCGCTAAACCTGCTCGGTTAGCGGCCATTCGTGTCATGTGGACGGGTACGGGGCGCCGGAACCGGGTCACAACTAACGTCGGCACTCCGACGTCTCGGGGTAAACCACCCGGGCCAGGCCGGAGGCGCCCGGAAGCAACCGCCGCAGCCGCTTACGCGAGCGTGATCAGGTCCAGGTAGTCCGCGTTCCAGAGGTCTTCGACGCCGTCGGGCAGCAGCACCACGCGCTCAGGATTCAGCGCTTCAACCGCACCCTCATCGTGACTCACCAGCACCACGGCGCCGGTGTAGTTGCTGAGGGCTCCGAGGATTTCGGCGCGGCTGGCCGGGTCCAGGTTGTTGGTGGGCTCATCGAGGAGCAGCACGTTCGCGCTCGAGGCCACAATGGTGGCCAGTGCCAGACGGGTCTTCTCACCGCCGGACAGGACACCGGCGGGCTTGTCGACGTCGTCACCGGAGAACAGGAACGAACCGAGGATGTTGCGCACTTCCGCGTCGTTCATGTCCGGGGCGGAGGAACGCATGTTCTGCAGCACGGTCCGGTCGACGTCGAGCGTCTCGTGTTCCTGCGCGTAGTAGCCCACTTTCAGGCCGTGGCCCGCGACGACTTCGCCGGTGTCCGGCTTGTCGACGCCGGCGAGCATCCGGAGCAGGGTGGTCTTGCCGGCGCCGTTGAGGCCCAGGATGACCACCTTGGAGCCGCGGTCGATGGCGAGGTCCACGTCCGTGAAGATCTCCAGCGAGCCGAAGGACTTGCTGAGGCCGTCCGCGGTGAGCGGGGTCTTGCCGCAGGGCGACGGATCCGGGAAGCGCAGGGCTGCCACGCGGTCGGTCGCGCGCACGGCCTCGAGGCCGCCCAGCAGACGCTCGGCACGCTTGGCCATGTTCTGCGCGGCGACGGCCTTGGTGGCCTTGGCACGCATCTTGTTGGCCTGGTCCATGAGGACCTGGGCCTTCTTTTCCGCGTTGGCGCGTTCCCGCTTGCGGGCACGCTCGTCCGTCTCGCGCTGCTGGAGGTAGCGCTTCCAGTCCATGTTGTAGAAGTCGATCTGCGCGCGGTTGGGGTCCAGCAGGAACACCTTGTTCACGGTGGCTTCAAGCAGTTCCGTGTCGTGGCTGATCACGATCAGGCCGCCCTGGTGGTTCTTAAGGAACTCGCGGAGCCAGGAGATCGAGTCGGCGTCGAGGTGGTTGGTGGGCTCATCAAGGAGCATCGTTTCGGCGTCCGAATACAGGATGCGGGCCAGCTCCACACGGCGGCGCTGGCCGCCGGAAAGAGTCTTGAGCGGCTGGTTCAGCAACCGGTCCGGGAGCGCCAGGTTGGAGCAGATCGCGGCGGCCTCGGCCTCGGCCGCGTAGCCGCCGGCCGCCAGGAACTCGGATTCAAGCCGGTCGTAGCGGTTCATCGCCTTGCGCTGGATGTCGGCGTCGTCGCTGGCCATCTCTTCGTGGGCCACGCGGAGCTTCCCGACGGCGATGTCCAGGCCGCGGGCGGACAGGATCCGGTCACGGGCCAGCTGCTCCATGTCCGGCGTGCGGGGGTCCTGCGGCAGGTAGCCGATCTCGCCGCTGCGCGTCACCTTGCCGCCGGCGGGCAGGCCCTCGCCCGCGAGCACCCGCGTCAGTGTGGTCTTGCCTGCACCGTTACGGCCCACAAGGCCGATCTTGTCTCCCTTGTCGATCCGGAAGCTCACCTGGTCCATAAGGAGGCGGGCGCCGGCGCGCAGTTCGAGATCCTGGACGGTAATCAATGCAGCTAAGGCCTTTCACAACAGGGAACGCCGCGGCACAAAAGTGGAGTCTGGAAAGGCCGGGGCAGTGTGGCCGAGAGAACGGCCTCTCCCAGTCTACCGGCCAGGCCTCCACCCCATGACAAGGACACTGGCCGGGAGCCTTTGGCGCTGCCCTCCAGCAACCGGGCCGGCGGTTAGTGGAGCATCTACAAAAAACGCGCGCCGCCATGCTCGTACAGTCAGAAACAGAGAAGCATGTCCCCGGTTCATTCGCGATAGGAACTCCCATGACACAGACCGACGGCGCCGCTGCCGCCGCCCCCGCCGCCGCCCCCGCCCGGCGCCGCAACCGCTGGAACGCCACCGACCTGGGCCTGATCGCCGTCTTCGCCGCGCTCGTCGCAGGATCAGCCCTGATCGCCGCCATCCCGGTGGGCGGCCTCGGTGTCCCCATCACCCTTCAGACGCTCGCCGTGATGCTCACCGGCCTTGCCCTGGGCCCCGGCAGGGCTTTCGCCGCCGTCGGGCTCTACGTCCTCCTCGGGTTCGCCGGGCTGCCGATCTTCAGCGGCGGCCGCGCCGGACTCGGCGTCCTCGCGGGCCCCTCCGCGGGTTACATCATCGGCTTCGTGTTCGCGGCCACGGCGGTGGGCTGGCTAACCGTCGTCGTGCTCCGCCGCACGGCGGGCCGTCCCGGCAAGCTCCGGGCGCTCCTCCTTTTCGCCTCCGCGATGGTGAGCAGCATCATCTTCATCCATGGCCTCGGCATCCTGGGAATGATGGTCAACGCGAAGCTGGACTTCTCCAAGGCGTTCCTCGCCGACCTGGTTTTCTACCCCGGCGATGTGATCAAGAACGCACTGGCCGTGACCATTGCCCTGGCGTTGCACAAGGCGTTCCCGGATCTGCTCATCCGCAGGGTCCGCACTGCCGGGATTCCCGGTCCCGTAACCGCCGCGACCGTTCCCGGCGCCGAGGCGGACAGCCGGCCGTGAGCACCATCGTCCTGGACCGGGTTGCGGTGCGGGTCGCCGTCGACGGCCGCCCTGCGCCCAAGATCCTGCTGGAGGAGCTGAGCCTGCGGCTCACAGAGCAGCGGATCGGCGTGATCGGCGCCAACGGTTCCGGCAAGTCCACCCTGCTGCGGCTCCTCAACGGGCTCGTGGCGCCGAGCAGCGGAACCGTCACGGTGGACGGCTCGGATACGGTCCGCGCGGTGCGGGAAGTACGGCGGCGTGTCGGCTTCGTGTTCACCGATCCCCTGTCCCAGCTGGTGATGCCGACGGGGCGGGAGGATGTCGAGCTGTCACTCCGGCGTTCGGTCCGTAATTCCCGCGAACGCAGCCGCCAGGCGGAGGCAACCCTGGACCGCTTCGGCCTGCTGCCGCTGGCCGACCAGAGCATCTATGAGCTTTCCGGCGGTGAACGGCAGCTGCTGGCCCTCGCGGCGGTTCTCGCCGTTGACCCGGAAGTGCTGGTCCTCGACGAGCCGTCCACCCTGCTCGACCTGCGCAACAGGGAGCTGCTCCGGCGCACGCTGGCCGGGCTCAGCCAGCAGATCTTCCTTTCCACGCACGACCTGGAACTCGCGCTGGACCTGGACCGGGTCCTCGTTGTCGACGCCGGGGCGGTGGTGTTCGACGGCGGTCCGGCCGCCGCCGTCGCGCATTACCGCGAGCTCTGCGCGGCGGTTCCCGCGGCCCCCGGCGGGGGCCTGGAAAAGCCGCGCCTGGAGCAGCGGTGAGCGGCCACGGGTTCCTGCTGGCCAACTATGTGCCAGGGAACTCCCTGCTGCACCGCGCACCGCTGTGGCTGAAGTTCCTGCTGGTCCTCGGCTGCGGCATGGCGTCGTTCCTGATTGTGGACTGGGCCGTGGCGGCCGGGGTCCTGGTGCTGATGTGCGCCCTGTTCCTGCTCAGCGGGGCAGGTTTCCCGCGGCTGTTCCGGGCGGTCCGGCCCGTGCTGCCCGTCCTCGCTGCCATCGGCCTGTTCCAGTGGTGGCAGCTCGGCGGTCCCACGGCGGCGCGGATTGTGCTCAACGTGCTGGTCTGCATCGTGGCGGCGTCGATCCTCACCGCCACCACTCCGGTGCAGCGGCTGCTGGACGGGGTAGCTTCCCTGGCTACGCCGTTCCGCCGCTTCGGTGCGGATCCGGAGCGGTTCGCCCTGACGATCGCGATCATGCTGCGCAGCATCCCGTTCATCGCGGGCGCGTACAGCGATGTCCGCGACTCCGCCCGTGCCCGCGGCCTGGAGCGCAACCCCCGGGCGCTGATTCTTCCGGTCTTTATCACCACGGTGGCCTTCGCCCGGCAGACCGGAGACGCCCTCGCGGCCCGCGGCCTCGGCGAAGCCGAGACCGAGGAGCATGCACCTCCTGCCACCCCCTTCACGGGACATGCCCTCCCCTAGCGCGGACCACTGGACATGCCCTCCCCACCGCGCGGCCGCTGGACATAAGCCCGGTATGTCCACTGGCCGGGCCCAGGAATGGGCATGTCCCGCAGTGCCCGGGTGAAGTGACCGGGAGCAGCAGCTAGGAAATGCTCCGGTACTCCAGCAGCGCGGCGGTTCCCATGCCCCCGGCGATGCTGATCATCGCCAGCGCCAGTTGCCCCTCGACCGGGTTGCGGCGGGCCTGCGCCAGGAGCCGGGTCACCAGTACCGCGCCGGATGCCCCGTAGGCGTGGCCCAGGGCCAGGGCGCCGCCGTCGAGGTTGGCGCGTTCCGGCGCGATGCCGAGGCAATCCAAGCATGCCAGGGTCTGCGACGCGAAGGCCTCGTTGAACTCGACGAGCCCCACCCCGGCGGACGTGACGCCACACCGCTCCAACAGACGTTCGGCAGCCGCGGCGGCCCCGATGCCCAGCAGCTGCGGGTCCACGCCCGCCGTGTCCGTGCCGCGCACCAGGAATCCGTCGGCGGCCCCCAGTTCGCGGGCCCGCTGCACCGAGGTGATCACGACGGCGGCGGCCCCGTCCGCGTCAAAGCAGGAGTTCCCTGCGGTGACGGTGCCGCCCTCGGCGAACACCGGTGGGAATCGGGCCAGCACAGCTGCGGTCAACCCCGGGCGCGGCCCGTCGTCGGCTGACACCGTGCCGCCTCCGGTGCCAACAGCGCCGTCCGGTCCGGGAACACCGGGGAGCTGAACGATCTCGGCGTCGAACATCCCGGCGGCGGCGGACGCCAGGGCACGCCGGTGGCTGCGCAACGCCAGCTCATCCTGCCGCTCCCGGCTGATGCCGAAATGGGCGGCCACATTCTCTGCGGCCACTCCCATGTCCGGATCGCCGAGGCCCTTGGGGGCGAACTGCGCCCGCGAAAAGAACTCGGGGTCGCCCAGGGCACTCCGGCGGGCGCGCAGCGGTGCCGTGCTGATGCTTTCCACCCCGCCGGCCAGGAACAGGCCGCTGCCGCCGGCTGCCACGAGATGGGCGGCGAGCACGATCGCGTCGAGTCCGGAACCGCACTGCCGGTCCACCGTGACACCGGGGACGCTGACCGGCAGCCCGGCTTCGAGGGCCGCGAGCCGGGCCACGTTTCCGCCGCCGCCCACGGCGTTGCCGATCACCACGTCCGCGACCGATTCCGGGGCGGCTCCGGCGTCGGCCAGCAGGCTGCGGAGCACGGGGGCGAGTAGTTCGTGGGCGTGGAAGGTCTTCAGGACGCCGTTGGCGCGGCAGACTGGGGTGCGCCGCGCCGCGATGATGACGGGCTGCCGGTCGTCGGGCAGAATCCGCAGCTGCTCAGCCAAGGCGCCGGATCCGCGGGTCGTTGTGTGCGATCCAGTCGAGCAGCACTTCGCGGCTGAGCTTGCCGCGGTCCGTCAGGGGCAGCTCGGCCAGGGCGAAGTACTCCAGGGGCCGCTTGTTCCGCGCCAGCACGTCCTCCACGCCGGCCTTCACCTGGGTGGCAGTCACGCCGCCGTGGGAGGGAACGATGCCGGCGACGACCTTCTGGCCGCGGAGATCGTCTGCCTGGCCGGCGGCCACCGCAGCGGCCACGCCCGGCACGGACGCCAGCGCCAGCTCCACCTCGTGCGGGTAGACGTTGGTGCCGGCGGTGATGATCATGTCGGAGCGGCGGCCCAGCATGTGCAGGATCCCGCCGTCGAGGTAGCCCTGGTCCCCCACCGTGTGCCAGCCGTCGAAGCTCTGCAGGGCCTGGCCGTCGTCGCCCCAGAGATACCCGTTGCTCACCATGCCGCTGCGGACACTGATGTTGCCGTCGGCGCCGTTCGGCAGCTCGGCTCCGTCGTCGTCGAGGATGCGGATCTCGACGCCGGGAAACGGCCGCCCGATCCCGGTTCCGCGCTGCTCCGGCTGCTGCCCGGGCGGGAGTCCGGCCCCGGAGACGAAGCTGAGTTCCGAGGCGCCGTAGTACTCGAAGATGGTCGCGTTGGGTGCCCAGCGGCGGGCCGCCTCGAGGGTCCGGGCGTCCAGTTTTGACCCGGCGCAGATGATGCTCCTGATGCCGGAGGCGTCCACCCCTCCGCTCAGTCCCCGCTCGCTGAGGAGCCGCAGCATCGTGGGGACGAGCACCAGCCGGGTGATGCCGTCATGGCGGACCGCGGCGTGGGCGTCGCCGACGTCGAACCCGGACAGGGTGTGGAACTCCGAGCCGGCGTACAGGCATTCGGCCAGGGCATACAGGTTCAGGCTGGCCGCGAGGGGACCGGGCGCCAGGGTCTTGTCGTCCGCGGCCAGGCCAAAAAACTCGACCGACGCGTCAAAGGACAACTGCCAGGACCTTCGGGAGCGGCTGAAGGCCTTGGGGACGGACGTAGTCCCGGAAGTCAGGCCGATCAGGAACGGAGTGTCCGGTGGCCCGTCGACGAGCTCCGGCGCGGACGCCCCGCCCGATCGAATAGACAGGCCGCGGATCCGGTCCCGGATCCCGACCTGCAGCTGCGCCGGCCACGACGGGTCCAGCACGGCACACTGCCGCTCCCCTGCAACGCCGGATGCGAACGCGGCGGCGAAGTGCAGGGAGTTCTCCTCCGACAGCACGGTCACAGCGGGCGCGTCCGGCACCAGCCCGGCGGCCGTGTCGCGCAACTCTTCCCAGCTCAGGCGTTGCCCGGCCACGACGACGGCGGTCCCGTCGGGGCGGTCATCGGCCCAGCGCTGAAGTCTGTCGAGGAAAGGCATCAGACCAACTTTACCGGCCGCAGGCCGCCCGGAAGCCGGCACGCGATATTGTGACAGCATGAGTTTCAACGACAATGTTCAACTGGATCCCTCGCAGGTCCAGGACCGTCGCGGCATGGGCCGCGGCGTCAAAGTCGGGGGCGGGATCGGCGGCGGCATCGTCCTGCTGATCGCGGTGCTGCTCGGCATCAATCCGAGTCTGCTGGAGGGCCTGGGCGCCGGCACGCAGGATCCCGGATCGCAGAGCCAGGGCACCGCCCCGGCCTGCACGACGGGCGCCGACGCCGATGCCCGGCTCGACTGCCGCATCACCGGAACGGTCAACAGCCTGAACGCCTTCTGGCCCGCCTACCTGGCCCAATTCAACAGGCAGTACCCGCAGCCGGAAACCGTGATCTTCGACAGGGCCACCAACACCGGCTGCGGCTCGGCGACGTCGGAAGTGGGCCCGTTCTACTGCCCCGCCGACTCCACCGCGTACTTCGACCCGGGCTTCTTCCAGGAACTCGTGGACCGCTTCGGCTCCTCCGGCGGACCCCTCGCGCAGGAATACGTCGTGGCGCACGAATTCGGCCACCACATCCAGAACGTGCTGGGGAACCTGGACCGGGCCCAGCAGGACCCGCAGGGACCGGAATCCGGGGCTGTCCGGGTGGAGCTGCAGGCTGACTGCTATGCCGGCCTCTGGGTCCGCTACGCCACGACCCAGCAGGATCCCAAGACCGGGCTGCCGTTCCTGGAGCCGCTGACGGAGCGGGACCTGCAGGATGCCCTTTCCGCCGCCTCCGCCGTCGGTGACGACCGGATCCAGCAGGCCGCTACCGGCCGGGTCTCCCCCGAGGCCTGGACTCACGGCTCCAGCGCCCAGCGGCAGAAATGGTTCTACCAGGGCTACTCGACCGGCGACATCAACCAGTGCGACACGTTCGCCGTCGCCACCCCCTGACACCGTAGCGCCGTCGGCTGCTCCGTAACTGCCGTCATGGGCTGCCAAAAGGGCGGTTGCGGAGCAATCGATAGAACGACGACGGCGGGCCCACCTCAGAAAGGTGGACCCGCCGTCGTCGTTTAAGCGGTTCAGTTCTAGATGTTGAAGCCGAGGGCGCGCATCTGGTCGCGGCCGTCCTCGGTGATCCGTTCCGGACCCCACGGCGGCATCCACACCCAGTTGAGGCGCCAGTCGTCGACGACCCCGTCCAGGGCCTTGCCGACCTGCTCCTCGATCACGTCGGTGAGCGGGCACGCGGCCGTGGTGAGCGTCATGTCGATCAGCAGGGCGCCGTCGTCGTCTGAGTACTTGAGGCCGTACAGCAGGCCGAGGTCAACGATGTTCACCCCCAGTTCAGGGTCGATCACATCCTTGAGTGCCTCTTCGACATCCTCGAGGCCCGTGCGGGCCACATTGAGTTCGGTCATTGTGAAGTCCTAACTAGGCCTGGGCTGCAGCGTCAGCGGCAGCGATGGTGGCTGCCCCGGCGCCGGTGGCGTAGCGGTCGTAGCCTTCTTCTTCGAGGCGGTCGGCAAGTTCCGGGCCGCCTTCTTCGACAACCTGGCCGTCAACGAACACGTGCACGAAGTCCGGCTTGATGTAGCGCAGGATCCGGGTGTAGTGCGTGATGAGCAGGGTGCCCATGTTGCCTTCGGCGTGGGCGCGGTTGACGCCCTCGGAGACAACCTTGAGTGCGTCAACGTCCAGGCCGGAGTCGGTCTCGTCGAGGATGGCGAACTTCGGCTTGAACAGCTCCAGCTGGAGGATTTCGACGCGCTTCTTCTCGCCGCCGGAGAAGCCCTCGTTGACGTTGCGCTGGGTGAAGTCGGCGTCGATGCGGAGCTGGGCCATGGCGGCCTTGACGTCCTTCGTCCACGTGCGCAGCTTGGGTGCTTCGCCGTCGATGGCCGTCTTGGCGGTGCGCAGGAAGTTGGTCATGCTGACGCCGGGAACCTCGACCGGGTACTGCATGGCCAGGAACATGCCGGCGCGGGCGCGCTCGTCGACGCTCATCGCGAGGACGTCTTCGCCGTCCAGCGTGATGGTGCCGGAGGTGACGTTGTAGCGCGGGTGCCCGGCGATGGTGGACGCCAGGGTGGACTTGCCGGAACCGTTCGGGCCCATGATGGCGTGGGTCTCGCCGGTCCGGATGGTCAGGCTGACGCCCTTCAGGATTTCCTTCGTGCCCTGCTCGGTGTCAATGCTGACGTGCAGGTCCTTGATCTCAAGAGTAGACATGTGCCTTGTTCTCCTCTGCACCGTGCCCTTCGGCACCGTGCGGTTTCTTGTCGATAAGTTCTGTTGTGCGGGTTGCCGGCTGCAGGCAGCTAGCTGAAGTTCGGAGCCGCGGCGCCGTTCACGACGTTGGTGAAGTCCACATAGACCTCGTCGTCCAGTACGGTCACTGCGAAGACGGGAACAGGATCATAGGCCGGCAGCTGAAGCGGCTCGCCGCTGCGCAGATCGAACTGGGAGCCGTGGCCCCAGCACTCGATCATGCAGCCTTCCACTTCGCCCTCGGAAAGGGAGATGTCGGCGTGCGAGCAGGTGTCACCGATGGCATGGATTTCGCCCATCGAGTCCTTGACGATCGCGACAGGGTAGTCGTCGACCAGGATCCGCAGCGCCTGCTTGAGTTGGATCTCACTGGCGTTGCAGACGAGCTCGCCTCTTGGCTGTTCGGTCATTGATGCTTTCCCGTGCTTCTGTCTTCTCTAGTGGTTCGTTGCCGCGAGTTCACGCTCGACGGCGTCCGTGAGGCGCTCTTCGATCGCCGGAACGTTGATCTTCTGAATGATCTCGTTCAGGAAGCCGCGGACCACCAGACGGCGGGCCACCTCTTCCGGAATGCCGCGGGCCATCAGGTAGAACAGGTGCTGGTCATCGAACCGTCCGGTGGCGCTGGCGTGGCCGGCGCCGGCGATCAGGCCGGTCTCGATTTCCAGGTTCGGCACAGAATCGGCGCGGGCGCCGTCGGTGAGGACCAGGTTGCGGTTGGCCTCGTACGTGTCGGTGCCTTCTGCTTCCTTGCGGATCAAGACGTCGCCCACCCAGACGGTGTGCGCGTTGCGGCCCTGCAGGGCGCCCTTGTAAAGGACGTTGGACTTGCAGTTGGCGACGGCGTGGTCGACGAAGAGGCGCTGCTCCAGGTGCTGGCCGGCGTCGGCGAAGTACAGGCCGAACAGTTCAACTTCGGCGCCGGGGGCGGTGAAGCGGGCCGACGGCGTGACGCGGACGAGGTCGCCGCCGAGGCTGACGACGATGTGCTTGAACTTGGCGTCGCGGCCAAGCTTCGCCTGCTGGGAGGAGGCGTGCACGGCGTCGTCGTTCCACTCCTGGAGCGAGATGACGGTGAGCTGCGCGCCGTCCTCCACGAGGATCTCGATGTTCTCCGAGACGACGGCGGTGCCCTGGTGGTCCAGGACGACGACGGCCTTGGAGAACTTCTCCGCGACAATCACGATGTGCTGGGCGGAAGCCCCGGTGCCCTGGCCGGTCAGCAGGACGCTGACTTCCCCTTCGGCCTGGACCTCGGCGGGAACCGTGATGACGGTGGCCTCGGTGAAGTTCTCCCAGGCGTTCGCGGACACACGGTCCTCGGGGATCGCGGCGGAGCCGATGCGGGCATCGTCCCGGCCCACGGTTTCGACCCGGACGCTGTCCGGAGCGGTGACGGCCACGGAGGGCGCGGCGCCGCTGAGGACCTCGGTGTGCAGGCCGCGGAGGCGCTTGAGCGGGGTGAACCGCCAGTCCTCCTCCATGCCGGTCAGCGGCTTGAAGTCCGCCAGCTGGTAAGAGGTCAGGCGGCCGGCGCGTGAGCTGTCCGGAACGCCGACGCCGCCGCCGTGCGAGTGCCGCTTGACGGCCTCGCCGGCCAGCGGGGACTTGGACTCCGCGGCGTTCAGCGGTGAAAGGCTCTCGCCTTCCTCGGTGAAACCGTTGATGAACGGCTGGGCTGACGGCGCGCCGATGCGGGCCTTTTCAGTAGTGATGTCAGTCATTAACCGACCGATCCTTCCATCTGCAGTTCAATCAGGCGGTTCAGCTCGAGGGCGTATTCCATCGGCAGCTCACGGGCAATCGGCTCGATGAAGCCGCGGACGATCATCGCCATGGCCTCGTCCTCGCGCATGCCGCGGGACATCAGGTAGAACAGCTGTTCTTCGCTGACCCGCGAGACCGTGGCCTCGTGCCCCATGGTGACGTCATCCTCGCGGATGTCGATGTACGGGTACGTGTCCGAGCGGCTGATGGTGTCCACCAGCAGGGCGTCACAGCGGACCGTGTTGGCCGAGTGCTTGGCGCCTTCGCGGACCTGGACCAGGCCGCGGTAGGCGGCACGGCCGCCGCCGCGGGCCACGGACTTGGAGATGATCGAGCTCTTGGTGTTGGGCGCGATGTGGACCATCTTGGAGCCGGTGTCCTGGTGCTGGCCTTCGCCGGCGAACGCGATGGACAGGGTCTCGCCCTTGGCGCCCTCGCCGACAAGGTAGACGGCCGGGTACTTCATGGTGACCTTGGAGCCGATGTTGCCATCGATCCACTCCATGGTGGCGCCCTCTTCGCAGATGGCGCGCTTGGTGACCAGGTTGTACACGTTCGTGGACCAGTTCTGGATGGTCGTGTAGCGGACGCGGGCGCCCTTCTTCACAACGATCTCCACGACGGCGGAGTGCAGCGAGTCCGAGGTGTAGATCGGCGCGGTGCAGCCTTCGATGTAGTGGACGTAGGAGTCCTCATCGGCGATGATCAGCGTGCGCTCGAACTGGCCCATGTTTTCCGTGTTGATGCGGAAGTAGGCCTGCAGCGGGATGTCCACGTGGACGCCCTTGGGGACGTACACGAAGGAACCGCCGGACCAGACGGAGGTGTTCAGCGAGGCGAACTTGTTGTCGCCCACCGGGATGATCGTGCCGAAGTACTCCTGGAAGATCTCCGGGTGCTCCCGCAGCGCGGTGTCGGTGTCCAGGAAGATGACGCCCTGGGCTTCCAGGTCCTCGCGGATCTGGTGGTACACAACCTCGGATTCGTACTGGGCCGCGACGCCGGAGACGAGGCGGCTGCGCTCGGCTTCCGGGATGCCCAGCTTCTCGTATGTGTTCCGGATGTCCTCGGGCAGGTCTTCCCAGGTGGCGGCCTGCTTCTCGGTGGAGCGCACGAAGTACTTGATGTTGTCGAAGTCGATGCCGGAGAGGTCTGCACCCCAGGTGGGCATGGGCTTGCGGTCGAAGTACTTCAGGCCCTTCAGGCGCAGGTCCAGCATCCATTCCGGCTCGTTCTTCTTGGCCGAGATGTCACGCACGACGTCCTCGTTGATACCACGGCGGGCGTTGGCGCCGACGTCGTTCTTGTCGGACCAGCCGTACTCATAGGTGCCGATTCCGTGGAGCTCGGGATTCTTTTCGAGAATCTCCGAAATCACAGTAGATTCAGCAACCTTCTTCTCTGATAGTTGGTCCGTCATCACGGCCTTTCTTGCAGATGGTTGGATACTTCGTCCAGGCTGCCCGGCGTGGCGGCGGGGCTGTGGAGCCCCGGTGCCGCCGGACGGCCTGTAGGTATGTGGGTGGTGCAGACGTGGCCGCCGCGCGCCAGCGTGGAAAGCCGGCGGACGTCGACGCCGACCAGCCGGGCGAACACGTCGGTTTCCACGTCGCAGAACACCGGGAACTGTGCGGCCAGCTGCTGGATGGGACAGTGGCCCTGGCACAGCTGGACGCTGGAGAGCGCCGCCGGCAGGGGTGCCTTGGCTTCGATCGACGCAGTGGAGGCGACGAATCCGTCCCGGCTGAGCGCCGCGGAGAGTGCCTGCGCGCGGGCGGTGATGTCCGGCCCGGCCGCGTCGATTTCGGGTGCGTAGCGGCGCTCCATGTCGCCGAAACGCTCGACGGCGAACTGCCGCACGGCTTCGGGGCCTGCCATTTCGCCGAGGCGCTGCAGCGCCAGGGTGGCAATGTCCAGGTAGTCGTTCCCGAGCGTGGACTGGCCCTGGGAGCTGAGCACGTAGCGGCGGGCGGGGCGCCCGGCGCCCGCGCCGGCACGGGTGGCGCGCTTGACTTCGATCACACCGTCGCGTGAAAGGTGGTCAAGGTGCCGGCGGACAGCGGCCGGGGTAAAGCCGAGCAGATCGCCAAGTTCGGCGGCGCTGATGGGGCCATGTTCCAGGACTGCGTTCAGTACACGGTCCCGGGTGCGTTCCTCGGCGTCGGCCGCCGGGAAGGCGGTAGCTGCCTGTGCCGCCAGGGACCCCGCCGTCCCGGAAGGGGACGCCGACGCCACGCGCGGGCGGCCGGGCACGGCGGGCGCGGCAGAAGTCGGGGTGCTCATGGAATACACAACACAATCATGTCCTAATTTAGTCCCCTGATCCAGTAAGGCATGGCTACCCTCCGGGCAGCCCGCGGATGCGGCCACCCCCGGCCCGGGCGTACTACATCCCGTAGAATGCTGTGGTGCGATCCCCCGAATCCCCCGTCCTGTCCATCAGCGGGCTAGTCAAGGATGTAGGTCCACTGTCCACCCTCGACGGCAAAATGCTGCGTGTGGTCAGCGGCCTTTCCCTCGTCGCCGAACGCGGACAGGTGACAGCCCTGCTGGGAGCCAACGGTGCCGGCAAAACCACCACAATCGAATGCGCCCAGGGGCTCCAGAAACGCACCCACGGCAGCATCAGCCTCCTGGGCGAGGACCCGGACACGGCCGGGGCCGGGCTGCGGGCCCGCGTCGGGGTGATGCTGCAGGACGGCGGGCTGCCGCCGTCGGCCCGTCCCATCCCGCTGCTCAAGCATATTGCCGGCATGTACCAGGACCCCTGGCCGGTCGGGGAGCTTGTTGACCGCCTTGGCATCGATGCCTTCAGCCGGACCTCCGTGCGGCGGCTTTCCGGCGGGCAGAAGCAGCGGCTGGCGCTTGCGGCCGCCCTGGTGGGCAACCCCGAGGTGCTTTTCCTCGACGAGCCGAGCGCCGGCCTGGACCCGCAGTCGCGCCAACTCGTGTTTGAACTCATCTCCGAACTGCGGAACAGCGGCATGGGCATCGTCCTGACCACACACCTCATGGATGACGCCCAGCGCCTCGCCGATTACGTCTACATCATTGACGCCGGCCGCAATGTGGCCGAGGGGACAGTGGCGCAGCTGCTGCAGCACCCCCTGCCGCCCGAGGCCGGGGAACAGCACGTCCGCACCCTGCTCTTCGAGGCCGATCCCGGCCTGGAATTCACCGGAGTGCTGCCCGACGGCGTCGACGTCACCGAAGCGCGGGCGGGAAGCTATGCCGCCACCGGCGCGCTGACCCCGGCCGACCTCGCCGCGATCACCGCGTGGTGGGCGGCCCGGGGAATCATGCCCCGTTCGCTGAGCCTTGAGGCCCGCAGCCTGGAAGACGTTTTCCTCGACATCTCCGGAAGGGAGATCCGATGACCCGCGACAGCGCCGCGCTGGGGAACGCGCCTTCGGGCAGCGCCCCGCCGGCCCGCCCCCTTGGCGGTGCGCCCGCCACGCTGCTGCGGCGCATCCTGCTGCAGGGCAGGTACGAGACCGTCACGATGCTCCGGAACGGCGAACAGCTGATCCTGGCGATCGTCCTTCCGCTGCTGGCCATGGTGGGCCTGACCGTCACCCCCCTGCTGGACGGGTTCGGCGCGAGCCGGATCAATGCTGCCGTGCCGGGGATCCTTGCGCTGTGTGCGATGTCCACGGCCTTCACCGGACAGGGCATCTCCACCGGTTTTGACCGCCGCTACGGGGTTCTGCGTTTCCTCTCCACCACTCCCCTGGGCCGCACCGGACTGATCGCCGGGAAGATCCTCGCGGTCCTCGCGGTGCTGTCCCTGCAGGTGGTCGTGGTCACGGCCGTGGCCCTGTTGCTGGGCTGGCAGCCGGATCCGCAGGGCTGGGCCCCGGCACTCGCCCTGCTGGTGCTGGGCGCCGCCGCCTTCACGGCGCTTGGCCTGCTGGTGGCAGGCACCGTCCGGCCGGAAGCGACCCTGGCCATCACCAACCTGCTGTGGATCCTGCTGGGTGCCCTCGGCGGGATCGTGGTCCCGGCCGAGCGTCTGCCTGCCCTGCTGGAGGCGATCGTGCAGTTCCTGCCCTCCGGCGCCCTGGGGCAGGCAATGCGGGAAGCATTCCTGTCCGGCACCGTCAACCCTGTCTTCGTACTTGTCCTGCTGCTCTGGACGGCGATTGCCGGCGGCGCAGCGACCCGTTGGTTCAAATGGAATTGAGAAAACTGTGAGCACGGCCTCCCGCCCTCCCCGGACCGCTTCCCGGAACATCGCCTGGCTGCCCGTCACCGTCGACAAGACGGTGAAGCGGCTGGCGGTGCTGTCCCTGATCGGCCAGACCCTCCTGATTGTGACCGGCGGCGCCGTCCGCCTCACCGCCTCCGGCCTGGGCTGCCCCACCTGGCCGCGCTGCACGGATTCCTCGCTGGTGAACACCCCGGAAATGGGGATCCACGGCATCATCGAATTCGGCAACCGCCTCCTGACGTTCGCCCTGGCCGCCATCGCCGTGGCGATGCTGGTTTACCTCTGGAACCTCCGCAAGGAGCGCCGCGACCTCTTCCTGCTCGCCCTCGGGCTGCTCGCCAGCATCCCGGCCCAGGCCATCATCGGCGGCATCACCGTGCTGACCCAGCTGAACCCCTGGGTGGTGGGGCTGCACTTCCTGGTCTCCATGGCCCTTGTGGTCGTGGCGACCCTCCTGGTGAACCGCGCTTATGGGCGGACGGGGAAATTCCGGGTGGCTGAACTGCCCGCCCTGCCGGGCGTGGCGCGTCCGCTCATGTCCGCCGTCGCGCTGTTCTCCGCCCTGGCCGTGTGCCTGGGCGTCGTGGTCACCGGCGCCGGCCCGCACGCCGGCGACGCCGACGCCCCGCGCAACAACCTGGACTGGGACCTGTTCTCGCACATCCACGCCGTCCCGGCCTACCTCGTCACCGCCGGGACGCTGTTCGCGCTGTACCTCGTCCTCCGCGACCGGATCACCGGCCCGTTCCGCACCGCCGTCATGCTGCTCCTCGGCATCACCGTGCTGCAGGCCGTCATCGGGTTCACCCAGTACTACAACGGCATCCCGGCGCTCCTGGTCGGGGCGCACATGCTCGCGGCCGCCCTGCTGATGAGCGCGGCCACGAACGCCGCCGACCTGGCCCGCAGCAGCCCGGCCAAGTAGGCACACCCAAGTAGCGCCACACAAACAACGCGGGGTCAGATACGGTCCATTCCGGGCGTCCGGATGGGCGGTATCTGACCCCGCGTTGTTTGTGCCGGGTGTGACGGCTCAGGGTCCCGTGGCTGGCTGATCAGCCGCCCATGATGGCGGAGCCGACGAACGGGTCCACGGCGAGGGCGATGAAGAGCAGGGTCAGGTAGCTGATGGAGCCGTGGAAGACCTTCATGGCGCCCTTGTTGGACACGTCGCCCGCCTGCGCCCTGTTGTACAGCGCGTGCGACTCGTAGAGGAACCAAGCGCCGGCGAGCACGGCGGTGACGGTGTAGACCCAGCCTGCGCCGCCGGCTGGAACCAGCAGCAGCGAGCACGCCACCATGGCCCAGGCGTACAGGACCACCTGCACCGAGACGACCTTGGCCCCGGCGATCGCGCCAAGCATTGGCACGTTGGCGTTGCGGTAGTCCTCGCCGTAGCGCATGGACAACGGCCAGTAGTGCGGCGGGGTCCACAGGAAGATCACCATAAAGAGGACGATGGCGGGCCATTCCACCGTGTTGGTCACGGCGGCCCAGGCAATGAGCACGGGGAAGCAGCCGGCTGCCCCGCCCCAGACGATGTTCTGCGCCGTGCGGCGCTTGAGGATCATGGTGTAGATGACGACGTAGAAGACGATCGCGCCGAGTCCAAGCCAGGCTGAGAGCGGGTTGGCGCCGAACCAGAGGATCGCGATCGCGGCCGCGCCCAGGAGCCACGAGAAGACCAGCGCTTCACGCGGGGTGACCTCACCCGTAACCAGGGGCCGGTTCTCCGTGCGGTGCATCAGCTTGTCGATGTCGCGGTCGAGGTAGCAGTTGAACGCGCCCGCGCTGCCGGCGGCAAACGCGCCGCCCACGAGGGTTGCCAGGATCAGGCCGATCGACGGGAAGCCGCGCTCCGCGTAGATCATGGTGGGCAAAGTGCTGACCAGCAGGAGTTCGATGACGCGGGGTTTCGTGAGCGCCAGATAGGCCTTGGCTTTGCGGGAGAAGCCGGTTCTTCCGCGGGTGGTCGAAGCGGTCAGCGGCGTATCTGTTGTGCTCACGGTGGCAGTCACTCTGTTCTGTCTGGCTGTTCAGTCCGGCTGGTTCCGCAACGCGGGTTGCATATCGAGGGGGTCCACGCGCAGCGCACAGGCGTGTCCCTCGCCCCCGTTGGTAGCCACTGACCATCATACCGTGCAGGCACGGGACGGCCGCTCCCGGGCATGCCACCGCCGCACAGCCATGATTCGAACAGATTAACGCGGGCTCACTGCCGCCGCGGCTACCGGTGATTCATATAAGCGTAAAACCCGTCCAATTGGTGAGATATACAGCGCCTGGCAGGTGGAATGGGGCTAAGCTGTCAGCAGATCAGCGTGCACGGGCCGCAGCTATATCCGGCCGCCTTGGTGGCTGCAGCATCTGCAGTTGTGCATGTGCACACGCGACTGAATGATAGATCAACGTTTCGATGGTGAACGGCTGGTACGTACCGCAGCGGGCACCGAACTGTGCCCCGGACGGGACGGACCATACCGCCCGCCGTCAGCACAGAGAGGGGCCCGGTTTTCGTGCCACATTTGGAAGAGCAAGAACTGACATGGACCAGCTTGGACCAGCGCGCCGTGGACACCATCCGCGTCCTGGCCGCCGATGCCGTTGAGAAGGTCGGCAACGGCCACCCCGGTACCGCGATGAGCCTGGCTCCGGCCGCCTACCTTCTCTTCCAGAAGCTGATGCGGCACGACCCGAAGAACCCCGACTGGCTGGGACGGGACCGTTTTGTCCTCTCCCCCGGCCACACCTCCCTGACGCTGTACATCCAGCTCTTCCTCTCCGGTTACGGCCTGGAACTGAAGGACCTTGAGGCGCTGCGCACCTGGGGCTCGCTGACTCCGGGCCACCCGGAGTACAAGCACACCAAGGGTGTCGAAATCACCACCGGCCCGCTGGGCCAGGGCCTCGCTTCCGCCGTCGGCTTCGCCTACTCGCAGCGCCGCCAGCGCGGACTGTTCGACGCCGACGCCGCCGAGGGTACCAGCCCGTTCGACCACACCGTCTGGGTCATCGCGTCCGACGGCGACCTCCAGGAAGGCGTCACGTCCGAGGCGTCCTCGCTCGCCGGGCACCAGGAGCTCGGCAACCTCGTGGTGATCTACGACGAGAACCACATCTCGATCGAGGACGACACCGACATCTCCTTCACTGAGGATGTCCTGAAGCGCTACGAGGCCTACGGCTGGCACGTCCAGCGCGTCGACTGGACCCGCACCGGGGAGTACAAGGAGGACGTGCAGGAACTGCACGCGGCCCTGCTGGCCGCCAAGGCCGAGACCGGCAAGCCCTCCATCGTCTCGCTGCGCACCATCATCGGCTACCCGGCCCCGAAGAAGCAGAACACGGGCAAGATCCACGGCTCCGCCCTCGGGTCCGAGGAAGTCGCCGCCCTGAAGAAGGTCCTCGGTTTCGACCCGGAGCGTTCCTTCCAGGTCGACGACGACGTCCTGGCCCACGCCCGTGCCGTCGTGGACCGCGGCGCGGCCGCCCGCAGCGAGTGGCAGGAGTCCTTCGAGGCCTGGCAGTCCGGCAACCCCGAGGCGGCGGCCCTGCTGGAGCGCGTCGAGGCCCGCAAGCTTCCGGCCGAACTCGACGCCGCCCTCCCGGTCTTCGAGGCCGGCAAGGACGTCTCCACCCGCGCCGCCTCCGGCAAGGTCCTGAACGCGATCGGCCCGGTCATGCCGGAGCTGTGGGGCGGCTCGGCCGACCTCGCCGAGTCCAACAACACCACGATCGAGGGTTCGCCGTCGTTCATCCCGGTCTCGCGCTCCACGGATGCCTGGAAGGGCAACCCCTACGGCCGGGTGCTGCACTTCGGCATCCGCGAGCACGCCGCCGCGTCGATCGTCAACGGCATCAGCCTGCACGGCCGCACCCGCGCGTTCTCCGGCACCTTCCTGATCTTCAGCGACTACCAGCGCCCGGCGATCCGCCTCGGCGCCCTCATGGGAGTCCCGTCGCTGTACGTCTGGACGCACGACTCGATCGGCCTCGGCGAAGACGGGCCGACCCACCAGCCGGTGGAGCAGCTCGCCTCGCTCCGTGCCATCCCGGGCCTGGACGTCGTCCGGCCCGGCGACGCCAACGAGGTCGCGGCCGCCTGGAAGGTCATGCTCGAGAACCACGAGAACCCGGCCGGCATCGTGCTGACCCGCCAGAACATCCCCACGTATGCCCGCGGAACCGGCGACGCCGACGGCGACACGTTCGGCTCCACCGCCGGCGTCGCTAAGGGCGGCTACGTCCTGGCCGAGGCCTCGGCCGACGGCAAGACCGCCGACGCCCGGGTCATCCTGATCGGCACCGGTTCCGAGGTCCAGCTGGCCGTGAACGCCCGTGAGGCGCTCCAGGCCGAGGGCATCCCCACCCGCGTCGTCTCCATGCCGTGCGTCGAGTGGTTCAACAAGCAGGACGCCGCCTACCGTGAAGCGGTGCTCCCGGCTGCAGTCAAGGCACGGGTATCCGTCGAAGCCGGGCTCTCCCTGGGCTGGCGGGAATTCGTCGGCGACGCCGGCCGTTCCGTCTCCCTTGAGCACTACGGCGCCTCGGCGGACTACAAGCGCCTGTTCCAGGAATTCGGCATCACCGCGGAGGCTGTCGCCGCCGCAGCCAAGGATTCCCTCGCGGGCCTCCCGGCCTGACCCAGACTTCCCACTTTCCGGGCCGCCGCCCTACTGATGGCGGCGGCCCCAGACTTCAGGAGTTACCCATGACCACCACCCCCACCCAGCAGCTGTCCGACGCCGGCGTCTCCATCTGGCTCGATGACCTCTCCCGCGGCCGCCTCGCCACCGGAACGCTCCGCAAGCTGATCGAAGAGAAGAACGTTGTCGGTGTCACCACGAACCCCAGCATCTTCCACGCCGCCATCACCACCGGCCACGACTACGACGCCATCATCGCGGCCCAGGCCGCGGCCGGCGCCACCGTGGAGGAGACCGTCTTCGAAATCACCACCACCGACGTCGCCGACGCCTGCGAACTCTTCGCTCCAGTGGCAGCCGCCACCAAGGGCGTTGACGGCCGCGTGTCCATCGAGGTTGACCCGCGCCTGGCCTGGGACACCGCCGGCACCATCGCCGAAGCCAAGCACCTGTACAAAAAGGTCGGCAAGGACAACGTCCACATCAAGATCCCGGCAACCCTGGAAGGCCTCGAGGCCATCACTGCCACCCTGGCCGAGGGCATCAGCGTCAACGTCACGCTGATCTTCTCGCTGGAACGCTACCGCGCCGTCATCAACGCCTTCCAGTCCGGCCTCGAGCAGGCCAAGGACAACGGCCACGACCTCTCCAAGATCCACTCCGTGGCGTCCTTCTTCGTCTCCCGCGTGGACTCCGAAATCGACAAGCGCCTCGACGCGATCGGCACCGACGAGGCCCGCGCCCTCAAGGGCAAGGCCGGCGTGGCCAACGCCCGCCTCGCCTACCAGGTCTACGAGGAGCTGTTCTCCACCGAACGCTGGGCCCTCCTCGCCGACGCCGGGGCGCTCCCCCAGCGCCCGCTGTGGGCCTCCACCGGCGTCAAGGACCCGGCCTACCCGGACACCCTTTACGTCACGGAACTCGTGGCGCCCGGCGTCGTGAACACCATGCCGGAGAAGACCCTCGACGCCACGTTCGACCACGGCACCGTCACGGGCAACACGATCACCCGCGGCTATGACGACGCCAACGCCACGCTGAACGCCCTCGATGCCCTCGGCATCTCCTACAACGAGGTCGTCGCGGTGCTCGAGTCCGAAGGCCTCGACAAGTTCGTGGCAAGCTGGAAGGAACTGCTGGCCGACGTCGAGGGAGCCCTCGCCGCTGCACGGAAGGGCGCATAGTCCCCATGACCACTCTCAGCTACGACGCCACGGGCGCCGCCCGCCTGGCCCACGAACAGCACCTGCCCGCCCTGCTGGAAGACAAAGTCGCCACCCGGATCTTCGCCAAGGACCCCACCCTGTGGGGCCCCGACGCCGAGTCCGAGTCTTCCGTCCGGCTGGGCTGGGTCGAGGCGGCCACCGTCTCCCAGCCGCTCGTGGCGGACATCCTGGCACTGCGTGACGCCCTGCGCGCCGAGGGCGTCAGCCGGATTGTCCTCTGCGGCATGGGCGGATCCTCGCTGGCCCCAGAGGTCATCGCCGGAACCGCCGGCGTCGAGCTGACAGTGCTGGACAGCACCGATCCGGACCAGGTGGCCGCCGCCCTCGCGGACCGGCTGGCCGAAACCGCGATCGTGGTGTCCTCCAAGTCCGGATCCACCGTGGAGACGGACTCCCAGCGCCGGATCTTCGAGCACGCCTTCACCGAGGCGGGTCTCGACGCGAAGAGCCGGATCATCATCGTCACCGATCCGGGCTCGCCGCTGGACAAGTCCGCCCGGGAGGCCGGCTACCGCGCCGTCTTCAACGCCGATCCCAACGTCGGCGGACGCTTTTCGGCGCTCACCGCGTTCGGGATCGTGCCGTGCGGCCTGGCCGGCGTGGACATCCAGGCCTTCCTGGACGAAGCGGAAGAGGCAGCCGAGGTCCTCAACGAGGACGGCGAGGAGAACATCGGCCTCGCCCTCGGCGCGGCGCTGGGCGGCACCAACCCGCTGCGCAACAAGATCGTCATCGCCGAGGACGGCTCCGGCATCAAGGGCTTCGCCGACTGGGCCGAACAGCTCATCGCCGAATCCACCGGCAAGCTCGGTACCGGCGTGCTGCCGGTCGTTGCCGGACCCGCGTCGCCGGAGGCCACCCTCGGTGCAGCCGACGTCCTGGTGGTCCGCCTCGTCGCCGCGGACGCCGACGTCGAACTCGGGGAAAATGAGGTCGCCATCGCCGGCGGCCTGCCCACGCAGATGATGACGTGGGAGTTCGCCACCGCCGTGGCCGGGCGCCTGCTCGGCATCAACCCGTACGACCAGCCCGACGTCGAGGCCGCCAAGGTGGCCGCCCGCGGACTGCTGGACGCCCAGCCGGAGCCGACGCCGGCAGCCTTCACCGACGGTGCCATCGAGGTCCGCGGCGGGGATTGGCTCGGCGCCGCGGACACCGCCGCCGGGGCAGTCACCGCCCTGCTGGGCGAGCTCGGCCCGGACAGCTACTTGAGCGTCCAGGCGTACTTCGACCGGCTCGCCTACGCCCCCCTGGAGGGTGTGCGGGACCAGCTGGCCGCCGTCACCGGTCGCCCGGTGACGTTCGGCTGGGGCCCGCGCTTCCTGCACTCCACCGGTCAGTTCCACAAGGGCGGACCCGCAATCGGCGTCTTCCTGCAGGTGACGGCCGCGGCCGCCACCGACCTCGCCATCCCGGACCGTCCTTTCACCTTCGGCGAGCTGATCTCGGCCCAGGCCGCCGGCGACGCGCAGGTGCTTTCCGACCACGGCCGTCCGGTCCTCCGCCTGCACCTCACGGACCGCGCAGCCGGCGTCCGCCAGCTGCAGGACCTCGTCTCCACGCTGGCCGGCCAGGCAGTCCCCTCCACCTAAAGGTAAGGCACCAACGTAACCATGCCAGAAAAACTCAACGGCGGCAGCACGTCCCCGACGCGTTCGGGAAGGTCTGGGCGCAATCCGCTCCGGGACCCGCGGGACCGGCGCCTGAACCGTATTGCGGGACCGTCATCCCTGGTCCTGTTCGGGGTCACGGGGGACCTCGCGCGCAAGAAACTCATGCCGGCCGTGTACGACTTGGCCAACCGCGGGCTGCTGCCGCCGAGCTTCGCCCTGGTGGGCTTCGCCCGGCGCAACTGGGACAACGAGGACTTCGCGGCCGAGGTCAAGGAAGCCGTCAAGGCTTACGCCCGCACCCCCTTTGATGAAACGGTGTGGAAGCAGCTCTCCGAGGGCATCCGCTTCGTGCAGGGTGAGTTCGACGACGACGACGCCTTCAAGCGGCTGAGTGAAACCATCGACGAACTCGACGAGCAGCGGGGAACGCGCGGCAACCATGCGTTCTACCTCTCCATCCCGCCAAACGCGTTCGAGCTGGTCTGCCGGCAGCTGTCCAAGCACGGCCTGGCCCAGGCTGAGGGCGACAAGTGGCGGCGTGTGGTGATTGAAAAGCCGTTCGGCCACAATCTGGAGTCGGCGCGCCAGCTCAACGACATCGTCGAGTCGGTTTTTCCGCCGGACGCCGTGTTCCGGATCGACCACTACCTGGGCAAGGAGACGGTGCAGAACATCTTGGCGCTGCGCTTCGCGAACCAGCTGTTCGAGCCCCTGTGGAACGCCAACTACGTGGATCACGTCCAGATCACCATGGCCGAGGACATCGGCACCGGCGGCCGGGCAGGGTATTACGACGGCGTCGGCGCGGCCCGCGACGTCATCCAGAACCACCTGCTGCAGCTCCTGGCGCTGACCGCGATGGAAGAACCGATTTCCTTCAACGCCGATGACCTGCGCGCCGAAAAGGAAAAGGTCCTTGCCGCCGTCCGGCTGCCCGAGGACCTCTCCACGCACTCGGCCCGCGGGCAGTTCACCGGTGGCTGGCAGGGCGGCGAGCAGGTCGTCGGCTACCTCGAAGAGGACGGCATCCCCGCCGACTCCACCACGGAGACGTTCGCCGCGATCCGGGTGGACATCAACACCCGGCGCTGGTCCGGAGTGCCGTTCTACCTGCGCGCCGGGAAGCGGCTGGGCCGCCGGGTGACCGAGATCGCGGTCGTGCTCAAACGCGCCCCCAACCTGCTCTTTACCGACCACGGCGAAGACGACTTCGGCCAGAACGCCGTGGTGATCAGGGTCCAGCCCGACGAGGGCGCCACCATCCGCTTCGGGTCCAAGGTTCCCGGCACGCAGATGGAAGTCCGCGACGTGACCATGGACTTCGGCTACGGACACTCGTTCACGGAGTCCAGCCCCGAGGCCTACGAACGGCTCATCCTCGATGTGCTCCTTGGCGAGCCGCCGCTGTTCCCGCGGCACGCGGAAGTGGAGCTGTCCTGGAAGATCCTGGATCCGTTCGAGGACTACTGGGCGTCCCTGGACGAGCAGCCCGAACCCTACGCGCCCGGAAGCTGGGGACCTGCCTCCGCCGACGAGTTGCTTGCCCGTGACGGACGAACCTGGAGAAGGCCATGATCGTAGATCTTCCCGATACCACCACCTCCAAGATTTCCAAGAAGATCATGGCGCTGCGCGAGCAGGGCGGCGTGATTGCCCTGGGCCGGGTGCTGACCCTCGTGGTCGTCACCAAGTCCGGGCTGGAAGAGGAGGCCATCGAGGCCGCCAACGAGGCCAGCCGTGAGCACCCCTGCCGGATCATCGTCCTCGCCGACGCCGGGGCCGCTGCCCCGACCCGGCTCGACGCGCAGATCCGGGTGGGCGGCGACGCCGGGGCCTCCGAGGTCATCCTGCTCCGCGGCTACGGCGAACTCGCGGAGGAAAGCGAGTCGCTCGTCGCGGCCCTGTTGCTGCCGGATGCGCCGATCGTGGCCTGGTGGCCCCACGGCGCGCCGAACAACGCCTGCGAGACGTCGATCGGGCGGATCGCGCACCGCCGCATCACGGACTCGGCCAACGAGACCGATCCGCAACGGGCACTGGAGAACATCCGCCTCACGTACAAGGCCGGCGACACGGACCTTGCCTGGACCCGCCTGACCAACTGGCGGATCCAGCTGGCCGCGGTCCTTGACCAGGTGGACGGTTCACCGGTCACGGCAGTCGCCGTCGAAGGCGCCTCGGACTCCCCCAGCACCATCCTCCTAGCCGCGTGGCTCACCCTTGCGCTGGACGCCCCGGTGACGATTGTCGCGGACCCGGCCGGCACCGGGATCCGGCGGGTGCGGCTCACCCGCACCGGCGGCGACATCCAGCTGTTCCGGCCCGGGCTGACCGTGGCCGAACTGACGCAGCCCGGCCAGCCCGCCCAGCGCATCTCCCTGCCGCGCCGCAGCCTGAAGGACTGTCTCGCCGAGGAACTGCGCCGCCTCGATCCGGACGAAGTGTTCGGCGAAGTGATTACTATTGGACTTCCACGTACCAACCTAAGGAGTGTCCGTCCCAGTGAGCGCTGACCCCAGAGTAAGCATCCATCCCGACTCGACCGTCCTCATGGCTGCCATCGCGGCCCGCCTGATCACCAAACTGGTGGACATCCAGGACAAACATGGCGAGGCGACAGTGGTGCTTACCGGCGGGTCGATGGGGATCGGCTCGCTCAGGGCCGTGGCGGAGTCGCCGGCGGCGCCCGCGGTCGACTGGTCCAAGGTCAACTTCTGGTGGGGTGACGAGCGCTTCGTACCCTCGGACGATCCGGAACGCAACGCCAGGCAGGCCCGCGAGGCGCTGCTCGATCTCATCGCCGCCGACCCTGCGCGGATCCATGTGCCCGGCTCCACCGAGGATTTCGACACTCCGGAGGAAGCGGCCGCGGACTACGCCCGCCGGCTCAGCGACGCGGCAGCCGCGGAGCACGCCGCGGACATGTCTGATGACCGGCCGGAGCACCCGGCCGCCCTCCCCCGCTTCGACATTGTCCTGCTCGGTGTGGGCCCGGACGCGCATGTCGCCTCCCTCTTCCCGGAGCAGGCTGGCATCCGGGAGAAGGAATTGTCGGTGGTGGGAGTCCGCAATTCACCCAAGCCGCCGCCGCTGCGGGTTTCCCTGACGCTGCCTGCCATCAACACGGCGGAGGAAATCTGGATGGTGGTGGCCGGCGAGGACAAGGCGGGCGCCGTCGGGCTGGCCCTCGCGGGGGCGAACCCGGTGCAGGTGCCGGCAGCGGGTCCGCGGGGACGGAACGAGACCCTCTGGCTGATCGACGAAAACGCCGCCTCCCGGGTGCCGGAACAGCTGGTCCGGAAGGGCTAGCTGCCCCGCTATCCCGCTGTGCTATCCCCCCTGTGCTATCCCCTGTGCTATCCCTCCGGGAAGCCCCGCCGGGAGCGCAGTCTCTCAAGCGCTCCGGCCAGCACGTCTTCGGCGTCCTGGCTGGAGCGCCGTTCTTTAACGTATTCCAGATGGCTCTTGAAGCCTTCCACCGGGATTTCCTCGAGCGCGAACTGCGCCTCGTCCCGGGTGGCCGTACCGCCGCAGCGGCGGCAGTCCCACACCCCGGGGATCTGCTCGTCTGGTAGCCGGGCGAAGACCAGCGGGGTCTCGTGGCCCTTGGCGCAGTGGTAGGTGATGCGGATACGGGGCGTGCGGACAGCGGCGCCGTCGATGGGTTCGTGGCGGGGCGCGGCCCCTTCGGTGGCTCCTACACGGATGCCCCGGAATCCGGAGGCGGAATGCAGCATCGGGAACTCCTGGCTACTAGGCGGACGGAATGCGCATGCAATCAGCCACAGTGTAGTTCGGAGTTCCCGATGCGGGCAGGGCCACAGGACCCCTATGAAGTTTTCCGGTATTGGTGCTAGGAGTCTCCGCCGCCGGTGAAACGCATGATCAGGCCGAGGCCGATGATCACGAGGCCCCAGGTGACGCCGAGGATGATCGTAAAGCGGTTCAGGTTCCGCTCGGCCACGCCGGAGGAGCTGAGGCCGGAGCTCATGCCGCCGCCGAACATGTCGGACAGACCGCCGCCACGGCCCTTGTGGAGCAGGATGAGCAAGGTCAGCAGGAGGCTGGTGATACCCAGGAGGACCTGCAGAATGACATGAAGAACGTCCACGACGGCCTTTCAGAAGATTTGGATTACGGGGGCCACAACAGTGTCCGGACTAATCCGTCAGCAGGTGACTCTCGAACCTGACAATATTAGCAAACTCGGCGGCGTCAAGGCTGGCACCACCGACAAGCAATCCGTCCACGTCGCGTTCCTTGAGGATCGACGCGGCGTTGTTGGCCTTGACCGAACCGCCGTAGAGGAGGCGGGTCTTTCCGGCGACGTCTGAGCCGAAGAGGGTGGAGAGCTCGGCACGGATGGCGGCGCACATTTCCTGGGCGTCGTCCGGTCCGGCGACTTCGCCGGTCCCGATGGCCCATACCGGCTCGTAGGCGACGACGAGTTCCGCGGCCTGCTCGGGGGTGAGGCCCTCGACGCCGGCGCGCAGCTGCGTGAGCGTGTGGTCGACGTGCGTCCCGGCCTGGCGGATCTCCAGGCCTTCGCCGACGCAGAGCACGGGGGTGATTCCGTGCCGGAACGCTGCCTTGGTCTTGGCGTTGAGCACTTCGTCGGACTCGTGGTGGATGGTGCGGCGTTCGCTGTGCCCGACCAGTACGTAGCTGCAGCCGAGCTTGGCGAGGAACTGCCCGGAGATGTCGCCGGTGTAGGCGCCGGAGTCGAACTGGGAGAGATCCTGGCCGCCGTAGACGACCTTGAGTTCATCGCCCTGGACCAGGGTCTGGACGCCGCGGAGATCGGTGAACGGCGGGAAGACGGCGACTTCCGCCCGGCTGTAGTCGTGCTTGGCGTCGGACAGGGTCCAGGCCAGTTTCTGCAGGAGGGTGATGCCCTGGACGTGGTCCATGTTCATCTTCCAGTTGCCCGCGATGAAGGGCGTGCGGTCGAATTTGCCGTTCGTTGACGTAGTCACGTGGTCTCCAAAAAGTTCGTAGCAGTGGAACAGCCGGCAAGGCGCCCCGTCCTGGGACCGGGAGCCCTGCCGGCTGGAGGTTTCTAGCGGTCCAGGACGCTCAGGCCGGGGAGTTCCTTGCCTTCAAGGTACTCAAGGCTGGCGCCGCCGCCGGTGGAAATGTGCCCGAACTGGTCATCGGCGAAGCCGAGGGTCCGGACCGCAGCGGCAGAGTCGCCGCCGCCGACCACGGTGAAGGCATCGGTTTCGGTCAATGCCTGGGCGATGGCCCGGGTGCCGGCGGCGAATGCCGCGAACTCGAACACACCCATGGGACCGTTCCAGAACACCGTCTTGGCGCCCTTGATCCGCTCCGCGAAGGCGGCTGCGGACTCCGGGCCGATGTCCAGCCCGATGCCCTGGGCTCCGAAGCTGCTGCCTTCAATCGCGTCGGCGCGCACGGTTTCGTGGTCGGCGTCGGCGGCGAACTTGCTGGCCACCACGACGTCGGTGGGCACCACGAACTCGGTTCCGGCGTCCGCGGCGCGCTTGAGGTAGTCCTGCACGACCGGGATCTGGTCCTCTTCCAGGAGGCTGCCCGCCACCTTGTGGCCCGCAGCGGCGAGAAAAGTGAACAGCATGCCTCCGCCGACCAGGATGGTGTCTGCCTTGCCGATGAGGTTGTCGATCACGGCGAGCTTGTCAGAGACCTTGGAACCACCCAGCACCACAACATAGGGGCGTTGCGTGTCGGTGGTGAGCTTGCGCAGCACCTCGACTTCGGTGCGGACCAGGTCGCCCTGGTAGGACGGGAGGCGGGTCGCGACGTCATACACGCTGGCATGCTTGCGGTGCACGGCGCCGAAGGCGTCATCCACGAAAGCACCGTTGTCGCCGGTCAGGGACACGAGCTCGTCCGCGAACGCGCCCCGCTCGGCGTCGTCCTTGGACGTCTCCCGGGCGTCGAAGCGAACGTTCTCCAGGACGAGTACTTCACCGTCCTGCAGGGCGGAGGCCAGCTCCTTGGCCGACTCGCCGACCGTGTCGCCGGCTAGCGAAACCTTGAACCCGGCGAGCTCGGCCAGCCGGGAGGCGGCGGGCTTGAGCGAGTACTTGTCCTCGGGGGCGCCCTTGGGGCGGCCCAGGTGTGCTGTGACCAGCACGCGGGCACCGGCGTCCGTGAGCTTCGTCAGCACTGGCAGGGAGGCCTTGATGCGGCCGTCGTCAGTCACTGTAGAGCCGTCGAGCGGCACGTTCAGGTCACTTCTGACCAGAACGTACCGCCCGCGGACACCATCAGCGATCAGTTCGTTGAGGGCGTGGAATGTCATGAGTCTTACCCTAGCCCAGCTTGGCTGCGACGAGCTCCGTGAGGTCCACGAGGCGGTTGGAGTAGCCCCATTCGTTGTCATACCAGGAAACAACCTTGACCTGGTTGCCGATCACCTTGGTCAGGCCCGAGTCGAAGATGGACGACGCCGGGTCCCCGACGATGTCGGAGGAGACGATCGGCTCGTCGGTGTAGGTCAGCAGGCCCTTGAGCTCGGCGGTCTCGGAGGCGGCCTTGAGGGCTGCGTTGACTTCCTCGACGGTGGTCTCGCGGGAGACGGTGACGGTGAGGTCCGTGGCGGAGCCGGTGGGGACCGGCACGCGGATGGCGTAGCCGTCGAGCTTGCCCTTGAGTTCCGGCAGGACCAGGCCGATGGCCTTGGCCGCACCGGTGGAGGTGGGGACCATGTTGATGGCGGCGGCACGGGCACGGCGGAGGTCCTTGTGCGGGCCGTCCTGCAGGTTCTGGTCTGCGGTGTAGGCGTGGATGGTGGTCATCAGGCCGCGCTCGATGCCGAAGACGTCGTTGACCACCTTCGCCAGCGGGCCGAGGCAGTTGGTGGTGCAGGAGGCGTTGGAAATGATGTGGTGCGCGGCGGGGTCGTAGAGGCCGTCGTTGACGCCCATCACGATCGTGATGTCCTCGTCGGAGGCGGGGGCGGAGATCAGGACTTTCTTGGCGCCGGCGTCGATGTGCTTCTGCGCGTCGGCGGCCTTGGTGAAGAAACCGGTGGATTCGATCACGATGTCAACGCCGAGCTCGCCCCAAGGCAGCTTGGCCGGATCGCGCTCGGCGAGGACCTTGACAAGGTTGCCGTCGACGACGATGTTGCCGTCCTTGACCTCGATCGTTTCCTGCAGGCGCCCGCCCACGGAGTCGTACTTGAAGAGGTGTGCCAGGGCTTCCGGGCTGGTGAGGTCGTTCACGGCGACGATTTCGAGGTCTGCCCCTTGGGCAAGTGCGGCGCGGAAGTAGTTGCGGCCGATGCGGCCGAAGCCGTTGATACCAATACGGGTGGTCACGTTTTCAGTCTCCTTGGTGCTTCTTCAAGCACGATTAGTTGAGAAGGCGCTCAAGCCAACTAACAGATCCCGCACGCCATTGGGCAGAGATGATTAACAGATCGGAGGGCGACCAGCCACATTGCTGAAGGCTAACCGCCTTCCGTGATCCATCTTACGTTTAACTGGACCCGCCCCCGCAAGTGCGGGGGCGGACCTTCCACGATCCGGGCCGAACGGCCCGAATTGTGAGCTTTGTTACGTTCCGGTTAACGGCTGCGCAAACGACGCGCCGCCGTCCAACACCGCTCTAGAGCGTGATGAGGCCCGTGGCGTTCTTGCGGGCGGCGTCAAAGCGCTTGGCGACGTCGGCCCAGTTCACGATGTTCCAGAAGGCCTTGACGTAGTCGGCCTTGACGTTGACGTAGTCCAGGTAGAAGGCGTGCTCCCACATGTCCAGCATCAGCAGCGGGGTGGTGCCGAGTGCGACGTTGCCCTGCTGATCGTAAAGCTGCTCGATGACGAGGTTGCCGCCGATCGGTTCGTAGGCGAGGAAACCCCAACCGGAGCCCTGCAGGCCCAGTGCCGCCGCGCTGAACTGCGCACGGAAGGCGTCGAAGGAGCCGAAGGCGTCGTCGATCGCGGCCGCGAGCTCGCCCTCGGGCTTGTCGCCGCCGTCCGGGGAGAGGTTCTTCCAGAACACCGAGTGGTTGATGTGGCCGCCGGTGTGGAACGCGAGGTCCTTGGAGAGGCGGTTGATGTTGGCGAAATCGCCCTTCTCGCGCGCCTCGGCCAGCTGCTTGAGGGCGTTGTTGGCTCCGGTGACGTAGGCGGCGTGGTGCTTGCTGTGGTGCAGCTCCATGATTTTCGCGGAGATGTGGGGCTCCAGCGCGGCGTAGTCGTAGTCAAGTTCGGGCAGTACGTACTCGGTCACAAAATCCTCCAATGTCGTGGACTGGTTGTCCGTTTTGGTAACTCTCGGATTGTGCATCCGGATGTTGTGGCACCCGGAAGTCTCTGGATCGTCAATCCTGTGGGCATAGCCTCCGGTCCCCCTGAGGTATTCCCGCCGGCCCGATCCGATTCTGCTGGTGTTTCCCGGCAGAGGCTATTCGTCCAGCATTTCCGGTGTCACATTCGCCTCCGTGCCGGGAATGCCGAGGTCCTGGGCGCGTTTGTCCGCCATGGCCAGCAGACGGCGGATCCGCCCCGCGATGGCGTCCTTGGTCATGACCGGGTCGGCGAGGCGGCCGAGTTCGTCCAGGCTTGCCTGCTTGTGCGCCACCCGCAGTTCCCCCGCGTACTTCAGGTGGTCGGGGACGTCGTCGCCGAGGATCTCCAGGGCGCGGTCGACGCGGGCGCCGGCAGCGACGGCGGCCTGCGCCGAACGCCGCAGGTTGGCGTCGTCGAAGTTGGCCAGCCGGTTCGCGGTGGCGCGGACCTCCTTGCGCATCCGCCGTTCCTCCCACACCATCAGCGCGTCGTGGGCACCCATCCGGGTCAACAGGGCTGCAATGGTGTCGCCGTCGCGGATGACCACACGGTCCACTCCCCTGACCTCGCGGGCCTTGGCCTGGATCCCGAGGCGGCGGGCCGCTCCGACGAGGGCCAATGCGGATTCTGGACCGGGGCACGTGACCTCCATCGCGGAGGACCGGCCGGGTTCGGTGAGTGAGCCGTGGGCCAGGAACGCGCCGCGCCAGACGGCCTCGGCGTCGGCGGCGGATCCGTTCACCACCACGGAGGGCAGGCCCCGGACGGGCCGGCCCCTGGCGTCCAGCAGGCCGGTCTGGCGGGCGAGGGCTTCGCCGTCGCGCACCACCCGGACCACGTAGCGGCTGCCGCGGCGCAGCCCGCCGCCGGACACAACGATAATTTCACTCTGGTGCCCGTAGACCTCGGCGATGGCGGCGCGCAGCCGCCGGGCGGTCGAGGCGAGGTCGACTTCGGCCTCGATCACGATCCTGCCGGAGATGATGTGCAGTCCCCCGGCGAAGCGAAGCATGGCGGACACTTCAGCCTTGCGGACCGAGGACTTCTTGATGTCCAGCCGGGAAAGTTCTTCCTTGACTGATGCTGTCAGTGCCATGGCACCTTTCCTACCTGTTCCCGAAAATGTCGTGGTACGCCGTTGCCAGACGCAGCGGGTCGTGGATCGGCCGGCGGCTCGACGCCCCCACTTTACCCAACACCACCTCGGCACCGAGCATCCCGGCCGCCTGCTCGAAGTCGGCGAGGTCCGTCACGGACGCCGGATCGGCCAGGACGACGTCGATCGTGAAGTCCGGCGCGTACTCCCGGAGCACCCGCAGGTGGTCCGCGGCGGACATTCCGAGGGTTTCCTTGGTGTCCGTCGCGAGGTTCATGGTGAGGCAGCGCCGGGCGGCCGTGTTGCACAGCGCCTCGCGCATTTCCGGCAGCAGCAGGTGCGGGAGCACGGAGGTGTACCAGGATCCCGGGCCGAGGATGACCCAGTCGGCCAGCTCGATGGCGGTGAGCGCCTCGATGCAGGCCGGCGCGTCATCCGGCAGCAGCCGGACGCGTTCCAGCGAGCCGGCCACGGCGCATTTCGCCTGCCCGGTGAGCGTCTGCAGCACCGAGGTGCCGTCCGGGGCGGTGACCCGGACCTGGCCCTCGATGGTCAGAGGGACGCTGGACATTGGCAGGACCTCGCCGCGGGCACCGAGCAGCGCCCCGGCCCACTTGAGGCCGGCGACGGTGTCGCCCAGGAGCTCCCAGAGCGTCACGATCAGCAGGTTGCCCATGGCGTGTTCGTCGAGGGAACCGCCGCGGCCCTTGCCGGGCGCGAAGCGGTGCTGCATAACATCGCGCCAGGTGCGGCCCCAGTCCGTGTCGTCACAGAGCGCGGAGAGCGCCATCCGCAGGTCGCCCGGCGGCAGGACACCGTACTCCTCCCGCAGCCTTCCCGAGGAGCCGCCGTCGTCCGCGACCGTGACGATGGCGGTCAGCTCGGACGTGAGGAGGCGCAGCGCGGACAGCGAGGCGGAGAGGCCGTGGCCGCCGCCGAGCGCGACGACGGAGGGACCCTTATCCTGCTGGCTGGCGAAGGCCGCGCTGGCCGGAGGGACGAGCGGCAGCGGCCCGGTAAGCAGCGCCATTACTCGCGGCCCAGGTCCCGGTGGGTGGTGGTCACGGTGACGCGCGGGTACTGCGCGAGCCGGCGGGACAGTTCGACGGCGACTGCCACCGAGCGGTGCTTGCCGCCGGTGCAGCCGACGGCGATGGTGGCGTAGTGCTTGTTCTCCCGGCGGTAGCCGTCCAGGACCGGTTCGAGGGCCAGAACGTAGCGCTCCACGAAGTTGCTGACGCCCTGCGCCTCCAGCACGTAGTCGCTGACGTCCTTGTCCAGACCGGTGTGCGGGCGGAGCGCAGGGACCCAGTGCGGGTTGGGGATGAACCGGGCGTCGGCGACGAAGTTCGCGTCGACCGGGAGCCCGTACTTGAAGCCGAAGCTCATCACGTTGAGGCGGAGGGCCACAGGCCCGGTCTCGCTGAACAGTTCGGTGATCGCTGTGGCGAGGCCGTGCACGTTCAGCGCCGAGGTGTCCAGGACGATGTCGGCGGAGGTGCGGAGTTCGTGCAGCAGTTCGCGTTCGGCGGCGATACCGTCAAGGATCCTGCCGCCGGCCTGCAGCGGGTGCGGGCGCCGGCCCTGCTCGAAGCGACGGACCAGGACGCCGTCGTCCGCGTCGAGGAACAGGACCCGGAAGCCGACGCCGCTCGCTTCGAGATTGCGGAGGGCGGCGCGGATGTCGGCGAACAGCTCCTTGCTGCGGACGTCCATGACGACGGCGAGCTTGGAAATCGACCCGGGCGCGTGCGACACGATTTCCGCGAGGGTGCCGAGCATCTGCGGGGGGAGGTTTTCCACGACGTACCAGCCGTGGTCCTCCAAGGCGTCCGCCGCGGTGCTCCGGCCGGCTCCCGACATGCCCGTCACTACGAGCAGTTCCGCCTCAACGGGTTTGACCGGCGTCATGCCGTCCGATTCCGTCCCGGATCCTGCCGTCGACTCTGCCATCAGTGAAGCCCCGTTCTGCTGTGCTGTTGTGCGCTATGACCGCCGGGCGGCGGCCGCGTCGCGTAAAGTCGCCGCGCGTGCCGTTTCCCAAGTCCTTACCCTAGCTAAGTTTGCCGGTGCTAGCTAAGTCTCAAGGATTTCGCCGGTGGTCATGTTGATCGCGGGCACGGTGGTGGCGCCGTCGTCGTCGGTGAAGTGCCGGACGATCGCCGCGGCCAGCGACGGACCGATCCCCTTGGCGCCGGTGAGTTCCTCGACGCTGGCCGTCCTGATGCTCTTGACCGAGCCGAACTGGGCGAGCAGGGCCTTGCGCTTGGATTCGCCGAGGCCGGGCACACCGTCCAGCGCGGAGACGGTCATCGCCTTGCCGCGCTTTTGCCGGTGGAACGAAATCGCGAAGCGGTGGGCCTCGTCGCGGATGCGCTGGAGCAGGTACAGCCCGGCCGAGGCCCGCGGCAGGATCACCGGGAAGTCGCTGTCCGGGAGCCAGACTTCCTCGAGGCGCTTGGCGAGCCCGACGACGTAGACGTCGTCGATGCCCAGTCCGGCGAGGGCGCGGGCGGCCGCGTTGACCTGCGGCTTGCCGCCGTCGACCACCACGAGGTTGGGCGGGTACGCGAACTTGGTCCGCGGCGCCGGGGTGGTGGTGTCCGCGACCGTGGACAGCGGGCCGGCCACCGCCGCGTCGGCTGTGGCGTTAAGCATGGCCTGATGGCCCGGCTGGCGGGCGGCGTCGGCCTGGACAGACTGCTCCTGCAGGTAGTTCCGGAACCGCCGCGTCAGCACGTCGTGCATGGCGGCGGTGTCGTCGTTGGCGGCCTCCCCCGTGACAGAGAACTTCCGGTAGTCGGACTTCTTGGGCAGGCCGTCCTCGACCACCACCATGGAGCCGACCACATTGGTGCCCTGGACATGCGAGATGTCGAAGCATTCGATCCGCAGCAGCGCGACCGGCAGCTCGAGGGCCTCCTGCAGTTCCTGGAGCGCCTGGGACCTCATGGTCAGATCGCCGGCACGCCGGGACTTGTGGAGTTTGAGGGCATGCTCCGCGTTCTCCCGGACCGTGGACAGCAGGGCGGCCTTGTCGCCGCGCTGCGGCACCCGGATGTCCACCCTGGCCCCGCGCAGCCCGCCGAGCCACAGCGCGAGCTCGGCGGCGTTGCTGGGTTCCACCGGGACGAGGACCTCGCGGGGCAGCCTGCCCTCAAGGCCGGCTTCCTCGCCATAGACCTGCTGGAGCAGGTGCTCGACGAGGTCCGGGGTGGTGGAGTCCTCGACCTTTTCGACGACCCAGCCGCGCTGGCCGCGGATCCGGCCGCCGCGGACGTGGAAGACCTGGACGGCGGCTTCGAGTTCATCCTCATGCAGGGCGAAGACGTCCGCGTCGGTGCCCTCGGCAAGGACCACGGCGTTGCGTTCGAAGACCTTCTTGAGCGCGACGATGTCATCCCGGATCCGGGCCGCCCGCTCGTAGTCCAGTTCCGCCACCGCGGCGGCCATGTCCTTTTCGAGCCTCGTGACGAACGGTTTGGCCTCACCGCCCATAAAGGTGCAGAAGTCCTCGGCCAGGGCGCGGTGGTCCGCGGCCGAGATGCGCCCGACGCACGGTGCCGCGCACTTGTCGATGTAGCCGAGCAGACAGGGCCTGCCGCTGGCTTCGGCCCGTTTCAGGACTCCAGGGCTGCAGCTGCGGACCGGGAAGACGCGCAGCAGGGTGTCCATGGTGTCCCGGATGGCCCCGGCGGTGTACGGGCCGAAGTATCGGGTGCCCTTGCGCCGCTCGCCGCGCAGGACCTGGACCCGGGGGTACTTCTCCCCCATCGAGACGGCGAGGTACGGGTAGCTTTTGTCATCCCGGAACATCACGTTGAACCGGGGCGTGAATTCCTTGATCCAGGTGTACTCGAGCTGCAGCGACTCGAGCTCGCTGCTGACGACCGTCCACTCGACGCTGCTGGCCGTGTGCACCATGGCATACGTTTTGGGGAGCAGCCCCGCCGGATTGGCGAAGTAGGAGTTCAGCCTCGCGCGGAGGTTCTTGGCCTTCCCGACGTAGACGACCCGGCCGTGCGGGTCGCGAAAGCGGTACACGCCCGGATTGGTCGGAATTTCACCCGTCTGGGGTCGGTAACTCGCTGGATCTGCCACAGTTCAAGTCTACTGAGGAGGCAGCCGTGCCCTTGACGGTTAAGCCGCGGGCAGGGTTTTGCGCTAGTCGGTGGCTTTGCTCTGGTTGTAGCTCGTGGAGCGCTCCTGGCCGCTGAGTCCGGCGATCGCGTCCATGATGCGGTCGGTGGCCTGGCGGCGGGCAGGCAGGGAATGGTCCGGCCCCGTCTTGTCGAAGTACAGCGGTTCGCCGACCTTCATGGTGAAGTGCTGCGGCTTGACCGACTTGCTGTCCGCAGGCTGCAGGTTCTCGGTGCCGATCAGGCCGACCGGGATCACGGGGGCGCCCGTGGTCAGGGCCAGCCAGCCAACGCCGGTGCGGCCGCGGTAGAGGATTCCGTCCCGGGAGCGGGTGCCTTCCGGGTAGATCCCGACGCCCTTGCCGGAGTCGAGGATCTCCAGCAGGGTCTTGAGCGCCTGGACGCTGGCGGCCTGCTCGCCGCGTTCCACCGGGATGGATCCGACGGCTTCGAAGAAGGACTTCATCACTTTGCCCTTGACACCGCCGGTGGTGAAATATTCCGCTTTGGCGAAGAAGGCCACGGGGCGGGGCATAAGCGCCTGGACGATCACGCTGTCCAGGAAGGACAGGTGGTTGGGTGCCACGATGAACGGGCCCTCCTTGGGCACGTTTTCCAGTCCGATGACCGTCGGCCGGCAGGTGGAGCTGACAAGGCCCCGCGTGGTCCAGCGGATTGCGTCAAACATTGCCATCGGTGTGCACCTCGTCTTGGGCTGGTGTCGTCAGGTCGGGGGTCACTGCCCGGTTCGCTGGGCTGCTGTCCGCCGCGCTGCTGCGCGAATGTGCCGCGTCGCGCCGGGCAATCGTCTCAAACAGGGCTGAGCTGCTGTGCACGATCTCCACGGCTCCCGCCTCGTCCAGTTCGCCGTCCGGAGCGAAGCCCCAGCCTACGCCGATGCAGTCGAGGCCGTTGGCAGCGGCGCCGGCCACGTCCTGCGCCCGGTCCCCCACCATCACTGCGTGTTGTGTGTCCAGGCCATGAAGCGCGGAGAGGTCCGCGAGGGCGGCGGCGACGATCCCGGCCTTCCCCGACGGCTCGCCCGCCGCTGCCGCCTCGTCGGCGGCCGCGCCGCGGATGGTGTGGAACAGGCCGGCGATGCCGTGGTGCTCCAGGACTGTCTTGGCGATGCCTTCGGGTTTCTGGGTGGCCACGGCGATGGGCCGTCCGTCCTGCGCAAAGGATTCCAGCAGGTCCCGGATTCCCGGGTAGAGCCGGCTCTGCGCGATGCCGGTGGTGCGGTAGTGCGCGCGGTAGATCCGGATGGCGTCGTCGAGCCGGTCGGCGGGGACCCCGGCGATATCCGTGAGGGAATGGCTGAGTTTCGGGCCGATCATGGCGTCCATCCGGTCCTTGCCGGGGATGCCGAGTCCGAGCTCCGTGAGGGCCGCTGCGATTCCGTCCGTTATGCCCCCGGCCGGATCGACAAGAGTGCCGTCCAGGTCGAAGATCACGGGCACTGTTGTTTGGGTCACCGGCCTAGTTTCTCACGAGTGGACTGATGCCAGAAACTCGCATGCCCCGACCGGAATATAAGGTCGCCCGCAACGCCGATGCATCCGCGGCGGATGCTGCGGATGCATCGGGGCGTGGCGTGGCTTACGCCAGGATGTCGGCCAGGAACGCTGCCGTGTGGCTTTCCGTGGACTTGGCCACCTGTTCCGGAGTTCCCGAGGCGACAATCCGGCCGCCGCCGGATCCGCCGTCGGGGCCCAGGTCGACGATCCAGTCCGCGCTCTTGATGACATCGAGGTTGTGCTCGATGGTGATGACCGTGTTGCCCTTGTCCACGAGGCCCTGGAGCACCAGCAGCAGCTTCCGGATGTCCTCGAAGTGGAGACCCGTGGTGGGCTCGTCCAGCACGTAGATGCTGCGCCCGTTGGACCGCTTCTGCAGCTCCGCCGCGAGCTTGACGCGCTGCGCCTCGCCGCCGGAGAGCGTGGTGGCGGGCTGGCCCAGCCGGACGTAGCCGAGTCCGACGTCGACGAGGGTGCTGAGGTGCCGGGCGATCGGCGAGAAGGCCGCGAAGAACTCGGCGCCTTCCTCGATCGGCATGTTCAGGACATCGGCGATCGTTTTGCCCTTGTAGTGGACTTCCAGCGTTTCACGGTTGTACCGGGCTCCGTGGCAGACCTCGCAGGGCACGTAGACGTCTGGCAGGAAGTTCATCTCGATCTTCAGCGTGCCGTCGCCGGAACACGCCTCGCAGCGGCCGCCCTTGACGTTGAAGGAGAACCGGCCCGGCAGGTAACCGCGGACCTTCGCCTCTGTGGTCTCGGCGAACAGTTTGCGGATGTTGTCGAACACACCCGTGTAGGTGGCCGGGTTGGAACGCGGTGTGCGGCCGATGGGGCTTTGGTCGACGTGCACCACCTTGTCGAGGTGCTCGAGGCCCTGAATCGACTTGTGCCGTCCTGCCACCTGTTTGGCGCCGTTGAGCTTGTTGGCCAGGACCTTGTAGAGGATCTCGTTGACCAAGGTGGACTTGCCGGACCCGCTGACGCCGGTCACCGCAGTGAAGAGTCCCAGCGGGAAGGCAGCATCCACGTTCAGGAGGTTGTTCTCCTTGGCGCCGACCACCTTGAGTTCGCGCTTTTTGTCGTATTTGCGCCGTTTCTTCGGGACGTCAATCCGCTTACGACCCGAGAGGTAGTCGCCGGTGAGCGATTCGGTGTTCTCGAGGAGTTCCTTGTAGGAACCGGAGTGCACCACCATGCCGCCGTGCTCCCCGGCGCCGGGCCCGATGTCCACCACCCAGTCGGCTTCCTGGATGGTGTCTTCGTCGTGTTCCACCACAATCAGGGTGTTGCCGAGGTCGCGGAGCCGGGTGAGGGTCTCGATGAGGCGGCGGTTGTCGCGCTGGTGCAGGCCGATGGACGGCTCGTCCAGGACGTACAGCACACCCACCAGGCCGGAGCCGATCTGCGTGGCAAGCCGGATGCGCTGGGCCTCGCCGCCCGACAGCGTGCCGGAGGGCCGTTCCAGGTTCAGGTACTCCAGGCCGACGTCGAGGAGGAAGGTCAGGCGGGCCTGGATCTCCTTGAGGACCTGGTTCGCGATCTGGGCTTCGCGGCCGGTGAGGACGAGGTGGTCCAGGAAGTGGGCGCATTCGCGCATCGGCAGGGCGGCGACCTCCGCGATCGACTTGCCGTTGATCAGCACCGAGAGCGACGCCGGGTTCAGGCGCGCGCCGTTGCAGGCCGGGCATGGGATCTGCCGCATGTATTCCTCGTAGCGGTCGCGGGCCGAGTCCGAGTCCGTTTCGAGGTGCTTGCGGTGAACGTACTGGATGACGCCCTCGAAGCCGGTGCTGTATTTGCGTTCGCGGCCGAAGCGGTTGCGGTATTGCACCACCACTTTGTGGTCCTTGCCGTGCAACACCGTCTGGCGGGCGTCCTCGGACAGCTTGTCCCACGGGGTGGTCATGGAGAAGCCGAGTTCGCTGGCGAGGCCGTCGAGCAGGCGGTTCCAGTACTCGGTGGTGGCGGTGCCGAGGGACCAGGGCGCGATGGCGCCCTCCCCCAGGGACAGTTCGCCGTTCGGGATGATGAGTTCCTCATCAACCTCCAGCTTGGTGCCGATGCCGCTGCAGGCCGAGCAGGCGCCGAACGGGTTGTTGAAGGAGAACGAGCGCGGTTCAATCTCGTCGATCGCGAGCGGGTGCTCGTTGGGGCAGGCGAGGTGCTCGGAGAACGCCCTGATCCGTTCGGGGTGGTCCTCTTCGAGGTCCACAAACTCGGCCAGGATCCGCCCCTCGGCCAGGCCGAGGGCGGTCTCCACCGAGTCGGTGAGGCGCTGGCTGATGCCGTCCTTGACCACGAGTCGGTCCACGACCACTTCGATGGTGTGCTTGAACTGCTTGCCGAGCTTGGGCGGATCGCTGAGCTGGATCAGCTTGTCGTCGACCCGCGCCCGGGAGTAGCCCTTGGCGGTGAGTTCCTTGAACAGTTCGACGAATTCGCCCTTGCGGCCGCGGACCACGGGGGCCAGAACCTGGAAGCGGGTTCCATCCGGCAGTTCCAGCAGTTGGTCGACGATCTGCTGCGGGGTCTGCTTCGTGACGGGCTCGCCGCAGACGGGGCAGTGCGGGCGGCCGACACGGGCCCACAGGAGGCGCATGTAGTCGTAGATCTCGGTGATGGTGCCCACGGTGGAACGGGGGTTCTTGCTGGTGGATTTCTGGTCGATGGACACCGCGGGCGAGAGCCCTTCGATGAAGTCGACGTCGGGCTTGTCCACTTGGCCCAGGAACTGCCGGGCGTAGGCGGAGAGCGATTCGACGTAGCGGCGCTGGCCCTCGGCGAAGATCGTGTCGAACGCCAGGGAAGACTTGCCGGAGCCCGAGAGACCGGTGAACACGATCATTGAATCGCGCGGCAGATCGAGGTCCACGTTGCGCAGGTTGTGCTCCCGCGCGCCCTTGACGACGAGCCGGGACATGTCCGGTCGTGTCACTGCGGGGCGGGTTTCGACGGCGCGTCCCGGCTTTGCGGAGTCCTTGGGAACTGCAGTCTCCGGGACTGCGGCGGGCTGGGTATCAACGGCTGGATCTTCAGCTACGGCTTTAGGCACGCTACCAATGCTAATCGAAAACTTCTTCGAATATCCATTCCCGGCCGTGTCCCGCGCCGGGGACTGCCGGCCGCTGTGTTAGCGGCCGGCTACTCGCGGTCATAGGCGGCGGCGAGCAGCTGCACGGCCTCGGCGAAGCTGGCACCCTGGGCCTTGGCCGAGGCTGCGAATTCGGCGGCGGCGTCGGAGAGCGAGCTCCAGGCCTCGTCCCGGGCGCACACCACCGTCCCGTTCCGGCCGCGGGTCACCACGACGCCGGCGGCCTCCAATTCCTTGTAGGCGCGCGCCACAGTGTGCGGAGCGACGGCCAGCTCGCCGGCGAGGCTCCGGACTGCGGGGAGCTTCGTTCCGGGCGCCAGGGTCCCGTTGTCGGCCCGTTCGATGATGTTGAGCCGGAGCTGTTCAAACAACGGGACGGTGCTGCCCGGATTGGGCCGCCAGGCGCCGGGGAAGGGTGTCACTGATGTTGCTGAAGTATCACTGGTCGTCACTGTCCGGGCTCCTGGGCACTCTTAGGCTGTTCGCGGCGGGCGAACTGCGCCTCGTACAATTCCACGTAGAGCCCGCACTTGGCCATCAGCTGCTGATGGGTCCCCTGTTCAACGATCCGTCCTTGGTCCATGACCAGAATTAGATCAGCGTCCCGCACGGTGGACAAGCGGTGGGCAACGACGAAGCTTGTGCGGCCGTGCCGGAGCCGTTGCATCGCCTGCCGGATCTGCAGTTCGGTGCGGCTGTCGACGGAGCTGGTGGCTTCGTCGAGGATCAGGATGCTGCGCCCGGCCAGGTGCGCCCTGGCGATGGAAATGAGCTGGCGCTGGCCGCGGCTCAGCGAGTCGCCGTCGTTGCCGAGCATGGTGGCGTAGCCGCCGGGGAGGGATCGGACGAACTGGTCCACGTGGCTGGCCTGCGCCGCGGCAACAATATCCGCTTCGCCGGCGCCGGGGCGCCCGTACTCGATGTTGTCCCGGATGCTGCCGGTGAACAGCCACGCGTCCTGCAGCACCGTTCCGAACCTGGACCGCAGTTCATCCCGGGACAGATCAGCGATGTCCGTGCCGTCGACAGTGATGCGGCCGGATTCCAGTTCGTAGAAGCGCATCAGGAGGTTCACCACGGTGGTCTTGCCGGCGCCGGTGTGGCCCACGATAGCCACGGTCTGCCCGGGTTCGACGGTGAAGGACAAATCCTGGACCACCGGCGAGCCGGTGCTGTAGCCGAAGGTGACCTGGTCAAAGGCGACCCGGCCGTAGACCCGGCCAGCGGTGTCGGCCGGGTCTGCCGCGGACGCCGCCTCCTCGGCCGGGTCCGCCACGGACCGCGCGGCGCTTGGGTCAGCGCCGGTGACGCCGGGCTCCGCCGGGATCTCCGGCGCGTCAAGGAGTTCGAAGACCCGGCCGGCCGAAACGAGGCAGGACTGCATCAGGGTGAGCATGCCGCCAATCTGCCCCATCGGCTGGCTGAAGAGCCGGGTGAACTGGATGAAGGCCTGGAGGCCGCCGATGGTCATGGCGCCGGCCAGCACCTGGAGCGCCCCGACGACGGCAACGGCGATGTAGTTGAGGTTAGACACAAAGACCATCAGGGGCTGAACAACGCCGGAAACGTACTGGGCGCGGGCGCTGGCCCGGTACAACTTGTCGTTGCCGTCCTTGAAACTGGCAGCGGCGGCATCCTGCCGGCCGAAGGCCATGAGTACCTCGTGGCCGGTGAAGAATTCTTCCAGCTGGGCGTGCAGTTCGCCGGTGCTTCCCCACTGCTCGGCGAAATGGGCCTGGGACTTCCTGGCCACGAGGACGGTGATGAGCGTTGATACCGGGACGGAGACCAGCGCAACCAGGGCCAGAACCGGGGAGAGCCACAGCATCATGGCCAGCGCCCCGGAGAGCATCAGCAGCGACATGATCAGCTGGTTGAGCAGCTGATTCAGGGCCTGGGCGATGTTGTCGACGTCGTTCGTGGCGCGGCTCAGCACGTCCCCGCGGTGCTGCTCATCAAAATGGCTGGACGGCAGCACCTGCAGTTTGGCCTCCACCGAGGCCCGGAGCCCGTAGCCGAGGCGCTGCACGGCGACGGCTGTCAGGGTGCCCTGGATCCAGCTGAAGACGGAAGCCCCCAGGTACATCACGGACACCCCCGCCAGCAGCGCGGCGAGCATTTCCTCGTTGAAGGATCCCCCGACCACACCCGCAACCACGACGTCGGTGGCGTCACCCAGGACCTTCGGCGCCGCCACGTTGAGTACCACGAACGCGCACGTGGCGGCGATGACTCCCACCATCCGCCACTTGGACGGCCGCAGCAGTCCGAGCAGGCGCCCGGCGGTCCGCCAGCGGAACCGGCTGCCCGTCGGTGCCTCCTCCTGGGCCATCACCGGGAGGGACTGGCTGCGGCCGCCGGACGGGGTGTCCACCAGGGGCTGGTCTTTGGCGTCCCGCGCGGCAGGTGCATCCGTGCCGGCGCCGACCGCCTGTTCCGGGGTCACAGGGTTTCCTCCAGCACCAGCTGGGAGGCGGCGATTTCCCGGTAGCTCGCCGAGGATTCCATCAGCTGCTGATGTGTTCCCTGCGCCACCAGCCGGCCGTCCTCAAGGACCAGGATCAGGCCCGCGTCCACGATCGTCGCCACCCGTTCGGCGACAACCAGGACGGTGGCCGTGCGCAGCAGCGGCGCCATGGCCTCGCGGAGCCGGTAGTCGGTGCCGTAGTCCAGTGCCGAGAAGCTGTCGTCGAACAAGTACACGGGAGCCTCCCGAAGCAGGGCGCGTGCGATGCACAGGCGCTGCCGCTGCCCGCCGGAGAAATTCGTGCCGCCCTGGCTCACCGGCGCCTCCAGTCCCAGCGGCAGCTTCCGCACAAACCCCTCCGCCTGCGCGCTGCCCAGCACACGCCACAGGTCCTCGTCCGTCGCCGACGGGGCGGCCATCCGCAGGTTCCCGGCAAGCGTCCCGGAGAACAGATAGGAATGCTGGGGTACGACGGCGATCAGGCTCCGCAAAGTGTCCAGCGGGAGGCCGCGCACATCGCAGCCGCCGATGCTGATTTTCCCGCCGGTAGCGGCGAGGAACCTGGGCAACAGGTTCAGAAGGGTGGTTTTGCCACTGCCCGTGGCGCCGATGACGGCTGTCACGGTCCCGGGAACGGCCGTGAAGCTGACCCCGTCGAGGACCGGAGCCTCGGCGCCGGGATACGCGAAGGAGACGTTCCGGAACTGCACTGCGTGGCCCTCGGGGGTGGCGCCGCCCGGGCCGTCCGTGATCGCCGGCGCCGTGTCGAGGACCGCCTGGATCCGCTCCGCGCAGGCTGCCGCCCGCGGGGCCGTCATAAAGACGTACATGGCCATCATGATGGCGATCAGGATCTGCAGGATATACGCGATGAACGCCGTCAAGGCGCCCAGCCGCATCTCGCCGGCCTCGATCCGGTGTCCGCCGAACCAGACCACACCGACAGAGGACAGATTGACCACCAGCATGATCAGCGGCATCATTCCGGCGACCAGCAGCGCGGACCGCAGGTTGTTCTTCGTCAGGTCCTTGTTGAGCGAGTCGAAACGCCGGATCTCGTAACTTTGGCGGACAAAGCCGCGGATGACATTGGCCCCGATGATCTGCTCACGCAGCATCCGGCTGGTCCGGTCGATGAGTTCCTGGCCCTGCCGGTAGAGGGGCACGAGCCGCCGGACGATCAGGATCATGATGACGGCGAGCACCGGGATCACAGCGACCACGATTCCGGACAGGGCGATGTCCTGGTGCAGGGCCAGCACGATCCCGCCGACAAAGATCGCCGGCGCGGCGACCAGCATCGTGAACACGAGGACCACCAGGTTCTGGATCTGCGCGACATCGTTGGTTGCCCGCGTGACCAGGCTGGCAGCGCCGAACGCGGCGACTTCCTGGGAGGACATGGACTGCACTTTGGCGAACAGCTCTGCGCGAAGTTCCCGGCCCAGCTCCATGGCCGCGACGGCGCCCAGATAGCCGGCGGCAATGGCCGTGACGACCTGCACCAGGGCGATCGCGGCCATCCAGGACCCCAACCGCAGGATCGCCGGGACGTCCCCGCCGACTACTCCGTCATCGATGATGGCCGCGTTCAGGGTGGGAAGGAGGAGGCTGGCAGTGGTCTGCACCAGCTGCAGGAGCACGATGGCGAGCACGGTCCCTTTGTGGGCGGCTAACAGCCGGCCCATCAGGCCTATAAGCACCGATCCTCCATCGCTAATTTAGGGCATGGATTCAGCTTCGCGACTGCAGCGGCCCCCACGCTGCCCCGACATTGTAAGCACGATCACACAGTGCTCTGTTGTCACACGTCGGCCGGCCGCGGTGGCCGTTCAGAAAGGAGCGTCCGCGGGTCATTCCCGCTTGCGGGCCACGGCGAAGATCCGGCGGAACGGGAACACGGTTCCGTGCGGTCCGGCCGGGTACGCCAGGGCCAGCTGCGCCGAGTACTCGGCTTCGAAATCGCTGGCGTCCGGGGCGGACAGGGCGGCCAGCACCGGCCTGAGTCCGGTGCCGCGCACCCACTCCAGCACGGGATTGTCGCCGTGGAGCAGCTGGTAGTAAGTGGTTTCCCACACGTCCGCGTCGCAGTCGGCGTCGAGCATGATCTTCAAGTATTCGTCCGGTTCGCCCACGACGTCGTCGTGGCGCAGCACACCGGCGAGCCGGCCCGCCCACCCTGCGGACTCCGCCAGTCCGCGCATCAGTGCGTGCGAGGGTGCGTTGAAGTTGCCGGGGACCTGCAGCGCGAACCAGGCGCCGGGCTTGAGCGCCGCGAGCCAGCGGGCCAGCAGGTCCCGGTGGCCGGGCACCCATTGCAGGGCGGCGTTGGTGACGACGACGTCCGTCCCGGCAGAGGGCATCCAGCCGGCGATATCCGCCAGGCCGAAGGACAGATGGGGCAGCCGGCGGGTGTGCACCGCAGATCGGGCCAGCATGTCCGCGGACGAGTCCAGGCCGGTGACTTCAGCCGCGGGCCAGCGTTCGGCCAGGGTGGCGGTCAGGTTCCCGGGACCGCAGCCGAGGTCGACCACGTGGCGGGGTTCGTCCGCATGGATTCGGGCTGTCAGGTCGAAGTACGGCCGGTCCCGGTAGTCCCCGAACTGCACATACTTGGCGGGATCCCATTTCACGGTGTTTCCTCCAGTTCCCGTTCCTCCAGCCACCGGCAAACGACGCGACCTCCGAAGCCTATCCCCGGCCGGGACGGCGGCCAAGGAGGCGCGCACCCGGGACAGAGCAGGCCACTAAGCTGGGGAGCGATGAAACTTGTTGAACAGCTCCCCGCCCCGGCCGCCCGGGTCCCAGGCCGGACAGGCCTCGACCCGGACGAGCTCTACACCCGCTTCGTCGAGTGGACGGAAACCCGCGGGCTGGCCCTGTACACCGCCCAGGACGAGGCCATCATGGAGCTTGCCTCCGGCGCCAACGTCATCCTGGCAACCCCCACCGGCTCCGGCAAATCCCTCGTTGCCATCGCCGTCCACTTCCAGGCCATGGCCCGCGGACAGCGCAGCTACTACACCGCCCCGATCAAGGCCCTCGTCTCGGAGAAATTCTTCGCCCTGTGCGAGATCTTCGGCGCGGAGAACGTCGGAATGATCACCGGCGACTCAGGTGTCAACCAGGACGCCCCGATCATCTGCTGCACCGCGGAGATCCTGGCCAATATCGCGCTCCGCGAAGGCGCCGCCGCCGAGCTCGGCGCCGTCATCATGGACGAATTCCACTTCTACTCCGACCCGCAGCGCGGCTGGGCCTGGCAGGTGCCGCTCCTGGAGCTCCCCCAGGCACAGTTCCTGCTGATGTCCGCGACGCTCGGCGACGTCAGCCGCTTCGAAGCCGGCATCACCGAGCTGACCGGCCGCCCGACGACGACCGTCAGTTCGGTGGAGCGGCCCATCCCGCTGCACTATTACTACGAGCAGACGCCCGTCCACGAGACACTCGAGGAACTCCTCGCGACCAAGCAGGTTCCCGTGTACGTCGTGCACTTCAGCCAGGTGGAGGCGATCGACCGGGCCCAGAACCTGATGAGCATCAACGTCTGCACCCGCGAGGAGAAGGACAAGATCGCGGAGCTGATCGCCGGGTTCCGCTTCGCCGCCGGTTTCGGTAAGACCTTGAACCGGCTGGTCCGGCACGGCATCGGTGTCCACCACGCCGGCATGCTGCCCAAGTACCGGCGGCTGGTGGAACAGCTCGCCCAGGCCGGGCTGCTCAAGGTCATCTGCGGGACGGACACGCTCGGCGTGGGCATCAACGTCCCCATCCGCACCGTGCTGCTCACCGCGCTGAGCAAGTACGACGGCGTCCGCACCCGGCTTCTGAACTCCCGCGAATTCCACCAGATCGCGGGCCGCGCCGGACGTGCCGGCTACGACACCGCAGGAACCGTTGTGGTGCAGGCCCCGGAGCACGTCACGGAGAACGTCAAGGCGATGGCCAAGGCCACTGCCAAGTTCGGCGACGACCAAAAGAAGCTCCGCCAGGTGGTCAAGAAGAAGCCGCCGGAAGGCTTCGTGTCCTGGGGCGAACCGACCTATACACGCCTCGTGGAGTCCGTGCCGGATCCTCTGACCTCAAGCTTCACCGTGACCCACGCGATGTTGATGAACCTGATGGAACGGCCGGGAGATCCGTTCAAGGCCGCCCGCCGCCTGCTCACGGAGAACCATGAGCCGCGCTCGTCCCAGCTGCAGCTGATGAAGAAGGCCCTCGGGATCTACCGCGAATTGCTGGCCGCCGGCGTCGTGGAACGGATCCCGTCTGAGGAGCAGGGCACGGACGGCCGCACGGTCCGGCTGACGGTCCATCTGCAGGCCAACTTCGCCCTGAACCAGCCGCTGTCCCCCTTCGCTCTGGCGGCGCTGGAACTGCTGGATCCGGAGTCGCCGTCGTACGCCCTGGACGTCGTGTCCGTGATCGAGTCGACGCTGGAGAAGCCTCGGCAGATCCTGTCTGCGCAGCTGAAGAAAGCGCGCGGTGAGGCAGTCGCCGCGATGAAGGCGGACGGCATCGACTACGACCAGCGTATGGCCATGCTGGATGAGGTCACCTACCCGCAACCGCTCGCGGAGCTCCTCGGCGAGGCCTTCGATGTCTACCGCCGGGCCGCCCCGTGGATCGGTGACTTTGAGCTTGCGCCCAAGTCGGTGGTCCGGGACATGTACGAGCGGGCGATGAACTTCGGCGAGTTCGTCCAGTTCTACGGACTGGCCCGGTCCGAGGGCATTGTGCTGCGCTATCTCGCCGACGGCTTCAAGGCCCTGCGGCAGACCGTCCCGCAGGACGCCCTCCGCGAAGACCTGGAAGACCTCATCGCGTGGCTCGGCGAACTGGTCCGCCAGGTCGACTCCAGCCTGCTGGATGAGTGGGAGGAGCTCACCTCCGGCAAGGCGCCGACGCCGCACGATGCTCCCCCGCCCCCGCCGCCGTCGCTAACCTCCAACGTCCGGGCGTTCCGGGTGATGGTGCGCAACGAGATGTTCCGCCGGGTGGAGCTCTTCGCGGACGAGGACGCCACTGCCCTCGCCGAGCTCGACGCCGGTTCCGGCTGGGATGCCGAGCGCTGGGAGGACGTGCTGGATGACTACTTCGACGAACACGACGACATCGGCACCGGCCCCGACGCCCGCGGACCCGGCCTGCTGATGATCACCGAGGAACCCGGGACGTGGAAGGTGCGGCAGATCTTCGAGGACCCGGCCGGGAACCACGACTGGGGCATCTCCGCGGAGGTCGACCTCGCGGCATCCGACGAGACCGGCACCGCCGTCGTGCGTGTCACGGATGTGAACCGGCTCTAAACGGTCCTGCACGTGGGGTGGGCCCAGTCGGGCCCGGTCAACTTGTAAACTCGAACAATGAGTGTAATCCGGCCCGCGACGGCGAATGATGTCCCCGCAATCCTGCAGATGATCCATGACCTGGCCATCTACGAGAAGGAGCCGGACGCCGTCCGGAACACTCCGGAGATGCTGAGCGAGGTCCTCTTCGGCGAGAATCCGCGCGTGTTCGCCGCCATGGCCGAGAACGAGGACGGCGACGTCCGGGGGTTCGCCCTCTGGTTCCTGAACTACTCCACGTGGGAAGGCGTCCACGGTATCTACCTGGAGGACCTCTACGTGCGGCCCGAGGCCCGCGGCGAGGGCCACGGCAAAGCACTCCTGCAGCATCTGGCCGCGACCGCCGTGGACCGCGGCTACGCGCGCGTCGAATGGAGCGTCCTGGACTGGAACGAGCCCTCCATCAATTTCTACAAGAAACTCGGCGCCAACCCGATGGAGGAATGGTCCACGTTCCGCCTTACCGGCGAAGCGCTTGAAGCCTTCGGGGCCAGCAAAGCCGAAGCCCGTGGCTGACCTGTCTGCGTCCCGGACGGCGGCCGATCTGCCCCTGGCCGACCTGCCCCTGGCCGGATCCGGTGCCGCGGGCCTGCTCGAGGCGGCGCGGCCGCCGGTCCCCCACACCATCAAGGCACGGCACGAATACCGCGGGATGCGCACCGCGGAGCATTACTTCGAGGTGCCGCTGGACCATTTCGGCGGCGACGCGCCGGCCGGCGAGACCATCACCGTCTTTGCCCGCGAATACGTCTCCACGGACCACACCGAGGAGGAGGCCGCCCGGCTCCCGTGGCTGCTCTACCTCCAGGGCGGCCCGGGCGGCCGCGGCAACCGCCTCCCCTCCCTTGGCGGCTGGAGCAAAGCCGCCGCCAAGGACTTCCGCATCCTGATGCTGGACCAGCGCGGCACCGGTCTGTCCTCCGCGATCGACCGCAACACCCTGCCGCTGCGCGGGAACGATGCCGACCAGGCGGGCTACCTGGCGCACTTCCGTGCGGATTCGATCGTCGCCGATGCGGAGTCCATCCGGCTGGCACTGGGGTCCGCGCCGTGGTCCATCTACGGCCAGAGCTACGGCGGCTTCTGCGCCCTCAGCTACCTTTCCTTCGCCCCGGAGGGCCTTCGCGAAGCCCTGATCACCGGAGGGCTCGGCCCCCTCACGGGCCCCGCGGACCGGGTCTACCGCGCCACCTTCCAGCGGGTGGCCGCCCGCAACGCCGAGTACTTCGGACGGTATCCCGAGGACCGTGCGGCGGTCACCCGGATCGCCCGGCACCTCCGCGACACGGAGGAATTCCTGCCCGACGGCGGACGCCTCACCGTGGAGCGCTTCCAGATGGTGGGTTCCTTCCTGGGCGGCAACACGCGGGTGGATGCGCTGCACCACCTGCTGGAGGACGCCTTCGTGGGCACGCCCGGCGGCGACCGCCTCTCGGATGCCTTCCTCGAACAGGTCCGCGGGCTCGTGTCCCGGTCGGCCAACCCGCTGTACGCGGTGATGCACGAATCGATCTACGGCCAGGGCGAGTCCACCGACTGGGCGGCCTGGCGGGTCCTGCAGGACTTCCCGGAGTTTTCCCCGGAGGCCCCCGAGCCGCTGCTTACCGGCGAGATGGTCTACCCCTGGTACTTCGAGCAGGATCCCGCGCTCCGGCCCCTGCAGGGGGTTGCCGGGCTGCTCGCGGAAAAGGACGACTGGCCGCCGCTGTACGATCCCGAACGGCTCGCACTCAACACCGTCCCGGTGGCCGCCGCCGTGTACAGCGATGACATCTATGTGGACCGCGACCTCTCGCTGGAGACGGCCGCGGCCGTCCGCGGCCTGCAGGTCTGGGAGTCTGCGGACTTCCACCATGACGGCATCGCGGACGACGGCGAGGGCATCTTCGCCCGGCTGCTCGGCCTGACCCGGTCCGTCCGGGCCTAGGCGGAGTCCGGGGCAGAGCGGCCACCGGCCCTCCGGCCGCTAGGCTGCCATTTGGAGCCGGCGGACCCTGGCCGCCGCGCGCAGGGCGGCCACAAGCACCGCCGCGGCGACTGCGGCGGCCGCCAGGTTGAGACCCTGATAGCCGACACCGCTCATCACCAGTCCGGAGAACCCTGCTCCGACCGCTCCGGCGACCCCCATCATGGTGTCTGAGACGCCCTGGACCAGGACGCGGTCATCCGCGCCGACACTCTCGGCGAGCAGGGTGGAACCGGCGATGGTGGCAGCGGACCAGCCCAGTCCGAGCAGCACCAGCCCCACCGTCACCAGGGCCGGCTCGGTGTCCCCGAAGCCGGCCACCAGGACGGACAGCAGGATCAGCCCGTGTCCCAGCAGGATGACCGGGAGCCGGCCCGTCTTGTCCGTCAGCCAGCCCATGACCGGAGACAGCGCGTACATCCCGGCGATATGCAGCGAGATGGTGAATCCGATCAGGACCAGGACGTCGGTGCTGGCGGCGTGGGCGTGGCCGGAGGGCATGTCGGCCAGCGGACCCTCGGTCAGCAACTGCAGGTGGAGGGGCGTCATGGACATCACGGCCGCCATGCAGCCGTGTGCGGCAATCACTGCGAGGAGGGCGAGCCGGGCCCGCGGGGCGGCCTTGATGGCGCGCATTCCGTGACGGAGGCCGTGCCGCCGTCGGGCCCCGGAAGTGCCTTTGGCAGCGCCGCCGGCCGCGGCTTTGGCGGCTGGGGCTCCGGTTGTTCCGGTTGCGCGGGGTTGCCCGGCGGAGCGGAGGCGTGCGGCGAGCAGCAGCGGATCCGGCCGCAGGCCCACGATCAGCAGCAATGCGGCAAGTGCCAACCCGGCCGATGAGAACACAAAGGGACCGGCTAGAGCCGGCAGGCCGAGGGCTTCCCCGACCAGGGCGCCGGGGCGGATGAGGTTGGGACCGGCGACGGCGCCGACGGTCACGGCCCACACCACGATTGCCAGGGAACGGCCGCGGTGTTCAGGTTCGGCGAGGTCGACGGCGGCGAACCGGGCCTGCAGGTTGGCGGCCGTGCCGAGTCCCAGCAAGGCCGCGGCCAGCAGCAGCACCGGGAAGCTCCCGGTTACCGTGGATACGATCACCAGCAGTGCGCCGGCCATGGCTGCGAGCAGACCCGTGACCAGGGAAGCCCGCCGGCCGCGGCGTCCGGCCAGTCCCGCGAGCGGAAGGGCGGCCGCCGCGGCGCCGAGGGTCATGGTGGTGGTTACGGAGCCCGCCCAGGCGTTGGAGCCGGACAGCTGGACGGCCAGCAGCGATCCGACGGACAGGCTGGCGCCGTTGCCGATTCCACTGAGCAGCTGCGCGGAGCTCAGCACCCAAACGGTACGGCGCTGGACCCGTTGCGGGTCCAGCGCCGTACCGTTCACAGCTGTTGTGTCAAAGATTTTCACGGTCCGAGCATAGCCGAACCGGAATACCTACTCTGCGTCGCTCAGGCTCTTGCGGGCGTCCTCTTCGAGCCGGGCGTCTAGCTTCGTCTGCGTGGCCTTGGAGCTGATCAGGCTGGCGATCACGGCGACGATGATGGTGCCGATGATCACTCCGAGGGAAACATACGTGGGGATCTCGGGGGCCCATTCGATGTGCTGGCCGCCGTTGATGAAGGGCAGCTCGTTGACGTGCATGGCATGCAGGACCAGCTTCACGCCGATGAACGCGAGGATCACCGAGAGCGCGTGCTTGAGGTAGATCAGGCGTGTCATCAGGCCGCCAAGCAGGAAGTACAGCTGCCGCAGGCCCATCAGCGCGAAGATGTTTGCGGTGAAGACGATGAACGCGCTCTGCGTCAGGCCGAAGATGGCCGGGATGGAGTCCACGGCGAAGAGCAGGTCCGTCAGGCCGATGGTCACGAAGACGATCAGCATGGGCGTGAAGACCTTCTTGCCGTCCACCACGGTGCGGAGCTTGCCGCCGTCGTACTTATCCGACATCGGCAGGACCCTGCGGATCCGGGCGATGAGCGGGTTTTCCTTGTCTTCCTCCTCGTGGCCGTCGTCCTGGGCCTGCTTCCACGCGGTCCACAGCAGGAAGGCACCGAAGATGTAGAAGACCCAGCTGAACTGTTCGATCACAATGGCACCGAGCAGGATGAAGATGCCGCGGAGGATCAGCGCGATGATGATGCCGACCATCAGCACTTCCTGCTGGTACTTACGGGGTACCGAGAAGCGGGCCATGATGATGATGAAGACAAAGAGGTTGTCGATGCTGAGGCTGTATTCCGTCACCCAGCCGGCAAGGAACTGCCCGCCGTACTCGGGGCCCGTGAAGGCGAACATGGCACCGGCGAAGACAAGCGCGAGGGCAATGTAAAACGACACCCACAGGCCGGCCTCCTTCATGGAGGGTTCGTGCGGGCGCTTGAGGACCAGCAGCAGGTCGATGGCCAGGATGATGCCGAGGACGACAAAGGAGCCAACCTCAAACCAGACGGGAAGTTCGGGCACGAAGATACCTTTCGCAGGGTGTGACAGTGCGGTGTAAGTCTCTCCGACTGGCCTGCGTGTCCGGTACCGCGTACCTGGTACTGCCTGGCTGCCCGCTACGCCCGGCAGGGCATCTGTGCCGTGCGTGTTGACGATCGTAGCGCTTGGGATACTCCCCTACGTCCGCCCAACATTACCCTAGGCGTGCCCCGCGGACTGCATTTGACGCAGCTCCTTTTTGAGCTCGCCCACCTCGTCACGGAGCCGTGCGGCGAGTTCAAACTGCAGTTCACCGGCGGCGGCATGCATCTGTTCGGTGAGCTGTTCGATCAGGCCCACCAGGTCCTCGGCCGGCGCGGCCGCCAGGCCGTCCGCCCGGACCTTCGCCGCGCCCTTGCCCTTGCCGCGGGCCTTGCCGGCAGCGGCCAGCAGTTCGCGGGTGTCCGCGTCCTCCTTGTTGATCTGGTCCGTGATGTCGGCAATCTTCTTCCGCAGCGGCTGCGGGTCGATGCCCTTTTCCGTGTTGTAGGCGACCTGGATCGCACGGCGCCGGTTCGTTTCGTCGATCGCGTGCGCCATCGAGTCGGTGATTTTGTCCGCATACATGTGCACCTCGCCGGAGACATTGCGGGCGGCACGGCCGATGGTCTGGATCAGCGAGGTGGAAGAGCGCAGGAAGCCTTCCTTGTCGGCGTCCAGGATGCTCACGAGCGATACTTCGGGCAGGTCGAGGCCTTCACGGAGCAGGTTGATGCCGACCAGCACGTCGAAGACGCCCATCCGGAGTTCACGGAGCAGCTCGACGCGGCGGAGGGTATCGACGTCGGAGTGCAGGTATTCGACCTTCACCCCGTGCCCCAGCAGGTAATCGGTGAGGTCCTCGGCCATCCGCTTGGTCAGCGTGGTGACCAGGACACGCTCGTTCTTCCCGGTGCGGATCCGGATCTCGCCCAGCAGGTCATCGATCTGCCCCTTGGTGGGCTTCACAATCACCTCAGGGTCGATCAGGCCGGTGGGCCGGATGATCTGCTGGACAAAGCCGTCCGCCTTGCCGAGCTCGTACTTGCCGGGGGTCGCGGACAGGTACACGGCCTGGCCCACGCGGTCCTGGAACTCGTCCCACTTAAGCGGGCGGTTGTCCATCGCCGAGGGCAGCCGGAAGCCGTGGTCCACGAGGTTCCGCTTGCGGGACATGTCGCCCTCGTACATGGCGCCGATCTGCGGCACGGTGACGTGTGATTCGTCGATGACCAGCAGGAAGTCGTCGGGGAAGTAGTCGATGAGGCAGTGCGGGGCGGTTCCGCGGGCGCGTCCGTCGATGTGTGAGGAGTAGTTTTCGATGCCGTTGCAGAACCCCATCTGCTGCATCATTTCCAGGTCGTAGGTGGTGCGCATCCGCAGCCGCTGCGCCTCCACCAGCTTGTTCTGGCTCTCCAGGACCTGGAGCCGCTCGGCGAGCTCGTCCTCGATCCTCTTGATGGCCCGGCCCATACGCTCCGGACCGGCCACATAGTGGGAAGCCGGGAAGACGTACATCTCGGTTTCGTCCCGGATCACCTCGCCGGTCAGCGGGTGCAGCGTGTAGATGTTCTCGATCTCGTCGCCGAAGAACTCGACCCGGATCGCCAGCTCCTCGTACATCGGGATGATTTCGACCGTGTCCCCGCGGACCCGGAACGTGCCGCGGTGGAAATCCATGTCGTTGCGGGCGTACTGCATGGAAACGAACTTCCGGAGCAGGTCGTCGCGGTTCATCTCCGCCCCCTTGCGGAGCGTCACCATGCCGGCGATGTACTCTTCCGGGGTGCCGAGCCCGTAGATGCAGGACACCGTGGCCACAACGATCACGTCGCGGCGGGTCAGGAGCGCGTTCGTGGCCGAGTGCCGGAGCCGCTCGACTTCCTCGTTGACGGAGGAGTCCTTCTCGATGAAGGTGTCCGTCTGCGCGACGTAAGCCTCGGGCTGGTAGTAGTCGTAGTAGGAGACGAAGTACTCCACGGCGTTGTTCGGGAGCAGTTCGCGGAATTCGTTGGCCAGCTGCGCCGCGAGGGTCTTGTTCTGCACCATCACCAGCGTGGGCCGCTGCACCTGCTCGATCAGCCACGCTGTCGTCGCGCTTTTGCCGGTACCCGTGGCACCAAGCAGCACCACGTCCTTTTCGCCGTTCTTGATGCGTTCGGTCAGTTCGGCGATCGCTGCCGGCTGGTCACCCGCCGGCTTGAACTCGCTGATGACCTCGAAGGGCGCCACGACACGGTTGATCTGCTGCGCAAGACTCATGTACCTAATCTACCGCCGGGCTGCGACAGGATGTCCTGATTCAGCTTTGGGCGGTACCGGAGCCGGTACGGTCCGCGCCGGGCTGCGTCTCCGGCCGGGTCCCGGGCTCGGGGGCGGCGTACGACGGCGGCCGCCACCCCGTGCGCCGGGCCCACGTGTCCATCCGCGGCGCGGCGTAGTCCGTGAACCAGCCTTCCTTGTCGGCGGCGTAGCCTGCAGTGGATTTGTCCACGCCGTGCATCTTGGCGACGCGGCGCTTCTCGGCCAGGTAGACGGCCCGGGCGGCCGCGTCGTCGCGAAGCCAGTCCCGGAAGCAGAGCGCAAACCGCCAGCCCGGGGACCCGACGGCGCGGACGTGGAGGTTGACGGCCCGCCCGGGGTCCGCGTTGCCGTGCATCCGCTTCCACCAGTCAGCCGGGTCCGGGTGCGAGGGCTTGGGGTTGTCGGTGAAGACCCCCGGCCAGCTGGGGAAACCGGCTTCGGCCAGCAGCGGGGCAATCCGCTCCGCTGCAGCCGCGTCCTCCACGCCGAGCTGGAGGTCGAGCACGTCCTTCGCGGCGAGTCCGGGGACGGCAGTGGACCCCACATGGTCGAGGGCCAGGACATCCTCGCCGGCGGCCGCCCGCAGGCGCGCGATGAGCCGGCCGGCCTGCGCCGGCCAGTCCTGGTTGGCGGGTGCCAGCACGGGCCCGCCCGCGCGCGGTGCGAGGCGGTGCCTGGACAGGTTCTCCGCAAACGGTCCCAGCCGGAACTTCCAGAGCCGGTCGACCGCGTCCCGGAGTTCGTCCTTGAAACCCGAGTTGTCCAGGACCACGTCGGCCGCTGCCAGCCGGACGTCACGCGGGGCCTGGGCCGCCATCCGGGCTCTGGCCTCGTCAATGGTCATGTGCCGGTGCTGCACCATGCGCTGCACACGGACGTCGTCCGGGGCGTCGACCACCAGCACCAGATGGAAACTCGCGCCCTGGCCGGTCTCCACCAGCAGCGGGATGTCCTGGACCACCACCGCGCCTTTCGGGGCGCCGGCGGCCAGCGCGGCAGCACGCTCCCGGACGAGGGGGTGGATGATGCCGTTGAGTACCGCGAGCCGTTCGGGGTTGCCGAAGACGAGGGCGCCAAGCTTCGGCCGGTCCAGGCTGCCGTCGGGAGTCAGGATGGCCCGGCTGAAGGCCCCGACCACCCGCGCGAGTCCCGGTGTTCCGGGTTCCACCACCTCGCGGGCCAGGGCATCGGCGTCGATCACCACCGCGCCGAGTTCGCGCAGGCGCGAGGCCGCCACTGACTTCCCTGAGGCGATGCCGCCCGTCAACCCGATTTTCAGCACCCCACCAGACTAAACTGATCCGGTGCCTGAAGACGTGGTTTCCCCGGAGAGCAGGGCCACCGTTTACACCACCCTGGCCGCGGGTCCGGAGTTCCGCCACGAGATCGAGGTGAAACGCTCGCGCTTCATCACTGTGCTGCACCGCACCGGGGATGAGGAGAGCGCCCGGTCGGTCCTCGCCGGGCTGCGCAAGGAATTCCACGATGCCCGGCACCACTGCTCCGCGTTCGTGCTCAGTCCGGACCGCGACGTCCAGCGGTCCAACGACGACGGCGAGCCGTCCGGCACCGCAGGCATCCCGATGCTCGACGCGTTGCTGAAGCGCGAGACTGCGCCCGGCGTGGCGGACCTCAGCGACGTGACCGCCGTCGTCGTCCGCTACTTCGGCGGAGTCCTGCTGGGCGCCGGCGGACTGGTCCGGGCCTACTCCGAATCTGTGACCGCGGCCCTGGATCGGGCGCCGCTGGCGCAACGGCGCCGGCTGCGGATCTGCACAGTGACGGTCCCCCATGCGACGGCGGGCCGGCTGGAAAATGACCTGCGCGCCGCGGGCTACGTCATGGCCGAAACCAGCTACGAGGCGCAGACTACTGTTCTGAGGCTTGCCCTGCCGGACGACCCGGCGGGACTGGCCCTGGCTGGTGACCGGCTCGCCGCGCTGTCAGCCGGCACCGCCGCATTGCTGCCTGGAGAAACGGAGTGGATCGATGTCCCCCTCAGCTGAGCCCTCCCCCGCCCCGGTCCGGCTCGTCGACGTCTCCGGAGCGGTCCTTGAGCAGCTCCTGACCGTCGCGATCCAGGACGCCGACGCCGACGAGGTAACGCCTCCGCTGGGCAGCGCCGCCGGCTGGAATTCGGAACGAATCAGCTGGTTCCGCGAATACCACCACGCCGCCGCGGGACTCGACGGGCCGGCGCAGCAGAAAAGCTGGGCGATCAGCTGCGACGGGAAACTGGCCGGCTCCATCCGGCTCAAGCGGACCGGCGAAGGCACGCTGGAAACCGGAATCTGGCTGGGCCGGAGCTTCCGGGGCAAGGGAATCGCCCGGGAGGCCCTTAGCCTCGTGATCGACCGGGCCGCAGCGTCCGGTGCCGCGGTGCTCGAAGCCGACACAACGGCAGGAAACACGGCGGCCCTGGTCCTGCTGCGCTCCGCCGGCGCCAGGCTCGACGAGGGCCAAGCCGCCGGTGATGCCGCGGTTCCGGTCAAGGCTAGGATCCCGCTGCGCTGAGGGCTGCCCGGGACCGGCGGGGCATGTCCCCCTGCCCGGGCCCAGGAATGGACATTGTGCCCCTATGTCCGGCGACCGCGCCCAGGAATGGGCATGTCCCGTCGTGCAGGTACCCACCAGTGGGCATGTCCCCTGCCGCCCCGGTTCAGGTGGGCCGGGAAGACCCTGGGAAGACAGGGCATGCGCCACGTCCGGGCCCAGGAGTGGACAGGATGCCACTATCTCCAGTGGCCGACCCCAGGAATGAGCATGTCCCGTGGCGCGGGTACACACCTCTGGACATGTCCCGTGGTGCGGGTGCCCACCAGTGGGCATGTCCTCCTCCTCGGTTCAGGTGGCCCGGGAAGATCCCGGGAAAACAGGGCATGCACTCCGCCCGGGCCCGGGACTGGACATTGTGCCGCTATGTCCGGTGGTCGCGGCCAGGAATGGGCATGTCCCGTGGGGCGGGTACCCACCAATGGGCATGTCCCCCTGGAATAGACACCCGCCGGACATGTCCTTCAACGAAAAGTGGCCGCCCCCCTGGGGGACGGCCACTTTCACGGTGTTACTTCAAGCTGGCAACTGCCAAGCCCCGGGGAGCCTACTCCCCGGGGACGTTGGGCAATTAGTTGCCGGTCAGCTTCTCGCGCAGAGCGGCAAGAGCCTCGTCCGAAGCAAGCGTGCCTGCACCGGTCTCGGTTGCGGCCGGCTCGGAGGAGTAGCTGGTGGTGCCGGAGTCGCTCTCGCCGGACGTTGCAGCTGCAGCGTCGTCGGCAGCGTGCTGGGCAACCTGCTTCTTGTGGGCTTCCCAGCGGGTCTGGGCGTCAGCGTACTGCTGCTCCCAGGCGGCGCGCTGCGTCTCGTAGCCTTCAAGCCACTCGTTGGACTCCGGGTCGAAGCCCTCCGGGTACTTGTAGTTGCCCTCTTCGTCGTACTCTGCGGCCATGCCGTAGAGAGCCGGATCGAATTCGGTGGACTCGGCGTCGACGCCCTCGTTGGCCTGCTTGAGGGACAGCGAGATGCGGCGGCGTTCGAGGTCGATGTCGATGACCTTGACGAACAGCTCGTCACCAACGGAGACAACCTGCTCGGCCAGCTCAACGTGGCGCACGGCGAGCTCGGAGATGTGGACCAGGCCTTCGATGCCGTCTTCAACGCGAACGAACGCGCCGAACGGAACCAGCTTGGTGACCTTACCCGGAACAACCTGCCCGAGGGCGTGGGTGCGGGCGAAGGTCTGCCACGGATCTTCCTGCGTAGCCTTGAGCGACAGGGAAACACGCTCGCGGTCCAGGTCGACCTCGAGCACCTCGACGGTGACTTCCTGGCCAACTTCGACAACCTCGGACGGGTGGTCGATGTGCTTCCAGGACAGCTCGGAAACGTGAACCAGGCCGTCTACGCCGCCCAGGTCCACGAAGGCACCGAAGTTGACGATGGAGGAAACGACGCCGGGACGGACCTGGCCCTTTTCCAGCTTGTTGAGGAACGTGGAGCGGACCTCGGACTGGGTCTGCTCGAGCCATGCACGGCGGGACAGAACAACGTTGTTGCGGTTCTTGTCCAGCTCGATGATCTTGGCTTCGATCTGCTGACCGATGTACGGAGCCAGGTCGCGCACACGGCGCATCTCGACGAGGGATGCGGGCAGGAAGCCGCGCAGACCGATGTCGAGGATAAGACCACCCTTGACAACCTCGATGACGGTACCGGTAACGACACCGTCTTCTTCCTTGACCTTCTCGATGTCGCCCCAGGCACGCTCGTACTGAGCACGCTTCTTGGAGAGGATCAGGCGGCCTTCTTTGTCTTCCTTGGTGAGCACCAGGGCTTCGACGAGATCGCCAACGGAGACGACGTCTCCGGGATCAACATCGTGCTTGATGGACAGCTCGCGGGAGGGAATGACACCTTCGGTCTTGTAACCGATGTCGAGCAGAACTTCGTCGCGGTCGACCTTGACGACGGTACCTTCGACGAGGTCTCCGTCGTTGAAGTACTTGATGGTGGCGTCGACTGCTGCGAGGAAGTCCTCAGCGGTACCGATGTCGTTAATCGCGACTACGGGGGTACCGGGCTTCTCGGTGGAGGTGATGGTCATGTAGTAGGGGCTCCGTTGTGGATAGTTAGTCGGTCAGGCAAACCGCTGCGCCCGCGTCGGCGACACGGGCAAAGAACACGGCAAAACGCCGGGTCATCCTGATTTTGTGGATTGTAGATGCGCGCACGTAGTGCACGCCCGTTTAGTCTAGTCGCTTTGGTGAACGGGGGTCAAAGCGCAACGGGACGATGCAACAGGCCGGCGGGGACCCGGCTAGAAGTGCGTGAGGCAGTGCGATGCGCGTTCGACGGCGAACATGAGGCGCGCTGTCAGCGCTGCCCCGGGGGCGTGCTCGGTGATGCGCCCGGCGGCGGTTAAGGTCACCGGGCAGACGGCGCCGAGGTAGATGGAACCGAGGTCCGCCACATCCAGCGTCAGCTCCGGCGTAGCCTCCGGGGCCGGGGTCACGACCGCTTCTCCCCCGACAATGTCCAGGGCGAAGGTCCCGGCGGCGAACCCGAGACTGTCGGTGACCGCGAGGACCAGGGATCCGTCGGCCGAGTAGCGCCGGGCGCCCAGTGCTTTCGGCACGTCCAGAACGCGCAGCCAGAGCATGTCCCGGGCGTCCGAGGCGTCCACGCAGCGCGGATCCGTGAGGGCCCACCGTAGCGGGTCGTCAACGGGGGCTTCGTCCCATGTCACGCGCTCGACGAGGTCGATGGCCCCCAGGTATTGCCACAGTTCGAGGTAGGCGGCCCGGGTTGCCGCCACCAGGTCAACGACCTCCATGGTGTACGGGGTGCTGGACCAACCGCCGAACTTGTAGGAGACATAACCGTCCACGTCGCCGTCAGGGCCGTAGTGCAGCGCGACCTTGACCTTGGGGTCTTCACCGTCCTCGCGGCTGATGGAGCCTGAGGCGAACTGCCGATAGAAGTCGTGCCGGCCGATGGACCCCGGCGTCTGGCGGTGCAGGCGCTCGAAGATCACAGGGGCCAGCTCCAGGAGCACCTTGGGATCAGCTACCTCGACGCTGCCTACCGGGGTGTGGTTCACAACGAAACGGGCGCTGGTGTCAACCTTGATCGACTGTTCCGACGTCGCGACGCCGAAACCGAACCGGCCGTAGATCGAGGCTTCCGAGGCCGTGAGGGCGGCCATCGCCAGGCCTTCCTGCTGAGCCAAACCCAGTTCATCGGCCATCATGCGGCGCAACAGCCCGCGGCGGCGGTGCGAGGTCCGCACGGTGACGGCTGTCACGAGGCGGGTGTCCACGAACCGTCCGAAACCGACGTTGAGTGTCTTGGTCATGGTGCCGAAGGTCGCCACCGGAACGTCGGTACCGAGTGCGTGGTCGGCGACGGGGCCGGTCTGGTAGGCGCCGGTCATCACGCGCCCGTCCGCGCGCTGCATCTCAAGGCCCCGGTCGACGCGTTCATCGCTGCGCCGGGCATCGTGGAAGCCGAAGGCCACCGCCCGCATCCAGGCCACCGACTGCGCGTAGCCCGGCTCCTCCTTGGCCGCCGGTGTGAAACGCCTGAATTCGTAGTGCTGTGCCACGTGCATATCCCCCTGGAAATTCCTGCAACTTTGAAAGAACTGAAAAGTGGAACCGGGCCAGGCTCTCCGGGCCTGCCGGGTGGCGGGCTTAGTGCCCGGCCTCGTACCAGCTGGAGCCGATGCCGATCTGGACGTCGAGCGGCACGGTCAGCTTCGCTGCTGCGCCCATCTGCTCCGTTACAAGCTTCTCTACAGTCTCACGCTCTCCGTGCGCCACTTCGAGGACCAGTTCATCATGGACCTGCAGCAGCATGCGCGATTTCAGGCCCTGCTCGTCCAGCGCGCCGGAAACACCCAGCATGGCGCGCTTGATGATGTCCGCGGCGGAGCCCTGGATGGGCGAGTTCAGTGCGATGCGCTCCGCGTTCTCGCGCAACTGGCGGTCGGTGCTGGTGAGGTCCGGCAGGTAGCGCCGGCGCCCTTCGATGGTGGCGGTGTAACCGTCGATCCTGGCCTGGTCCACCACGCCGCGGAGGTAGTCGCGGACGGCGCCGAAGCGGTCGAAGTAGTCCTTCATCAGGGTCCGCGCCTCATCGACGGAGATCTCGAGCTGCTTGGACAGGCCGAACGAGGTCAGGCCGTAGGCAAGGCCATAGGACATGGCTTTGACCTTGGAGCGCATCGCACTGGTGACCTCGTCGGTGGGCACATGGAAGATGTTGGACCCCACGAACCGGTGCAGGTCCTCGCCGTCCCTGTAGGCCTGGATCAGCCCCGGATCGCCGGAAAGATGCGCCATGATGCGCATCTCGATCTGCGAGTAGTCCGCGGACAGCAGGCAGTCATAGCCTTCGCTGACCACAAAGATGCCGCGGACGCGCCGGCCTTCCTCGCTGCGGATGGGGATGTTCTGCAGGTTCGGGTTATTGGAGGAGATCCGGCCCGTGGCTGCGACGTTCTGCGCGTACGTGGTGTGGATCCGGCCGTCGTCGGTGACCGACTTTTTGAGCGATTCCAGCATCTGCCGCAGCTTCGAGGACTCGCGGTGCGCCATGAGCTGGACCAGGAATTCGTGGCCGGTCTTCTCCAGCAGGTTCTTCAGCGACGCGGCGTCGGTGGTGTAGCCGGATTTGATTTTCTTGGTCTTCGGCAGCCCCAGCTCCTCGAAGAGCACGGTCTGCAGCTGCTTGGGTGACCCGAGGTTCACCTCGTGGCCGATCGCCGCGAAGGCGAGCTCCTGGGCGTTGTCGATCACCTTGGCGAGATCCGCCAGCTGCTCGTCCATGCGCGCCATGTCGATAGCGATTCCCGCGAGTTCCATGTCGGCGAGGACGCGGCTGACCGGCAGTTCAAGTGTCGTCAGCAGGTCCTGGGCTTTGCGTTCGGCCAGTTCCGTCTCGAAGTACCGGCTGAGGGCCTTGACGACGGCGCCCACGTGGACCAGCGCGCCGGCAGCGGCGGCGTCGTCCTCGCCGTCGAACGCCAACTCAAGCTGGCCGGCCTTGGCGGCTTCCGTCGAGACGCTGATGTTGAGGTGGTGCTGGGCCAGTTCGGCGAGCTCATAGCTGCGGCGGTCGGGCTGGATGAGGTATCCGGAGATCGAGGTGTCGTCCACCACGCCTTCCAGGCCAAGGCCCCGGCTGGAGAGCGCTTTGAGGGCAGCCTTGTAACCATGCATGACTTTGGCCGCGGCGGGGTCTTTGAGCCAACCTGCCAGGACGTTTTCGGCGGCGGCGTCCTGGCTGGCGAGGTCGATGTAGGCGGCCCCGTTGTCATGGACGATGGCGAGGGCGGCGGCATCCTCACCAATCCGGCCGGGCACGACGTCGACGGCGACAGCCGCAAGCTTGCCGGCCCCTGATTCGAAGAACGCGCCCAGTTCGGAAGCGTCCGAGGGGATCACGTAGTCCGGGGTGTCGAGGCTTTCGCGTTCCGCTTCAGGAACCTCACTGCCGTAAAGGGCAAAGAGGCGCGTGCGGATGGTCTTGAATTCGAGGGTGTCGAACAGCTCCTCGAGGGCGGCCTGGTCAGGCCGCGGCTCCGCGAGCTCGTCCAGGGTCACCGGGAGGTCGAGGTCCGTGTGGAGCCGGTTCAGCCGGCGGTTGCGCTTGACCTCGTCCACGTTTTCGCGGAGGGAGTCGCCCACCTTTCCGCCGATCGCGTCAAGGTTCTCCAGGACACCCTCCAGCCCGCCGTACAGGTTGATCCACTTGGCGGCCGTTTTGGGGCCGACGCCGGGAACACCGGGGAGGTTGTCCGCGGACTCCCCCACCAGGGCGGCGAGGTCCGAGTACTGGGCGGGGCTGACGAAGTATTTTTCCTGGATGGCCGTCGCATCCATCCGGGGAATGTCGCTGACGCCCTTCCTGGGGTACAGCACAAAGACGTTGTCCGTGATCAGCTGGAAGGCGTCCCGGTCGCCGGAGACGAGCAGCACCTCGAAGCCTGCTTTTTCGCCCATAGCGGCGAGGGTGGCCAGGATGTCATCGGCCTCATAGCCGGGCATCTTTATGGTTTTGATGCCCCAGGCGCCCATGACTTTGTCGATGAGATCAATCTGGCCGCTCATCTCGCGGGGGGTTTCGTTGCGTCCGCCCTTGTAGTCGCTGTACTCGGCCTTGCGGTGGGTGGTGTCGTCCGAGACGTCAAAGGCCACGGCGACGTGCGTGGGCTTCTGCTCCTTGATCAGGTTGATGAGCATGGACGTGAAGCCGTGGATCGCGTTGGTGTGCTGCCCCGTGGCGGTGGAGAACTTGTCCGCGGGCAGGGCGAAGAACGCCCGGAATGCCATGGAGTGCCCGTCCAGGACGAGGAGGCGGGGCTGGTCCGTGATCGGAATTACGGGCGCCTCAGTGGCGGATACAGGCTCGGCGGCCCGGCTGGACTTCCGGGCGGGCTTGGCCGCAGCCACGGCTGTGGTCTCAGTTGCCGGGAGTAGGCCTACGGCGGTGTCTGCTGAAAGGGGGGCCGCAGAATTGAGGGCAGCAGCATCGAGGGCAGGGGCCGGTTTGGTAGTTTCGCTCACAGGTGCCAGCCTAGTTCCCATGACGGACAATTTCACGCCGGGCCCTTACGCGGCCGAGCTCGCGGCTGCCGGGGTTCCCGAGGAAATGCATGAATGGCTGGGTCAATACGGCGTGGGCGCCCTGGTGGTGAAGATGGGGATCCATTTCCTGGAGATGAGTCCCGAGCGGACAGTTGGCACCATGCCGGTGGAAGGCAACACCCAGGTGGCCGGGATCCTGCACGGCGGCGCCCACGTGGTCCTGGCCGAGACCCTGGGTTCCTTCGCCGCCGGAATGCACGCCGGGCCGCGGCGGCAGGCCCTGGGGATCGACGTCAGCGCCACGCATCACCGGGCCATCACCTCGGGCACTGTGACCGGGACGTGCACGGCAATCCACCTCGGCCGGACCCTCACCACGCACGAGATCGTTATGACGGACGAGCTGGGCCGCCGGCTGTCCACAGCGCGCATCACCAATCTGATCCGCGACATCGGCGCTTAGGCAGGACACACAGGCCCGACCCACCCGCAGGCGCCGGAGCGCCCAAGGCACTAGGCCGGGCTGCCCCCGAGGCGGTAGCGCAGCTCCACGATGCCCCGGCCCATGGCGTGCGAGGAGAGCAACTCCAGCGGCGGCGTCGGGCCCGACATCGGCAGTACCGCCTTGCCGCTGCCCAGCACCACCGGAATGATCGAGATAATGATCTCGTCGAGCGCTCCGGCGTCGGCGAACTGGGCAGCAAGGACCCCGCCGCCGACGATCCAGACGTTCTTGTCTCCCGCGTCGGCCTTGAGGTCTTCGACGAATTCGGCCACCGGCCCGCGGACGAATGTCACGTCCGCGCCTTTGGGGGCTGAGTGCTCGTGGTGGGTAAACACCCAGCACGGCGTGGCGGGATACGGCCAGTTGTCCGGTTCGTGTTTCTGCAGCCACGCATAGGTGTCGCCGCCCATGACGATGCAGCCGACCTCCGCCATGAAGCCGTCGTAGCTTTCCTTGCCACCGGCGAAACCGTCGAACTGGAGCAACCAGTCCAGATTGTCGTCGCCGGTGGCGATGAATCCGTCCAGCGAGGACGCCACAAAATACTGAAAACCAGGCATGGCCCCAGCCTAGCCACTTCCTGCCGGGGTGCCCATCCTGCGGAAAACCGCAGCGCAGGCAGACGCCGTTCCGGCTATTTGCTGAAGTAGGGAATGATCAGGTAGAGCCCGAACAGCACGGCCAGGGCGCACAGGCCGAAGCACACGTATGCGAGCGGCCGCACCCAGGTCGGCTTCCTTTCGCTCACGTCACCGGCGATGGCAGTGAGACGGACCCCGAGGGAGTACAGGACCACGACGGTCACCGCCGCGACGAGCGTTGCGCCCGCCACCTGGATAAGTTCCAGCCACTTCATTACAGTCCGCCCTTCGGCTCGTCCTTGGCCCTGCTGACAGACACGGCTTTCTTCTTTTTGCGGAACCGCACAGCCTGGCCGGCTTCCTCGACCGCGACAGCGTTGTGGTGCCCCACCTGGGATTTCTTGGAGCGGAAGAACATGTAGAGCACCGCACCCGTGCCGGCCACCGCGGCGATAACGACGCCGACGACGCCGGTCAGGACCAGCATTGCCGTGAGCGCCCCCACGATGCCGGCGGCGGGAAGGGTGAAGAGCCAGCCGAGCGCGATCCTTCCGGCGGTTCCCCAGCGGACGGTGGCGCCGCGGCGTCCCATGCCCGAACCGATGACCGAGCCGGAGGCCACCTGGGTGGTGGAAAGGGCGAACCCCAGGTGTGAGGAGGCGAGGATGGCCGAGGCCGTGCTGCTTTCTGCTGAGAAGCCCTGGGCGGGCTTGACTTCGGTGAGGCCGGATCCCATGGTGCGGATGATCCGCCAGCCACCGGAGTAGGTGCCGATCGCGATGGCGAAGGCACAGGAGGTGATGACCCAGAGCTGCGGACCGGTGCCGGGCTCTTGGGTGCCCGCGGAAATCAGCACCAGCGTGATGATGCCCATGGTCTTCTGAGCATCGTTGGTGCCGTGAGCGAGGGCCACGAGGCTGGATGTGAAGATCTGGCCGGTGCGGAAGCCGCCGCGCTTTTGCGTGAGCTTGCTGCCAGACTCCGGGTCGTGGCGGGAGGTCAGTGCGTAGGCCAGCTTCGTGCACAGGTACGCCACGGCGCCGGCGATGATCGGCGCGAAAATCGCGGGGAGGATCACCTTCTGCATCAGGCTCTCGAAGTTGATCGAGTGGATACCGATGCCGGCGATGGCAGCGCCGATCAGGCCCCCGAAGAGCGCGTGCGAGGAACTCGACGGGAGGCCCTTGAGCCAGGTGATCATGTTCCAGAGGATGGCGCCCATCAGTCCGGCGAAGATGATATCCGGGGTGATCTGGACCCCGTCCGATCCTTCTTTGATGATGCCGCCGGACACAGTCTTTGCCACTTCCGTGGACAGGAAAGCCCCCACCAGGTTCAGCACCGCCGCGAGGGCGACGGCCGTTTTGGGTTTGATGGCACCGGTTGCGATGGGCGTGGCCATCGCGTTGGCGGTGTCATGGAATCCGTTGGTGAAGTCAAAAAAAAGCGCCAGGACTATTACCAGCGCCACCATGATGGTGATTTCCACCTGTTGCCCAATCTGCAGAGTCGACGGTCAGAGGTTTCATTCCCCGCTGCCGGCATAGTTCATCCGGGATCTACCGGGAGGAAGTGCGGCGTTCAGCAAAGTTGCCTGACCCGTTAAAGCGTACGGGGCATTGGCATCAGGGCAAAACAAGCGCCGGAGAAGGCCGTGAGCAGCCCTTCGTCAGCCGTGGTGCAGATCGGGCGTCTTCCCAGCGTCGATCATGCTGGCGATCTTCTCCTCCAGCGCGGCCAGGGTGGCGTCCGGCAGCACAATCAGTCCGTCCAGTTCGCGCCGCGCGCGCTTGTACGCCGTTTGCCGTTCCGCCGGGGTGGCGGCGGCATCCGAAGCGATCCGCAGCAGCTTCCGGGCCGTGGCGAGGCGCTCCCGTTCCGGTCCGGTGAAGTTGCTGTCCTTGATCCGCCTGGCTTCCCGCTCGGCGACGTCGAACGCCAGTTCGTAGCTGGTGACGGCCTCGCGGTACTCCGCCAGCCGCGCCGCCGTCGTGATGTCCCCGGGGGCTTCCGGCCGCAGGCCGTCGGCCAGCCGCTTCGCCCGGAGGAAACCCACGGTCAGGGGTTCACGGACATCGGTCATGACCGGAAAGTCGATGAGTTTTCCCACGTCAAGCTCGTAGTCGAGCCACCGCCGGTTGACGGCGTCGTGGCTGTCCATGAGCTGCCTGACTTGGGCCTGGCTGGCCTGCTCCACCTTCGCGGCCTGGTTGCGGAGCTTGTAGAGCTCCACCCTGCGGCGATGCCGGCGTTCGCTGGCCCTGGACCAGGAGCGCGCCCAGCCGCCGAACAGCCCGCTCAACGGGAAGATGAGCCACCAGAAGTGGCCGACGAAATCGAAGAAGGGCTCCACTGCATCATCCTCCCACCCGCCCCGGACAGGCTCAAGAGCCGGTCAGCGGGAGAACCCCCTCGAGTGAGGAGGCTCGCCCGGTGACCGCCGGCCGTCAGTCCTCGTGCTTTACCTTGTGCACCCGCGTGACCAGGGTCGGGCACGGCACGTTGAGCAGGACGGCGTGGGCCGTGGAGCCGAGCACCATCCGCGAGAAGCCACCGCGTCCCCGGCTGCCGATCACCAGGAGCCGGGCCTCTTTGGCGGCGCCGATCAGTGCCTTGGCGGGTTCGGTGTCGGTCTCCAGCTGTTGGTGGACCACGAGGTCCGGGTACTTGTCGCCCAGCCCGGCGACGGATTCCGCCAGGACAATCCGGTCCTCCTCGAGGATCGATTCGGCCAGGCCGCTCTTCGGCAACTGGTTTTCAACCCAGCGCGCCGGCCTGCGGAAGGCGAGGACCACGGCTAACTGGTCGCCTCCCTTGTCCGCTTCCGCGGCGGCGAACTCGACCGCCTGCAGCGACTCCTCGGAGCCGTCCACACCCACCACGACGCCGGCGGCCCCGGCTCCGCGCGTCAACGGGACTACGGCCGCGGGGGTTACCGAGGCGGAGACGATCTGCAGGGCACGATCCGTCAGCGGACCGCCGTCCATCCAGTGCTTGTCATGTTCGCCGACGACCACCATGGACGCTTCTTTGGACACCTCCCGGAGGACGGAGCCGCCGCTGCCGTGACGAAGTTGGATGTCCACCTTCACGCCTGGTGCCTGATCGCCGGCACTGGCTTGAGCCTTCTGGAGCAGGTCCATGCCCGCTTGCCTGATGATCTCGTGGTACTGGAAATCCGGAGAAATCCAGCGGTCGTCCACTGCGTGGATGATGGTGACCGGAAGCTTGTCCCGGGCTGCCCGCTCCAGGGCCCAGGTCAGCGCGGCTTCGCTTCCGGCTGATCCGTTGATACCGACGACGATTGGCTTGTTCATTCTGAATCCTGCTCTTTTCCTGGCGCGGACAATTCTGCATCGCATGATGGGGACGGCAGGACCGCAGGCCGCCGTCGCTTCAGTGTGTGCCGGACACTGACCCCGGGTTAGGGCCATAAGCCCCTCACTCCCCCTGGGTGCCGCGCGTACCGTCGACCCATGGAGCAGGGCCCGTTGACTGAGCGGAGGCCAGCCCACGCAGGAGGACTGTTCCTCCTGGCCGGAGCACTCAGCGGCCTCCTCGCCGCCGCCCTCGGCGTGGCCGGGGGCCTGCTGGAAGGGGCGCTGACCGGGCCATGGCCGGACGCCGCGGACCCCGGCTACGCGGACTATCTGGTGGCGAACCGCGCCCCGATCCTTGCCCAGAGCCTGCTCTTCGTCTTCAGTTCCGCAGCGCTGCTCTGGTTCCTCGGCTACGTCCGGGCCAGGCTGGTCCGCGCCGAGCCGGCGCCGGGCACGTTGTCTGGCATCGCCTTCGCCGCGGGGGTATTGGCGGTGGGGCTGAACATCCTGGGCCAGGCCGCCCAGATCACCCTGACGCTGCCCTCCCAGACGCGGATCCCTCCGAACGTCGCCGCCGCAGTGGCAGATCTGTGCCTCGTGACACTGAACCTCGCCAACCTGCCCGCTGGCGTGATGTTCCTTGCCATCGCGCTGCTGTCCTTGCGGCTGCTGGCCTTTCCCCGCTGGCTGGGCTGGATTGCCGCGGTGGCGGCCGCGGCCGCCTTCCTGTCCACGCTGTCGCTGGTCCCGGCGGACGGCCCGCTGTCCCCGACCGGCGTCGCGACTACCGCGCTGCGGCTGGTGCCGCTTTTCTGGTACGTCCCGGCCGCCGTCGTTATGCTGCGGCGGCCGGGCCGATTGCCGCGGACGGCCGGTTAGAGTCCGGTGGGCCCAGTCTCGAACTCCGGTTCCCGCGGGGGTCCTTAATGGCCCACCGGGGCGCAGCGCGGCCGCAGGCATCCGCTTCGATCACCTCGCCCCGGTGGGAGGCGAGGCCCACCAGCATCACCCCATCCGCGGCATGCCGTTCGCGCAGCGGCTGCCTCACGTTGACGAGTCCGTCTTGGGCCATGTCCGTGTGGTGGTCCCAGATGTTTCAGGACCGGCTGTCGCCGCGGACCATGATCCGGTATTTATGCTCGGCGTTCTGCACCGCACCAAAGGCCGCCTCGTCATGGTCACCGGGACCGGACACCCGGTTCCTGACCTCGGTCAGGAGGGCGATAACGCCAGCTTCACAGGACTGTGGCACCAGCCGGGTGCTCCAGCCGTACTGGTGCAAATCCTCGTCGTGGGGCAGGAAGCACTCCCACGCGCGCATGGCCGCGGGCACCGGCACCAGGCCCCGCCGTGGCCGCCGCGCGGGCCATGCCCCGGCACCGGTAAGATTTTCCGGCAGGCTCTTTGGCTCGCGCACACCCGGCGAATTCCAGCGGCAAGGACTGATCATGAAGAAGAAATCCCCGCGGACAGCCGCCAAGGGCACGGCTTCCAAGGGCACGGCTTCCAACGGCACCGCTGCCAAGGGCGCGGCGGCGGACAACACCGGCCAGGCCCCGGTGCCCTGGAGTGACCGGCCGTGGACCGGCTCCTACGGGCCAGGCGTGCCGGCGCACCTCGTGCTCCCCGAGGGTTCGCTCGTGGACCTCATGGACGCGTCCGTCCGCCGCTACGGGTCGAAGCCCGCCCTGGAGTTCTTCGGCGCCCGCACCAGCTACCGCGAGCTCGGTACCCTGATCAGCCGCGCGGCCGCCGGCCTGAAGAAACTGGGAGTCAAGGCCGGCGACAGGGTCGCCCTCGTCATGCCGAACTGCCCGCAGCACATCATTGCCTTCCATGCCGTGCTGCGCCTCGGCGCCGTCGTCGTCGAGCACAATCCCCTCTACACGGAACGGGAACTCCGCCACCAGTTCGAAGACCACGGGGCCGGCGTCGCGATCGTCTGGGACAAGGCGGTGGAGCGGGTCCGGCAGCTGCCGGCCGACGTCGGGCTCGGCACTGTCGTCTCAGTGGAACTGATCCCCGCGATGCCGCTGCTGCAGCGGCTGGCCCTGCGGCTGCCGGTCCCCGCGGCCCGTAAGGCCCGCGCTGCCCTCTCCGCCGGCAAAGAAGAGCGGCGTGCCCGGCCGGCTCCCGCCATGCGGCCCGTGCTGCTGTGGCGCGGGCTCCTCGACGCCGGGGAACTCAAGAAGAAGCATCCGCGCCCGTCGGCCGGGGACCTCGCCGTCCTGCAGTACACGTCAGGCACCACCGGCCCACCCAAGGCCGCCATGCTTACCCACGCCAATCTGCAGGCCAACGCCGCGCAGGGCCGGGCCTGGGTGCCCGGGCTCAAGGACGGCCGGGAAACCGTGTACGCGGTGCTGCCGATGTTCCACGCCTACGGCCTAACCCTCTGCATGACGTTCGCGTTGAGCATCGGCGCGAAGCTGGTCCTGTTCCCCAAATTCGACGTCGACCTCGTGCTGAAGGCACTCAAGAAGTCGCCCGCGACCTTCCTGCCGGCCGTTCCGCCGATCTACGACCGGATCGCCGCCGCCGCGGCGGAACGCGGGATCGGGCTGGAGAGCATCCGCTTCTCGATCTCCGGGGCCATGAACCTGCCGGCGGCGACAGTGGAGACCTGGGAGAAGGCCACCGGCGGCTTCCTGATCGAGGGCTACGGGCTGACCGAAACCTCCCCGATCGCGATCGGCAACCCGTTCGGCCCCAGCCGCAAGCCGGGCACCGTCGGAGTTCCGTTCCCGCTGACCGACATCCGGGTGGTGGATCCGAGGAACACCGCCCTGGACCGCGCCCCGGGCGAGGAAGGGGAACTCCTGATCCGGGGCCCGCAGGTGTTCGCCGGCTACTGGAACCGGCCGGAGGAAACAGAAGATGCCCTGCTCGACGGCGGCTGGTTCCGGACCGGTGACATCGTCTCGGTGGATGACGACTACTTCATCACGATCCGGGACCGGATCAAGGAATTGATCATCACGGGAGGCTTCAACGTCTCGCCCAGTGAGGTGGAGGACGTCATCGCTACCTTCCCGGGCGTTTCGGAGGTCTCCGTGATCGGGTTGCCGCGCCCGGGCGGCGGCGAGGACGTCGTCGCCGCCGTCGTGCCGATCCCGGGCACCACCATCGACCCGGACGCGCTCCTGGCCTTCGCCCGGAAACATCTGACCGCCTACAAGGTGCCGCGCCGGGTGGTGGTGCTCGATTCCCTGCCCCGGTCGCTGATCGGCAAGGTCCTCCGCCGCGAGATCCGGGACACGCTGGTGGCAGGGCGCTGAACCGCTTCCTGCGTCACTGCCCGTCTGTTGCAGCCCGTGGCGCCGTCCCGGGCAGCAGCCGCTCGCCGATGAACTCGATGGTCCGGTCCAGGGCTTCCCTCGTCGGGTGCCCGGGGGTGTCCACCAGGTCCACCGTCAGCACGCAGTGCGCTGACCGGGCGATGCCGAACCGGTTGCCCGGCGACGAGTCGATTTCGATGCTTTCGAAACTCTCGCCGAACTCCCGCCGCATCGTCTCGAAGCGCGCCGCCGGGCATGCCCGGTCGTCGCTGAACCGCAGGCCGAGCAGTCCCAGTCCCTGGCTGGTCCGCGCCTTCACCCGTGCCAGTTCGCCGTCGTCGAGCCCGACGGCGGCGCGGCGCCGGGCGGTCAGGCCCGCCGGCAGCCCGGGCTGGCTCATGACCGGCGCCAGGACAGCGGGTTCCAGGGCCATGGCGAGGGCAAAGCTCCCGGTCATGCACATGCCGATCGCCCCGACGCCGGGTCCGCCGCATTCCTGATGCGCCTGGGCGGCGAGGGCACGGAGCCATCCCGTCGCCGGGCTGGTCCGGTTCGCCAGCACGGCGAATTCGCGGGAAATGCAGACTTTGGCGATGGACGTCGCGATTCCTGCGCCCGCGGCACCTCCCGGCCGGCCGAACAGCGACGGAAGGTACACGGTGTACCCCCGGCCGATGAGGCGGCGGGCGAGGTCCACCACTCCGGGATGGATCCCCGGGACCTCATGGATCAGGACCACTGCCGGGCCCGCTCCAGCCCGGAAGACCTGGTGGCTGATGCCGCCGTGGCTGAAGGTTGACTCGGTAAACCCCTCCAACGTGTCCCGCTGCTCCGGCATGAACGGTCCTTTCGGTTCCGGGCGGCAGTTTTCGGCTTCCCCGGCCGCCCTGGGTACCGCACATGCTACGGAACGGCAGTGCCGGCGTCGACGGCAGATCCCTTGCGGCACTCCATGCCAGCTGATAGGCCTGTAATGGGCCAAAAGGTAGGGTGCCTTGTAGAAGAGAAGCGCCGGCCTGAACAGGCGGTGGTTGCAGAAGGGAAGTTCACGTGACCCGCAAGAATCCCAAGGTCGAGGAATACGACGAGAAGGACCTGGAGGTCGGAGGCGGTCCAAAGGACTGGGCCGCCGGCATCCCGGGGGTGCTGCACTCCATGACGCCCGCGATCGAGCACATGGGCCTGAACCGGACGCGCAAGACCGTTCTGGCGATGAACCAGAAGAAGGGATTCGACTGCCCCAGCTGCGCGTGGCCGGACCCGGGCCACCGAAAGACCTTCGAGTTTTGTGAAAACGGCGCCAAGGCCGTCACGTGGGAGGCGACGCCGGTGGTCATCGCCCCGGAATTCTGGGCGGAACACTCCGTGACCGAGCTGCGGAGCCGCTCCGAGTACTGGCTGGGCATGCAGGGCCGGCTCACGGAACCGGTGCACAAGCCCGCCGGAGAGGACCACTACAAGCCGGTCACCTGGCCCGAGGCGATCCGGATCATCGCGGACAAGCTCAAGAGCCTGGACTCACCTGACGAGGCCGCCTTCTACACCAGCGGCCGCACGTCCAATGAGGCTGCCTTCCTCTACCAGCTGATGGTCCGCGGCTACGGCACCAACAACCTGCCGGACTGCTCCAACATGTGCCACGAATCCTCGGGCTGGGCGATGGGACAGACCATCGGCATCGGCAAGGCCACGGTCAGCTTCGATGACTACGCCAAGGCCGACCTGATCATTGTGATGGGCCAGAACCCGGGCACCAACCACCCGCGCATGCTGACCGAACTCGAGGCGTGCAAGGAAAATGGCGGCGAGATCGTCGCCGTCAATCCCCTCCCCGAGGCCGGCCTGCGCCGGTACAAGAACCCGCAGAAGGTCAGTGGCATCGTCGGCCGCGGCACGGAAATCGCGGACCAGTTCCTGCACATCCGCATCGGCGGGGACATGGCGCTGCTGCAGGCGCTCTCCAAGCGGGTGTTCGACGCCGAGGCCCGCAACCCGGGCACCGTCCTGGACCACGCGTTCCTCGCCGAGCACTGCGAGGGGCTCGAGGAGCTCCGGGAGCACCTCAGCCTGCTGGACGACGCGGCGGTCCTGGAAGCTACCGGCCTGCGAAGCGAGGAGATCGATGAACTCGCCGCCCGCTACCTGAAGGCCGAGAAGGTTATCATCACCTGGGCCATGGGCATCACGCAGCAGAAAAAGGGCGTGGCCACCATCAAGGAGATCATCAACCTGCTCCTGCTGCGCGGCAACATCGGCAAGCCCGGCGCCGGCGCGTCCCCCATCCGGGGCCACAGCAACGTCCAGGGCGACAGGACCATGGGCATCTGGGAGCAGATGCCGCAGTCCTTTATGGACTCCCTCGGCGAGGAGTTCGATTTCGAGCCTCCCCGCGAACACGGCGTGGACGCCGTGGAAACCATCAACAAAATGGCCGACGGCGGCATCCGGGCCTTCGTGGCGCTCGGCGGCAACTTCGTCGGCGCCATCTCGGACACGAACGCCACCGAAGCGGCCATGCAGAACACCGAACTGTCGGTGCAGATCTCCACGAAACTCAACCGGTCCCACACGGTGACCGGGGCGGAAGCCCTGATCCTGCCCACGATGGGACGGAGCGAGATCGATATCCAGGAGTCGGGGCAGCAGTTCGTCTCGGTGGAAGACACCGTCTGCGCCGTGCACCCCTCCTGGGGCAGTGTTGAACCCGTCTCGCACCATCTGCTGTCCGAGCCGGCCATTGTCAGCCGGCTCGGCAAGGCGCTGGTCGGGGACAAGGTCAAGGCCGATTGGGACGGTTACGAGAAGAACTACGACCTGATCCGGGACCACATCTCGCGGGTCGTCGGCGGCTGCGAGAACTACAACGAGCGTATCCGGCACGAGGGCGGCTTCATCCTGGCGAACGGGCCGCGGGATTCGCGTACCTTCCCCACCCCGACGGGCAAGGCCGTGCTGACCGTCAACGACCTGGAGCATGTGGATCGGCCGGAAGGCACGCTGATCCTGCAAAGCATGCGCTCCCACGACCAGTTCAACACCACCATCTACGGCCACAACGACCGCTACCGCGGCATCAAGAAGGGCCGCCACGTGGTGTTCGTCAACCCGGACGACATCGCCGAACTGGGGCTGGCCGACGGGATGTTCGTGGACATCCGGGGCGAATACAAGGACGGCGTGGAGCGGATGGTCCGCAAGTTCCGCGTGGTTTCCTACCCCACCGCCCGGGGCTGCGCGGCCGCCTACTACCCGGAAGCCAACGTCCTGGTGCCCCTGAACCACACGGCCGAGGGCAGCAACACGCCGGTGTCTAAGGCAGTGATTGTGAGGCTCGAACCCAGCGAGGACCAGGTCCCGGACGGCTCGACTGCGATGGCATCCGGCGCGGCCCAGAAGCAGTAGGCCGCCTCCACGGGACATGCCCAGTCCGGGTCGCGGCCACTGGACACAACGCCTATATGTCCATCCCAGCGCGCACAGGGAGGGCATGTCCCACGAGGGTCTCAGACCGCTCCACGGGACATGCCCAGTCCTGGCCGCGGCCACTGGACATAATGCCCACATGTCCAGCCTTCGCCACCAACGGAGGGCATGTCCAGCGGGGGTGGAGCAGCAGTGCGGCGTGCGGACCGGCCCCCGCGGGCTACTGGGCCCGCTTGGCCCAGCCCTTTTCGTCGGGGCCGCCGGATTCGCCGTGCTCGCACAGCTCTATGACCTTGTTCGATGCAGCGTGGACGGCGTCTTGGGTGCTCTTCCGTCCGTCGGTCGATGCGGTTCCCGCGGCGTAGCCGACAATGAAGGCGCTGATGGCATCCGCGTGCGGGCCGACGGCATTCCGCGACTCGTCCGCGACCCGGACGATCGTTTCGTGGTCCACTTCGAGGTCAAGGATCTGCAGTGCCTGGATCAGGCGGGCACTCCAGTGCCGCAGCGCGCTGTCTTCATCCCGGGGCAAAGTCATGGTTACTCCTCTTCGTAGGGCACGTCAGGTGATCGTCTACCCCCACAAGGGTTAGCACCGACCTCCGCGAACCGCAACGCGACACAGGCACTCCCGCCGGAGAATCCCGGGGCCGCCTCAGCTCCACAGCGCGACGTGGAACTTGGACCCGCGGCGTTCCAGGCCCCGCGAGCCGCCGGGGGCAACCATCGCGGCGGTCGCGTCTGCGGTGCCGGCAAAGCGCTGCAGCGTCTGCGCCATGGTGGTGGTCCGGCGGTGGTCCAGGGTGCTGGCCCACCACAGCCCGGTGACCGGTGTCCCGACGACGGGAAACCGGATGAGGACCCCGCTCTGGAGTTCGGCCCGGACGATGTGGCCGAGCGCCAGCATGATGCCCTCCCCCGCCCTCACCGCGGCCAGGGCTTCCGTCTCGCTGCTCAGCCGGATGATCTCCGGCGCCACCCCCATCGCCGCCAGCCAGCGGCCTTCCTCCGAGCTGTCCTGGATCCCCGCGGGCCCGGCAAACCAGGGCCGGTCCAGCAGCCGGGCCACCGGAACCGGTCCGTGCAGCGGGGCCAACGGATGTCCCGCCGCGGCGACCAGAGCGCGCTGGTACCGCAGGAACGGAACGCAGTCCAGGCCTAGCTCCGTGACCACCGGCCCCGCGGGCGCCGTCGGCCTGGCTCCCAAGGCGATGTCGTATGCGCGTTCGTGCAGGAGCGAGCCAAGGTCCTCAGCGGACTCCACCACCACATCCACCGACGCGCCAGGAACCCGCTTGGTGAACAGGTCCAGGAGCCTGCCTGCCGCATGTTCGGCAAAGGGGGCGGTCGCAACGATCTTCAGCCGGCCGGCGTCGTTCTTGGCGTTGGAAACTTCCCAGCGTGCCTGGTCCGCCAGCCCGACGATGTCCTGGGCATAGTCAGCCAGCGCCCGGCCGCCGGGGGTCAGTGCGATGCCGCCCGCGGCACGCACAAACAGCGGATCACCGAGGTCCTGCCGGAGCGCCGCCAGGGCCGCGGAAACTGCCGGTTCGCTGACGCCGAGGCTCTCCGCGGCAGCGTGCAGGGAGCCCAGGCGGGCGACCAGGGCGAACGTGCGGAGCTGGCTCAATGTCATCGACACGGCGTCATAACCTTTCGCTTATGACGATATTGACACTCCGTATCAGGCGGGGCAAGACTTGCCTCACACTGGTGCTGCGCGACGCTGCCAGCGCCCCGGAGTGAGGTAGGGACTATGCAGATTCCGGCTCCATTCGACTACGTGCGGGCCACGTCCGTGGCCAACGCACTCGAACTCCTCTCCCGCCACGGCCCCGAATCGAGGGTCGTCGCCGGAGGCCACAGCCTCCTGCCGATGATGAAGCTCCGGCTCTCCCGGCCCGAGTGGCTGATCGACATCAATGACCTGTACGAACTCGATTTCGTCCTGCGCGACGGCGACAAACTGCGCATCGGCGCCCTGACCCGCCACACCACGCTCCTCGAGTCTGACGAAATCGCGGCGCTCTTCCCCATCGTCCGGGACGCCGAGGCAGTTATCGCCGATCCGATCGTGCGGAACCGGGGAACCATCGGCGGCTCACTCTGCCAGGCCGACCCCGCCGAGGACCTCTCCACGGTCTGCGTCGTGCTCGGCGCGGAAGCAGTGGTCCGGGGGCCCGCCGGCGAGCGCATCCTGACCATGGCCGACTTCCACCGCGGACCCTACGAGACGGCGGTGGGCCAGGACGAACTGCTGTGTGAGCTCCGCTTCCCGATCCGCCCCCGTTCCGGCAGCGCCTACGAGAAGGTCGAACGCCGGGTGGGTGACTGGGCCGTCGGCGCCGCCGGCGCGTCCGTGACACTCGCGGAGGACGGTACCATCGCCGACGCCGCCGTCGGACTCACAGCGCTCGGGCTCGACCACACGGTGGCCGGCACCGCGGAACTGTTCCGCGGCCAGCAGCCCGGGGAGGAACTGTTCGCGGAGGCGGCACGGCTGGCAGCGGCAGCCTGCGACCCGGTAGCCGACCAGCGCGGCCCGATTGACTACAAACGGCATCTCGCCGACGAACTCACCCGGCGGGTCCTGCGACAGGCCTGTGCCCGCGCCGCCCAGACACAGGAAGGCTGAAGCGGATGCAGATCAGCATGACCGTCAACGGCAACGAAGTCACGTCCGACATTGAGCCCCGCGTGCTCCTTGTCCACTACATCCGCGAAGTCCTGGGCCTGACCGGCACCCACTGGGGGTGCGACACCAGCAACTGCGGGACCTGCGTGGTCCTGATGGACGGCCAGCCGGTGAAGTCATGCACCGTCCTCGCCGCGATGGCCGCCGGACACGACATCCGCACGGTCGAGGGGCTCGCCACCGGCGGCACCCTTGACCCGGTCCAGCAGGGCTTCATGGAGGAACACGGGCTGCAGTGCGGCTTTTGCACCCCCGGGATGATGCTGACCGCCCGGGCACTGCTCGACAAGAACCCGCACCCGGACACCACCGAGATCCGGCAGGCCATTTCGGGCCAGATCTGCCGGTGCACCGGCTACGCCACGATCGTCCGGTCCGTGCAGTGGGCCGCCGCCCACCCGGCAGGCGGCGACAGCGACGCCACGGTGGACGAGGTCATCGACGGCACGGACACCGTGATTGAGGACATCCCGGCAGAGACACAAGACGCAGAGGTGAAGGCATGACCGTCATCCACGAACGGCACGGCAATCCGGCGGCCGGCGACGAGGACCGCCCGATCGGCTACGGCCGGATCCAGCGGAAGGAAGACCCACGGTTTGTCCGCGGCAAGGGCAACTACCTGGACGACATCGTCCTGCCCGGCATGCTGCACGGCGCCATCTTGCGCGCGCCGGTGGCGCACGCAAAGCTCGTCTCCATCGACACCACCAACGCCCTCGCCCACCCCAAGGTCCTCGCCGTCATCACCGGAAAGGACCTGCTGGGACTCAAGCTCGCCTGGGCCCCCACCCTCTCCGCGGACGTCCAGGCAGTCCTCGTGACCGACAAGGTGCGCTTCCAGGGCCAGGAGGTCGCGTTCGTCGTGGCCGAGGACCGGTACGCCGCCCGGGACGCGCTGGAACTGATCGACGTCGAATACGACGTCCTGCCCCCGGTCATCGACGCCCGGAAAGCCCTCGACGCCGATGCCCCCGTGATCCGCGACGAGATCGAGGGCCGGACGGACAACCGCATCTTCGACTGGGAAATCGGCGACAAAGCCGAAACCGAGGCCGCCTTCGCGGACGCCGACGTCGTGGTGGCCCACGAGATCGTCTATCCGCGCGTGCACCCCGCCCCGATGGAGACGTGCGGCGCGATTGCCGACTTCGACGCCGTCGACGGCAAGCTGACCCTCTACGAAACCACCCAGGCCCCGCACGCCCACCGCACCCTGTTCGCGATCGTCGCGGGGATCCCGGAGCACAAGATCCGCGTCGTGTCCCCGGACATCGGCGGCGGCTTCGGGAACAAGGTCGGCATCTACCCCGGCTACATCCTCGCCGTCGTCGGCTCTATCGTCACCGGCCGGCCGGTCAAATGGGTGGAGGACCGTTCGGAGAACCTGATGTCCACCTCCTTCGCCCGCGACTACATCATGCAGGGCGAGATCGCCGCCACCAAGGAGGGCAAGATCCTCGCGGTGCGCACCAGTGTCCTGGCAGACCACGGCGCCTTCAACGCCACCGCGCAGCCGACCAAGAACCCCGCCGGCTTCTTCTCCATCTTCACCGGCAGCTATGACCTGAAGGCCGCCTACTGCAGTGTCACGGGCGTCTACACGAACAAGGCACCGGGCGGCGTCGCGTATGCCTGCTCCTTCCGCGTGACCGAGGCCGTCTACCTCGTCGAACGGATGGTGGACATCCTGGCCCGCAAGCTGGACATGGACCCGGCGGAACTGCGGCTGAAGAACTTCATCAAGCCCGAGCAGTTCCCCTACGCCAACAAGACCGGCTGGGTGTACGACTCCGGGAACTACGAACCGGCCATGCGGCTGTCCATGGAGCTGGCCGGCTACGACGAACTCCGCCGCGAGCAGCAGGAGAAACGCGAGCGCGGCGAGCTGATGGGGATCGGCGTCTCCTTCTTCACCGAGACCGTGGGCGCCGGCCCGCGCAAGCACTTCGACATCGTGGGCCTCGGCATGGCCGACGGCGCCGAACTGCGCGTCCATCCCACCGGCAAGGCCGTCGTCCGGATCTCCGTGCAAAGCCAGGGCCAGGGCCACGAGACCACCTTCGCGCAGATCGTCGCCGAGGAACTAGGGATCCCGCCGGAGGACATCGACGTCGTCCACGGCGACACCGACCAGACGCCGTTCGGCCTCGGCACGTACGGCAGCCGTTCGACGCCGGTGAGCGGCGGCGCCGTCGCCCTCGTTGCCCGCAAGGTGCGGGAGAAGGCGAAGCTGATCGCGGCGGCCATGCTGGAGACCCGGCCGGATGACCTCGAGTGGGAGAAGGGCCGCTGGTACGTCAAGGGCGATCCCAGCGCCGGGAAGACCATCTCCGAGATCGCCCTGGCCGCCCACGGCACCATGACGCTGCCCGAAGGGGTCGACGGCAACCTCGACGCCGAGGTCACCTACGACCCGCCGAACCTCACCTTCCCGTTCGGCGCCTACATCTGCGTCGTCGACGTCGATCCGGGCACCGGGCACGTCAAGGTGCGCCGCTTCATCGCCGTGGACGACTGCGGCACCCGGATCAACCCGATGATCATCGAGGGCCAGGTCCACGGCGGCCTGACCGACGGCGTCGGAATGGCCCTGATGGAGATTATCGAATTCGACGCCGACGGCAATAACCTCGGCGGGTCGTTCATGGACTACTTGATCCCCACCGCGATGGAGGTGCCGGACTGGGAAACCGGCTTCACCGTCACCCCGTCCCCGCACCACCCCATCGGCGCCAAGGGCATCGGCGAATCCGCCACTGTCGGGTCGCCGCCGGCGATCGTGAACGCCGTCGTCGACGCGCTGGCCCCCTACGGCGTGGTCCACATGGACATGCCCTGCACCCCGGCCCGCGTCTGGGCCGCCATGCAGGGCCGGGCAAGGCCGCCGATCTGACATGGCGACGATGGGAGATTCCCTCGCGGCCCGGGCGAACGACCTCGCCTCCCGCCGTGAGCCGTTCGTGCACGCCACGGTGGTCCGCGCCCAGCGCCCCACCAGCGCCCACGCCGGAGACACGGCCCTGGTGCTGCCCGGCGGCGACATCCAGGGCTTCGTCGGCGGCAACTGCGTCGAGTCCTCAGTGCGGGAGTACAGCCTGCAGGTCCTGGCGTCCGGGGAACCGCTGCTGCTGCGCGTTGTCCCCGGCGAACCGTCCCGCAGCGCCGAGGAAGGCGCCGTCGAGGTCTCCAACCCGTGCCTGAGCGGCGGGGCCATCGAGATCTTCCTCCAGCCCCGCATCCCGGCGCCGCGGGTCCTGGTGGTCGGCACCACGCCCGTGGCGCAGGCCCTGGCGACCCTCGGCTCCGGCGTCGGGCTGGCCGTGGAACTCACCGACGGGGAATCCGCCCGGCCGGGGGCCGATGATGCCGCGCTGATCGTGGCGTCACACGGCAAAGCCGAGGAGGTCGCGCTCGAGGCGGCCCTGCGCGCCGGAGTACCCTATGTCGCGCTGGTGGCCAGCGGCACGCGGGGCAGCGCGGTGCTGGAGTCCCTCGACGTCGAGCCGGCACAGCGCTCGCGGGTCTTCACACCCGCCGGGCTGCAGCTGGGCGCCCGCACCCCCGGCGAGATCGCGCTGTCGATCCTGGCCCAGCTCATCCAGGAGCGGGCCAAGTCCCGGCACGCCGCGCCACCGGCGGGGCCGGCCCCAGTGGCGGCGCCGCTGCCCGGACCTGCGGCGCAAGCCCCGGCGACGGCAGTCGACCCCGTCTGCGGCATGACCGTCGCTGCGGTCGAATCCTCGCTGCACCTCGAGCACAACGGTGTCACCGTCTACTTCTGCTCGCCCGGCTGCCGCGCTGCCTTCCGCAAAGATCCGGAGCGCTATGCCCTCACTCTCTGACCGCGCCCCCGCACAACACCGGACGGCGGGGCTGGTCCTGGCGGCCGGGGCCTCGCGGCGCCTCGGCCGGCCCAAGCAGCTCCTCCCCTACGGCCGGGGCGTGCTCCTCGACGCCGTGCTGGCGACCGCCCGGGACTGCGGCTTCGACCAGACGGTGCTGGCCCTGGGCGGCGCGGCCGCCGAAGTGCAGCGCACGGTTGACACCACCGGCTGCGAAGTCGTGCTCAACCCGGACTTCGGCGAAGGCTGTTCCTCCTCGGTCGCCGCCGGCATCGCCGCGCTCCACGCGGACACGGACGCCGTCGTCCTCCTGCTCGGGGACCAGCCGGAGGTCCGGTCGGCCACCGCACGGGCGCTGCTGCAGCTGCTGTTCGCTTCAGACGCCGGCAACGACAGCCCGGGCGTCGCCGTCTGCCGCTACGACGACGGCGTCGGCCACCCCCTGGCGTTCACCCGGCGGATGTTCCCGGAACTGGCCGCCCTGCACGGCGACAAGGCGGTCTGGAAGCTGCTGGAGCAGCGGGCGGCCGACGCGGTCGAGCTTCCCGTGCCGGGAACGGTGCCCCTCGACGTCGACACGGAAGACGACTACCGCCGGGTCCTGGCCGCACTGGAGGGCGCCCAGTGAGCGCCGCGGCGCGCACCGGCGCGGAGGAGGATGTCCAGCGGAGGATCCCCGACGTCGCGTCCCTGGCCTCGGCGCTGGACAGCAGCGACTACCTTGCCGACGCCGGGCTGGCCACCGCGCTGTTCCTGGCCGTCCGGCTGCCGCAGCCCATCCTGCTTGAAGGCGAGGCGGGCGTGGGCAAGACCGAGGCGGCGAAGGCCCTTGCCGACCTGCTGGACACGCCCCTGTACCGGCTGCAGTGCTACGAGGGGATCGACGCCGGAGAGGCCCTCTATGAGTGGAACCACCAGCGGCAGCTGCTCGGGATCCGGCTGGCGGAAGTGCGGGACGCCGCCGTCACCGAAACCGACCTCTTCGGCCCGGAGTACCTGCTGCGCCGGCCGCTGCTGCAGGCCATCGAGCATCCCGGCCCGCGCCCCGCCGTCCTCCTGCTGGACGAGATCGACCGGGCCGACGCCGAATTCGAAGCCTTCACCTTCGAGTTGCTGGCCGAGGCCGCCGTCACCATCCCGGAACTCGGCACCATCCGTGCCACGCACCCGCCGATCGTCATCCTGACGTCCAACCGCACCAGGGACCTGCACGACGCCCTGACGCGGCGCTGCCTTTACCACTGGATCGACTACCCCGGCCCGGAACGGATCGCGGAAATTGTCCGCCGCCGCGTGCCCGCCAGCAGCGGCCCGCTGGCGCTGCAGGCCGCAGCAGTAATCACGAAGCTGCGCACACTGGACCTCGCCAAACCGCCGGGGATCTCAGAGGCCATCGACTGGGTGTCGGCGCTCGCCGTGCTCGGCATCGACCGCATCGACGCCACGACGGCGGACCGGACCCTCGGCTCGATCGTCAAGAACCGCGACGACCTGGAACTGGTCGGCGCCCGCGGGGCCGACTGGCTCGTGGCGGGCACGGGCGGGTGAGCCGCTGATGGCTGGGCCCACCCACACCACAGCCGCAGCACTCCCCGCGGTGGAGGCGGCCACCTTCTCTGCGGCGTTTGTCACCGCCCTGCGCCGGGCCGGGCTGTCCTGCTCCCCGGACCGGGCAGTCCGGCTGGCTGAAGCACTCCGCCTGGTCCCGCCCTCCGACGTCGGGCAGCTCTACTGGGCATCCCGCGTGGTGCTGGTGTCCGCGCGCGAGCAGCTGCCGGTGTTCGACGCCGTCTTCGCCGCAGTGTTCCGCGGCGCATTCTCCCCCTCCGTCGCGCCCCGCAACGCCGCTCCGCGCACCGTGTCGCCGGCCGAAGCCCCCGAGGAGGCGCGCACCCGTCCTTCCCCGGCCGAGGACCGCGCCCCCGGGCACCCGCCCGCCCAAAGGCCCACGGCGCCGGCGATTGCCTCCGCGGGCCCGGACAGCACCGGGGACCGAAACGCGCCCGAGCGGCAGGCCGTGCTGGCCATGGCCTCCGCCGAGGAGCGGCTGCACAGTATGTCGTTCGCCCAGCTCACGGAGGCGGAAGTCCTGGAGATCCGGCGGCTGGCGGCCAAGCTGCTGCTCGCCACGCCGGCACGTTTGAGCCGCCGAACCCGCAAATCAGCCCACAGCAGCCCCCGGCTGGACGTCCGCGCCACGGTCCGCGCCGCACGGCGCTCGGGGACCGACACCACCCGGCTGCTGTATGCCCGCCGGCGCCAGCAGCGCCGCAAGCTGGTGATGCTGTGCGACGTCTCCGGTTCCATGGAGCCGTACGCACGGATCTTCGTCTCGCTGCTGCAGGGGGCGGTGGCGACGGCCGGCGCGGAGGCCTTCGTTTTTTCCACCCGGCTGACGCGCCTGACCCGGCAACTCGCGCTGCGCGATCCGGACGAGGCCCTGGCCCGCGCCGCCGTCGCCGCCCCGGACTGGGCCGGCGGTACCCGGATCGCCGACTGCATCCGGCACTTCGTCGACGAACACGGCCGCCGCGGCCTGGCCCGCGGCGCGGTGGTGGTGATCTTCTCGGACGGCTGGGCCCAGGAGGATCCCGGGCAGGTGGCGGCGCAGATGGCGAGGCTGCGGCGTCTGGCGCACCGCATCGTCTGGGTCAATCCCCGCAAGGCCGCCCCGGAATACCGGCCGCTGACCGGCGGCATGGCCGCGGCCCTGCCCTACTGCGACGCGTTCGTCAGCGGACACAGCTACACGGCTTTGGCAGAGGTGGCGGCCGCAATCCGCGGCGACGGCCAGTCATCACTTAAGGGAAGAAGGACCTAATGCAGATTGACAGCACTTTCTCGGTCGTCGCTCCGATCGACACGGTCTGGGAAACCATCATGGACTTTGAACGCGTGGCCGGCTGCGTTCCCGGTGCCAGGATCCTGAACAAACTGTCGGACGACGCCTACCAGGTGGGCATGACCGTCAAACTCGGCCCGGTAAACATGCAGTACAAGGGCCTGCTCAACGTCATCGAGCGGAACGCCGCCGAACACCGCGCCGTGCTCGGAGGCAAAGCCCAGGAAACCCGCGGCCAGGGCACGGCCGAGGCCACGGTGACCCTGCAGCTGGCCGAAGAGGCCGCCGGTACCACCCGCGGCACCGTCAGCGCCGACCTGAAACTGTCCGGCAAGGCCGCGGCAATGGGCAAGGGCGTGATCGGCAGTGTGACCGAACAGATGATGGCCCTGTTCGCCAGCAATCTGCAGGCCATGGTCACCTCCCCCGCTCCGGCCGGAGGAACAGATCCGGCCGAAGAAGCAGACGCCGGCGTTCCCGAACCCGTGCCCGCGGCGGAGGCAGTGGCGGCCAAGGTCGCCGCCGCGACGGCCCCGGCACCGGCGTCGGAACTTCCGGGCGCGCCGGCGGGCACCATTCCCGCAGCGCCACCGAAGGCGTCCGCGCCCACACCGGCGCATGCCCCCGCGGGCAGCCTGGACGCCCTCAGCCTCGCGAAGGGGATGGCGGCGGAGCAGCTGTCCAGCCCCGGGAAGGTCCTGGCCCTCGTGGCGGTGGTGGCGTGCCTTTCCTACTGGGCGGGCCGGTGTTCCGCGTTCCGGCTGGTCCGGGCGGTTGGAAGGATGAAGACCGACCGTGCGTGATGTCCTGGCAGCCATGATGCCGGGCTGGCAGAGGGGTGACACCGCCGGCCTGGCCACCGTAGTGAGCACGTTTAAGTCAGCCCCGCGGCTCCCGGGCGCGTCCATGCTCGTCACCGCCGACGGGGAAGCAGTGGGTTCCGTCTCCGGCGGCTGCGTCGAAGGTGCCGTCTACGAGCTGGCCACCCAGGTCAAGGAGGACGGCACCCCCGTCCTCGTCCGCTACGGGATCAGCGACGATGACGCGTTCGCCGTCGGCCTGACCTGCGGCGGGATCATCGACATCTTCGTCGAGCCGGTGTCCCGGCACAGCTTCGCGGAACTCGACGCCGTCAGGGCGGACATCGCCGGCGGACGCCGCGTCGGGGTCGCCACCGTGATCGAACACCCGGAGAGCAGCTGGCTGGGCCGGCACCTGATCGTGCGGCCGGACGGCTTCGACGGCAACCTTGGTTCCGAGCGGGCCAACCACGCCGTGGGCGACGACACGCAGGGCCTGCTCGCCGCCGGACGTTCCGGCATCCTGAGCTATGGCCCCGACGGGGAACGGCTGGACGCCGGGATGCGGGTCTTCTTCGCAAGTTACGCCCCGCCACCTCGGATGCTGGTCTTCGGCGCCATCGACTTCGCCTCGGCGCTGGCCCGTCTGGGCACGTTCCTGGGCTACCGCGTCACGGTGTGTGATGCCCGGGCCGTCTTCGCGACGCCGGCACGGTTTCCCGATGCCGCCGAGGTGGTCAACGCCTGGCCACACCGCTACCTCGCCGGGCAGCTGGAACAGGGGCTGGTGGATGAGCGCACGGTGATGTGCGTCCTCACCCACGATCCGAAGTTCGATATTCCACTGCTGGAGGTTGCCCTGCGCAGCCGGCCGATCGCCTTCATCGGCGCCATGGGTTCGCGCCGGACCCATGCAGACCGGATCGCCCGGCTGCGCCGGGCCGGCCTGGCCGAGGAGGAGCTTGCCCGGCTGCACAGCCCGGTGGGCCTTGACCTCGGCGCGAGGACGCCCGAAGAGACGGCAGTGTCCATCGCTGCGGAGTTCATCGCCAAGCAGTGGAGCGGAAGCGGCGAACCACTGCGGGAACGCGACGAGCGCATCCACCACGACGAGCAGCACTGACCGGGCACCCTTGATCGAGAACGGGGTCCTGAGCTGGGGGCTGACGGCACTGCTGCTGGCAGCGTCGCTGTACGCGGCGTTCCGTGCCTGCCGCAAGTCGACGCCGGCCACCCGGGCCGGTTTTGGCCTCCATGCCGCGATGATGACCGCCATGGTGTTGATGCTGGCACCCGGACTCCGGTGGCCCGTCCTCCCGCAGATCCTGTTCTTCGGCCTTGCCGCGTGGTGGTTCGTCCTCCGCGCCGTCTCCGCGCGGCCTGTCCCCGCCGCCGGGCCCGGGCACCGGAGCCCCGCAGGAGCAGCCGGCCCCGGCACCTTGCTCTACAACGGGCTGACCATGGCCGCGATGGCCTACATGCTGGCCGCCATGGACGTGCACGGTGGCCACGGCGCGCTGGCCGGTCCTAATGTTGCCGGGCTTCCGGGCCAGACGTCGCACCATGCCAGCGCCGCCGCCGCCGCCGTGCCGCTCCCCGCGGCCCTGCCGGGCTGGAACGGCCTGCCGGTGCTTGTCCTGGCGGTTGCCTTCGGGGTGTCAGCGGCGCTGTGGGCCTTCCTCCTGCTCCGTCGGCTCCACCCTCACACCCGACGCGACAACGGCAACGCGTTCCTGGAACTCGTGTCCGCGGCAGCGATGTCAGTCATGTTTTCGGCGCTCGCCGCCGCCTGACATGCGGCTGGGCCGTCAGGCGGCGCGCCGCCGTCGGGCGTAAGCTCGTCCCATGGCGAGATACTTCGATGTTCACCCCGAAAACCCCCAGGCACGCTCCATCAGCCAGGCGGTGGAAATCGTCCGTTCCGGCGGGCTGATCGCGTATCCCACCGATTCCTGCTACGCACTCGGCGCGCAGATCGGGAACAAAGAGGCCCTGGACCGGATCCGGAGCATCCGCCAGCTCGACAGCAAGCACCACTTCACGCTGGTCTGCAAGGACTTCGCGCAGCTGGGCCAGTTCGTGATGATAGACAACGACGTGTTCCGCAGCATCAAGGCGGTCACTCCCGGGAGCTACACCTTCATCCTCCCCGCCACCAAAGAAGTCCCCAAGCGGCTGCTGCACCCAAAGAAGAAGACGGTGGGCGTCCGGATCCCGGACAACAAGGTGGTCCAGGCCCTGCTGGCCGAACTGGGCGAACCGCTGCTCTCCAGCACGCTGCTGCTACCCGACGAGGACGAGCCGCTGACCCAGGGCTGGGAAATTAAGGAACGGCTCGAGCACGTGGTCGACGCCGTGATCGACTCCGGGGACTGTGGTTCGGAGCCTACTACTGTCATTGACTACTCCGGCGGCGCGGCGGAAATCGTCCGTCGCGGCATGGGCGACCCTGCACGGTTCGAATAAGGCGGCCGGGCTTAGGCGGACGCGGTCCCCGCGGTTCCCCCGACGCCCGACGCCCGGTTGCGCAGCCAGCGGCGTGACAGGTCCACCACGGCGATAAGGCCAGCGAGAGGCGTCAGCACAGCCGCGGCGTAGACGAAGAGCAACCAGCTGAGGGTTGTCAGGAGCGTCTGGTGGTTGCTCAGTAACGAGAGCCCGCCGAAGATCCCGAGGACCCAGAACAAGAGCACTCCGGCCAGCACCGCCGTGGCAGGAAAGTACTCGTTCGTGACGGTGCTTTTCACAGTGCCCTGCAGAATTTTCAACGTTTTCATGGACCCTCCTCATGCCTGGCGGTGGGGAGAATCCGCCGGGGTCATTCCAAGTATGGGGCCGTCCGGCACCGGATTTTCAACGATTCCGCGCGACGTGAGCAAGCTAACGAATTGCACTCCGATTTACTCCTGCCGGCCCGGAGCTTGGCCGGCGAGTGGTGGCATGATGGGCGCATGAGCCAAGTCACATGCGATCTGACGGTCTCCCTCGACGGATTCGCCGCCGGCCCGAACCAAAGCCTCGCGGAACCTCTGGGCGAGGGCGGCGAGCGCATGCACAGGTGGCAGTTCGAGGAACCCCACGCCAACGCGGCCTGGCGTGCAGGCATCCTCGCATCCGGCGCGTACATCATGGGACGGAACATGTTCGCCGGGCCCGGGCCGGGGCCGTGGGACGATGAATGGCGGGGATGGTGGGGTGAAGAACCGCCGTATCACGCACCCGTGTTCGTCCTCACTCACCATCCACGCGAGCCACTGGAGATGCAGGGCGGCACCACGTTCACCTTCGTCACCGACGGAATCGAATCGGCGTTGAGCCAGGCGCGGAAGGCCGCTGGCAGCAAGGACGTGGCCATTGCCGGCGGGGCGCAGACCGTCCGCCAGTACCTTTCGGCGGGGCTGATCGACGAGCTGCGGCTCCACACCGCGCCCATCGTCCTGGGAGCGGGCGAACGGCTGCTCGACGGCGTCACGAACCTCCAGCTCGAGCCGACGGAAGTGAGCGGTACCGGCCTCGTCACCCACGTGCGCTACCGGGTAACCCGCTGAAACGCACGACGCCGGCCCTGCTGCCGCTGGCTTGCCTCGCCGTCATCGCCGTGACCGCAGCCTGCGCGGCTCCGTCGCCAAACGCGGACGCCAACATTCAAGCGGTCGCCCAGCCGCCGGCTGCCTCGGCCGCACCTTCCACGGGCGCCGGACTGCCGCCAGGCATGACCCTCGGGCCGGTCCCATCGGTGCCGCCAGCCCCCGCCGGGCAGGGTGCAGATGAATGCCTGCCCCGGGGTGCAGATGACGCCGCGCCCACCGGAACGCTGGAATGTCAGTACTTCACTTCCGGGTCCATGCAGCCGGCTACCGTGCCCCGCGGTCCGGGATTGAGTTCCGGAGACTACGCCGTAAGGTTCGGCAGCCTCGGCGGCCGCCCATTGATGACGGTGCGGATCCCGTGCGCCTCCTACGCGGTTAGGGTCAGCATTGCCGGCCAGACAATCACGCCGGTGCCGGGAACAACGGAGAGTTTTGTCGGCACTTGCGGCTTCCCGTGGGACGAGGAACAGCAGCGGATGTCACGGTACATCCAAGCCCCGCTGCAGTTCGTGGAACGTGAAGCCAGTATTGTGCTGCACAACTCCGAATGGGGAGTCACGCTCTCCCGCACTCCCTACGGGACCCCCTAGCCTTCCTCGCCACCCCCCGTCGCCGCGGGACGTGGGCCGACGTGCCGCCACGGGGATGCCCGACGAGGCCCCGAGGACAGTGTCTGGTAGCCGTCGTCTCAGGCCTCCGCTACCTCAACCTCGACCCGGCTTTCCCCCTTGTGGCAGTCAAAACCACTGCCCGCGTGAACGATGCTGAGGCTGTCGATGAACTGGCGGCGAAAGTGACTTCGGCCTACCGCGGCGTTGGAGTGCGTGGCTTCACATTCTGGGAGCGGCCGGGCCTCGACCTACCCTCCGCGGAAGGCTGGGCAACAGTCATGGCCGGGTCCCTCAGCGCGGCCGCCGGCGCCAACGAACGGGACCTGATCGGGGCTCTAACGATCTCCTGGCCGGAAGCGGCGGCTGAAGTGTTCACCGAATACCGGCTCGAACATCAGGCGTGGCGGTCCGGCGCCCCGGAGCTCTCACCGTTTGTTTCAGAGTCCGACCAGGCGGGGCTCCAGGAAGCGACGGACCAGGGCTTGCTGATGTCGCTCCGGGACGACCACGGCTTTGCGGGACTGGCTGCCGCCACAATCTCGCCGCTCTTTGGCCGATCGGCACTCTGCATGCTGGATGTATTGCTGACGGAGCGCCTGCGCGGCAGGGGCTTGGCTCCCGCGGTGCAGTCGTCGTTTCTGACCGGTCAACGATCGGGTGTGGACACCGTATGGGGCCACATCCACGCGAGGAACGTGCCTTCGCTCCGCACGGCGCAAAAGCTAGGCCGCCGCCCGGTCCAGCAGGGGTACTTCGTTAGCCTGCCCGCGTCCTGAAGGCGGCTCCCACCGACTGATATCCCGGTTGGCCGTCCTGACGAATCCGTCCAGGCGACCGACCTCTAACGATAATCTTGCGCATTCGAGTACCTCCCCGGCACTACCAGGGCAGGTCCTGTTCACCGAGGGAGCAGAAGCGGGGCGAAGTCCGGACGCCTGAATCGACCAGCTCACGGAGTTGGCGGGCGGCGACGCCTGGATCCTTGGAAGCGCCAGGCTGTCCCATGTCAGTCGCCAGTTTGCCCGGGTGAACTGCCCAGCAGCGAACGCGGCCCCGCAGGTCCTGAGCCAACGAGACGGTCAGCATGTTCTGCGCGGCTTTGGAGATTTTGTAGGCATAACTCGTCGACAGATGTGAGAAGTCACCATTGGCCTGGGCAGCAAGGGATCCCAGCCGGGACGTCATGTTGATGATGATCGGATCGGGGGCCGCCAACAGGTTCGGCAACAGGAACTGCACCAGGCGAAGCGGACCGGCGACGTTGACATCAACCGCGTTCAGGATGCCTTCAGGGGGAATCGACCCGAGATCGCCATGGGGTGCCCCCTGCGCCGCATTATTGATCAGCAAGTCGACAGGGCGGCCGTCCAGGACTTCGAGAAGTTCTGCAGCAATGTCCTTTCGAACATCCTGCCGGACCGTTACGACGTCCCGCGGGTAGGCGCCCGTGCTCTGGGGCCGGGGTGACCGCGCGACGGAGACGACACTCCAGCCGGACTCCGCAAACTCGTCCGCCAAAGAGAGCCCCAGACCTCGGTTAGCGCCTGTAACGACAACCAGCTTCTTCATCCGCTCAGGCTAGCCGCAGTGCGGGGCACTTCGTTCATTGGCGGTTCGCGTGCGGATTCAGTCTGCCTCGAGGACGAAGAAGATGAAGGACAGGAACGCTGTCCTCTCGCCTTTGAGGATGCGCGGCGGAAGGAGTTCGTGCGGCGTGTCCGGAGCTGGCTCTGGTTCGCTCACGGCGGCTACGCGGTATCCCGCCGACGTGAAGGCGCTGATCATCGCATGAAGGGGCCGGTGCCAGAAGGTCAGGACCGCCGGTTCGCCGTCGAACTCGTAATCCTCCGAGTACTGGCGGGTGGCGAAGTAGTCCTCGGTTGGATAGTTGACCACGCTGACCGTGGGGTGGTTGACCGACAGGATCAGGCGCCCGCCCGGCTTCAGCACTCGCCGCAGTTCGGCAAGAGGTGCCGACCAGTCTTCCAGGTAGTGCAGGACCAAGGACGAGACGACGTCGTCGAAGGAGCCGTCGGCGAAAGGCAGCGGCTTGCTGAGGTCGGCCACGTGCAGGTCCGCGTCCGCGCCCAAACGCTGTCTTGCCAATTCCAGCATCGCAGGACTGGAATCGAAGCCGGTCACGACTGCGCCTTTCGCGCCCAGTGCCGCGGACAGGGGCCCGGAGCCGCACCCTGCGTCCAGGACCCGGTGGCCGGTCACGTCGCCGGCAAGGCCCACCATCGCCGGGCGCTCGTAGTAGGCGTTGAGGAGGCTGGACTCATTTTCAGCCGAGTAGTTCTCGGCGAAATCGTCATAATGGTCGGATTTCATGTCTATTCCCTTCAGGCGGATTCTTACGGGCGGGACAACAGGGTTGACCCTAGCAAGCAAGAGCCGCCCGACCATGGAACTTCCGGTAACTTGCCCCTTTATCGAATAGCTCCGGCTCCAGCCGTCGAGGTGAAAGGTTGCCGGATGCGGGGCGAATATGCAGATAGAGCTGGTGTATCAGGGCTAAGGCGTCGGTAATGTGATGGGACGGCAGTGACTTTTCCCGGTAACCAGGCAGCGGCAGGAGGCGCAGATGACTCGTCGAACCTCGTTCGCGCTGATTGCGGGACTTCGCATCTTGCTGCTCATGTCCGTGTTCGCGCAGGTATGGATCATCCCCTCCGCGGTGGAGAGAGCAGTTGCTGTCTTCCCGGAAGTCGAGCCCCTCGCGGTTCCTGCCATCATCTGGGGAATCTGCGCAATTGCCTGCTGGCAAGCCATCGCCGTCATTGGACTGCGGCTGGTCATATGCGCCCGCGACCACAAATTCGATCCATCAACCGACAAATGGCAACGCGCGATGGTTGGTTGTCTCCTCGCCTTCCTCGCGCTGGTCGTGGCAGCGTTCATCGCTCTCAACGTACTGGCATACACGCCCCCAGGTGTGATGCTTGGACTCATCGCCGGAGGGCTCATCGCGCTGATCGCAGCGAGCTCTCTCGTTACCTCTGCCGTGACAGGTTAGTCCCTGCGGGCTCTAACTGCGTGCACGAGGCGCCCCGCGAAGTAGACGACGGCGACCACGCTCACCGTCGCCAAAATCCACGTGCCATCCATGCTGAGGGCGGGGCCGCTAGTACACATGCTCGTAGCGCCAGACTCGATTGTGTAGTCAACGCACTCGCCGCTCCTATACCCCAGAAGCGTTATGTTCACGGTGATCAAGAGGAGGATCGCAACGGCCCAAGGCCACCATCGCGGTGAACGGAATCGCGGCGTTTCATCCATGCAGTCACCCTACAGATCGGGCCATCACATTTCTGCCCCCTTCGACGATCTGTTCAGTACCTGCAAATCCTGCGGTCGCAACGGCCGGCCGTGGACTGAGGCCGCCGCACGGCCCAGGCTGTCCCACTGGCGTTCAAGCCGTCCGACGAAGGCCCGCGCCGGCGCCCGGGTCTGCTCAATGTCAGCGCCCGGGGCTACACTGAATGTATCGAACATATATTCGAATAAAGGTGTGTTGTGGGCGTAATCATTGGGCCCCGCGTGATAGACGCGGGCACTTCTCTTCTGTCGGTCCTGATCTCGCCAGTGCCGGTTGCCGCAGGCTACCCTTCTCCGGCCCAGGACTACTTCGACGGCCGCATCGACCTCAACGAACACCTCATCAAGGACATCACCAGCACCTACATCGTCAGGGTGTCCGGGGACTCCATGGAGGGCGCCGGGATCAGCGACGGCGACGAGCTGATCGTAAACCGCGCGCTCGAGCCCCGCGACGGCTGTGTCGTCGTCGCGGTCCTTGATGGCGAGCTCACGGTCAAGAGGCTGCGCATCACGGCCGCGGGCGCAGTGCTGCAGGCCGACAACTCCCGCTACCCGGACATCAGGGTTCCGGCGCTGTCGGACCTTGTCGTCTGGGGCGTCGCGACCCGCTGCCTGCACCATGTCTAGGGCTACCCCCGGCCGGGGCAGCATCGCCTTGGTTGACGTGAACTGCTTCTACGCCAGCGCCGAACGCGCTTTCGACCCCTCCCTGGAGGGACGTCCGCTCGTGGTGCTCTCCAACAACGACGGCTGCGCTGTCACCCGCTCCCCTGAAGCGAAGGCCCTCGGGATCCCCCTCGGCGAGCCTTGGTTCAAGCTCGCACCCCGGGCGAAGGAATGGGGGCTCGTGGCGCGTTCCAGCAACTATGAGCTCTACGGCGACATCAGCGCCCGCGTCATGGAGCTCCTCGGCCGCTACTCCGCCTGGCTGGAGGTTTACAGCATCGACGAGGCCTTCCTTGGCGTCAACGGCAGCCCGGAGGAACTGCAGCGCCTGGGCCACACCATGAAAACGGCGGTGCGCCGGAACGTCGGAGTCCCCGTCTGCGTCGGGATCGCCGGCACCAAGACCCTGGCGAAACTCGCCAACAAGTGGGCGAAACACAATCCGGCGTTCGACGGCGTCTGCCACTGGGACGCTGTCCCCGCCGCCCAGCGCGAGAAGCTCATGGCGGGTCTGTCCGTGGTCGAACTCTGGGGTGTGGCCGCGCGGCTGACCAAACGCCTGAACGCACAGGGAATCCACACCGTGCTGGACCTCGCGCGTGCGGACCCCATCAGGATCCGGGACCGGTTTTCGGTGGTGCTGATGCGGACGGTCCTCGAACTCAACGGGACGCCGTGCATCCCCCTGGAAGAGGAACGAACCGGCCGCGACCAGCTCATCTTCAGCCGGTCCTTCGCGGCTCCGATCACCACCGGCGCCGGGCTGCGCCAGGTGCTGGGCGTCTACGGCCAGCAGGCCAGCGCCCGGCTGGCGCGTCACGGGCTGCAGGCCAAGGTGCTGACAGCGTTCGCCGCCACGTCCTACTACAACCCGGATAGCAGCTCGAACCCCTCCGTCTGCGTGCCGTTGCCGATGCCCACCGCCGACCCCGTTCTCCTGGCGAGGGCAGCCTACGCCCTGCTCCCCCGGATTGACGACGGCGTCAAGTACGTCCGCGCGGGCATCATGGTCACCGATCTGCGCCCCACCGGCAACCAGGCGCCCCTGGCGGTGTTCGAGAATCCACACGAGCAACGCGGCATCGGCCCGCTGCTGGAGGACGTCAGCCGAAGATACGGGCGGGGGTCAATCGGCCTGGGCTACGCCGGAATCCGGGGCGGACCTGATTGGAGCATGAAACGCGACATGCTGTCTCCGCGCTACACGACGCACTGGGCCGAGCTCCCCGTCGTCAAAGCCGCGTGACTGCCCCCGAAAACAGCGCCGATAAACACCGTTGCTTCGCACCGGGCACGTGTGCCAGCCTCGAAGTGATTCCGTCGCCGGCCGACGACGGGCGGCACAGAAGGAGCACGGCATGGGACTCATCCATATCGACCTGTTCACGACGCTCGACGGCGTCGCGCAGGCGCCAGGCGGGCCGGAGGAGGACCCTAACAACGGTTTCGCGTTCGGGGGCTGGCAGGCGCCGCTCATAGACAAGGTGGTCGGCGAGCAGATCGACGCAGGAATGGCGGGGATGGACGCGTTGCTGCTGGGACGCCGGACCTACGACATCTTTGCCGCGTACTGGCCGCACGCTGACGGGAACATCGCGCGGCTGTTCAACCGGCTCCCGAAATACGTGGCCTCACGCCAGGCGCCGGACCTGGAGTGGGCCGGCTCCACACTGCTCGGACCCGACGTCGTCGCCGCCGTGCGAGAACTGCGCGACCGGCACACCAACATCCACGTCATCGGCAGTCTCAACTTCGTACAAACCCTGCTCGCCGAGCGGCTCTTCGACCGGCTCACGCTCTGGGTTTATCCGATCCTCCTCGGCAGTGGGAAGAAGGTCTTCGCCGACGGAGTGGTCCCGACAAACCTCAGACTCATCGAGCCGGTGGTCGCTTCACCAATGGGTGCCGTGCTCCAGCGCTACGCGCTCGCCGATGGCACGCCCGGCGTCGGCGATATGTCCGTCGGCAACCAGTAGGGCAGACACACCCAGTCAGACGGCGGCGGCAAGCGCCTGCTGAAGGAATGAATCGAGGACCCGGCCGGCATTCTCGTGCATGCGCCGGGATTCCTCGGCGGCAAACTGCGTGCGCTTGGGGCCATGCAGACGTTCCCCCAGGTAAAGCAGGGCCGCCAGGACTTCGGAAAGCTCAGTGTTTCCCTCGGCGCGCTGCCGCAGCAGCCTCAAATGCGCGGCCTGCAAGGCCGGACCAGGGGCACAGCCCAGGTCGCGGTCAAACAGCCGGCGGCAGCGTTCGTAGGCTGACAGCCCCTCCACCGGAAGTCCGGCCTGTTCATACCCCGAGACAAGAATGGTCCAGGCACGTTCGTTGAGCGGTTCGGACTGGATGGCCGCCTGTGCGAGCGAAATGGTCAGCTGTGGTTTGTCGAGGAAAGCGGCGGTCTCGGCGGCGAGAATCTGGGCGGCAACCTTCTCGGCAGCATGCCGCGTCCGGGCATCTTCAGCCCAATCGGCCACGAGCTCAAAGCCCAGCAGCGGCTCATCGGCGAGTTTCAGGGCCTGCAGGGCCAGCTCGTGAGCCTCGGCCGGGGCGGACTGCCGGGCCGCATGGACCAGCTGTTGGAACTCCGACAGGTCCAGCTCCACCAGCTGCGGATCCAGTACATAGCCGCCGTTCGCTGTGCGCAGAGGTCCCGTCTTGGTGTTGCCCGGCTGGATCGCCCTGCGGATACCACTGACATAGCTCTCCAGGTTGGCGACGGCGCCGCTGCTGGCCCGTGGTCCCCACAGGATCTCCACGAGGCGCGTCTTGGAGACAGGGGTCCCCAGATTCAGCAGGAGAATTTCCAGGATGTGTCGGGGCTTGCAGCCGCCCATGTCCGCGGCCGTGAGTACGGCGCCATTTCTCCGGATTTCGAAGGTCCCGAATAGCCGGACCGAAATTGCTGGCGCACTTACGCCCAAATTGTCCACATTGATCTCCGATTTCCCCATTTAGAACTTAATCCATATTCGGAGAGTCGGAAGGAATTATTGAAACGCGTGCTGAGACTCATTTCCGTCCGACTTTCTACGGAAACGGTGACACGCAAAGCGCAGCACAACAAGCAATGAAGCTACCCGTTCCTTTACCGTGAGGAAAGTCGAGTACACCCTTGAGCGCCACCAAGTACCGCCCGAAAACAATGTGAGTACTCTGAACCGGTGGCAAGTATCGCCGCACCCAGTCGGCCCGACTTCGTCGGGTAGGTGAATCCAAACCCCTTGCGGACCCACGAACAGGGGCGGTGGCGTCGCCGCAGAGGGGCCGAAGGCCAGTTGCTGAACGGAACTTCCCCCCGTGAGTAGGTGCGTGAGCCGCCCTGCCGCACCTCACCGAGAATTCAGCGGCGCGGGCTATTTCTGCATATTTCCGGCCGCTGCCAAACGACAGTTCACCCCGCCTGCGTACGGAAAAATTTTCCAGCCGCATTCCCTTAGAAATTCGGAACTGCATTGAAAATCCATCATTCCTCGGACATCTCCTCGGGAACGGTGGTCACCGTGGTTTCCGCGCCGTCGCGCAGGACCGACAACTCCAGGGGCATGCCAATCGCCTCAGCAAAAAGCAGTCTTTGAAGACTCTCGGCATTGGAAACTGCCTTTTCGCCGACGCTGAGGAGCACATCGCCGGGCCGGAGTCCGGCCCCCTCGGCGGGAGAGCCAGCCAGAACTTCCACCACCAGCAGACCTTCGCGGCGTCCGGTTCTGATCACAGCGCTTGGCTGCAGCCGGACAGGGGTGTTGACTAGGCCTAGGTAGGCCCGCCGGACGCGGCCGTCCTTCAGGAGGGCAGCAATGATCCGCCTGGACGTGGCGTTCACGGGAACCGCCAGTCCCAGCCCTGCCCCGGCCACCGCCGTGTTGATGCCGACGATTCTGCCCCGCGCGTCCGCGAGCGCCCCGCCGGAGCTTCCCGGGTTGAGGGCAGCGTCAGTCTGGATGACGTCCTCGATCATGCGGCGGTTACGGCCGGACCAGACGGGGATTGAACGGCCCAGTCCGCTGACCACGCCGGCGGTCACGGACCCCGAGAGTCCCAGTGGGTTCCCGACCGCGATGACCAACTGTCCCACCCGGAGCGACTCCGCATCGCCGAGATCCGCCGGGGCGGCGGTCGGGGCCTTCCCGTGCACCACAGCGAGGTCCGAGAGAGGATCAGAGCCGACCACGTCCACGGCTGTGCGTGTCCCGTCGGAGTACACCGCGCTGCCCCGCTGGGCGCCGGCCACCACGTGGGCGTTGGTCAAGAGGTACCCGTCGGAGGTGAACAAGACGGCGGATCCGGCGCCGGTGCGGAACCGGCCGTGCCGGCCCGTGCCGTCCACTTCGAGCGCGGCCACATGCGGGGTCACGGCAGCGGCCACACGGATGACCGTCGCGGAGTAGGAATCGAGAGGGTCCCCGGACGCCTCGGGTCCGGGGATCCGGCTGGTCGCAGTGGCCACATTGCACCTCCAGAGCTGGTACTTATCTAAGTCAACCACTGGCCCCTCGGAGGTAGTCCGGGGCCGCCTACGCCCTCAGAGAAATACTCCGGATGTCGCGCTGACCGGGCGCCAGTTCATCCGGCGGGCAATCCGCCGATAGGCTCAGGAGAGACCAGCCTCACAGCCACAGGAGAACGTACGTGCACCCAGCGAACACCGCGCCCGATCCGCTGCCTCCGCCGGGCCTGAGCTGGGGCATCAAGCGCAGCTTCATCGATTACATCGCCAGCCTGCCGGACGGGTCGGTTTCGGCGACCGCCGGGGCCACCGTGTCCGGATCGTCGCTGTTCTCCTTCAGCCCCGATACGTCCGACTACGACGCCGCGCGCGGCACCGGCGTGTTGCGCTTCCGGGGGGACGTCCGGCTGGCCGGGCACCACGGCATGCTCCTGGTCCGGCTGCTGGACCCCTGGATCACCTTCACCTCCGGCAGCGGCGTGTTGTCCATCAGTACCGGCGACGGCGGCGGCCAGGACCGTACCGCCGTCGGCTTCCTTAGCCCTGTGAAACCGCGCGACGCCGACGGGTCCCTCGTCTGGGACCACGTCGACGTCGTCATTTCTCCCGAGGGGTCCGAACTCTTCGACGGCCAGTACGCGGCCGGACAGCCGATGGATCCGCTCTTCATCCGGGTCGCCAGCTAGACCAACAAAGGAGAACCTCCGTGGTTGAAATCGCCGACGCCGTCGAAACAGCCCGCCAGCGCGCCCTTCCGGGCCCTGGACCCGGGCCCGGAGACAAGGACGCGGCTGATTTCCGGGGCCGCCTGGACGCCCACCTCCCCGAACTGGCGCGGCTGTTCCACGATCTTTACGGCACCCGCGCGGACTGGGCGGACCAGCTGACTGCCCTGGTGCAGCAGGCCGCACAATCGTGGGCCGAGCGGCCGGCGGAGCTAAAGTCCCTCGACGACGTCCGCGGGGAAAACAGCGGCTGGTTCCTGACCAACGAGATGCTCGGCGGAGTCTGCTACGTCGACCGGTACGCCGGGAACCTGGACGGTGTCCGCGGCCGGATCCCGTACTTCAAAGAACTGGGCCTCACGTACCTTCACCTGATGCCCTTGTTCCTGGCGCCCGAGCCGCACTCCGACGGCGGGTATGCCGTCTCCAGCTACCGCGAAGTCAACCCAAGCCTTGGCACCATGGAGCAGTTGCGCGCCCTTGCCGCCGAGCTACGGGCCAACGGCATCAGCCTGGTGGTGGACTTCATCTTCAACCACACGTCTGACGAACACGAGTGGGCGCGTAAGGCCTCCGCCGGGGATCCCGACTACAGCAACTACTACTGGATCTATCCCGACCGGACCATGCCGGACGCGTTTGAGGAACAGGTGCGCGAGATCTTCCCGGATGACCATCCGGGCTCGTTTGTTCCGATGCCGGACGGGCGCTGGGTCTGGGCGACGTTCCACACCTTCCAATGGGACCTGAACTACTCCAACCCTGAGGTGTTCCGGGCCATGACGGGCGAGATGCTCTTCCTGGCCAACCTTGGCGTGGACATCCTGAGGATGGACGCTGTTGCCTTCATTTGGAAGCAGCTCGGAACGCCCTGCGAGAACCTGCCCGAAGCACACCTGCTGCTGCGTGCCTTCAACGCCGTGTGCCGGATCGCGGCCCCATCGCTTTTGTTCAAGTCCGAGGCGATCGTGCACCCGGACGAGGTGGCGCAATACATCGACCCGGGAGAATGCCAGCTCTCCTATAACCCGCTCCAGATGGCGCTCATCTGGGAAGCCATGGCCACCCGGGATGTCTCCCTGCTGGCCCAGGCGCTGGAACGGCGGCACAACATTCCGGAGGCCACCTCCTGGGTCAACTACGTCCGGAGCCACGACGACATCGGCTGGACCTTCGCGGACGAGGACGCCGCTGAGCTGGGCATCAACGGCTTCGACCACCGGAGGTTCCTGAACTCCTTCTACGTCAACCGCTTCCCGGGCAGCTTTGCCCGGGGCGTTCCGTTCCAGGACAACCCCCGGACAGGCGACTGCCGCATTTCCGGGACGACGGCGTCCCTCTGCGGGCTGGAGGGCGGCACCGGCCAGGCGGTGGACCGCATCCTGCTGGCCCACTCGGTCGCGTTCAGCACCGGCGGAATCCCGCTGCTTTACCTTGGCGACGAGGTGGGGCAGGTTAACGACTACGACTTCCCCCTTGAGGACGGCCACGGCACCGACAGCCGCTGGGTCCACAGGCCGCACTTCCCCGCCGCCCGGTATGCCCGGCGCCATGACACCTCCACACCGGAGGGCGCGGTGTTCGCCGGGCTACGGAACATGATCACCGGCCGCTCCCGCGCGCCCGAACTGGCTGGCACCCGCCTGCTGGATTTCGCAACAAAGAACCCAGGCGTCCTCGGCTACCAGCGGCCGGGGGACGGAACCCGGATCCTGGCGCTGGCCAACTTCAGTGACCTGGCCCAGACAGTGGCGGCGGCCACGCTCTCCGGATTCGTAGTCGACGCCCTCGATATCCTGACCGGAGCCCCCGCGAACCTTGAACACGGCATCGCGCTCGAACCCCACGAGTTCGTCTGGCTTAGGGTAACGCCGCTGTCCTGATGCCCCGCATTGGCGGACCGGAACGGGCACCTCTGGGCGTCACAACGCAAAAAAATGACCGGCCGCACACTGGTTGAGGAGAGAGTGCGGCCGGTAGTCTGTTTTGGACTTCGTCTTGGTCCAACTGTGCCTTAAAGCACCTGAGAGGACGCTGAGAAGGCCTCCGCCGGATCCTGCAACCTAAAAGTGTTCTGTGGCGGTTGTCCGGGGACCGCGGGTGCCGCATTCTTGAAACATGGACAAGCTCACGTCCACTACCCCGTCCGGCCGGTACCGCGGCCGGGCCAGCTGGGGATTGCGCAAGCGATCGACGGCGGCCGCGGTCGCCGTCGTGGCCGTTGCCCTGCTGGTCGGCGGCGTCATCTGGATCGCGCTGCTGCAGAGCACCCTTACGGCCGCGATCGACACGTCTTCCCTTCGGAGGGCACAAAACGTGATCGTTGAGCTGGCTGACCATGAACTGGACGATGCGGCCGAATATATCCGGCTGACGGGCTACGCCGGCCAGTACGTCCAAATCATCGACTCTTCCGGGCAGGTGGCTGCCGCCTCCGATCCCAAGGCCGCCCAAGTGCCCCTGACCGGGCTGCGTCCCCCGCCGGGGCAGACCCAGGCACAGGATGTCTCCAGCCTTCCGAACATCGGCAACAACGATGACTTCCATGTGGTCGCAGCCGGTGTAGTGGTCGCTAAAGCGCCCTATACAGTGGTGGTGGCCTCCTCGGTGCAGGTCCAGTCCGACACTGTGGTCACCGTGGCCTGGTTTTTGCTGGCGGCTACGCCTCTCTTGCTGGCCATCGTTGCCGTATCCGTGTGGCTGCTGGTGGGCCGTTCGCTGAAGCAGGTCGAAAGGATCCGGGGCCAGGTTGCCCGGATCAACGCCGACCACCTCGACGGCCGCGTCGACGTTCCGCGCACCGACGACGAACTCGAGGCACTGGCCCTGACCATGAACATGATGCTGGAGAGGCTGCAGGCATCGGACCGCGAACAGCGCCGCTTCGTCTCTGACGCCAGCCACGAGCTGCGCAGCCCGCTGGCCACCTTGAGTGCCGGCGTCGAGATCGCCGCAGCGGATCCGTCCGGCGCGATGTGGACCGAAATGAAGGACGTTCTTGCCGGCGAGACCGACCGCATGCGCTATCTGGTGGAAGACCTGCTCACCCTCGCCAAGGCGAACGACGGGGGGCTGGCGATAGAGGATGCCGAGGTGGACCTGGATGACGTTGTTGACCAGGAAATCCGGAGGCTGCGCGCGGAGAGCCGGCATCAGGTTTCCGCCGACCTCACCCCGGTCCGGATCCGGGGCGACGCCCGGCGCATCGGCCAGGTCCTGCGGAACGTCCTCGACAACGCCGAGCGGCACGCGCTGTCCCGGATCCGCGTCGTCCTGCGCACCACGGACGCCGGCGCCGTCATCACGGTCGACAACGACGGCGTCCCGGTACCCGAGGCGGAGCGCACCCGGATTTTTGAGCGCTTCGTCCGGCTCGACGAGAGCAGGTCCCGTGAAGGCGGTGGAAGCGGCCTGGGCCTGGCGATCGCTGCCGGGATCATGACCGCCCACCAGGGCACCATCCGGGCAGCCGAAGGCCCCGACGGTGAATGCCGTTTCGAAATTACTTTTTCCGTGCTCGAGCGGGAGGCTCCGGAGGCGGGGGCGGAACTTGCACCGGCTCAGGAAGCTGGTCGGAGCTGAGCTGGTAACCCATCCCCCGCACGGTAGCCAGGCTGCGGACACCGAAGGGGGCGTCGATTTTGCGCCGCAGGTAACCGATGTAGACCTCAACGACGTTGTCCCCGCCCTCGAAGGCCGAATCCCAGACGTTGTCGAGGATCTCCGCCTTCGACACAACCTCGTCGTGCCGGCGCATCAGATAGTGGAGCAGCCCAAACTCCCGGGCAGTCAGCGGGATATCCGATGCGCCGCGCCGGACGCGCCGGGTGACCGGGTCGATCGACAGGGTCCCCAGAGTCAGCACCACGGGCCGCTCCGGCGCCCCGCGTCGGATCAGGGCGCGGATCCGGGCCACGAGCACCAGGAAACTGAAGGGTTTGGTCAGGTAGTCGTCGGCACCCAGGTCAAAGGCGTCCGTCTGGTCGTATTCGCCGTCCTTCGCCGTGAGCATCAGCACCGGGGTCCAGATTCCGCGGCGGCGGAGCTCCTTGAGCACGTCGTAACCGTTCATGAGCGGCAACATCAGGTCCAGCAGGATGGCATCGTAGGCGGATTCGCTGGCGGACGACAGGCCGGTGACGCCGTCGTGGGCCACGTCCACCACGAAGCCTTCATTCACGAGTCCGCGGCGGACGGTGTCGGCGAGGTGCCGTTCATCCTCCACCATCAAAATCCTCATCGCAGGACTCCTCTCCTCAGACACAGTATGCGCCTCCGGCGCCTCGGGGCGCCGGGAGGAGAGCGCGGCGGGAGGGTCCTAAACGTCCCCGGTGCGCCGCGAAACCTGGGCAGGAGGACCGAACAACCAGCCGGAGACGTCGCTGCGTAGGACAAAGTGTGGTCCCCCGGTGGAACTCACGCTGCCGGTGGGAACGTAGTACCCGCGTCCCGCCCCCGGGCCGCCGGCCGCGCGGTCCAGGGCCTCCGTCAGGTGCCTGGGCAGATGCCCCGCGGGGCCGAGGGCCCGCAGGCCGTCCATTTCTTCCGGCGTGAGCCGTCCGAGCACTGCAGCGATATCGGCCATGATGGATCCCTTCCGGCGGACGGTGACTAAGGGTCCAGCTTAGGATCACGCCGTGAACGGCACATTAACTCCGCGCGACGATTATCGAACACGTTCCGGGGCGGGGCCCGGCCGTGGCATTTCCCTCCAACCGCGCCGGTGTCATGAGGGTCACTTCCCACAGTCCCCTTACACCCAGCAAATTAACGGGTGGATGCTGTACCGTTCAATCCCGGGAAACCCAGACCAACGGAATCGAGAATCAACCAGGTGGCAACCGACTATGACGAAGTCCGATCCGACGTTGCGGAATCACGCAACGCCTCGCTAGAGGCCCTTCGCTCCGCGAACGCGCCGGACGCCCGCAGCGTCACCCGTGAGCTTGACGAGGCTGACACGTCCGAAGGCGTGGAACTGCCGGGCGCCGACCTGTCCGGCGAGGAACTGACGGTCACCGTCATTCCGCAGAAGGAAGACGAGTTCACGTGCTACTCGTGCTTCCTGGTCCGGCACCGCTCTCAGCTGGCGCGTGAGAAGGCCGGCCACGCGTACTGCGCCGACTGCATGAGCTAGCAGCCGGCCGGCTGAACATTTACAACTCCTCATCGACGGCCCCGGTACCGGCAGGACCGGTGCCGGGGCCGTCGGCGTCGTGGGACGAACCCGGCAGCGCCCGCCACACCGTGAGCGCCGACGACGGCTCGGCCTTCAACGTGGACGTCAAGGGCAACGGCGGTTCAGCTACTTTTACGGCACCAACCCAGCCCGGAACTTACACCTTCCACTGCATCTACCACCCGCAAATGCACGGCACACTGACGGTGAAATAAGCGTCAGAGTCCTGCTGCAGGCTCAGCGCCGGGCGCGTTGCGCCAACGCGCTGTTGAGAACACCGAGCAATGCCGGCGTGACGGCCTGGACACTGGCCGCGTACTGCGTGTGGCTTTCGAGGTACTTCTTGATGTAAGGGCACACGGGGACAATCTTCAGGCCGGCGGCGGCTGTGTCCTCGAGTGCGTGCTCCGCGAGCCGGCCGGCGAACCCTTGGCCGCCGAACGCCTCGTCAATGACCGTGTGGTAGAAAATCCGGTGGGTGCCGCCGTCGTCGATGTAGGCCGCCTGGCCGATGACCGTGTCGCCGTCAAGAACCTCGTAGCGCAGCCGGTCGGGGTTGTTGCGGATGGTGATGGTGGTTAACACATTTCTCGTTTCTTAGTGGGAGGGATCATTCGCGGGGGCGAAGCCGGGCGTTCGGGAGCGCAGGCGCCGGCAGCGGCGCCGGTTCCCCAGGCGGGAACTCACCGAAGCGCGGCCGCGCGTTGTCCGTCCCGGCGGCTGGCAGCACATCCTCGGCGCCGATTTCCGCCTGCCATTGGGCCCGGTAGTCGACGATTTCCTCATGGCTGCGTCCCACGAAGTTCCACCACATGACGATCTTCTCGCCCAGGGGTTCGCCTCCGATCAGGAGTAGGCGCACGGGCTCGACGCCGGCCGCCAGGGCAACTGACGTGCGCCCCGCCGGCAGATAGGCCAGGTGGTCCCGCGCCACCGGGCGGCCATCGACTTCGAGGGTTCCCGTGTCAACCAGCAGTCCGTGCTCAAAGGTCGGATCCGTGACCAGGTCCAGCGTGGCGCCCGCTTCGAGCAAGGCCTCGGCGCCGAGCAGCGGCGTGTGGGTGGTGACCGGCGAGGAGGCGCCGGCCAGGGATCCCAGGAAAACGCGCAGGGTCCAGCCCGGCCCCGTCAGCGGCTCGGGGCGGTAGTGCTCAAAGGTCGGCTCCATGTGGCGTGCCCGGTCCGGCAGCGCCACCCATAGCTGCGCACCGTGCAGCACGTCGGTCTCCGGAGTGGAAAATTCGGAGTGGCTGATGCCGCGCCCGGCAGTCATCAGGTTGACTTCGCCGGGCCGCACGGCCGCGTGGAAGCCGGCCGAGTCCCGGTGCTCGATCTCCCCGGTAAAGAGCCAGCTGACCGTCTGCAGTCCGGTGTGCGGGTGCCGCGGCACGTGCATGCCTCCGGACTCGCCGATCCGGTCCGGGCCATAGTGGTCCAGGAAACACCAGGCGCCGATGAGGCTCCGCCGGCGCTGCGGCAGGGTCCTTCTGACGTCCATCGCCCGCGGCCCGCCCAGCGGGACCTGGCGGGGAACCAGGATTTCGACGCCGGAGCCGTCGTCCTCCGTTTCGCAAAGGATCTCCTGAGGGGCCACCTCGGTATTGCTCATGGCACCAGCCTAGCTGTATCGCCCGCGGCCGCGGGTGACCGATTCCCGCAGCATCCGCACGCACTGCAAGCGTCATGATGGACTCATGAGCATCCCCGAGTCGCCCGTCACGATCGCCGTCGGCGAATCCACCGTATCGGGCGTCTATGCCCGCCCCGAGAAGCCGTCCGCCACGCTGGTGGTCGCCCACGGTGCCGGAGCCGGGATGGAACACCCGTTCCTGGCCGGATTCACCCGCGCCGTCAACGAACTGGGCGTCGCAACGCTCCGCTTCAACTTCCCCTACCGGGAGGCGGGCCGGAAATTCCCCGACAGACCCCCCGCCGCCATAGCGGCGTGGCGCGCGGCCATGGCGGAGGCCACGGCCCGGTCCGGGGGCGAGCCGCTGTGGGCCGCGGGCAAATCCTTTGGCGGACGCATGGCCTCCATGGCGGTCGTCGAGGGGATGCCCGCGGCAGGACTCATCTACCTCGGCTACCCGCTCCATCCCCCGGGCAAGCCGGAGAAGCTCCGCGACGAACACCTCTACGGGCTGACGCTGCCCATGCTCTTCCTGCAGGGCACACGCGATCCGTTCGCCACGCCCGAGCTGCTGGAGTCCGTGGTGGCCCGGATCGGCCCCACGGCAACGCTGGAGTGGCGCGACGGCGGCGGCCACACTTTCGATGTCGCCGGAACCAAGCGCACCGCGGACGAAGTTGGCGCCTCGCTGGCCGGGTCCGCAGCCGCCTTCATCGCAGCGCACGGTCCCGGCTGAGGCCTCCGCGGAGTCAGTCCCCGCACCGCCTCAGGTCCAGCTGGTCCGGCGCAGCGGCGGTTCGGCCCCGCCGGGCCGCTGCACCAGGATCTGGTTGACACCGGTCATGCCGGACTCGAAGCCCAGGGCGCTGGCGGCCATGTAGAGCCGCCAGACCCGGGCCCGCCCTTCCCCGGCCAGTTCCACTGCTCCGCTCCAGTGTTCCTCGAGGTTCCGCACCCAGGCCCGGAGGGTGAGTGCGTAGTGCCGGCGCAGGGCCTCGACGTCGAGCACTTCCAGCCCGCCGGCCTCGAGCGCACCGACCATCTCCGCGAGGCCGAGCATCTCGCCGTCGGGGAACACATAGCGCGGAATGAACGAGTCCGGATCCGGCGCGGTGGGTCCCGCGTTCCAGGAAATGGCGTGGTTGAGCAGCCGGCCGCCTGGCCGGAGCAGCCCGTACAGCTTGGCAACGTAGGCGGGCATCTGTTCCCGGCCCACATGCTCGGACATGCCGATGGAACTGATCGCATTGAACGGCCCGTCGTCGACGTCGCGGTAGTCCTGGACGCGGATGGACACCCGATCCGTCAGGCCCGCGTCTGCCACCCGCTTTCCCGCCAGGGCCGCCTGTTCACCGGAGAGCGTCACGCCCACAACCTCGACCCCGTAGTTGTTGGCCGCGTGCAGGGCGAAGCTCCCCCAGCCGCATCCGACGTCAAGCACCCGCATGCCCGGCTGAAGGCCCAGCTTCCGGCAGACCAGATCGATTTTGGCGTCCTGCGCCGCTTCCAGCCCGGCCTGTTCGTCCTCCCACACAGCACAGGAGTAGACCATGGACGGGCCAAGCACCAGCGCGTAGAAATCGTTGCCGACGTCGTAGTGGTGGGAGATGGCCGCGGCGTCCCGCTTCCGTGTGTGCCGCCGGCCCGCGCGGACGAGCTTTGCCTCCTCCGGCGGCGGTGCCGGGTTGGGTCCCAGGGCGCCCAGCAGGGCGGCGTTCCTGAGTATTGTGGCGAGTTCACGCGCGGTGGGCCGGCGGAACGGTCCAGGTTCGGCGAACTTTCCGGCGGAACTGAGGGCGGCGAAGCTGGCGAAGACATCGCCCGGAGCATCGATGTCCCCGGCAACGTAGGCGCGGCTGAGGCCCAGCTGGCCGGGCGACCACAACATCCGGCGCAATGCCCGACGCGACCGGAACTCGATCACCGGCGCGTCTGCAGGGCCGGCCTCCGTGCCGTCCCAGGCCCTAATCCGGAGCGGGACGCCATCAGTGCCCAGCACGATGGCGAGCACTTCAGCCAGCTGCGGCGCCGCCCCAGTCTGTTTCGTCATGATCATGGCCTCTCTTCCGGTGCGATAGTCCGGTTCCCAATCTATTTCGACGTCCGGCGGGAAAATAGGGGCCGTATGGCCCTGACGTAGCTCCGTTCCCGGTTCCGGGCGTCCGGGGCCGACGACTCTGGCGCTGCCCCGTACCGCACGCCTATCGTCGTAGCCATGACTGAAACACTTTCGTCTCTCGCGGAGACGTTCAAAAACGTGGGTGTATCCCGGGCCTATGGACCGGCCGTCACAGTGGACGGGGAGGAACTGATTCCGGTGGCCCTGGTGTCCTTTGGGTTTGGCGGAGGTGGAAACTCCGACGCCGGAGGCGCCGTAGTCGTCGGCGGCCAGGACACCGCGGCCGGCGGCGGGGGCGGGGGCTTCGTGCTCCCGCTGGGTGTCTACTGCCGCAACCCCGGCGGGCACGTGACGTTCCGGCCCAACACCATCGCGCTGCTGGCAGGACTGGCACCACTGGTTTGCGCCGTCGGGTACACCGTGCGGGGAATCCTCCGCGCCCAGCGGCGGTAGGATTCTCTGACGACGACGTCGAAGGAGGCCAGGTGGAAACGATGCGGGACACTGACGTGCCGCAGTGGTGGGCAGGGCTTGGGCTTCCAGGGCTGATCGACATCCACACTCATTTCCTTCCGGAACGGATGCTGCAGCGGGTGTGGGCGCACTTCGATGAGTCCGGTCCGCTGATCGGCCGGCCGTGGCCAATCACCTACCGCTCGGACGAGGCCAGCCGGCTGGCCCAGCTGCGCCGGCTGGGGTTGCGGCATTTCACGGCACTGACCTACGCGCACCGCCCGGGCATGGCGGCGGACCTCACCGACTTCGCCCTCGGTCTGGCTGCCGCAGAACCGGACTGCGTCCCGAGCGCGACGTTTTACCCCGAAGAGGGTGTCCTGGACCAGGTGCGGTCGGCTTTGGACCGCGGCGCGCGGGTGTTCAAGATCCACGCGCAGGTCGGCGGATTCGATCTGCGCGAGCCGATCCTCGACCCGGTCTGGGGGCTGCTGGCCGAAACCGGCGTTCCGGTTGTGGTCCATGTCGGCAGCGGCCCCGTGCCGCGGCCCGGCTTCACCGGCCCGGACAAACTCGAGGGCGTGATGCGCCGCCATCCTCAGCTGACCGCCGTCGTCGCCCATCTGGGAGCACCGGAGTACGGCGAGTTCCTGGACCTGGCGGAACGGTACCCGCGCGTCCACCTGGACACCACCATGGTCTTCACGGATTTCTTCGAGGCGGCCGCCCCCTTCCCGCGCGAGCTCCTGGCACGGCTGGCCGGGATGCCGGAACGCATCGTGCTCGGCAGCGACTTCCCGAACATCCCCTACCCCTACGCCCATCAACTGGAGGCTCTGGAGCGCCTGAGGGACAAGGAGCCACGCCTCGACGACGACTGGCTGCGCACGGTCTGCTGGTTCAACGGCCAGCGACTCCTGGACGTTTAGTCCCGGGGAGCTAGTCCTTGTTCTTTGCCCGGCTGGGCTGCACGCGCATCGGTTCGCCTGGCATCTTTGGGAAGTCCGGCGGGAAGGGCATTTCCCCCAGCCCGGCTGCCTGATCCCGCTCCCACCACCCGAGCAGGACGTCGATCGTGCCCGGAGTGGCATGCATGGCGGCCCACGGGTCGCCTGTGTCCCGGAGCCGCTTGGGCACCGAGACGATCGTGAAGTCCTTTGGGGTGACGTGCTCCAGTTCCTCCCAGCCGATCGGGCAGGACACAGTGGCACCGGGCAGGGCGCGCGGGCTGTAGGCCCCGGCTATAGTGCGGTCGCGGTTCGCCTGGTTGAAGTCGACGAAGATCCTGGCACCCCGTTCCTCCTTCCACCAGGCGGTGGTGACTTTCTCCGGCATCCGCCGCTCGAGTTCGCGGGCGGCGGCGATCACGGCATGCCGCACGTCGAGGAACTCGCGGGTGGGTTCGATCGGCGAGTACACATGCAGCCCCCGGTTGCCGGAGGTCTTGATGAAGGACTCCAGCCCGGCCTCGGACAGCACGGACCGCAGTTCCTGCGCCGCCGGGATCGCGTCCTCGAACCCGGTGCCGGGCTGCGGGTCCAGGTCGATCCGGAGCTGGTCGGGGTTGTCCGGGTTGCCGGCCCGCGACGCCCAGGGATGGAAGACCACGGTGTTCATCTGCACCGCCCAGACCGCCGCGGCGACGTCGTCGATCACGAGCTGGGGATGTGAGCGGCCGCTGGGGTAGACCACCGTGACCGAGCGCACAAAGTCCGGGGCGCCCTTGGGCGGGTTCTTCGAGAAGAACTGCTCCCCGTCGACGTCGCCGCCGAACCGCTGGAGCGTCACGGGACGGTCGCCGTTCGCCGCCAGGAAAGCGTCCCCGACGTCGACGAGGTACCGGGCAAGGTCCAGCTTGGTGAGCCCCAGCTGCGGCCACAGGACCCTGCCGGGGCTGGAGATCCTCATTTCCCGGTCTCCGCTGGGGCTGCTGACAGTGACAGTCGCTTCTTCCTTGGCCATGGGGACAAGTTACTCCCAGTCCCGAGGCAAACTGAATAGGCAGGCGGGCGGCATCGCGCCCACCGGTCGCCACGGAGCCTAGGGTTAATCATGGACACCACGCCGCTCTGGGACGGCCCCGTTACGTCCCTCTACACCGACCACTATGAACTGACCATGCTGCAGGCGGCCCTGCATTCCGGGGCTTCCGGGCGGAAAACAGTGTTCGAGGCGTTCGCCCGCGGACTGCCGGAAGGACGGCGTTACGGGATCGTGGCCGGAACCGGCCGGCTGCTGGAAGGCATTGCCTCGTTCCGTTTCGGACCGCCGGAGCTCGAGTTCCTGGACCGGACCGGCGTCGTAAATGGCGAGACGCTGGCCCGCCTCGCGGACTTCCGGTTCTCCGGCGACGTCTGGGGCTATCCGGAGGGTGAGGCGTACTTCCCCTACTCCCCCGTCCTGATCGTGGAGTCCACCTTCGCCGAAGCCTGCATCCTGGAGACCTTTGTGCTGTCCGTCCTCAACCACGACAGTGCCATTGCCTCGGCCGCCTCCCGGATGGTCAGCGCGGCCGGCGGCCGGCCGTGCATTGAAATGGGTTCACGCCGGGCCCAGGAGGAGGCTGCCGCGGCGGCCGCCCGGGCCGCCGTCATTGCTGGCTTCGAAGCAACCTCGAACCTGGAAGCCGGCCGGCGTTTCGGACTCCGGACGGTGGGCACGGCGGCGCATTCCTTCACGCTCCTGCATGACACCGAACGCGATGCGTTCCGGGCGCAGCTGGACTCGCTGGGTCCCGGGACCACGTTGCTGGTGGACACCTACGACGTCGAGGCGGCTGTCCGGACCGCCGTCGGACTCGCCGGGGACAAGCTGGGCGCGGTGCGGCTCGATTCCGGTGACCTGGTGGCGCAGGCCCGGCGGGTCCGTGAGCTGCTGGACAGTCTGGGCAACGTCCACACGAAGATCGTCGTCACGTCCGACCTCGACGAATACTCCGTAGCTGCCCTCCGGGCCGCCCCGGCCGACGCATACGGAATCGGCACGGCGCTGGTCACGGGTTCCGGCGCCCCCACTGCAGGCATGGTCTACAAACTGGTCAGCCGCACTAACGACACCGGCGAGTTCGTCGCGGTAGCCAAGAGCTCCAAGGGCAAGATCAACATCGGCGGCCGGAAGCATGCGGTGCGCAGGCTCGACGGATCGGGCACAGCCACGCATGAAGTCCTGGGCGTTGGCCACCCGCCGGCGGAGGAACCCAACGGCAGGCCGCTGCTGCGGCAGTTCATCCGGGACGGAAAACTCCTGCCGGGCTGGACCGGGCCGGGGGCCGTGGCGAAGGCCCGTCGCCGGCACACTGAGACCATGGCCGAGCTGCCCGCCGTTGTGAACCGGCTGCAGCGGGGCGGCCCCGCCATCCCGACCGTCTATGCGTGAGGGAGCCGCCGCGCCCGCCGAAACCCCGCCGGCATGACTGCGGGACCCGGAGTGTCATTGCGGCGTTCCAGTTCGTCGGTGACGAGCTGCAACAGCCTTCCAGCCGACTCCGACAAGTCCCTACCTTTGTCCGGTGAGGCCAGTTCGACGCACTGCAGCAGCGCGGAGCGGAGCCGCACCAGCTGCGAGGAAGGCACCAGAGGCCAGCGGCGGAAGGAATCGAAAATCAGCTCCGCCCCGTGGCCATGTGCGAGGGAACCGTACCCGACAGCCACCTCGGGCCTCATGCCGCACGCACCCGGCCGGCCTTGCCGGCTCCGAGCAGATGGCTGCCCTGCCAGCCCGAAGCGCGGATCATGGCCACGGCTTCAGGGTCAGCGGCGGTCAGCTTCCGCAGATCCACGACTGTGTCGAGGCCGTACCCGAAGGAGCCGGCCCGGCGGGCGACTGCGATCAGGCTTGTGACGTTGCGAACGGTGAGTTTGCCTTGCGGTGACACGAGTGCAGATTCGGAACTGAGATCGACAGCGACGGTGATGTCGAGTTTGCTGGTCATAATAAATATCCCCTGTGAAGCATGAACGGCCGACTTCCTGACCGCCTCTAGGATACCCAAAACGCCGTGAGCCACGTCACAATCACGTAACAGCGGCCCCTGCCTCAGCCCCTGCTCTTGGTGCGGGCGGTCGCCGGCGCCGTCCAGGGATCCTCCGGCCAGGGATGCCGCGGATACCGGCCCCGCATCTCGGCGCGGACCTGGGAGTAGGGTCCGGACCAGAATGAGGCCAGGTCATCCGTCACGGCCAGGGGCCGCCGGGCGGGCGAGAGCAGGTGGAACAGCACCGGCACCCGGCCGCCCACCAGCCGCGGCGTCCGGTCCCAGCCGAAGCATTCCTGCAGCTTGACGGCCACTACCGGGCGCCCGCCGTCGTCGCCCACCCCGGGGTAGTCGATTTTCACCCAGGAGCCGCTCGGCACTTCAAGCCGTTCCGGCACCAGGTCCCCGAGCCGGGCGGCGTCGGGCCACGGCAGGAGGCGCCACAGAGGCTCGCCCAGGTCGATGCCGCTCGTGGCAGCGCCGCCGGCCAGCGCCTGAAGTTCAGGCTCCAGCCACTCGTCGAGCCGGGCCAGCAGCGCCGGCTCGGACACATCCGGCCATGGATCCCCGAGCTCCCGGCGCACCAGCGCAAGACGGCGGCGCAAGGCGTCCGCCGCCGTCGACCATCCAATGCTCTCCAGCCCCTCCTTCGCCAGGGCCCGGGCTACCGCCGCACGGCCCTCCGCGGCTGAGGGGCGCACCGGAGTGGAGGAAAGTACGATCGCGCCCAGCCGGCGTTCGTTCCGGGCAGTGACCCGGCCCTGGCTGAATTGGGCTTCCATGGTGTCGCCCAGGAGATGCCGCGCGGCGGCCTCGGCCGTGTCCGCCGTCAGCGGCGCGGCGGAACGAATGACGGCGCCGGTACCGGCCGCATCGCGCCCCTGGGCCCGGGTGACTTCGGCGACGGCAAGCCATTCGTACCCGGACAACGAACTTCCGGCAGGCAGCCCGGCCCGCGTCCCGGAGGTGAGCAGGTACCGTTCCGGCCCGTCGCCGGGGACCCTGCGCGCGACGCGGTCCGGGAAAGCGAGGGCGACGACGTAACCGACCGCTTCCGCGGCGCTCACGGCAGTCGCGGGAGGGGGCGCGACGCCGGACCGCTCCTGGCGCGAGATCGCCTCCATCCGCCGGACGTCCTCCGTCCAGCGCCGGGACGCCGGATCCTTGCCCGTGCGCAGGGCGGCCAGGAGGCGCGGAAGGTCGGCGCCGGGGGCTCGCTGGTCCCCGGCGACCAGGGCGACGGCTTCCGCGGCAGCGCGGTTCCCCACGGCGGCGGCTCCGTCCAGAAGTGCCCGGGCCAGCCGGGGATCGGCGGGAACCCTGGCCAGCGCCTTGCCGAGATGCGTGGCGGTACCGTCCGCACCTACCGCGCCGAGTTCCCGCAGCACTTCCACGGCCTCGTCCATCGCGGCCCGCGGCGGGGCGTCAGGCAGCGACAGCCCCCGGCCGCCGGGCGACCCCCAGCAGGCCAGGACCAGGGCGGCGCCGGTGAGGTCCGCGACGACGATCTCCGGGGTCTGGTGGGCCGGTGCGGCACCGTAGGTCTTCTGGTCGTAGCAGCGGACCACCCGGCCTGGCCCCTGGCGGGCAGCCCGCCCGGCGCGCTGCTCTGCGGACGCCCGGGAGCAGGACACGTTCACTAACCCTGACATTCCGCGGCTCGCGTCCCGCCGGGGCTCGCGGGACAGTCCGGAGTCGATGACCAGCCGTACTCCCGGGACGGTCAGGGAGGATTCGGCCAGCGACGTCGCCACGATGATCCGCGGGTTCCCGCCGGGCTCCCGCCCGGAGACGGCGCGGTCCTGCTCTGCGGGGCCAACCTGCCCGTGCAGCTCCAGGATCTCAGCGCGCGACCGGCCGCGGAGGCGGCCAGCGACATAGGACACTTCCCACGCCCCCGGGACGAACACCAGGGCATCCACGTCCCGGCCGGTCGCCAGCGCTTCGGCGTGCGAAGCAGCGGCCGTGTCCGCCACGTGGTCGAGGAAAGCACGCGTCACTCCGCGTTCATCCAGCCGGGGCACTGCCGCGGGCAGCCATTCGACCTCAAGCGGGTACAGCGCGGACGGACAGTCGACGACGGGCGCCGGCCCGCCGCCGTCGTGTCCCGCTGCGTCGCCGATCAGGGCGGCGAAGCGCGGCGCGTCCAGCGTGGCAGACATGGCGACGAGGGTGAGATCGCCGCGCAGCTGGCGGACCTCGTTGAGCATGCCTAGCAGCAGATCGGTCTCGAGGCCGCGTTCGTGCACCTCGTCGAGGATGACGGCGGTGGCTGTTTCCAGCCCCGGATCCGCGAGCAGGCGGTTGAGCAGGATGCCGGGGGTGACAAATTCGATCAGGGTGCCCGGCCCGGCCTGGCGTTCGCCGCGGACCGTGTACCCCACGCGGTCCCCCAGCCGGCTGCCGTCCAGCGCAGCGAGACGCCGGGCCGCCGACCGCGCGGCAACCCGTCGCGGTTGGGTGACGATGATGCGCGGTGCGCCCGTCCGCCCCGGCTGCGGGGCCGCGCCCAGGGCGAGGTTGGCGAGCACCGGCGGAACGAGAGTTGTCTTGCCCGTGCCCGGCGGCGCCTGGACCACGGCGGTTGCGGATGGTGCGCCGGCCCGGAGAGCGTCGGCCAGCTCGCCGAGCGAGTTCGCGAACGCCAGGCCGGCCCCGATGACCGCCAGATCGAAGGGCTGAGGAGCAGGGGGCAACGGAACGGCCGGAGAAGTCACGCTTCCATTGTGCCTACAAAGCCGGGGCCCCGGATCCTTCCGGGGCTGATGCGGGACTTTCGGCTCATGCGGCCCCAGCTCCGGGGGGCCTACGCTTGGCCATGACCGACTCCGAGATGCTCGAAGTGGAGCGAAAATACGACGTCGGCGAGGACGACAAGTTGCCGGTCCTGGAGTCGTTGCCGGGGGTGGACCGGGTGGGCTCGCCCGAGGAAGAGGCGCTCGACGCCTTCTACTTCGATACTGCCGGCCTGGCCCTGGCTACCCGCGGGATCACGTTGCGCCGGCGGACAGGTGGCCACGATGCCGGATGGCACCTGAAACTCCCCGTGGCGGTGGGGGAACGTCAGGAGTTCACGGGGCGGTTGGGCAAAGACCCGGACTCCGTACCCCGGAGGCTGCGGCAACTCGTCCAGGTCCATACGAGGGATCAGGATGTGATTCCGGTTGCGCGGCTGAAGACGCGGCGGACCACCCAGCGCCTCTTTGCGTCCGATGGAACAGCCCTGGCCGACTTCTGCGACGACCGGGTGGATTCCCAGACACTGCTGGACCCGGAGGCCCGCACCGCCTGGCGGGAATGGGAAATAGAACTCATCGACGGCCCCAGGAAGTTGCTCAAAGGCGCCGATACACTGCTCGCTGAAACTGGACACCACCCGTCGGCACTGCCGTCCAAACTCGCCCGAGGCTTGGGCGGACAGTATCCTCCGGGCGACAAACCGGCACCCGGGCCGGAGCCGGAGGGGCCGGCGTCGGCGGTGCTGCTTTCCTACCTGAACCAGCAGGTCTCAGCGCTGAAGAGGCATGACCCCGGGGTCCGGGAGGCTGCGCCGGATTCCGTCCATCAGCTCCGGGTGTCAGCGCGAAGGATCCGTTCCGCACTGGCCACCTTCCGGAAACTTGCCGACCCCGAGGTCACTCGGTCGCTGCGCTCGGAACTTCGATGGCTGGCCGGCGCCGTGGGTGAAGCCCGGGACAACGAGGTGATGCGGGCCCGGCTGCTGGACCTGATCGGCGCCGAACCGCCGGACCTGTTGATGGGTCCGGTAGTGCAGCAGATCGAGGAGCACTTCGAGGCTGCAGCCCACGGCGCCCGCGCAAAAGGCCTTGCTGCACTCAGGAGTGCCCGCTACTTCCGCCTTCTCGATGCGCTGGATGCCTTCCTCAGGGAACCGCCACTGACCGACACTGCCGGGAAGGACGCGCTGCAGACGGTGGGCCGGCTCCTGACGAAGGAGCGCAAACGCCTGAAAAAGGAAGTACATACCCTCGACGCCGGCTCCGCGAGTCCGGCCACGGATGCCGCACTCCATGAGGTCCGAAAGAGCGCCAAGCGACTGCGTTATGCGGCCGAAGCCGCGGTCCCGATTTTCGGGAAGCGGGCAACCACGCTCGCACGGTCCGCGGAAGAGATCCAGGAGAGCCTGGGCGATCACCATGACAGCGTGGTCACCCGGGACCGGCTGCGCGAACTGGCGGCCAATCATCGCGGAAAGGCTGCTTTCACCTACGGCCGGCTGCATGCCCTGGAACAAGTGGCCGGCGAGGAATCCCGCGAGCGATTCTTCCGGACATGGAGTACGTCACCGCCCGAGCCGTTCCACTGGAAATAAGCAGCCCCTGAGCGCCCGAATATCGATCACGACGCCGGACGGCGTCGTACCCGGCCCCGGGCTGGCGGTCACGGGTCCAGGGCGGGAATGACCAGGACTGGTCTGGATTGCAGGCTGGTCAGCTCCGCACTGACCGATCCCTCCAGCATCCGCTCCACGGCAGCGAGCCGGCCGGGGCGGTCTCCGCCGACGATCAGCACTGACGCGTCGGTGCTCTCCGCCAGCCGGCCCAGCGCCGGGGCAACCGCGCCGTTCAGCACCCTGAACGACCAGTCCTCCCCCGGCGGTCCCAGGATGGCCTGGAGTCCTTCGCGGACACGGCCGGAGGGGAAGTCCGTCTCGATGCTGACGGCCGGATCCAGGGACGAACTTGTCCTGGAGTCCACGGGTTCCCATTCTGTGAGATAGCTGGCAGGGTCCACGAACGCACAAATCAGGTGTGCGCCCAGCCGGGCAGCCAAACTGGCGCCGGCGCGGATCACGTGTCCGGACGGTTCCCACGCAACGCCCAGCACCACCGGGCCGGCCGGCCACTCGCCGCCGGCCACGGGCCGGCGATTGTAGCGGGAGGAACCCATCAGAGGAGGCCTGCGCCCCGGGTTGCCAGCACGTCCATGGGGTCAGGATAGCCAGCGACCGGAGTCGGCCGCAGCAGGTTCCCCGAAATTCGCGGGTGGTACTGCTATTTTTGCGGCATCGGCTGCGCCGCAGCAGCCCCGGCAGTTCCATGGAAGATGAGTTCCTGATGGCCTTAGACCAACTTTCCGCACTACTGGCATGCGCCATCCTGGCCGGCCTGGCGATTTTCCAGGCCGCCCTCGCGGCGGGGGCACCGCTGGGGAGGATGGCCTGGGGCGGAGGACACACAGTCCTTCCGAAGAAGCTGAGGGTTGCCAGCGCTGTGTCCATCGCCCTGTACGCTCTTTTCGCCTACACAGCACTGGCCAAGGCCGAGCTGGCGCCACCGCTCATCAACGGCACCGTCACCGGCGTCGCCGCGTGGGTCCTCACGGCATACTTCGGGCTCGGCATCGTCATGAACGGGATCTCCCGCAGCAAACCGGAGCGACTCGTTATGACGCCTACCGTCCTGGTACTTACGGCCCTTTATCTCATCCTCTCGCTCAATTGACGGGGCTATAACTCCGGCCAGGCTGCCCGGTGGTGGTAGTTTTTGCGCATGGATCATGGGGGAAATGTTCCGAAGCGACGCGCGGTCCTTGCCGCGGGTGTCGGCTCTGCGGTGCTGACCGCGTATTCGATAGCCGGCGCCTGCCAGAGCCTTGTGTGGAATCCGCTGGCGGCAGTCCCCGGCGCCACACTTGGCGAAATTTATGCAGCCATGGACGCCGCCGGCGAGACCCTGGGCACGCCGCGCGTGATCGCCTGGAGTGCCGTCGGGGTGGCCTTGGCGCTTGTCGGCCTGATCGGCACAATCCTTAAGCGAGCTCCACGCGCGCGCCACGTTGTCGCCGGTTATCTGGCATTGCTGGTCCTCGCGGCCCCGTCCCACATGTTCGTGGCGTTTACGGGCGGGATGGGAATTGCTGATGCGTTTGCCACGTCGGGCGGCGATCATGCCCCGTGGGGCGGAATGCTGTATCTGGCCAGCGGACTCGCGTTGTTGGCCCTCCTGGCGCTGGCACTCCTGCGATCTGCCGGGTGGCGGGAGAAGCTCCGTGCCTGAAGCTCTGGCGGCCGGTCCCGGGCACCCCGCCCGCCGCCGTCGCCTCCGGTTCCGGGAGGTCCTGCCGGTGTGCGGCATCCTGATGGCTTCCGGGGTGTCGGGCTGCGCATCCAGCACCTCCGGGGACGGGGCGCCGCCTTGTTTCCCGCCGGCATTCTCCGTGGCACCCTCGAGCGCGAAACCGGGCGACCGGGTGACGGTGACGGCGCAGGACGCCGCCTGCAACCCGCGCTATGGCAAGGACGCCCGGATCCAGGTGACCATGACCGACGCCGCCGGCATGGAAGTGCTGACCGCGACCGCCCCGATGAACGACGCCGGCAGCTTCAGCTACGGTTTTGACGTACCGGCCGGGACCGCCGCCGGCGAGGCAGCCATAACAGCGATGCCCTTCAACATCGACTGGTGCGATGACACCGGCAGGAACAACCGGGTTGCCGGTGCGGCAGTCACCCTTGAAAGGGTGTCCTGCGTGCTACCCACGAAGCCGCTGACCATCATCCGGTAGGTTCAGGCGGTCGGGGTGCGTGGAACTGACACCTGCCATCGCCGGGACGCTCGGGAGTGCCGCCTGGACGCAAGCTGGACAGTATCACCAGACGCCTCTACGCGGCCACGGGAAGTCGCAGGGCGGCACGCCTGAGGGTCTTGGCTTGGTGTCGCAGTGTGCGGCGGTGGTTGCTGGTTTCGGCGATGGGACCAACTGCCGGCCCGGCAGACGGCTGAGCAGTTCTGGCGCGGGGTGGACCGGTGCGCCGTGGAATGGCCAGTTTTGTTCCCGGTAGTGGTGGCGCAGTGGACTGATAGGTGTGGCCGGTGGGCGTCTGGATCTCGAGTGTGTGCCGGGGTCCCGGCCGGAGTCGGACCTTCCAGCCGGGGGTTTCTTTGGTGTGGTTGCAGGCTTCGCAGAGCCCGGCGCCGTTGCTGCTGGTTGTTGGTCCGCCTCGGTGCCAGGGGATGATGTGGTCCAGGTGCCGGATCGGAGCGTCGCAGTACGGGATCCTGCAGGTCGCGTCGCGGACTGTGAGGAAGCGTTTGAGTCCCGGCGGGAAGAGCCGCGCGCGGGAGTCCATTGCGGTGAGCTCGCCGGTGCCGGGAGCGGTGTAGAGCCGCCGCAGCCAGACGCTAAGGTCACAGCCGTCGTCGGCGGTATCCGGGACCTTAGCCGTTCCCGCAGCTCGTGCTCGGCCGGCGCCTGTTCCTGCCACGCCGCCGCCTGCTCCGGTTCCGTGCTTTGGGTGCTGGCCTGCGCCGGCCGCCTTTCCTCCACGTTTGAGCAGTTCCCGTGCCCAGCCGGCGGGCACGATCCCGTACCCGGGGAGCCGGGCGGGTTCGCTGTCGCCCTGGAACAGGGTGCGGTCGGTCATCACGAGCTGGACTTCGACGCCAGTGATCCCGCCGGGGGTGCCGGTGGTGCTTTCGACGAGGGTGTCGGCCATGAGCTGGCCGCGGGTCCGTGGGTCTCCGGCGGAACGCAGGGAGTCGGCGCGCTTTGTGAGGGCGGCGTGCATCGCGACGCCGGCGGCGACGGGGAGCAGGGCGGTGAGGTAGCACATGGTGTCAGGGGCCGGGCGGAGGCTGACGTGCCGTTCGGTGGCGGCGTGGCTGGCGCGCTGGGTGACGGTGCGGGGGTCCCGCCGGTAGGCTGCCGCTCTGGCCGCGGCGATGATGGCCCGGTCCCCGGCGCCGTCGAACGTCCCGGTGTCGGCGGCCAGCTCCTCGTCCACCCCGGCACGGTCGGCGGCGGACAGGCAGGCAGTCTCGCGCACCAGAATCGTCGCGCGCCATTCGTTGAGCTTTCCTTTTTCCAGCGCGGCAAGAGTGCGAGGCATCTCCGTAGTAAGGGCCTTGGCCAGGCCGAGCAGCCGGTTGCCCTTGGCAGGTGATTCCCGCCGGGCCTGGGCGATCTGCGCGCCCACCCCGGCCCCGAGCTCGGCCGCGGGCATCCCGGCGTCGGGCTGTTCACGGCGCTGGAGCAGGTCGAAGGCGACGGACAGGCGGGCCTGCGACGCGGCCGCGGCGGACTTCGCGTCCTCGAGTTCCCGGATTTGGTTGATCAGCCCGACACAGTCTCGTGCGGGCCGGACAGCGGCCAGCGCCCGGACCACGTCCGCGACCGTCGCCGTCCCAGCTGCTGCCGAAGCCCTGTCGGGCCCAAGATTGCCGTCCATGGAATCAGGCTATCGGTCACCTGCGACAATTTTCGGCCGTCCGCACGCCGTCAAATTTCCTGCTGGTCGCTGGCCGTTGGGACCATTGGGGCGCCGCTCCATGCGTCTTGAATCACTCACCTCAACGGGACTATGCGGCGGGCCTGGAGCGAAGCCGCCAAGCAAGGATCAGCAGCACCAGGCCAGCCGGGACAAGGCCCAACGACACGTAGAAGAACGTCCGTTCAAGGATTGTTGGAGCCACGATCTGGCTGAACAATTCCGGACCCACGGCAGGATCCACATCCAGGCCAAGGTCTTCGAGGTGCATGTACCGGGCAAAGGACACTGCACGCACGGCAAAAGCGACCGCAATGCCGATGGCAACCAGAACGATTCCCAGCACGAAACTTATCTGGCTGCGGTTGAACAAGCTTTCCCCCAGAGGACATCGACCAGCGCTGACACCCGGAGTCTAGCTGCCCTCGCCGACCGATCCCCCGCGCAGCGTACCCGCGGCCGGGCGACTCAACTGTTCTGCAGGTCCGAGTGGTGTTCCGCGACCACGTTGGGGTGGGCCCGGAGCCGGTAGCGGAGGGCATTGTCTCCATAGGTTTCAAGGATCGGGCTGTTCGTCGGATCGACGGAAAGCCCGCGGGCCTTGGCCTGGAACTCCGGGCTCACGGCAAGCTGCGGCATGGTCGCATCCAGCGCCGGGTTGAAGAAGAACGGAAGGGAAACCCGGTCAGTGCCGCGCAAAGGCGAGATCACCCGGTGCAGCGTCGCTTTGAGGTAGCCGTTCGTTGCCAGTTCAAGCATTTCGCCGATATTGACCACGAAAGTTCCCGGCACCTGGGGGGCATCGATCCATTGACCCTGGTACTCAACCTGGAGTCCGCCCTTCCCTGGCTCCACGAGCAGCAGTGTCAGGACCCCGCCGTCGCGGTGCGAGCCCACGCCCTGTTTGGGCTCCGGGTTGGACTCCCCCGGATACCGCACAATCTTGAGCAGTGGGAAGGCCCGTGCGGCGAAGGCCGCATCAAAGGTGTCTTCCGGCGCGCCCAGGGAGACCGCCAGTGCCCGCAGGAGCGTCAGCGAGATGGTACTCAGCCGTTCGGTCCATTCGGAGACAATCTCCCGCATTTCGGGCAGGGCGTCCGGCCACAGATTGGGTCCTTCCAGACGCCAGTAGTCAGCGACGCCGGAACCCGGCTCCACGGCCGAACGTTCGACGCCGATGTCGATCTGTTCGCGCCAGTCAACTGCGCCGTCCGTGAGCTCACCGCCGACCCTGGTGTAGCCACGGAACTGCGGGCTGTGGACGTTCTCCACCGCGAGCTTTTGCTCTTCGGGCAGCTCAAAGAAGCGTCGGGACACATCGAGCATGGAATCCGTCAGCTCCTGCGGGATCCCGTGACCGGACAGGTAGAGGAACCCCACCTCGTGCATGGCGTCGCGCAGGTCGTTCCGGAACCGCGTGGCTTCCTCCGGGCCGGCATTCAGGCGGGAGAAGTCCAGGACGGGCAATGATTCGAGTGGCAATCTAATAGTCCTTTTCAATGAACTTGGCAAGTCGGGGACCGTAATAGCTTCAATGTTACGGACCTGGCCGCGCCGGACGGCATTCTTATGTCGAATTAAGACATTCCACCCCTGTGTTCACCGCGCGATCCCGGCAACAGTCCGGACGGACCTCCCGGCCGGACGGTGCGTCCGGGCGGAGCGCCGGGCGCGTCGGCGAATGACATACTCGGCCACCGCGAGGTTGATCACCCAGGCTGCCGCCATCAGCAGGGCCCGGGCCACCTCGCCGGGCGTGCCCACGAGGAGCAGCCAGCCGGAGATCACGAGAGCCTGGGTTCCGGCGCCGACGCCGACGGCATAGCCGCGCGTCATCCACTCCCCGTGCCGGACGAAATCCCGACGCCCGATCGCGACGATCCCGAGGATGAGGCTGACGAGCATTGCCGAGCCGAAGAACAGCCGGATGGGGACGTCGGTGGTTCCATCCGGGAGCGCGTAGAACGCCGACATCCACAGACCGGAGAGCGCCGCGAGCAGGCCGGCGGGAATGAGGACACTTCCGGCGACGCGGTGCCAGCTGCTCCGGCCCCGCAGGCCGGGCAGGAACTGGAATGCGCCGAGCAGGCTGTAGATGGTGACGCTGACAATGTGGACCACCACGGGGACAGGCGAGGCAAAGAACCGTGCGTTCTGCGGCGTGATGGCAGCGCCCCCGGTCAACTCCGTCAGCCGCGCCGCCCCGGCAATCACGGGAATGAGGCTCAGGAGAATCAAGGCTGCCGGCACTGGCCACTGCGGCCCGGGACGCCTGACGGACTGGAGGGCGACACTGGGTTTTGTTGTCATGGCCGGGTCCTCAATTCAATGGGTGTACGGCGTACACTGATGGGAATCACGGTAGGTGTACGGGGTACACTTGTCAAGAGCGGACCGCTAGGGAAAGGTTGTCGGATGACTCAGCAGCTGGAGGCCACCCGCCGCACGCCCCTGAACCGGGACCGGGTGCTGCGGGCCGCCGTTGCACTCGCTGATGAAGTGGGCTTTGAGTCGCTCAGCATGCGCAGGCTCGCCGAAGAGCTGGGCGTGGTGCCGATGGCGCTCTACAAGCACGTAGCTAACAAGGAAGAACTTCTTGACGGGATGGTCGCCACCCTCATCGGCGAGATAGATCCCCCGGTGCCCGATGCGGATTGGAAGAGCGCCGTCCGGTTGCGGGTACTCTCGGCGAGGCGGGCGCTGCAGCGGCACCCGTGGGCCCGTCAGGCAGTTGAATCCCGCACCAACAAGACGCCTGCCGTCCTTGACTACATGGAATCATTCACGGGCATGTTCCTGGCCGGCGGCTTCTCGGCTGACCTTACGCACCATGTGATGCATGCCATCGGCGGCCGCATGTGGGGCTTCACCCAGGAACTGTTCGACGACCCGGCGGGAACGACGGCGGCGTCCCCGGCAGAGGTGTCGCCGGAAGCCCAGGCGGCGATGTTCCAGCAGATGGCCGCGCGGTATCCGAACATCGTGGCGATCGCCACCTCGACGCCCCACGACGAGGGTTCGGTCGTCGGGCACGGCTGCGACGACCAGTTTGAGTTCGAATTTGCCCTTGATCTGCTCTTGGACGGCTTTGAGCGGCTGCACGTGCAGGGCTGGTCCTCGATGCGGGCGAAGCGTGACCGCGTCAAGGCCGCGGACCAGCAAGGCGCGCCCTTGCCTGAATAGGGACTTCGGAGGAGGATGTGCGCACACTCCAGGAGGCCCCTCATGAACACGCTTGGCAAGTTCGAGAAGTACCTGATCGAGGAATTCTTCGACGATTACCGCGCCGGTGCCATGAGCCAGCGCACCTTCACGCGCCGGGTGGCCTTTATCACCGGCACCATGGCCTCCGCGTCGGCCGCGATGTTGCTGGTGGGCTGCACACCCGAGGAAGTCCCGCGCAGCACCGATCCCATGCCCACACCTGGCACCTCGTCGTCGGCCGCGGGAAACGGCGCCGCTTCCGCCGGCCCGGTGGCGGGGACCAAGAGCCCACTCTCTGTTCCCGAGGGCGCCCCCGGCATCGCGACGGAAACGGTGAGATTCCCGGCCGTCGGAACAGACATCAGTGCCTACCTCGCCCGGCCGGAATCGGGCACACCCGGCCCGGCAGTCCTGATCTGCCACGAGAACCGCGGGCTGACCCCGCACATCGAGGATGTGGCACGCCGCTTTGCCAAGGCCGGCTACGCGGCCCTGGCGCTGGACCTGCTGAGCAGGGAAGGTGGCACGGCCACGATGGACCGCGACGCCGTCCCCGGAGCACTGACGGCAGCCGGCGCCCAACGCCATGTCGCGGACTTCTCCACTGCTTTCGACTACCTGCAGTCCAAGGACTACGTCGACAGCGGCCGGATCGCCATGACCGGATACTGCTTCGGCGGGGGCATCACCTGGCAGGCCGCGACGGAGCTTTCCGGATTGAAGGCGACCGCGGCGTTTTACGGGCCCTCCCCCGATCTGGAAAAGGTTCCAGCGATCAAACCGGCGGTCTTCGGCGTCTACGCCGAACTGGATCAACGGATCACCGGTGCCCTGCCCGCGCTGCGGGATGCCCTGGCCGCCACGGACGTCCGCCACCGGCTCACGGTCTATCCCGGCGTCGACCATGCGTTCCACAACGACACCGGACCGCGTTATGTCGAGACCCAGGCCACCGCCGCCTGGAACGACACGCTGGCCTGGTTCTCCCGGTACGTCTGAGCATGCTCTGGCGGCACGTCGCCCGTCGACGGGGAGCCGAAGCGGCGGTTCCGGCACGGCACCGGACGCAACGGGCGTACTGGCTAAGGGTGCGCTCCGTTTCCGTACCACTGCAGGACCCGCAGCGCCCTCAGGGTGTTCCAGCGGCTCGGCTGGCCGTCACCGGATTCCAGCTCGAAGTGGATTTGCCCGGGATGCGTGTTTTCCAGCGGCCAGGCGCCGTACGGCTGTCGCTTGGACCGGAGCAGCTCGATTGCCTCGGCCAACCGCGGGTCGGGCGGACCACCTGCTGACCGGAAGTATTCCAGGGCGCGGAGCACGTCGTAGTGCCAGCGGGTGGGAAAGGTGAACTCCAGCCAGGCCGGGTCAATTACTTCACCCGTGCTCTTGCGCCGAAACAGCCCGCGTTCGAGCAGATACTCCTCGCCCCGCCGCCGGGCGGCGATGGATTCCGCGGAGCCGCCGGTTGCCTGCTCGTGCGCCAGCAGCCCCTCCAGCACGTTGATCGTCGTCGCGAGCGATGAAACCACTGCTCCATGCTCTGCCCAGCAGTTCCACCCGCCGTCGTCGAGCTGCTCACTGACAAGCCGGGCAACCACGCCGTCGACATCCTGGCCGAAGTAGGCTCCCAGCCCAACGGTCATGCCGTTGATGCAAGGCTCGACTTCGCCGCTGAAATAGGGCTGCCCGCCCTCCTCCCAACGACAGTTGTCGCGCACCAGCGCCACGGTCCGGCGCATCTGGCCGCTCGCCGGGTCGACGCCAAAGTCACGCAGCTGCAGGAGGCTGTACGTGGTGGCCGTCCAGGGCTGGCTCCCGTCGTCGGGCGCGTCGTGCCCGCCGGCTTCCGCCTGGCCGTCCGGGACGCCGGCCTCCGCTGAAGGTCCGGCGTCTGGATCGCCGCCTCGCCTAGGGAAATACGCGCCGTGCGCCCACTGACCGTCCTCACCGCGCAACGCCAGCAGGCGGGCGCCCCAACCTTCGGTGGCCACCCTCGCTCGCTCGGCGGTAACGACGTCGGCCGGGGCGCCGGCGAGGTCCCGCAGCACCTGCCATCGAACGGAAGGATCAGAATCCAGCAGCCAGTCCAGTACGGTCATGCCGCGATTGTAGTGCCCGCGGCGAACCGGTCACAGACCCAGTCCGGCCTGCGGGAACGAACTAGCCTTCGCAGTCAATACAGTAGGCGTGACCGTTCTTCTCGCGCGCTATCTGCGAGCGGTGCCGGACCAGGAAACAGGAGTAACAGGTAAATTCGTCGTTCGCTTGCGGGATGACCTGGACGGTCAGCTCCTCGGCAACAATTTCCCCGCCCGGGACCATCGCACCGTCCAGCGAATCCGCCTCATCCAACTCACGCACCACACTGCGGGCGTCGGGGGCGTTCGCAGACTGCAGGGCCTCGAGGGACCTCTCCTGCGATTCCTTGACGTCGGAACGAACTTCATCGTAATCGGTTGCCACGGGGGTGATTCTCTCTTCTTCGGATTGCTCGGATAGGTATTCAACAGACAGGACTGCTCCAGTATTCCCTCCCCGCGGTGAACTTCCGGTCAGGACCCTGCTTGGGACCGCCCTCCGGTCCACCGTGACACCCCATTTATTTGTACAATCGATAGAGTTAAGCTTCGATTGGCAGAGTTTCTTGGGGGAAATTATGAACAAAGCGCAAAGGCGCGCGCATGTGGAGCCGCCTTGCCGGGAGTGCGGCTCGAGGGTCATTCCGATCTGGAAGGACGAACGCCCAATTACTTCCAGCCAGCCCGACTGGCGTGTGACTGCCCGGCAATGCAGCCGCCAGGCGTGCGGCTTCAACAATTCTGGCAACCGGCCCGGACCCTGACACGCCGGCGGGCAGCGTCACCGCAAACTCCTCACTCGGCACACAATTGCCTGAATACATCCACGGCTGTACTTTTGGTGCATGGAATCCCTCACGCATGCGCCGGTGCTGGCGCGGTTCGGCTACGCCGTGTCCGACCCGACCCGGGCACGGATTCTGCTCGCCCTTGCCCAGGGCCCGGCCTATCCTTCAGACCTCGCCGGTTCCCTCGAAGTCTCCCGGCAGAGCATGTCCAACCATCTGACCTGCCTGCGGGGCTGCGGCCTGGTGGTTGCGGTTCCGGATGGCCGGCGGAACCGGTACGAGCTGGCCGACGCGCGGCTGGGCCACGCCATCGGCGACCTGCTCGGCGTCGTCCTCGCCGTTGACCCCGCCTGCTGCGCACCCGACGGGACGTGCCTGGCATGACGGCGCTTCGGCTGGAGCCGAAGCCGGCCCGGCACGCCGTCCTGAGCCGGCGCATCCGGCTGTTCGCCGCTGCGACCATCAGCTACAACGTCATTGAAGCCGCCGCCGCCCTCTGGGCCGGCGGAATCGCCGACTCCTCCGCACTCATCGGCTTCGGCCTGGATTCGGTGATCGAGGTGGCGTCCGCCGTTGCCCTGTCGTGGCAGTTCTCCGCCAAGGATCCGGAACACCGCGAACACCTCACCCTCCGGATCATCGCGATCTCCTTCTTCGCCCTCGCCGCCTTTGTCACCGTCGACTCTGTTACCTCACTGGTCGGCGGCGGTGAGGCCAGGCATTCGACGCCGGGCATCATCATTGCGGCGGTCAGCCTCGCCATTATGCCCGTGCTGTCCTGGCTGCAGCGGCGGGCCGGCCGGGAGCTCGGCTCACGGACGGCCGTGGCCGACTCCAAACAGACCCTGCTCTGCACTTACCTCTCCGGGGTGCTGCTGCTCGGCCTCGTGCTGAACAGCACGCTGGGCTGGTGGTGGGCGGACGCCGGCGCGGCGCTGGTCATTGCCGCGATCGCAGTCCGCGAAGGCATCAACGCATGGAAGGGCGATGCCTGCTGTGCCGTGCCCCATCCGTTGGATGCAGCGGAGCCGGACGACGACGGCGACTGCTGCGGCGACTGCGCTCCCCCTGCCGCACCCTCACTTCCGAACGAACCCGACACCCACCGCGACCACGAAAGCAGTCCGCAGAGATGACACAGACCACGCTAGAACCCAACCCGGCCCCGAGTGACCCAGCGAAAAAGGTGCGCCTGGTTCTCTGGATCCTGATGGGGGTAGTCGTCGCGGCCGGCCTTCTCTGGTACGCGGTCTTCTCCTTGAACAAGCCTGCCCCGGCGGCCCCGCAGCCGGCGGCCAATGCTCAGCTGGTCCGCGAGGACAGCCACCGGCTGACCTCACCCGCCGTCGAGAAGGCCCAGTTGGTCGAGTTCCTGGACTTCGAATGCGAATCCTGCCGCGCTGCCCATCCGCTCGTCGAGGAACTGAAGGAGGAGTACGGCGACCGCATCACCTTCGTGAACCGCTACTTCCCCCTCCCCGGCCACCGGAACTCGGGGACTGCCGCTTTGGCCGTTGAAGCGTCCGCGCAGCAGGGCAAGTACCGGGAGATGACAGCGAAGCTGTTCGAAACCCAGACCGAGTGGGGCGGAAAGCAGGATTCTCAGGCACCCGTGTTCCGCGGCTACGCGGAGGAACTGGGACTGGACCTGGCCAGGTATGACGCCGCAGTGGGAGATGAAAAGACCAGGGAACGTATCCGGAAGGATGTCGTGGACGGGACAGCACTGGGGGTCAAGGGCACGCCCACGTTCTTCCTGAACGGTAAGAAGCTGGTGCTGAACACGGAGGCTGAGTTCCGCCAGATGCTCACCGACGCCGCCCGGTAGGCGCTGTTAGAACGCGGGAACCGTGAACCCGACACCGAGCAGGCCGCGGCCCGCCTGTTCCAGGATCGGATCCCTGCTCAGGGTGGGATGGCTGAGCAAAACGTTCACGTCGCGCTGGATCCGCTGAAGGGGATGCGAAAGCCGCTGGGCACTCCCTCCTGATCCCGTCATCACAAGACGGACCGCCTCCGCGGACGCTTCCCCGCTGAGCGCGAGGGACAGCCGATACTGGGCGCGCTCCTCGTCCATCAGCATTGAAGGCCGACGTTTGTGCGAGGCAGAGACAACCCGGACAGCTTCTTCCCAGTGCAGCCTCGCGGTGACCACCAGCCCGTAAGCCTGCGCGAAGCGGGCCTGCGCGAGCGGCGAATCCGCCTGGCGGCCCTCCAACGTGTTCTTTACCTTGCGCACCCGCATCTGCTGCCGGAACAGATCGACGGCGTGTTCGGCAGCACCCAGGGCGGCGGAGGGTGCCACCAGGTTCAGCAGCGCGGCCATGGGTGTATGGACGATGGGATCCCGATGGATATGGCTGCCGGGATTGTCCGCCGCGCCGAGAAGGGCCCAGTCCAGCGTTCGGCGCTCCGGGACAAACAACTTCTCCGCCCGGATGTCATTACTGCCCGTCCCCCTCAGTCCGGCGGTGTGCCATACGTCCAGCACTTCGACGTCGGAAATCGGGACAAGGCACTGCAATCGCGTTTCGTTGTGCTGCGCAGCCAGCAGGGCCCACCCGGAATGCATCACGCCTGAGGCGAAGCTCCACGTACCCGAAATGGCGTAACCGCCCGGGATTATCTCCGCCACCCCCACCGGGGCCCCGGTGGCGGCCGCCAGGGGAATTGGCCCGTCCGCGAAGACTTCATCCTGGACCTCCTGCGGCCACCGTGCCAGCATCCAGACGTGCTCGATCAGGTGCCCAACGGTCCAGGCGGTGGAGGCGCAGCCCCGGGCAAGCCGGCGGACGACCTCCGCGTACGTTTCCACACCCATGCCATATCCGCCGACAGCCTTCGGAGAAAGCAGGTGGAAGGCCCCGGCGTCCCGCAGCTCCGCCATGGTGGATTCGGGAATTCGGCGTATGTGCTCCGCTTCCTCGGCCCGATCCCTCAGCCGGGCCGTGAGCGCGTCAATCCGGCCGAGAATGTCGTCGTGGGTGGGAACGGCGGCGGGCGCCGCGCTGCCCATGGCCGGTGCGCCGAGGGCCAGGGGCAGGCCGGTGCCGGCTTCGGGCCGGGACCCGACGGCGTCCGGGAGGTCGAGGGTGTGGCCGGTATGGTCGCGTTTCGCAGTCAGGTACCGGTGGTTGGCCTGGGACAAGTGCACTCCGGTGGGGAGCTGCTCAGTGACGTCGATGCCGAGGCCCGTGAGCTGGGCCGCCTTGTCCGGATTGTTGCTGAGCAGGCGGACTCGCGTGACGCCGAGGGCGCCAAGCATTTGTGCTGCGGCGGCGTATTCCCGCTCGTCCTCGCCATGGCCCAGGGCAAGGTTCGCCTCGTAGGTGTCCAGGCCGGCGTCCTGGAGGGCATAGGCGTCGAGTTTTGCGTAGAGGCCGATGCCGCGGCCTTCTTGGCGGAGGTAGAGCAGGAACCCTCCGGCGGCGGATATCTGCTCAACGGCCTCCCGCAACTGTGGCCCGCAATCGCAGCGCTCGCTGCCGAACACGTCGCCGGTAAGGCATTCACTGTGGAGGCGGACAAGCGGCGCCTGCCCCTCCGTGTCGTAATGCAACAGCGTTTGCTCCCATTCGCCCAATGCGAGCAATAGGTGTTCCTTGCCGTCGGCCAGGCCGCGGAAGGTCAGCACCTCGGCGGTGGCGGCATAGCCGTCCGGAAAGCGCAGCGGGACAGTCACCTGGCTGCGTACTGTTGCCGGGGCGGCGCCAAGCGCCGGCGCGATGGTCCCGGACCACACGGTCACGACAGGTCCAGCAGGGGCAAGGGCATGTTTCGTCCAATCGCAAAATTACTTGAAGATTCAAGTTCAGGGTAGTGGCGGGATGTGTCCGATGCAAGTGATGTGACGCGGTTAAAGCGGGTGCCGCGCGGCGGGTTGGCGGCATGGCAGGCGGCTTGCATGGCCTCGCCGTCGGGCTTGCCAATGCCCTATTGCAGGGATGCAGTCAGGCGTGCCAGGTTGTCGAACACTTTTTGGGACACTGGCCGGCGGAGCCAGTCCTCGAGTTGCAGCTCCAGGCTGTTGGCCCGGTACTGGTCTTCGACCTCACGAATCGAGTCCACAAAACCGCGCCCATGCACCAGTACGGAGACTTCCATGTTGAGGCTGAAGGACCGGACATCCATGTTGCTGGACCCAATCACCGCCACCTCCTCATCGATGGTGAAGTGCTTCGAGTGCAGTACCTGCGGGGCCCGGTACAAGTAGATCCTGACGCCGGCGCGGAGCAGCGCCTCGTAGTAGGAACGCTGCGCGTGGTACACCAAGCTCTGGTCACCGACCTCGGACACAAAGAGATCGACGCGGAGGCCCCGCGCTGCGGCCGTGACAATAGCCATCAGGATGGATTCGTCCGGCACAAAGTAGGGACTCGTGATGCTGACACGGCGTTCGGCTTTGTGGATGAGCGTGGTGTAAAGCTTCAGGTTGTTGTCGTTGTCAAAGCTGGGACCGCTGGGCAGGACCTGCGCATCTACGAGCACAGAACCCTGGCTGTGGACGATCGAACCGTACTCCAGCGGCAGGATGATGTCCGTTTCGCTGTACCAGTCCGTCGCGAACACCGCATCCAGCTCGCGGACAGCTGGCCCTTCGAGGCGCATCATCAGCTCGTGCCACCTGAGCCCGCGTTTCAGGTTGCTCTTCTTGTTGTAGCTGGCGTCGATCAGGTTCTGGGATCCGGTGAATCCAACGCGGCCATCGACGACGACGATCTTCCGGTGATTGCGCAGGTCCGGCCGCTGCCACTCGCCCCGCCACGGCCGCACGGGCAGCATCGGGTGGTATTCCGCCCCCACGTCCTGAAGGTACTTGATGGTTTCCTTCCGGGCCGGGAACATGAGGCCCGCCAAGTGATCAGAGAGCACCCGCACGTCAACGCCGCGTTCCCGCGCCCGGGCCAGCGCCTGTAAAAACGGTTCCGTGGTCGGATCGAGGGCAAGAATGTAGAACTCAACGTGTACATAGCTGACCGCCTCGTCGATCTCCGCGATCATGGCATCGAAGGTGCCGTTGTAGTCGGGCAGGAGCTCTGCGCTGTTGCCCGAAACCATGGGCAGCGCCCCCAGGTTGCTGTTCAACGTCACTGCCGAATGCAACCACGCCGGCCAGTCATGTCCGTTGCTGATGAGCGGGCTCCCCTTCGTCCGCGCCAGGACCAGTTCATTGACCTCACGTTGCTTGTCGCGGCGGACTTTGGGCAGTTTCGCGTACCCCACAAAGAAAAATGCGATGGCACCGAGTAACGGTATGAAAATAATGGCGAGCACCCAGGCGATTGCCGAGGAAGGGCGTCGATTCACCGACACAAGGACAGCCGCGACGGCCACGAGGAAGATATGGACCGCCAGCAGGAGTGCAGCGACAGCCTCGGGATCCTGGAAGAATCCGCGCACGGTTACCTAAGGCCCTTCGACGCTGCACACGTCAGACCAGCACCCGGCTCTTGATTCTTTCAAACTCGTCTGCGTTGATGGTTCCTGCGTCCAGGAGCGCCTTGGCCCGGGAAATCTCCTCGCTGGGGCTCGCGGCGGCCAGGGTGCGGATGTAGGGATCGGCGTCGTCCTGGTCCCGCCGGGCCCGCTTCACGGAACGCTCGGCCATCCCGTCACCGCGGGCAGCCAGATACACGAGCAGTGTCACGAAGGGCAGGAAGCAGAGGAACAAGATCCAGACGGCCTTCCACCAGCCGCTCAGGCCGTGATCGCGAAAGAGGTCGCCGATGATCGCGAATATCCCAAACAGGTAGGCAACGAAGACACTCGCGGTGAAGAACCACCAGAAGATGTCCCAAAAGTTCTCCCAGAAACTCATCTGGCTGCCCTGCTTTCCACTGTTGCGGCGCCGCTAGCGGACGCGGCTGCGGGTACGACCATTGTTGGCGTCAAACCAGGCCTGGTCCTCATCCGCTGCGGGTGAAATCCTGACGGTCCTCCCCGACCGGTCAAGTTCAGACGATTCCGCGTTCGGCGGCCGTCTTGAGGGCATCGCGCCGACCGGCTGCGCCGAGTTTGCGGTAGATGGACCGCTCATGCGTCTTGACCGTATTGACGGAAATGTACAAGGCATCGGCGATCTCGGCCGCGGTCATCACTGAGCGCATGTAGGCCAGGACTTCACGCTCGCGGTCTGTAAGGGTCCAATAGGAGCGGGTGCGCAGGTGCGGCTGACCTTCAGCGTGGCGTGCCATCCGGGCCGCGATGAACGATTCATGGCTGGTACCCCATACCGCGTGCCGAATCAGCAGGTCCGCCAGTTCGTCCCTCCTCTCGGTGAAGGGGCGCAGGACTGACTGGGGTTCGGCCCGAAAAACCGCGTGTTCTATCCGCTCATGGACTTGGGCCTCATCCCCGGCCTCTTGCGCCAGCAGGGCCTCGGTCAGACTCATACTGGTGTCCAGGTAACGGTTTCGGTGCCGATCAGTCAGCGCCTTAGCGCAGAGCTCGGCGACGCCGGCTTCCCCTCCACGACGCAGGAGTTCTGCCAGGAGCACGTCCACCAAGGGGGCATGCCCGCCCGCCCCCAAAGGGGCGACCATCGTCAACGCGCCATCCAGGTCCCCGTTGGCTTCAGCAATCTTTGCCCTGGCGATGGTGTGGAAATCCGCCCAGGACATTCCATAAAGTCCTTGGTCGTGGACCGCCTCCAAGGCCGCGCTGGATTCGGCAAGATGGGTTTGATCGCCAGTGGCGCAGTCGACCAGGACCTTGTAGACGATGCTGAGGGGGCCGATGGGGAATAACTTGCTGCCAAGGCGCTGGGCCTTTGCGAGATGGGTCCGGGCACCGTTCAACTCGTCTCTCCAGTAGCAGGCGATTCCCCATGCCAGCCAGGCTGCCGCCATTTGATCCTGCGCACCCGGCCCCAACCCGTCAGCCCGCTCAAACGCCTGCGTCGCCAAATCGACCGCCGTCTCAAGGTCGCCGCCTACCGCGAATGCCAGCGCGAGGTCTGCTGTGGAGCCAACTTCCAACCCCCCCCACTGGTTGGCCGCGCCTTCGGCCAGCTGGAGAAGTACTCCCGCTTGGTCCCCGATGCGGTGCATCCTGAACTCGGCTTGGGCCAGAAGGAACAGGCCTGACGAGGTGGCGGGACGCACCTCCACGGCCTCGTCGGCACGCGACCGGCCGTCGGCGGCCGGGGTGTGCACATCAGGCCTTGCGCTGGCAGGAAACGGCTGCAAGAGGGCCCGGCACTTGTCGAACTTCCGTCGGCGCACATCATCCAGGACCGAGGTGCGCGACAGCGCACGCTGGGCGAGTTCGGTGGCAGCACCCCCATCACCGTCAAGGGCCCGGCAGACGGAAAGGACAATGAGGATCTCGGGATCTTCGTTCCACGGGGCCGGCATGTCCCGGCACACTTGCTCGAGGGCGTGGGCGCCGCTGCACAGCAAGAACTGGAGCCAGTGCTCTCCGAGAGAAGCGACAGCCTGCTTTGGCGCATTGCCCTGCAGGGCATGGGTCACGCACTCACACACGTCGCTGTCCTGGAAATAGCGCGCCGCTGTCCGGTGGAGGCGTTCGGCGAGAAGCGGGTCCCTCCGCTCCAATATTCGACGGCACTGGGCTGCGAACAGGGGGTGCCAACGGTATGTGGATTCCCCGGCGTGGAGTTCGTACTCTTCAATAAAGAGCCCATCGCGCAGGCATGCCTCGAGCAACATGCCGCCGTCGGGCAGGCCATGAAGCTCGACGGCGAGCCGGCGGCCAAGCCAGTCGCAGGTGGTGGCGCGAAGGACGAAGTCCGCCAGTGGCGAATCCAGCTGGTCAAGGACTTCCTCCGCGATGTAATCAGAGAGTGGTACGTGCACGGGCACGATATCCGCCATCACGCCGGGCACATTGCCCCCTTGAGAGGGCGTGCTGAGACCGGCGTGGACAGCAACCGGCCATCCGCCAGTCAGTTGCCAGAGCGGCCCGGCGTCGAAGTCCGCCTCGTGTCCGAGCAGGGTGGCGAGATCGGCGATTTCGCCCCGTGTGAACGCGAGTTCGGCGGCACCTATCTCGCCAAGGCCTTCGCCGTACCGTAGCCGCTCCAACTGGATCGAGGGATGCCCCCGCCCGGCAAGGACAAGCCGCAGGGCGGGCGGGGCCGAGGAAGCGAGCACACCGACCACTCCGCTGGCCAGTTCCGGCCCGGCCAGATGGAGGTCGTCAATGACTAGGACAATCGGCTCCGTGAGTTGCTCCAGAGCCGTCAGCAGCAGGTCATAGGAAGCAGCGCGGTCCGGGGCGAGGCCCTGGTCAAGCGCCATCAGGACATCATTGCCGGGCAGGGAAACCTGTCCGGCAGCAGCCTGAACCGCCCCGACCACACCGTGAAAGAGCCGTGCCGGCTGGGTATCGAAACGGTCCAGAGACAGCCAGGCGCACTGGAGATCGCTTTTCCGGACCCAATCGCCCAAGAGGGTCGATTTGCCGTAGCCGGCCGGGGCTGCGACCAGCGTCAGCCGGTGAGCATCAGCTGCCGCCGTCAAAGCGTTTTCAAGACGCGGGCGCTCTAGTGGGCCCAAGCCGCGCAGAGGAGGCCGGAATTTGAATTGGGGACCAGAAGCCCACTCGGAATTTTGCGGCTCTCCCACGTAATTGATGGTAGGCAAGTGCAAGGGCGTGCAATAGGGTCCTATGGTCCTAGTCCTTGCACTCCTGCGCAAAACACTTTGGCCATTAGATACCGTTCCCGCAGCCCCCCGCCCGGGAGTTTCTGCGCGGGGTAACATCAGTCATGGCCACTAGGAAGGGCAGCCGCAAGCCTCCGGTTTTTGTCCGTCAACTGGACCGGACCACGAGGTGGCACGTCTTTTTGGTCGCAGCGCTCCGGCTCGCTGCGTTCCTCGCACTGCTCGTCCTCCTCTACACCACTGTCCCCATCGGTGGTTTCGACGAGGACAATCCTTCGGCGGCATGGATCCGCCTGCTGGCAATTCTGCTCGTATTCTTAAGCGCTTTGGCGCTGCAATTGCGAATGATCATTGCGGCAGAGGTACCCCAGGTCCGTGCGGCCGAAGCCGTCGTCGAGACGGTCCTGATGTTCCTGTTTCTCTTTGCATTCCTTTACACCTCGATGTCCACCACGGACCCTTTGGCGTTTACCGAGCCCCTGAGCAGGATGGACGCCCTCTACTTCACCACCGTCACGTTCGCCACCGTCGGATTTGGGGACATCACCCCCGTGAGCCAGCTCGCGCGGGCAGTCGTCACAGTACAGATGATTGCCGGCCTGGGTGCACTCGTCCTGGTCGCCAAGGTTGCCTTCTTCGCGGCGGGCCGGCGGCTGAGCCATCCCTGAACCGTGGCCTTGGCCGCGCGGCCCACAATGCACGCTCCCCCGTCTGCGCGGTCCTGCACTTTGGCCACGCGCGGACGCTCACCCGAAAGGGGTGATTATGCTTCGCCGGAACCCTCGGCGCGGACAACTTCCGTGGAAAGGCCCGGGGATGGACGTGCAGGCGCCCGCCACTCCCTCCAAAAACGTGCCTGCGGGCAGGCGCGCAGATCAATGCGCCGACCACCTGTAGTTCCTCCGCCGGACAACAGATCACCCCGGGCGGGTGGGGCCGGGCGGATGGGGCCAGAGAACAATAGGGATTGTCACGACTGAAGGACTGCACGACGCGCGGACAGGAGTTCCAGATGAAAATCGGCCCCTTGGAAGTGATCATCTGTGCGTTTCCGAAACCGGCCATCGACGCAAGCGTGGTCAAGGCGTTCAGCGAAACGGTCAAATCGGGAGCTATTGCACTCGCGGATCTGGTCCTGGTCAGCAGAGATCGGGCAGGCGTTGTGCACGTCCGCGACCTGCACGACGGTCTGCCCGCAGCCTGGTCCGGAATGATCCTTGATTCACGGCCCATGACGCTTCTTAGCGACGCCGACATCTCAATCGCGGCGGAGACAATCGGAAACAGCCAGATGGCGCTGGTCGCCGTCGTGGAACACCGCTGGGCGCACCGATTGTCAGAGGAAGTGCGGCGCTCGGGCGGTGTAACGGCCCTGCAGGCCAGGATCCCCGACGAAGAAGCAGTCCTGGCGCTTGAAGCCGACGGTGTGACAACAATTTGACCGGGACCCACCCACAGAAGGAACCTCTCATGCCATTTGCCAGAGCCGGGAGGCCAGGGCTGCTCGGAACCGTTGCCCGGGCGGCCGCGCGCCAAGGCACTCCGGCCAGGGATGCTCCACCACCGGCTGCTCCCACACCGGGAAGCGGAAGAGAACTCGCGGACCAGCTGTCGCGCCTCGCCGAGTTGCGCAGCGCCGGAATGCTCACCGAGGCCGAATTCACCGCGGCGAAATCCCGGCTACTGATGTGACGCCAGCCCTGCGGCGCCAGGCACCCTAAACCGAACCCAGACGTTGGAGGTGGTTACCGTGAAGCGATCGAGCAATCCAGCCGCTGTTCACACACTGAAGGCCGGACTGCCATGACACTCCACGATGGCGCCAACAGCGCCGGCAGCCCGGAGCAGGCAGAAATCCTCAGGCTGCGCGCCGAAGTTGCCCGCCTTCAGCTCGAAAAGGACCGTGCAAGCGAGGCTGCCCTGAAGCCGCCGGGCCGCGGATCGGGGTTAGCCCGCCGGATTATCGCCGTCGTCCTGGTGGTCCTGACCGCCATTCTGGCCTTCGCCACCGTGCCGGCCCTGTACCTGCGCAGCGAAGTGCTCGACACTGACCGCTACGTGGCCACCGTCGCGCCATTGGCCTCGGATCCTGCCATTCAGGCGGAGATCTCCAACAAGGTCACCACCCAGATCACCGAAGCAGTCGACATCGAAGGCATCACCCGCGACGCGATGACCGAACTGAGCAAAGTCGCACCCCGCGTCGCCGCCGTAATCTCCGGGCTGGCACCAGCCATTGCTGAGCAGACCAAGTCGCTGATCCACACTGCCGTGTCCAGATTCGTCGCCAGTCCGCAGTTCCAGGATCTCTGGACCCAGGTCAACCGGGTAGCGCATCAGGGAATCGTTAACTTGGCTACCGGAAACACGGGCGGAACCGTGACGATCGACGAGAGCGGCACAGTCTCAATCTCCACGAAGGAAATCATCGCCCGGGTGAAGACACTCCTTGTCGAGCAAGGCGTGGACATCGCGGCGAGAATTCCGGAAGTCAACGCACAGATCACGCTGCTCCAGTCCCCCGAACTCGTCAGGGCAACGGATGCCATCAGAACCCTGGACCGGACCGCCCCCATCCTGGCGTGGATGACGGTGCTGAGCGCCATCGGAGCCATCGCGGTGGCGCCACGTGGCTGGAGACGGCGTACGACGAGCCGTGTGGGGCTGGGGATAGCGGTAGCCATGGCTCTCCTGGCCCTCGCGCTCACCATCGGGCTGGACATCTTCCTCGGCTCAATCCCGTCTGCCACCGTCTCCCCCGCGGCGGCCCAAAGCCTCGTGGATACCCTCCTGGTGCCGCTCCGGACCGGCGTGCGGTTTGTCTTCGTTGTGGGTTTGCTGATGGCCATCGCCGCCTTCCTGACCGGGCATTCGCGCCCGGCCGAGTCCGTCCGGCAAGGACTGGCACGGGCCGGCGACTACGTAACCGGAAAGGTGGGCGCCGGGCAGCCCAGGCCTTGGCAGCACTGGTTGGCCCGTTACCGCCGGATCCTGGAGGCCGCCGTCATCGGCGTCGCGATTCTCGTCCTCATCCTCTGGCAGTACCCGACGGCGGCCGTCGCCATCTGGACGGCCGTCCTTGCCGGACTGGCGATCCTCGTGATCGAGTTGCTGTGCCGGCCTGCCGTCGCCGCTGAACATGCCGGAGCGCCTGTGCCGGGCAGCCCGCCCGGTGCGCCTGTGGCGGCGGCGCCCCCGGAGGTATCGAATCCGACGCTCCCCCTGCCATAAGCCGGAACAAGGCAAAGGTGCGCATGACCCCGTCAGGTCATGCGCACCTTTGCGTGCCGGATGCCGGTTCGGTGGGTTCAATAGGCGGGGTCAGTCGCGGCGATCGCGGCGGTCGTCGCGGCGGTCACCGCGGTCGTCCCTCCGGTCTTCACGGCGGTCGCCTCGACGGTTGATCCCGTGGGCGACGACAATGGCGCCGCCAACTGCGGCGGCGGTCCTGCGCCTGCGTCGTGCTGCCAGTGGCATGTCAGGCTCCTTCCTTCATTCCTTCAGGCGTTTGGGCTTCGGCTTCGGCGTCGGCCTGGAAGGCGGCGATGACAGCCTGGGTCGGGATCCGGCCGCTGGCCACGAGCTGCCCGCCGGCCTTGCGGACGGCTGAGCCGAACGGGGCAGCCCACTGGTTCTCCCAGACGAGGACCGCGGCGGAGTGGCCGGGCGCGATCGTCTCGGCAAGGTCCATGACGTCCTGCTCCGAGAGCACCATCGCCAGTTCCGCTTCGGCCATGCGCACCTCGCCGAGCTGGCTCTCGTCGAGGTCGGAGATCTCCGCTGTCTCGAGTGTGCCGTCCTCGGTCTTCCTCAGGAACACCATGTCGAGGACCCTGATGAGCTCACGCTTAACCAAGTCGTCCAGGAACGGGGCGATCTGGCCTTCACCGAAGTTGGGCCCGGGGAACTCCACAACGAGCCAGTCCACCGGCCCCAGTTCATCCAATGAATCAGCCATGCTGATGACCTCCGTTTCTGATTGGGTTCAGGACGATCCGACGGACCGCCGCAGTCCCATCCTGTGCTTCCACTGCGGCGTGGCGCCTCATCCGCGCCGAGTGACCTGATGCACCGTCCGGCATTTCATCGCTCCGGCATCGACAGGCATTCCGCGGGGGGCAGCCCTCAGGGGATGTCCTTTGCTGCCGCAGCGTCAGGGAGCCACGGGCGCAAACGGGTACAGCTCCTGGGTGCCCGCGTGCACAACGACGCACGTGGCTTCAGGTACCTCCTGCCATGCCCCGCGGAGGTCCCCCAATGGTTCGGACACCACCAGCCGCGCGTCGTCCGAGAGCTCGTGGAGCATGGGGTTGTCCGGGTACTGGTCACGGAGCGTTGCGATGTCGGCGCTGTGGAAAAGTGACCGGGAGTGGCGCTCGCTGGAGTAGCGGAACGCCCAGGTGGTGTCGCCGTCGGTAGTTGCTACGGTCATCTGGATTGGGTGCTCAATGCCGTGGCGCCGACCGGCGTCTTCGATGAATCCCACCGCCTCAGCGACCGCCGCGCGGGGGTCCCGTTCCAGGCCAAAAGTCAGTGCGAGGTAGAAGAACATTTCCGAGTCGGTTGATCCTTCGATCTCCGGGTAGAGGCTGGGCTCGACGGCCATGGCCAAATCGCGCTTCACTTTTGGAAATTCCGCTAGGACCCCGTTGTGCATCCAGAGCCACTGCCCGTGGCGGAACGGGTGGCAGTTCGTCTGCTGAACGGCTGTGCCGGTCGTGGCACGGATATGTGCGAACACGCGGCCGGACGAGGCATGCCCTGAGAGTTCGCGCAGGTTGCGGTCGTGCCAGGCAGGCTCCGTGCTGTGGAACACACCGGGAACCGGTGCGGCACCGTACCAGCCGACGCCGAATCCGTCACCATTGGTGGTCTCAACTCCCATGCGCGCGTGTTTGCTCTGCATGACCAGGGAGTTGGCGGGCTTGTAGAGGAGGTCATCCAATCGCACGGGCGAACCTGAATACGCTAGCCAACGGCACATGTCGTTTCCTTCAGATCGGGGGCGGATTTCCAGCACATTCCACCACCGGCACGAGGCTGGCGCATCATCTCCCGCGGGTGAATCGTCCGCGGCAGCCCTTACTGGCCAAGCACGCGTTGTTTCAGCGCGGCGAACTCCTGTGCCGTCAGGGCGCCGTCGTCCATCAAGGTCTTGGCCTGGGCGATCTGCTCGGCCGGGTTGGTTCCGGCCGTTCGACGGACATAACCGTCGAAATCCTCTTTCGCCACATCGTTCCGCGCGGCCTGCCGAAGCGACATGGACTGCCCGAAGGCAATCAAATACGCGAGGCCGCCGAGGACCGGGAGGATTAAGAGGACAAGCACCCAGACAGCCTTGCTCCACCCGGGGCGCGTGGAGTCAGAGAAAATGTCTTTGACGATGAGAAACAGCACCACCAGGTACGAAACATAAAGCAGAAACGAAATCATCAGCCAAAAGAATTCCCAGAATGTCATGCCGGTTCCTTTCAGCCGGAGTGGTTCACGGCCGACCCGCATCGTTATCGAGCGAACGTGGACACGCTATAAGTTTCGGGAATGCCACCGGTTTCAGCAGCTCCTTGGCGCGCATGCCCGCATCTTCCCACAAATGGCCGTGCTCCGGACAGCCCCCTGCGACGCGCTCAAGCCGGTCGCCGCGGCCTGCGCTGCGTCCCTCGCATAACGCCGTATCACCCCCGGCGGGTGAGGCGCACCCCTGGATCCGGGCCAACGATGGTCTTATCTGGCGGTGATTGGGCTGCCAGCCGAATGCCCATCCCGGAGGGGGCCTCCCATGTCGATGCCACGACGAGTCCTGGCTTGGTTGTTACCGCTCGGCGCAACCCTCGTGCTGCTGGCAGGCTGCACCACGGCCACGCCGCCGGCGAACACGTCCAGTCCAACCGCCAGCACATCCAGCCCAACAGCCAGCACACCAAGCCCAACCGCCAGCACACCCACCCCGCAGCCAAGCGTCTCGCCCGTGTGCGCAGCCGCCGACGCCTTTGCGGCGGCGCTGACAGGTTTCAAGGACACCCTCAAGCCTGGTGCCACGTTGGAGCAGATCAACTCGGCACTGGATCAGGTGGACAAGACCTACGACGATCTCCTCAGCACGGCAGGGTCCGCGGCCCAGGCACGGGTGGACGCCGTCAGGTCGGCTGAAGAACAGCTCGCTTCCGCCGTCAACGATATTCCCGACGACGCCACGCTCACCTCAGCCATCGACTCCTTGCGGGACGAGGTGGCAACCGTCCAGGCCGCTTTGAGTGACTTCGCCAGCGAGGTTCGGTGCTAGGTTGCACAATGCTCCAGACCGGCAGTTGACCTCAATCCGAACCGAGGCTGCGTTCACGGACAATGCCACATCAATGGAAAGTAGGGAAACCAAATGAGTTTCTGGGAGAACTTCTGGGACATTTTCTGGTGGTTTTTCGTCGTGTATGCCTTCTTCGCCTTCCTGTATGCGTTGTTCATCGTCATTGCCGACCTCTTCCGCGACAAGGATTTGAGCGGCTGGTGGAAGGCCGTCTGGATCGTCCTCCTGGCGTTCCTGCCCTTCCTGACACTGCTGGTCTACATGGTGGCCCGCGGCAAGGGCCTGGCCCAGCGGTCCATGGAACGGTCCCGCCGGGACCAGGAGGAAGCCGATTCCTATATCCGCAGCGTCGCCAGCGCGAGCCCCACCGAGGAAATCGGCAAAGCCAAGGCACTCATGGACGCGGGAACCATCACTCCTGAGGAGTTCCAACGGATCAAAGCCAGGGTCACAAGCTGACCCGGACCCGGGGGCGCCACCCGGCCCTACTCAGCGGGCCGCGGCGTCCCTAGACTGATTCCAAGGCGAACGAAGGAGGGCTCAATGGGTCCGGAACCGACGGAACCATCTCCACGTCCCGTCCTCCCCCGCTCAGCCATCATCCTGCTCACCTTGGCCTGTGCCGCCGTCGTGGCGTTCGGTCTCGCCGCCATGCGGGGAATCGTCACCCCCGTGTTCTTTGCGTTTATACTCACCCTCTGCGTCCATCCCCTGCGTCGCTGGATGCAAGGGCGCGGAGTGCCCCGGGGAATCGCCACCGGATCCACCATCGCGGCCGTCTTTGCGCTGCTGGCGGGCTTCGCCGCGGTATTCATAGCCTCGCTCGCGCAGTTCTCGGCCCTTTTGCCGCAGTACGGGCCGCAGCTCGCCCAGCTGGGCGCCAACCTCACCGCCCTGCTGGAATCCGTGGGCTTCGGGCCCGAGCAGACGCAGGCCGTTCTGCAAGGATTCACTCCCGGCCGCCTTATCAGCTTCCTTGGCGGACTCCTCGGCAACGTCGCGAGCATTGTGGCCAGCCTCGTGGTCATCCTGACGATGCTGATCCTCATGGCTGTGGATGGCTCGCGCATGCCGGCCCTGTTGACGCACCTGACCTACCACCGGCCGGACCTGGTCACCGCCTTCAACGACTTTGCGCGCGGCGTCCGCCGGTACATGGTGGCCACCACCGTCCTCGGGGTAGCCCAAGGCATCTTCAACTGGCTCCTCCTGGTCATCCTGCAGGTCCCGGGCGCCCTGCTGTGGGGGTTACTGTCGTTCATTTGCAGCTTCATTCCGAACATCGGCTACTTCATAGCGATCGTCCCGCCGCTGTTCTTCGGATTCCTCACCGGCGGGTGGCCCACCGTCCTCGCCGTGATTGTCATCTACGGCGGGATCAACACTGTCATCCAGTCCATCATCCAGCCCAAATACGTAGGTAATGCCGTAGCCCTCAGCGAGACGATTACGTTCGCCTCAGTGCTCTTCTGGGCCGTCATCCTCGGTCCTGTCGGAGCCATACTGGCAGTGCCGCTGACCCTTCTTACCCGCACGATCCTCCTCGACTCCGATCCGGCCCTCGCTTGGTGGCGGCCGCTGACAGGAGACAAGAAGGCCCTTGAAGTCATCCTCAAGCAGGAAGATGAGGCGATCCGCGCCCGCCGGGCCCGGCGTGGAGCGGCACATCCGGGCCCCGGCAGCACTCCGAAGGCCTGACATGCCCCCGGTCTATCGCCGTGGCCAGGTGAGTTCCCCATGTTGAGTGTCGTCACGAGCCTGGCGCTGTTCGCGCTCGCGGGGGCGATCAGCACCGTGCCCGTGAGCATCACCATCATGATCCTGCTTTCCCCCGATCCGCGGCGGGGTGCGCTGCCTTTCCTGATCGGCAGCGTCGCGGGTTCCGTGGTGGTCGTCGGCCTTTCGGCCGTCGGGCTGCAGCTCCTTCCGGGCCGGCCATCGCTGCGTCAGGACGATTGGCTGGCGTGGATTGGCCTGCTGGTCGGCGTCTTGCTCATTGGCTACGCCGTCTTCCTTTTCGGGCGCAGGGGCCAGACAGACAACGCCGTCGTCGGGAAACTCAGAACCCGGTTCCATTCCGCCCGCCCGTGGGAATTCGTCGTCCTCGGGCTCGGCCTGAATCTGCGTCCCAAGGCGATTCTCCTTGCCGTCGCGGCCGGGGCGGTGATCAGCGTCCGGGAACCGCCGCCGGTCCAAGGCGCCTTGCTGGTGCTGGCCTACGCCGTCGTCACCCAGTCAGCTGTAGTTGTGCCTATCGCCGTATGGCTGCGCTCCCCTGAGCGGGCCGAAGTGCCGCTGACGGCCATCTACGCCTGGATGGAGCGGAACGGGCGCATGCTTGCGGCGATCGCAACCCTGGCTATCGGGGTGTTCATCGTCGGCTACACGCTCCTGCAGCTTTGAACACGCCCGAAACGCCCCTGCGATCACAGTCGCCGGGGCGCTCCTGGCCGCGTGTCAGACCAGCACGCTGCTCTTGATTTTCTCGAACTCGTCGGGGCTGATGGTGCCGGAGTCCAGGAGAGCCTTGGCCTTGGCAATCTCCTCGGTTGGGCTCGCGGTAGCGACTTGTCGGATGTACGCGTCCGAGGCCTCCTGGTCTTTCCGGGCGCGTTCCCCGGTCCTCTCCACCATGCCCTTGCCGCGGGCAATCAGGTACACCAGCACGCCCAAGAAGGGTATGAACGCAAGAAATACGATCCAGACGGCTTTCAACCAACCGTTCAAGTGCCGGTCTCGAAATATGTCGCCGATGATGACGAATAGCGCGTAGAGGAAAGCAATGAGTGCGTACACATAAAGAAACCACCAGAAGATATTCCAAAAGTTTTCCCAGAAACTCATGTGGCTGCCCTGCTTTCAGTTGGTGCGTCGTGGGAATGGAACTTGCTGCAGGTCCGGGTTATCGCCTGGCTGCCTGACCAGTGGCAGATACGAACATTTTCGGTCCCGGGTCCGTGTGCTTTCCTCATCCGCTGCGGGTGAAATCCCGGACGGGAAATGACCGCTGCACCGTTCAACCCAGGATTGCGCCCTCGCCGGTGCCAGAGGATTTGGGATCGGGAAGCCTCATCATGCGGAAGGACGTGACCAGCCCGACGGCGCCCGCCAGTATCGGGACGAATAGTGCGATCTGGAGGGCCAGGGGCCGTGCGTCCGTGTTGATGCGGATAATTTCGTTCTGGATGTCCTCCGGCTGGCCGGAGAGCTGTTCCTGAAGTTGCGCGTCGCTCATCACCTGGGCGTCTTCTTCCAGTACCGTCGCGACCTGCTGCTGTTGGTCGGGTGCGAGGACCGTGCTGGAATTGGACATGCCGATGAAGATGGTCGAGAGCGATGCCAGCATGATCCCGCCGGCGAACGCGAGCCCGAAGGACAGGCCGAACGATCCTGCGGCCGAATTCACGCTGGCGGCCTCGCTGACCCGCTCGTCCGAAATCGGGGACAAGGTGTAGTTGTTGAGCTGGGATACCAGCAGCCCCAGGCCAAATCCTGAAATGATCAGCGGGATCAGGAGCCACCAGCCGGAGTCCGCGCGCGGCACGATCGGGACGAGCACCACCAATCCCACGATCAGGAACAGGAAACCCCACCGGATGAGGCTGGCCGGGCGGCGCCTGCCGGACCTTTTCCCGGCGATCATGGCGACCACAAACATGGTGAGCGAGAGCGGGGCGATCGACAACCCCGACTGCATCGCGTTGTATCCGAGCACCATCTGGAGGTAGATGGGCAGCACAATCATCGTGCCGCCCAAAGTGATCTGCTGAAGCATCTGTCCTGTGGCACCAAAGCGGAATGTTTTCGACTGGAACAGATCCGGGTCCAGCAATGTCGGCTTGTCACGACGCTTGCGCTGAACGAGCCAGTAGACCAGGCCACCCAGTCCGACGGCACCCACGGCCAGGAGTGCGCCCACCGCCTCGCCACCTTCCTGCCAGACCAGGATGCCGAGCACGACGCCGCCCATCCCCACGATGGACAGGAAGGATCCGAAGATATCAAGTTCCCGGGGTCCGGCGTACGGCACGTCTTTGACGAGCCTAATGCCGGACAGGACGACCGCGATGATGAGGGCCTCGAGCAGGAAGGCGACACGCCAGGACAGGAATGTGGTGAGGAAGCCGCCGAGTAAAGGCCCGACCGCGGCGGCGATCGCGGCAGAGGCGCCAACCAGGGCGTAGACCCGGTGCTGGGCATCCCCTTCGAAATTTCCGTGGATGAGGGACTGCATGGCGGGGAGGAGCAGCGAGGCACCCAGGCCGCCGATCAGGGCCCAGCAGATGATGATCGGGAGAAGACTCTGGGCCAGGGTCATGGAGATGGCCCCGATGGCGTAGCAGCACAGCCCGATCACGTAGGCGCGTTTGCGTCCGATCAGGTCGCCGATTTTGCCGCCGATCAGGATGAACGCGGCGGAGACCAGCGCCTCCAGGGCGATGGTCGACTGGAGTCCGCTGACGGTCGCGCCGATGTCTTTCACCACGGCGGAGATGGAGACGTTCATGATCGAGGTGTCGACGACGAGCACAAACATTGCCATCGCAAGCAGCAGTGCGAGCCTGCCGTTGAATGGCTCCGCCTGGGTGCCGCCGCCCTTGGGCGGGTTCATCGGTTATCGCCTCCGGGGTCAGTAGGGGCGTGCTAGCCCAAAGCTAGCCGTCCGTCGGGGCCGGGCAAATCATTCCCCGCGGGTGAGCTTGCGGCCGGGCCGCTAGCCCGGTTCATCGCCATGGCCCTTCCCGGCGGCGGCTTGTTCGGCCTGAACGGCGCGGAAGATGTTTCCGTGGATCTTGTGTTCCCCGATGCGCTCGATCACCCCATCCCGGGCCAGGATGGTCCGGACCGCGGGCTTCAGCCGGGCGAGGCGCAGGTTGACCCCTGCCTCCCGGGCGAGGTCAGCGACATCCACCATCTTCGCCGCCCCCTGGGAGTCGACGAAGTTGATTCCGGCGCAGTCCAGCACAATGCCGGTCAGGTCCGGTGTTGAGTGAATTGCCTCGCGCAGCCGGTCTTCCAGCGCGTCGGCGGTGGCGAAGAAGAGTCCGCCGTCGAACCTGATGACGGCGATGCCCGGAATGACCTCGTCGCCGGGGTGCTCATCGACTTCGCGGAAGACCTGTGTGCCGCGTTCCCTTCCCAGGGCCGGCATCTCCGGGTGGGTGGCCACACCGACGAGCCAGATCAGCGAGAGCCCGATTCCGATGATGACGCCCGCGAGGACACCGAAGATGAGGGTGCCAACGATGGCCGCGACGGCAATCCAGAAATCAAATTTTTGCACGCGGGCCAGCCGCCGCATCTCCGGCACGTTCATCATTCCCATAACAACCGCTTCGATGATCAGCGCCGCAAGCACCGGCTTGGGCAGATTGGAAAACAGCGGGGCCAGGAACAGCAGTGTCAGCAGGACAGTGGCGCCGGAAGTGAGGGAGGCCAGGCCGGTCTTCGCCCCGGAGTGGTCGTTGAGCGAGCTCGCTGACAGGCTGGTCGAGACCGGCATCCCCTGGAACAGGCCCGAACCCATGTTGGCGAACGACTGGGCAACAGACTCCTGGTTGATGTCAATCTGGTAGCGGTGCTTGGCGGCGAACGCCCGCGCATCGCCCGCTGTCTGGGAGAAGCCGATCAGGACCAGCGCCACCGCCGCGACCGCAACGGTCCCCACGTTGTCCCACATCAGCTGGCCGTCCGGGATTTCGGGCGAAGGCAGCCCGCTGGGCACGTTCCCCACCAAGGCCACGCCCTTGGCACCAAGATCGAACACGGCCGCCGCCAGCAGCCCGCCCACCACCAGGACCAGGGCGCCCGGAACGCCGGGCGCGACGGCCTTCAGCCCGAAGACAACCGCCAGCGCGATGACGCCCACCAGCACCGTGGTCGGCTGGGCCTCGCCCAGGGTCCCAAACCATGACCGCAGTTCCTGGAGAGGGTTGGAGCCGGTGACCTCGGTCCCGGTCAGTTTCGGGAGCTCCCCGATGACGACGTCGATCGCCGCGCCGAAGAGGAACCCCGTGACCACGGCCCGCGAGAGGAACTGGGCGATCCAGCCCATCTTCAGGACGGCGAGCAGCAGGAACAGGATCCCGGAGGCGAGGGTGATCCCCGCAACGAACGAGGCGACGTCCTGCTCGCTGGTGATACCGGCCGCGAGCACGGCGCTCGCCGCCACTGCCGCCAGGCCGGAACTGGGCCCCATCGAGATCTGCCGGCAGGAGCCGAGGACTCCGTACACGATCGCGCCGGCCGCCGCGGCATACAGGCCGTTCTGCAGCGGAATCCCGGCGATGCCGGCGTAGCCCAGGTTCTTCGGAACGATCAGGGCCGCGACAGTCACCCCGGCGATCAGGTCGCCTCGCAGCCAGGCGCGGTCGTAGGAGCGTATCTGGTCCGCGATGGGCACCATGGCCAGGTGGCTTCGTTGCGGTTTCTTCATGCCTCGTCCTAATAGTCGTGTCCGCCGCGTCAGGACTCGGTGGCCGACCTGTCCAGTCCTGGTGCGCGGGACCCGCTTGCGGTGTCGGTACGCTCGAATTGCGCGTGGCCCGGCGGGTCCGCGGCGAGCTGGTCGGCGTCGACGGCGGCAAGGTTGCGGATCAGGACGATCAGCCAGGCGAAGACCAGCGAGGCGGCAATGAGCTCCACCGCGGTGAGGTTGTAATAGGCGAACGGGAAGTACATCAGGACGGCGAAGGCGATGACCGCCAGGAACACCAGTCCCAGCACGTTGAAAGTTGTCGGGATCGAAGGGACCAGCGTGCGCATGCGGACGATCAGGGTCCCGAACACCACCACCATGCCGGACGCTGCCGCCGTGTGCAGCCAGAACTGCTCATCGACCGGGAACAGCCCCACACAGGCGAGGAGAACTCCGATGAGGATGATGCCCCATTCCAACTGGCGCACCCGGCGTCGCGCGGACGCGGTGCCCGCCGTCGCGTCGAGCGTCCTGGTCGAGTATCCGGCCAGGGTTGTCACTACGACGCCGGCGACGATCAGCGTGAGGTTGAACGCCACCCCGGAGACGTCGGAACTCATGCCCAGGGCGCTGAGGTTCTCCTGCCACCATTGCGGGTCTCCCGCGGTGAGCATGCTCGTCAGCACCCCGGTGACGAGGAAGACGGCGAGGAGCGCGGCGAGCCGGTAGGCGTTCATAGTGACTGCCGAGAGGTACGCGATGTATGCACTGACCGCTCCGGTGACCCCGACGAGGATCGCTGCTGCCAGCGGGTACAGGACTGCGCCCACGAAGGCCCGCTGGAAGATCGAGAACAGCGCCAGCCAGCCGAGCAGGAAGATGCAGGCATGCGCCAGTGCAAGTGCGGCGACGTCGATGATGTCGCGTGTCCGGCCGCCGCCGATGGCGTGCGGCGCTTCGGGCCCCCGGCCTTGCCGGGATCCGATCACCACCGCTGCAGCACCGAGGACCGCTGTCCCGAGCGCAGCGATGTCCCCCACGGAACCCCGTCCGGACAACGCAACAGGCTCGCGCCCCACCAGCAGGAACGCGATCGCTCCGAGGACGAGCAAGCCTGCACTGCCGATGACGAGCGCCCGCGATTCGGAGGTGACTGCAGCGCGTTTCTTCAGGGCCAACATCGCTCACTCGCTTCCCCGGGGCCGTCACGGCCATGGACTGCCGCCGGCACCGGCAACCTGCCTGCCAGCCACCCAGCGGCACAACAGCCGAGCATTTTCTCCGGTTCCGGCGTAACCCCACGCTATGACTTCCCTGTCCCTGTGCCGTCACCCGGAAAGGATGAACCCTCTGGATTAAACCGTCAGATATCTCTCCCCGTTCGTGCCTGAAAGGTGTTGAATAGTAGAAGGCTCGCGCCCCTGCCGAACGCTGCGAGGCGGTGGGCCGAACACGTTCACTTACCGGGCTTCTGGCCCGGTGTTAGACGGGGCCGGCGACGCTTGAGAGCCCTCTGAGACCGGGGTTCTCTCCCCCAGTCGTCGTCGGCCCCTTGGCCTTCCAGTTTCAGGCCACGGCCGGGCCAGGTATGGGACGTCGCCGAGGCGGCCAGGCCTACGTGGAGGCGTTCAGACCCGCTGGGCACTCACATGTGCGGCCGGGGCGTCCAGTCCTGTGGAGTCAATGAGTTCCAGCATCCGCCTTACTGCAGGATTCGCTGTTTGTTCGTTCCAGGCGAGTTCCAGGTCGACCCGGTTGAGCTCCCGTATCCCGTGGCTTCCACTGATCTCGTGAAACTCCACACCGGGGGGCGACGACGCCATAGCTGAGGCGGGGACGAGGGTCACACCCAGGCCCGCTTGAACGAACGCGAGAAGGGCCGGAATCTGGCTTGCATACTGCGTGATGTTGGCGTGGGCGCCCGCGCTGGCAAACAGCCGCAGCACCAGGTCATGAAAGTACCGGGCCTCCTTCGTCGAGTACATCAGCAGCGGCAGCCGGTCCAGCATGACCAGGGGCAGCGGCGCGTTCATGTCCGGCAGGCTCCCCAGAATCGAACTGCCCGACGGGATCGCGACAACCAGCCGGTCTGTCATGATGGGCCGGGAAACGATCCCTGGCCGGGCGACCACGGGACGGAGCAGCCCGACGTCGACGTTTCCCTTGACCAGCCCGTCCATCTGATCGGTCGATACGAGTTCCCTCAAAACGAACGAGACTCCGGGCATGATCTCCGCGGCTCGCTTGAGCAGTTGGGGCAGGGCGCTCTGGCCGGAGATGGCGGTGTACGCGACCGTTATGGAGCCGGCGTCGCCGGAGGAGACGCGCCGGACATCCAGATCAGTTTTGATGCACAGGTCAAGGATTTGCCTCGCCCTGGGCAGCAGCATCACGCCGGCAGGGGTCAGTTCAACCTTTCTGCTGGTGCGGCCGAAGAGTTGAGTGCCCAACTGCTTCTCCAGCATCTGGATCTGCCGGCTCAAGGGAGGCTGTGTCATGTTCAGTCGGACTGCGGCCGCACCGAAGTGCAGCTCTTCGGCGACGGCCACAAACGCTTCAAGCTGGGGCAAGGAAAACATCAATACCTTTCGTGGATTATTGAGTGCATTTTATGGCTTGGACTTGTATCGGTTGGAACTATTATGTTCGTTCCAGCAGCGGAAGCGGAAGCCACTAGTGGCGGTGACATCGCACGGCACCGGATCGGTCCGCTGACCTACGCCAAAGGAGCACACCGCAGTGAACCCCGTGAATGAGCAGGCAGAACACTTGGACCAGGTCACCATCACGAGCGCCACCATCACGCCCGTGGCCTTCAAGGACCCGCCGTTGCTGAACACCGTGGGGGTACACGAGCCCTACGCCCTCCGGGCCATCGTGGAGGTCCACACGGACTCCGGCATCAGCGGGATCGGCGAGACCTATGGCGACGCCGGCCATCTGGCACGCCTTGGAGCCGCGGCTGCCGCCCTGCCCGGCACGGACGTGTTCAATATCAACGAACTTCGAAGCCGCATCGCCGCGGCACTGCAGCACGACAGTGTGCAGGGCGGGCACGGCATGAGTGGCATGGTGACCGGGTCCAGCACTACCGACCGCGTCCTGTCAGCCTTCGACGTGGCTGCCCTTGACATCCAGGGCAAGCTTTTGGGCCGCCCCATCAGCGATCTTCTCGGCGGCGCTGTCCGCGACGCCGTGCAGTTCAGCGGATACCTGTTCTACAAGTGGGCCGGACACCCCGGCCAGGACGACGACCGCTGGGGTCCCGCGGTAGACCCCGCAGGAATCGTGCGGCAGGCCCGCAAGATGGTGGACGAGTACGGGTTCTCGGCCTTGAAGCTTAAAGGCGGCGTCTTCCCGCCCGAAGAAGAAGTGGCCGCCGTCAAGGCGCTGCGCGCCGAGTTCCCCGGAATGCCGCTCAGGATTGATCCCAACGGGGCCTGGACCGTGGAGACGTCCATCCGGGTGGGCAAAGAACTGAATGGCATCCTGGAGTACCTGGAAGATCCCACCCCGGGCATCGATGGGATGGCCGCGGTCCGTCGCGAAGTCGGGATGCCGCTGGCGACCAACATGTGTGTGGTGAGTTTCGCTGACGTGGCCCCCGCCGTCGCTGCGGGCGCGGTGGATGTCATCCTCTCGGACCACCATTTCTGGGGAGGCCTCCGGCGGTCACAGTCCCTGGCCGGCATCACCGGGACCTTCGGCCTGGGCCTGTCCATGCACTCGAACTCCCACCTCGGCATCAGCCTCGCCGCGATGGTCCACCTGGCCGCGGCAACGCCCAATCTGGACTATGCCTGCGACACCCACTGGCCGTGGAAGGACCCGGAAGAGGACGTCATCGCTACCGGGACCTTCGCCTTCAGCAACGGGGCCGTCCAGGTCCCCACGGGACCCGGCTTGGGAATCGAGCTGGACCGTGACGCGTTGGAGCGCCTCCACCGGCAGTATCTGGAATGCGGGCTCACCAGCAGGGACGACACCGGATACATGAAGCGTCTGCACCCGTCCTACGAGCTGCAGAGTCCACGGTGGTGAGCGCACCCGAGTCTTCACGCAAGAGCCTGAGAATCGTGGTCACCGATCCCATCATCAGCCGTTTCGAGGAGCAGCTGCGTCACGACGGCGCGGCGCACCACTGGGACATGGCGGCGGTGTGGCCGGCCGACCGCCAGCTGCAGGCACTGGCGAGTGCCGACGTCGTGGTCTGTTCGTCGTTGAGTCCGGATCAGGCGGCCGCCGCCGGCCGCGTGAAACTCGTGCACGTCACCGGCGCCGGCTACGACAAGATCCCGTTGCGGGACCTCGCACGGGAAGCCGTGGTGGCCAACACGTTCCACCACGCGCGGCCCATTGCCGAACACGTCCTGATGGTCACCTTGATGCTGTCCCGCAACGTCCTGGCCGCTGACCGTGCGGTCCGCGAAGGCAGCTGGCGGACCATCGCCACCGACCCCGCCGTGCCGTTCCATCCGACCCTGGGGGGCATGACCATGGGCCTGGTGGGCATGGGCTCCATCGGCTCCGAGGTGGCGCGGATCGCCGGCCTGCTGGGCATGGACGTGCGGGCTGTCCGCAAGAATCCTGAGGCGCGCGTCGCGGATGGGGTCGCCCTGAGTTGGGTGGGAGGCATCCACCAGCTCCAGGAGCTGCTGGCGGCCTCCGACGTCGTGGTGGTCACCGTGCCACTGGACGCTTCGACGAAGGGAATGATCGGGGCACCGGAACTCGCGGCGATGAAGTCATCTGCCCTCCTTATCAACGTTGCGCGGGGAGCAGTCGTCAATCAACAGGCGCTGTTCGATGCCCTGCAGTCACGGAGCATCGCCGGCGCAGGAATCGACGTGTGGTGGGGCACCCCCGCCGACGGTGTGGTGCCCCCGGCGAAACTCCCGTTTGCCGCCTTGGACAACACAGTCCTTACCCCGCACCACTCCGGTCATGCGCGGGTCACGTTCGAACGCCGGGCGGCGGACATCGCTGCCAACATCGGACGGCTGGCGGACGGCCGGCAGCTGCTGAATGCCGTGCCACGGACGTAAGTACCGGCCGGCCCGTCCGCCCTGTAGACGTCGGGGGCAGACGGGCGACGGTCAGCGCTGCAAGGCAGCCAGGGCCAGCTGGCAGATCAACAGGAGGCTGCCCAGCGCAGAGGCGCCCAGTGCCAGCATCTTCAGCCTTGCGGAGTCCAGGAAGCGGTTGACGAAGCGCGAAGCAACGTAGCCGCCGACCACGGCCGGCACCATCCACAGCGCGAACGTGAGAATCTCGGCTGTCACGGCGCCGGCCACTCCCAGTGAGGCCAGGGAGATTGCTGAACCCACCATAAAGAACGCGCTCATCGTCCCCCGCAAGCGGGGTCCCTGATGGCCCTGCCAAACCAAGGCCATGGGCGGTCCCCCGATGGACGTTGCCGTGCCCATGACGCCCGAGGCTGCGCCGGCTGCAACAAGGTTCCGTCGGGCCGGCCCGGGTGACCACCCCCTGACGGCCAGCACCAGGCCGCTGAGCACCACGACGACCACCGCCCATGCCAGTCCTTCCTTGGACAGCGTGGCCACGAGCCAGGCCCCCAGGAGACTTCCGGGGATCCTGCCCACCAGGGCCCACCCGGCACCCCGGAGATCCAGGTGGTGGCGCTCGCGGATCGTCACGAGGATCGTCACGAGCAGGGCCAGCAGAATGAGTGTGGCGGGCAACAGTGCAGGATCCACCATGGCCACCACCGGCGCCGCAAGCATGCCCATGCCAAAGCCCGTCGACGCCTGCAGGCAGGCGGCCAGGAAGATCACCGCGGCGATGACCGCATACTCCGTGCCTGTCACCCGGCGATGGCTGCCGCGCCTGTGAGGCCTCTGAGGGATTCCAGCGGAAAGTGGCATTCAGCGACGTGCAGCGCGCCGCCGGGGGCAGTCGTAAGCTGCGGCTCCGGTGCCACTTCGGCGCAGACGTCCTGGGCTTTCCAGCACCGGGTCCGGAAACGGCAGCCCGACGGCGGGTCCAGCGGGGACGGCAGCTCACCCTTGAGCACGATGCGGTCCCGCTTCGCCCCCGTGACATCGAGTTTCGGTGACGCCGACATCAACGCCGCCGTATACGGGTGCTGCGGATGGTCGAAGACTTCTTCGGTGTTACCTGTCTCGATGATTCTTCCCAGGTACATGACGGCGACGCGGTCGGCCACGTGCCGCACGACGGACAGGTCATGGGAAATGAAGATGTACGAGACTCCGAGTTCCTTCTGGAGGTCATTGAGCAGGTTGAGGACCTGCGCCTGGACGGAAAGATCCAGCGCGGAGACCGGCTCATCCAGGATGATGACGTCCGGGTTGAGGGCCAGCGCGCGGGCGATGCCGATCCGTTGCCGCTGGCCGCCGGAAAACTCCTGCGGGGATTTGCGGGCGTCCGATGGCCGCAGGCCCACAAGGTGCAGCAGCTCGCGTACGCGGGCTTCACGCTCCCGCGACGACGGGTAGAGGGTCCGGTGGGTGGCCCAAGGCTCCGAAATGATGTCCCCGGCACTCATCCGCGCGTTCAAGGAGGCAAACGGGTCTTGGAAGACCATCTGGACCCGCCGCCGCCAGCTCAACAGCTCCTTCCCGCGGAGTCCAAACGGGTTCGTTCCTTCGAACGTCACAGTCCCCTCATCCGGGGTTTCCAGCATCATGAGGGTTCGTGCCAGGGTGGATTTTCCGCAGCCAGACTCCCCCACCAGGCCCAGTGTCTCCCCGCGGCCGACCGTGAGGCTGATGCCGTCGAGGGCCTTGAGGCGGGTGTTGCCGCTGGCACTCTTGGCGACGTGGAACGTTTTGCACAAGCCATCGATCTTCAGAAGCGGCTCAGACATTGTTGATCTCCTTGCTGAAGTGGCATGCTGCAACCCGGCCCGGCCTCGGCCGCTGGGTCCCGGCGTCGTCGGCGGCTGCATCGGTGTCAGTGTCGTTGTCGGCGTTCGGGCCGACGGCGGGGCCGTCCAGCGGGCCGGCGGTGTCGCCATGCACCGGCAGCAGCCGGGGACGCTCGGACCGGCAGACGTCCTGCACAAGGGGACACCGCGACTGGTAGACGCAGCCGGACGGTATGTCATGCAGTTCAGGGGGGCTTCCGGGGATGGAGCTCAAGTGGGCGCCGCGTTCGACGTGTACCGGCACTGATTCGAGCAGCCCCTTGGTGTAAGGGTGCCGCGGGTCGCTGAAGACCTCGGACACCGGCCCGCTCTCCACCACGTTGCCCGCATACATCACGGCCACAGTGTCCGCTTCCTCCGCAACAACGGCCAGGTCGTGGGTGATCAGCACGACGGCCATCTGACCCTCCTCCCGGAGCTTGCGCAAGAGCTGCATGATCTGGGCCTGGACGGTGACGTCCAAGGCCGTGGTGGGCTCGTCCGCAATCAGCAGCCGCGGATTGAGGGCTACGGCCATAGCGATCAGGATGCGCTGCCGCATGCCGCCGGAGAACTGGTGCGGGTAGGAGTTGACCCGGGACTCGGGTTCGGGAATTCCCACCCGCTTCATCAGCTCGATCGCCTGGACTTTGGCCTCTTTGGCGCTGAGTCCCTGATGGATCCTGAAAGCCTCGCCGAGCTGTGTTCCCACGGTGTAGACAGGGTTGAGGGCGGTCAGCGCGTCCTGGAACACGATCCCCAGTTCGGGGCCGGCGAACTTGAGCCGTTCCTTCGGCGTCAGGGCCGCCAGGTCTGTGCCGTTGAGGACGATCTCTCCACCTGCCAGGTCACAGACCGGGTCCATGATTCCTGCCAGGGCCTTTGCCGTCATGGACTTTCCGCAGCCGGATTCTCCCAGCAGGGCGAGGGTTTCGCCGGCCCGGGCCTCGAATCCGACGCCGTTGACGGCCCGGACGGTTCCGCGGTGCGTCCGGATATCCACCGCGAGGTCCCGGACATTGAGGACAACATCGTGCGCCCGGGACTGTCCGGCGGGCACGGTTTGGGTAGCGGTCTTCACGGCGTTGCCTCCTTGACGGGAATGCGGACAATCAGGCGCTTGCGGGGAAGGGCCAGGCGCCAGCGCTGGGCCGGGTCGGTCGCGATCCGCAGCCACGCTGCCAGGATGTTGGCGGCGATGGTGGTGATCACAATCGCGACGCCGGGAAAGATCGAAAGCCACCATGCGGTCTGCAGGTACTGCCTGCCCTGGGACACCATGAGGCCCCAGCTGACGTCCGGCGGCTGGATCCCGATGCCGAGGAAGCTCAGGGACGATTCGGCCAGCATCACGTAGCAGAATTCGAGTGTGGCCAGCGTGAGGAGCGTCGGCAGCACGACCGGGATGACGTGGCGTCCGATGATTGCGTTCGGCCTGGCCCCAAACGTCCGCGCGGCGTCGACAAACGTCCTGCTCTGCAGTTCGGCCGATTCGGCCCGTGCCGTGCGCAGGTAGATGGGAATGCGGGTCAGTGCCAGGATCAGCACGATGTTTCCGGCGCTGGGGCTGAACACGTAAAGCACAACGACGGCCAGCAGCAGCGACGGGAAGCTCATGATGACGTCGGCTATCCGCATCGAGATGTTTTCACGCCTGCCGCGGTGATAACCGGCCCAGACGCCCCACAGGGAGCCGATCACCAGCGCCACGGCCACCGCGGGCAGTGCTACGGAGAGTGTGGTGCGGCTGGCCACGACGAGCCGCGCCAGCATGCTTCGGCCCAGCGAATCGCTGCCCAGGAAATACTCCCAGCCGTGGGCCAGGGAAAAAGGTGCCTTGTTGGCGAAGAGGAGGTTCTGCTTGGTCGCCAGGTCACCCATCAGCGCAGGGCCGATGAGGGCGGTCAGGCCAACGACGACCAGGACCAGCGCTGACACTGTGGCAAACCGGTCCTTCAACAGCAGCCGGAACAGGCTGAGGCTTCTGTCCTGCTTTCCGTCCTGTTTTCCGTCCTGCGGTGAATCCGCCGCCGGTAGCTGATCAGATGCCGCGGGCTCAGTCAATGAACTGTTCATGGCTACTCCTAGGCCTTTGCCGTCACTGGACGGACGCGTGCATCCAGCAGCGCGTAGCCCATGTCAATCAGGATGTTCAACGCAAAGATCGCCACAGCGGTCAGCAGCACTGCCGCCTGCAGCACCGCGAAGTCGCGTTGCAGGATGGAATCGATCATGAGCTTCCCGATGCCGGGCCAACCGAAGATGGTTTCGACCACCACCGCTCCGTTGACCAGGCCGACGGCCAGGTCGCCCGCCACCGTTAATGCCGGTGCCGCCGCGTTGCGCAGCGCGTGATGCGTGACCACCCTCAGCTCGCCGGCACCACGGCTGCGTGCCAGCTTGATGTACGGCTCCGACAGTGCCGAGACCATGGATCCCCGGACAATCTGGACCAGCACACCGAATGGCCTGAGCAGCAGCGTCGCGATTGGCAGGACCCAGGCGCCGGCCCCCGACACGCCGGATGTCGGGAGCCAGCCCAGGGTGATGGCGAAGATCCAGATACCCACGATGGCGAGCCAGAAGTCGGGTATCGAGGCGGCAGCCATGGAGACAAAACTTGAGATGCGGTCGGCCAGGCCGTTCGGCTTCAGGGCTGCCCAGCAACCCACCACCAGCGCCAGCAGAACAGCCAGCACCATGGTGGTGGCCGCCAGCTGCAGGGTGGCCGGGAATGCACGCAGCGCCATGGCGGCAGCGTCCTGGCCGGTCCTCAGGGACTGGCCGAAGTCCAGCTGGAGCACACCGCCGAAGTAGTCCGCCATCTGCACCAACAGGGGCTGGTCAAGGCCGTTGCGCGCCGTGAAGTCGTCCCTCATCTGCTGTGTTGCATTGAGCGGCAGATACAGGGCGGCCGGGTTGCCGGTCATTCTGGCGAGTGCGAAGACACCGACGATAACCACCACCAGCGGCAGCGCACTGGAGACTATCCTCTTTCTCAAGTAGATCAGCATGGCTGTCCTTCTTTCCTGGCGTGCCGGGCTACTTTGCCGGGGTCATTTCCGCGACCCGGAGCTCATCGCCGCTGGAAGAGTTGGGCGTGTAGTTCACGGACTTGGCCTTGCCGATGATGCCGGTCTGGTGCGAGATGTGGGCGAACTGCACCACCTTGTCGTTCTGGTAGCCAAAGATCTGTTCGAAGTCCTTGTTGCGCTCGTCGCCCGACGCCGCGTCCGCCTTCTTGATCATGGCGTCGAACTCGGGAGTGCCGAAGTAGCTTTGCGCGCCGTTGGAGAGCATGTACTGGTCAACGGTGAAGGCTGCGTCCCCTGCCTGGTTGCCGTGCTGCACCATGACTGCGGGCGCGCCTTCGTCGTTGGCGAACGGGCGGGTCTGGTAGGTCAGCTGCTGGCTGGTTTCAAGCATTTTCAGCTTCACGTTCAGGCCTGCCTGGCTCAGCTGCTCCTGCAGGACCTGGGCCAGTTCGGTGATCTTCGGGAACTGCGCGTTGCGCACGATGAGGGAGACCTGCGCGCCGGTGTCGACGCCGGCAGCCTTGGCCTCCGCTACCAGGGACTTGGCCTTGTCGAGGTCGAAGGGCCAGGCCTTGAGTGCAGAATCGTGCCCAACGATGCCTTCCGGAACCAACTGGGCCGCGACCTTGTGCTTGCCCTGGTAGAGGGAGTTCACGATTCCCTCCTTGTCGATGGCAAAGTTCACGGCCTGACGGACACGGATATCGTTCAGCGGCGCTTTGGTGCCGTCGAGCCGGAGGGCGACCGTTTCATTGTTCGGGTAGTCGACTGCCAGGTCCCCGATACTGTCATCGGGGCCCAAGCCCATCGCCAGGTCGGCTTCGCCGCTGGTGATCATCGCGGCGCGCACCGAGCTCTCGGAACGCCACTGGTATTCGGCTTTGGCGTAGGCGGGCTTCTTGCCCCAGTAGCCGTCCCAACTGCTCAGCGTGATCTTCTGGCCGGCGTCCCACTTCTCGATCTTGTAGGGGCCGGTACCAATGGGTTCCCGGACCTTCGCGGTGGTGCTCGTGGTGGTCGGGATGACTTCCAGGAACGAAAGGCGCAGGGGCAGAATCGGGTCAGGTTCGGCGGTGGTCACCGTCAGCGTCGTTGCGTCGACTGCCTGGACCTTCAGGTCGGCATCACCAAAAACGTAGCCTTCGACGTTGCAGCCGAGCTTCGAGTTGACGGCCCGGTCGATCGTGAAGGCCGCCGCTTCCGCGTTGAAGGGGGTACCGTCCTGGAATTTCACGCCTTCGCGGAGCTTGATCGTCCACTCCGTATCGGAGGTCGCTTTCCATTCCGTGGCCAGCAGAGGTTCCAGTTCGCCCGTTGTGGGATTCCGCTCGATGAGCGGCTCGGTGACATTCGAGCGCACCACGACGCCTGTGGAGGTGAGGTTGGATTCGCAGGCTTCCAAGGTGGGCGGCTCCTGGGCCAGGACCACCCGGAGGTTTCCGCCGGCCGCAGAAGAGCCGGAGTCAGAGTTGGCAACAGAGCAACCACTCAGCAGCAGCAAAGCGCCGGTGGCGACGGCCGGCCATTTCAGGGCCGCCGTCCGGGACTGGGGCATTGAAGAAGACATCATTGGATTCCTCGGGGTTCGGGGCGGATGGGCCTCAGGACATTCGATACGCGTCTACGTATGGAGCTCGGGTCTGTGGCTGAACTCAAAGTAATGGGCCGACCGGAAGGGAACAAGGGATGTGAACCCGGCCGGATCCACCCGCAACCGGGAAATGCCCAACCCTGACGGTGTGAGCGGCGCCACCGGCGGGTGTGATCCGCGTCATTCCGGCCCAAAAGACGGATCAATGCTTCGAGGGCATTGATCGATACAACTTCGAAGTTGGACGCGTATTGATAGGGAAACCTATGGTGCAGGTATGAACAACGTAGCCGTCCTCCAGGTAGGACCCCTGATGCCCTCTGTACAGGACGCGGTCGTCGTCGATTACGGCGCAGTCCGGCTCCCGGACGACCCGGCGGAGCAGACAGCCTTTCTCCGGCGCCGCGGTGGTGACTTCGACGTCGCGGTTACCTCTGGAAAAGTCGGCGTTGGCACGGAACTTATGCGGGCGCTGCCCGCACTGCGGGCTGTTGTGAACTTCGGCGTGGGGTATGACGCCACCGACGTCAACCAGGCGCGGGAACGCGGCATCGCCGTGAGCAACACTCCGGAGGTTCTCAACGACTGCGTAGCCGACACTGCCCTGGCTTTGTACCTGGACGTGCTGCGGCGCACCAGCGCCGCAGACCGTTACGTGCGCCGGGGGCAGTGGCCGGCAGCCGGAAACTTCCCGCTGGCCACAAAGGCCAGCGGAAAACGGGTCGGCATCCTCGGACTGGGCCGGATCGGCACGGTCATCGCCCGCCGGCTGGAGGGCTTTGACTGCACGATCAGCTATCACAACAGGCGGCCGGTGCCGGGGAGCCCCTATGAATACCGCGCCTCACCGGCAGATCTGGCACTCCATTCGGATGTCCTGATCATTGCGGCTGCCGGCGGTCCCGAGTCGGTCAAGCTTGTGGGACCGGAGGTCATCGAAGCACTCGGGCCGTCCGGCTATCTCATCAACGTCGCCCGGGGGTCCGTAGTGGACCAGGACGCTCTGGTAGCTGCCCTTCTGACCGGACGGTTGGCGGGCGCGGGCCTGGACGTCTTCACGGACGAACCCAAGGTACCGCAGGACTTGTTGGGCCTGGACAACGTTGTTCTCCTCCCCCACTTGGGCAGCGGAACGCACGAGACCCGCGCCGCAATGGCCGAGCTGACGCTGGCGAACCTGCTGCAGTTTGCCGAGTCCGGCACGCTGGTGACACCTGTATGCTGAGCGCCCCGCAGCACGCGGCACCCTTAGAAGCAGCCGCCATTGACCTATTCGCGAGCACGACATCCGAACTTTGGAAGGGGACCGAACAATGAGCATTGCGGTCGGCTATGTTTCGACGAAAGAGGGCCAAGCGGCGCTGGAGGAGGCAATCGCGGAGGCGGCACGCCGGCAGACCACCCTGGAGATCCTGTGGCCGGCGGCTGCCCATGAGAGCGAGACGTACCCCGCTGAGGTGTCCGCAGCCCTGGCCCTCGCCTCAGGCGAGGGTGTCTCAGCGCGCGTGCGGACCACGGGAAGTGAGGACGACCCTGCCGACGTCCTGATCGACGCCTCTTTCGAGGACGAGGTCGACCTGGTGGTCATCGGCGTCCGACGTCGTTCACCCTTGGGAAAATTGTTCCTGGGGAGCACGGCACAGAGGGTCATCCTCGAAGCCGGCTGTCCCGTGACGGCCGTCAAACCCGAGGTCGGGGCCCGCTCCTGATCCGCGCCGCCGGTTGACAGACTGCGGTGTGCACTGCCCGCTGCCGTGGCAGCGGGCAGTGCATACTAGGACGAATTGGACACTTCGACATCGGAGGCGTTGCGCGTGGACCCGGACCTTGTCATTCCACTTGCCCAGGGCGGCGGGGTCCGGGAAGTGAAGTCAGCGGCCCGCACGCTGGATGTGCTGGAGGCCCTGGCTTCCCGCGGCAACGCACCGGTCACAATCCGGGAACTCTGTGAGGCACTGAACGCCCCGCGCAGCAGCATGTACGCCCTGTTGCGAACCCTTACGGACATGGGGTGGGTTCGTACTGACGCCACCCGGTCGCAGTACAGCATCGGCATCCGTGCCCTGTTGGCAGGGACTACATATCTGGACACCGATCCCCTCCTGCGGGTCGTCCAACCCCATGTCGAGGAACTCAGCAGACGGATCGGAGAAACGGTCCATTACGGCCGACTGGACGGGGCAGACATCGTCTACCTCGCCACACACGAATCCACGACCCACGACAGGAAATACAGCCGCGTCGGCCGACGCCTGCCTGCGTACGCGACGTCCCTGGGCAAAGCCGTGCTGATGCACTGCCGGCCCGAGGACCTGGGCGGCCACGTGCCTGCCGTGTTGACTCCCCTGACTCCGACGACGATCGTCAGCCTGCAGGCGCTCCACGCCGAACTTGAGGCCAGCCGAAGGCGGGGCTTTTCCATTGACAATGAAGAAAACACGCCGGGCCTGCGGTGCTTCGGCATCGGCATCGAGACGGGCCGGCCCGTCACTGATGCGATGAGCATTTCAGTTCCCCTGAGGCAAAGCCTCCGCCCGGCTGCCCCCGACGCCCGCCTGCCCGTGCCTGTTAGAAGTGTGCTCCGTCCGGCTTCACAGCGAGCACGGGCCTGTCCGCCTGCATCAGGATGCGCTGCGCGTGGCTTCCGAGAATGAACTTGCCCACCTGCGAGCGGTGGCGCAGGCCGATCACGATCAGGGAGGCGTTGACTTCGCGGGCAAAATCGAGGAATTCGTCCGCCAAATCATTGTGGTAGGGAGGTTGCTTGATGGTGGCTGTGACGCCGGCGTTCGCGGCACGGCGGGCGGCCGCTTCGAGAGTGTCTTGCGGCGCCACCGACTTGTCCACCAAGGCACCTTCACGAGCGGAGTTGACGATCACCAGGTCCTCGTTCCGGAGCTGCGCCTCCGCTATGCCCGCGGTCAGGGCAGCCTCCCCCGCCGGCGTGGGGACGAAACCGACAATGATGCTCATACCTTCTCCTTGATGTTTTCAGGTGCGGGCACTCCGGAGATGGAGTGCTTGCGCTTGGCCAGGATCGTGCGGATGCCCGGAAGGACGGCCACCAGAACGAAAGCGATGAGAAGCGTTGCCGAGATCGGGCGGCTGAAGAACCCTGTCGGGTCCCCGCCGAAGACCAGCAGCGAACGGCGCAGGGAGCTTTCGAGCAGGGAGCCGAGGACGAAGGCCAGGACCAGTGGTCCCGGTTCGAACCCGAATTTCTTCATCAGGTAGCCGACGATGCCGAAGACCACGACCAGGGTGACGTCGAACATGCTGTTATTGATGGTGTACGCACCGAGCAGGGTGATCAGGGCGGTGACGGGTGCCAGGATCGCAGCGCGGACGCGGAGGATCTTCACGAAGAGCCCGACGAGCGGCAGGCTCATGATCAGCAGCAGGATGTTGCCGATGTACATGGAGTTCACCACGCCCCAGAACAGGTCCGGGTGCTCTTCGACGAGCTGTGGGCCCGGTGTCACGCCCTGGATCAGGAGTGCACCGAACATGAGCGCCATGGTGGCGTTTGCCGGAATCCCGAGCGTGAGCAGCGGGATGAACGACGACGTCGCCGCAGCGTTGTTGGCCGTTTCCGGCCCGGCGACGCCCTCGGGCGCACCCTTGCCGAACCGCTCCGGCTGCTTGGCCCGCTTCTTCTCCATGGCGTAGGAAGCCATCGAGGCGATCGTCGCCCCGCCGCCGGGGAGGATTCCGAGGAAGAAGCCAAGGACCGAGCCCCGGCCGATCGAACCGGAGGCCTGTTTCAGGTCCGTGCGGGAGGGCCAGACGTTGGTCACCTTGGACGGCGCCTTAGCGGCGCGGTGGCGTTCCTCGAGGTTGTACAGGATTTCGCCGAGGCCGAAGACGCCCATGGCGATCGGCACGAAGTCGATCCCGTCGGCCAGCTCGAGGCTGCCGAAGGTGAAGCGGCTCTCGCCGGTGAAAATGTCGCGGCCCACCGTGGCGAGCAACAGGCCGAGCGCCGCGGCGATCAAAGCCTTGGTCTTGGACCCGCTGCTGATGGTTGCCACGAGGAGGATCCCGAGCAGCGCCAGGGCCGAGTATTCGGCCGGGCCGAAGTCGAGTGCGAAGCTGGCCACGACCGGCGCAAGGAAGGTGAGGCCGATGATGGAAGCGGTTCCGCCGATGAACGATCCGATGGAGGCCAGGCCGAGCGCGGTGCCGGCCTTGCCTTGTTTGGCCATTTGGTAGCCGTCAAAGACGGTGACCACCGACGATGCCTCGCCGGGCAGTTTCAGCAGCACGGACGTGATGGTGCCGCCGTACTGTGCCCCGTAGAAGATGCCGGCCAGCATAATGATGGCGGTGACGGGTTCCACGTTGTAGGTAAGTGGGAGCAGGATGGCGATGGTTGCCGCGGGCCCCAGTCCGGGCAGCACACCGATCAACATGCCGATGACGACGCCGATCAGGCAGTACAGGAGGTTGGTCGGCTCCAGGACAACGGCAAATCCGTTGATCACGGGATTCAGAAAATCCACGGGGGTTCTCCTAGAAGAGGTGGGGAATGGAGGTGTTGAGCGCCAGCACGAAGATGCCGTAGAACGCCGCCACCACGAGGGTGCTGACCAGCAGCGTCGAGCGCCAGGTTTCACCGCCGAGGAACCGCATCCAGATGACGCACAGGACGAGGGCGGGCAGCTCGAAGCCGATGACCGGCATCAGCGCGACCATGGCGGCGAGGGTGACGAGACCGGTCACGGGGGCCATGGACAGGCGGGTGAATTTCTCCGCATCCCGGTTGTGGCGCCCGACGACGAGCTGGAAGAGTCCGAGGACCACCATGACGCAGCTGATCATGAAGGGCCACAGCCCGGGCTGCGGTGCTGCCGGAGTGCCCAGACCCATCACCACCGACAGCACGAGCGCGCCGATGCCGACGCCAAGGACCACCAGCGAGGAAGCCGCGTTGGCGAGGGGGCCGGCGGCAGGCGGTTTCTCGTCTTCCCATTGGGCGGCGAGTTGCTCGGGCGTGAAATCCTCCGAAGGGTCAACGGAGAGTACGGGGGCGTCCCCGCCGGAGGAAGCAGCTGATTGGCTGCCCCCTCCGGCGGACACTGGGTGGGTTGATGTCACTGGAATCACTTGGTTCCGTTGAGGCTGATGCTGTACTTCTCCACCAGGGACTTGTACTTCGCGGCGTAGTCCTTCCACTGCGTAACGACTTCCTCGCCGGAGATCTCCTTCGGGGTCAGGAGATTCTGCTCATTGAACGACTTGTAGGCATCGGACTTGAACGTCTCCTGCAACGCGGCGAGCAGCTTGTCCTTGACGTTCTGCGGAGTGCCCTTCGGTGCAGCGACCGCACGGTACTGGGCCACGGGAACGTCGTAGCCCGATTCCTTGGCGGTGGGCGTGTCCGGCAGGAAGGAGTTGCGCTCCTCGGAGAAGACCAGCAGCGGGGTCACTTTGCCGGCCTTGATCTGCGGCATCGCTTCCCCGAGCTGCACCGTTGCCAGTTCGACCTGGTTTCCCAGGACGGCCGTCAGGGCCGGCTTACCACTGTCGAAGGGCACGTCCGTTCCCTGCACGTTTGCCTGCTTGAACAGCACCTTCTGGGCCAGCTGGCTGCCGGTCCCCACGCCGGTGGTGCCGAAAGTGATGTTTCGGCCCGCCCCTGTCACATCCTTGATGAACTTGAACCCGGATTGCCCGCTGGCCACCAGCACGTAGTCGTCCTGCGACAACCCGGCGATGACGTCGAAGTCGTCAATGTTTACGGCCTCGTCCGCTGTGACGGCCAGCGGGGTGATGGTGATCAAGGAGGCGTTGAGCAAGACCAGGTTCTGGCCATCGGCCGGCTTGCCCGCCACTTCCTTGCTGGCCAGCGCACCGTTGGCGCCGGGCTTGTTCACCACGGGCATCGGCGCCCCGAGGGTCTTGGTGGCGCCTTCCGCGATCGCCCGGGCAATGAGGTCGGTGCTGCCACCCGGCGCCTGGCCAACGGTGAAGTTGACGGGCCCATTGGGGTATTTGGTGGAGTCGGTACTGCCGCCTGCGACGTTGCCGCAGGCAGTCATTGCCAGCAGCGCGACGGCGGATGCCGCACCGAGGACGGTACGGCGCGAAGGGAAGTGCATCATTGGAACTCCTCGTTGGTGGTCGGGGCCGGGCCCCGGAAAGCATGTGAACCGCATCACTCAGGTTCGCTGAATCGAGTGTAGGGAGCGCTATGATGCATGTCTAAGCCCAAATATGCATCGAGTGATACCCGGAAGGCATTATGTTTACCTTTGACCAGCTGGCCGGATTCATCGCAGTGGCTGAGGAGCTTCACTTCGGCCGCGCGGCGGAACGCCTGAACATGACCCAGCCGCCACTGAGCCGGCAGATCCAGAAGCTGGAGCGGAGCGTCGGTGCCGAACTCCTCGAACGCGACAACCGGAAGGTTCAGCTGACCCACGCCGGCGTGGCCTTCCTCGACGAGGCCAGGCGCCTGCTGGCGCTCGCCGAACGTGCCCCTTTGACCGCGCGGCGCATCGCCTCGGGCCGCTCGGGGCTGCTGCGCATCGGGTTCACCGCCGCCAGCGGCCTCAGCATCCTGGGCCCCCTGCTGGAGGAAATCTCCACCAGACTGCCCGACGTCGACATCGACCTCCAGGAACTGGTGTCCGGCGAGCAGGTCCAGGCACTGCAGACCGGGGAACTGGATCTGGGATTGGCCAGACCACCCTTCGACGGCGAAATCTTCGATTCCCACCTGTTGTACCGCGAGTCCCTTGTGCTCGCCGTCCCGTCCGGCCACCGGCTGGCGGGTCTGGGCCGGGAGATCGACAACGACGAACTCAAAGACGAGCCGCTCATCATGCACTCACCGCAGCAGGCCCGGTACTTCTACGACCTCGTGGTCCGTACTTTTCCCATCCAGCACGGCAACGTCGTCCATACCGTCAGCCAGATCCTCACCATGGTTGCGCTGGTTGCGGCCAAGCGCGGAGTCGCCTTCGTGCCGCACTCCGCCACGGCCTTGGGGATCCAGGCTGTTGAGTTCCTGCCGCTGAGCGGCAGCCAGGGGGATCCCGTGGAACTTCATGCGATCTGGAACCGCAAGGTGACGAACCCCGCTCTGGGTCGCCTGCTCACGGAACTTGAGTATCAAATGGACTAATCGCACAAGCGATGCACGCAGGGTATCAATACATACAAAAATGAACTTAGACAGGCATGGAAGCCGCGCCTACGCTGAAGGGGAACCACACCCACTTGCGCCGATCACGGCGCCCATCCGGAGGACACATCGTGGCAAAATACACACCCCAGGAACTGGCCAACGCCCTCAAGGAGGGCCTGCTCTCCTTCCCCGTCACGTCGTTCGATGCGCAGTTGCAGTTCGACGAGGAGAACTACCGCAAGCACCTGGCCTGGCAGGCCAGTTTCCCCGTTGCGGGACTGTTCGCAGCGGGCGGTACCGGCGAGGGCTTCTCCCTGACGCCGGCCGAATCCGAGCGCGTGGTCCGCGCCGCCGTCGACGAGGTCGGCGCGCTTGTTCCCGTGCTGGCCTCGGCGGGCGGCTCCACCGCCCAGGCCATCGAGAACGCGCAGGCCGCCGAAGCCGCGGGCGCGGACGGCCTCCTGCTCCTCCCGCCCTACCTGACGGAGGCAGACCAGGGTGGACTGATCGAGCACGTCAGCGCCATCTGCAGCGCCACCTCGCTGGGCGTCATCATCTACAACCGTGCCAACGCGATCTACAAGGACACCACGGTCGCCACCCTGGCCGACCGCCACGAAAACCTCATCGGTTTCAAGGACGGCGTGGGCGACCTGGAACACGACGCCCGCGTCTACGCCAAGCTCGGCGACCGCCTGTTCTACCTCGGCGGTCTCCCCACGGCGGAAACGTTCGCCCTCCCGCTCCTGCAGCTGGGCATGAGCACCTACTCCAGCGCGATGTACAACTTCGTCCCGCAGTTCGCCCTGGACTTCTACCAGGACGTCCGCAACAACGACCGGGTTGCGGTGAACAAGAAGCTCAACGACTTCGTTATCCCGTACCTAGACATCCGGGACCGGGTCAAGGGCTACTCCGTCTCCATCGTCAAGGGCGGGCTCGACGCGATCGGCCGCTCCGCCGGCGGCGTCCGGCCCCCGCTGCAGAACCTGGCCCCGCAGGATCTTGCGGACCTCACTGCCCTCATCGCAAAAGTTTCCTAGGAGGAACCCGTGACCCTTACCGGACACTCCCTGATCGCCGGCCGCCCCGTCCCCGGCGACGGCAAAACCACCTTCGGCCTCAACCCCGCGAGCAACGAGCGCCTCGAGCCGGAGTACACGCTGCTTACGGAGGAACAACTCGCGACGGCGACCTCGGCCGCCGCGGCCGCCTTTGAATCCTTCAGCACGCTCGATCCCGAGACGCATGCCGGGTTCCTGGATGCCATCGCCAGCAACATCGAGGCAATCGGCGACGAGCTGATCATTCGGGCAGGCCAGGAGACCGGCCTGCCCGCGGCCCGGCTACAGGGCGAGCGTGCGCGCACCACCGGCCAGTTGCGGCTTTTCGCGAACGTCGTGCGGCACGGCGATTTCCGCGGCGTCCGGATCGACCCGGCGCTGCCGGACCGCGCTCCCCTGCCCCGTGCCGACATCCGCCAGCGCCAGATCCCGCTGGGACCCGTCGCTGTCTTCGGCGCCAGCAACTTCCCGCTCGCCTTCTCGACGGCGGGCGGAGACACCGCCTCCGCGCTTGCCGCCGGCTGTCCCGTGGTCTTCAAGGCGCACAACGCCCACCCGGGCACAGGGGAACTCGTCGGGCAGGCAATCGCCAAGGCAGTGACGGACTTCGGCCTCCACCCCGGCGTGTTCTCGCTGGTCTACGGCCCCGGCAGCAGCATTGGCCAGGCCCTCGTGGCGGATCCGGCGATCAAAGCAGTGGGATTCACGGGCTCGCAGTCCGCCGGCATCGCCCTGATGCGCACCGCGGCCGCACGGCCGGAACCGATTCCGGTGTATGCGGAAATGTCCTCGCTCAACCCGGTGTTCGTCTTCCCCGGTGCCCTCGCCGGCAACGCCGAAGACATCAGCGCACTGGCACAGCAGTATGTTGCCGCCGTCACCGGCAGCTCCGGCCAGTTGTGCACCTCCCCCGGACTCCTCTTCGCCCCCGCTGGCGAGGCCGGAGACAAACTGGCTGCCGCCGTCGGTCGCGCAGTATCCGCCTGCGCCGGCCAGACCATGCTGACCGCAGGCATCGCCGGCTCCTGGAACGACGGCGCCGACGCACTCGGCTCTGCCGACAACGTGACCGTCGTCGGACGGGGTTCCGCCGGTGGCACCGAAAACGCGCCGGCACCGACGATTTTCGGCACCGGAATCGCCGACTTCATCAGCAACCACGTGCTGCATGCGGAAATCTTCGGTGCAGCGAGCCTCGTCATCCGGTATTCCACCGCCGAGGAGCTGATCGACGCGACCCGCAACATGGAGGGCCAGCTCACCGCCTCCCTGCAGCTGACCGAAGCGGACTACCCAACGGCGGCGCGGCTTCTTCCGGCACTGGAACAGAAGGTCGGCCGCATCATCGTCAACGGCTGGCCCACCGGCGTCGAGGTCGGGCATGCCATGGTCCACGGCGGCCCCTTCCCCGCCACGTCGGACACCCGCACCACCTCCGTCGGCACCCTGGCCATCAACCGCTTCCTGCGGCCCGTCGCGTACCAGAACCTGCCGCAGGAACTGCTCCCTGCGGCCCTTCAGGACGGCAATCCGTGGCGGCTGAACCGCAGGATCGACGGCGTCGTTGAAGATGCCGCGGCAACAGAGAAAGCAGAGGTCAACGCGTGACCACGCAGCCCACCATTGCCCATGTTGAAGTGGTCCCGGTCGCCGGGCACGACAGCATGCTGATGAACCTCAGCGGCGCGCACGGCCCGTTCTTTACCCGCAACATCGTGATCGTGACGGACTCGGACGGCCGCACAGGACTCGGTGAAGTACCCGGCGGGGAAAAGATCCGCAGCACCATCGAGGAAGCCGGCAAGCTGATCAACGGGCAGCCGGTGGCGCGGTACCGCTCCCTGCTGCGCGGGATTTCGGCAGAGTTCGCGGACCGCGACGCCGGCGGCCGGGGCCTCCAGACCTTCGACCTGCGCACCACCGTCCACGCCGTCACCGCCGTCGAATCGGCACTCCTGGACCTGCACGGCCAGTTCCTCGGCGCCCCCGTCGCGGAACTCCTGGGCGACGGGCAGCAGCGGAGTTCGGTGCCGATGCTCGGATACCTCTTCTTCGTTGGCGACCACGAGCGGACGGACCTTCCGTACCTCGTGGAGGCAGCGCCGTCGGACCGGTGGGAAGCGCTGCGCCGCCAGGAGGCCATGACCCCCGACGCCGTTGTGGCCCTGGCCGAAGCCGCGCAGGAGCGCTATGGCTTCAGCGACTTCAAGCTCAAGGGCGGCGTGCTCTCCGGCGACGCCGAAGTTGATGTCGTCACGGCTTTGGCCAAGCGCTTCCCGGAGGCCCGGATCACCCTCGACCCCAACGGCGGCTGGCTCCTGGAGGAGGCCATCCGGCTGGGCAAGCGGATGCAGGGTGTTGTGGCGTACGCCGAGGACCCCTGCGGCGCCGAGGGTCGGTTCTCCGGCCGCGAGGTGATGGCGGAGTTCCGCCGGGCCACCGGGCTCAGGACGGCGACCAACATGATTGCGACGGACTGGCGGGAAATGTCCCACGCGATCCGGAGCAACGCCGTCGACATTCCGCTGGCGGACCCGCATTTCTGGACCATGCACGGCTCCGTCCGCGTGGCGCAGATGTGCCACGAATTCGGCCTGACCTGGGGCTCGCACTCGAACAACCACTTCGATATTTCCCTCGCCATGTTCACCCACACCGGAGCGGCCGCTCCGGGTGAGATCACGGCACTGGACACGCACTGGATCTGGCAGGACGGCCAGGGACTGACCAAGCAACCGCTGCAGATCCGGGACGGCGCCATCGACGTGCCGGTTGCCGCCGGCCTTGGCATCGAGCTGGACCGCGACGCCCTCGCCAAGGCACACCAGCTGTACCTCGAACACGGGCTCGATGCCCGCGACGACAGCATCGGCATGCAGTACTACGTCGACGGCTGGGCCTTCGACCCGAAGCGGCCCTGCCTCGTCCGCTAGGCAGCGTCCGGTAGGCAGCATCCTTTCCCCATCCTTCCGCACGGCCCGCCCTCCCTCAATCATGGGGAGAGGGCCGTGCGGAATCCCACCCTGGCCGGGTCCCGGCCCGCAGCTACCTTTGAAGGGCCTATTTTGGGCGGCGTTGTCTCCGGAATCCTGATCGTCTCCGCCGTCATCGCCGTCGGCTATTTCGCCGCCCGGCTGCGGGTCCTGGGACCCGAGGTCCAGGGCGCCCTCACCCGCACAGCCTTCTACGTCACCAACCCGGCGCTGCTGTTCACCGTGGTTGCCGGCAGCGACATCCGCGCCGCGCTCGGTACGGACGCCCCACTGGCGCTGCTTTCCGCAGCGGCCGTGGGGCTTCTCTATTGCCTGCTCAGCTTCCTGTTCTTCCGGCGGCCCGTCGCTGAAACCGCCGTCGGCGCCATGGCCAGCAGCTACGCAAACGCCAACAACATCGGCATCCCCGTGTCGCTCTACGCCGTGGGGACGGCCCAGCACGTGGCCCCGGTGCTGCTGGTGCAGATCCTGGTCTTGGCCCCGTTCTACCTCACCGTCCTGGGACTGGCCGGAGGCGCCAGGATCTCGTGGAAAAAGCTGCTGATCCAGCCCATCGCGAATCCGATGATCATCGCCTCCGGACTGGGCGCCGCCGTGGCCCTGACCGGGTGGAGCCCTCCGGAGCTCCTGCAGAAACCCATCGACATGCTGGCCGGCGGGGCTGTTCCCATGGTCCTGCTCGCCTTTGGCCTCTCACTGGCCGGCAGGGCGCCGCTGCAAAAGGGGGACGACCGGACTGAGACGCTGGTCGCCACCGCCCTGAAGATTGCCGGAATGCCGCTCATCGTCTGGGCGCTGGGCCGCTTCGTGTTCGGGCTGGAGGGCCAGCACCTGCTCGCCAGCGTCATCATGGCGGCCCTGCCGACCGCCCAGAATGTGTTCCTCTTCGCCTCCCCCTACGGCCGCGGCGTCACGATGGCCCGCGACGTGATCCTCTGCACCACCGTCCTCAGTGTCGGCGCGCTGCTGGTTGTCGCGTGGCTGCTGGGCTGACTGCCCGTCAAGAGCCACTTGTTATACAAGCTTACAACTTGTACTATAAGTATCTGTCGGGCGTCGCAGCCCGGCAATCACTTTCCAGGGAGAATCCATGACCAGCGTTGATCTGATCCGCCACGTAAAGCTGTCCACCGCGAGGCTGCCGCTCGCCGTTCCCATCAGCGACGCGAAGGTGTTCACCGGGCGCCAGAAGCCCATGACCGAGGTGGTCTTCCTCTTCGCCGAAATCACCACCGAGCAGGGCCACAGCGGCATCGGCTTCAGCTACTCCAAGCGCGCCGGCGGCCCGGCCCAGTACGCCCATGCCCGGGAAGTCGCCGAAGGCATCATCGGCGAGGACCCGAACGACATCGGCAAGCTTTACACCAAACTGCTCTGGGCGGGCGCCTCCGTGGGCCGCTCCGGAGTCGCCACCCAGGCACTCGCCGCCATCGACATCGCCCTCTACGACCTCAAGTCCAAGCGCGCCGGACTGCCGCTGGCCAAATTCCTCGGCTCCTACCGGGACTCCGTGCAGACCTACAACACCTCCGGCGGTTTCCTGAACGCCTCCCTCGACGAGGTCAAGGCACGCGCCAGCGTCCTCCTGGACGAGGGAATCGGCGGCATCAAGATCAAGGTGGGCCTGCCGGACACGGCCGAGGACCTCCGCCGGGTTGCCGGCATCCGTGAACACATCGGCTGGGACGTCCCGCTTATGGTGGACGCCAACCAGCAGTGGGACCGCGCCACCGCCTTGCGGATGGGCCGCCAGCTGGAGGAATTCAACCTCGTCTGGATCGAAGAGCCCCTCGACGCCTACGACTTTGAAGGCCACGCGCACCTCGCCCAGATCCTCGACACCCCCATCGCCACGGGAGAAATGCTGGCGTCCGTCGCCGAACACAAGGGCCTCATCACTGCCAACGGCTGCGACATCATCCAGCCCGACGCGCCGCGCGTCGGCGGCATCACGCAGTTCCTCCGGCTCGCAGCCCTCGCGGACGAGCGCGGCCTCGGCCTGGCGCCGCACTTTGCCATGGAAATCCACCTCCACCTCGCCGCGGCCTACCCGCGCGAACCATGGGTGGAGCACTTCGACTGGCTGGACCCGCTCTTCAACGAACGCCTCGAAACCAAGAAAGGCCGCATGCTGGTCCCGGACCGCCCCGGCCTGGGCATTACGCTCAGCGACCAGGCGCGGGCCTGGACGACGGAGTCGGTGGCATTCGGCAAGTAACCTAGACCCATGAGCCGGAACCTGACCGCGGACCTCGCCGCCGATCTTCGCATGCGTATTGTTGACGGCGTCATCCAGCCGGGCGACAAACTCCCCAGCGAAAACACCCTGATCGGCGAATTCGGAGTCAGCCGGACAGTGGTCCGTTCCGCGCTCACCCGTCTGCAGGCGGAAGGACTCGTCGAAACTGAACGGGGGCGGGGCAGCTTCGCGCTGACTCCTCCCCCGTCGGACGCGCAGCCGGCCCCCGGGAGCCGGCCGGTGGCCAGTATGGAAGACCGCGAAAAGCTGCTTGAGTTCCGCATCGGCGTCGAATCCGAGGCTGCTGCCCTGGCGGCCCGGAACCACTCGGAACGCCAACTGCAGGCGGTCCGGACGGCGCTGGAAGAGTTCACCGCCAGCGGCGCCCACCCGGCGCACGCCATGAAATCGGACTACGAATTCCACCGGGCCATCGCCGCGGCCACCGGCAACCCGTTCTATTCCGACTGCCTGGCCTCGCTGGGACAGACGATGATCGCGATGCCCCGGACCCGCCTCATGACCGGCGGGGAGCACTATGTGCGGGAGCATTTCGAGCAGGTGGTGCTGGAACACGGGTCCATCTACGCCGCCATCGCGGAAGGCGACGGACCGTCGTCGTCGGCCGCCATGCGGAACCACCTGGCAAACTCCCGACGCCGGCTCCGCGCGCCCGCGTCCGGCCGCCGGGACGAAAACTAAGGACCCCTCCGCATGCAGTCTGTCGACACCGCCGTCACGGACGTGGCAACCGCCACGAAGAAGTTCTTTAAGCGCGTGCTGCCCATTCTGCTGGTCATGCTCGTCTGCAACCAGCTCAACCGGTCCAACATCGGCTACGCCCAGGCACAGCTGGAAGCCGACGTGGGCATCGGTGCCGCGGCCTACGGCCTCGGTGCCGGACTATTCTTCATCGCCTATGCCATCTTCGAGCTGCCCAGCAACGTCATGATGGAAAAGTACGGTGCAAAGATCTGGCTGTCCCGGATCATGGTCAGCTGGGGCATCGTCGCGTTCCTGATGGCATTCGTGCAGGACGAGGCGATGTTCTACGCACTCCGGTTCCTTCTGGGCGCCGCCGAGGCGGGCTTCTTCCCCGCCGTCATCTTCTACTTCGCCCGCTGGGTCCCGGCCGGCCAGCGCGGCAAGGCTACGGCAATCTTCATCGCCGGGTCCTCCGTCGCCGCGGCCATCTCGGGGCCGATCGCCGGGCTGCTGCTCAGTCTCCACAACGTCCTGGGCCTGCGTGGCTGGCAGTGGCTGTTCGGGTTTGAGGGTTTGCTCTCCGTGGTGGTCGGGGCCGTTGTGTTCTTCCTGCTCGACGCTAAGGTCCAGGACGCCAAGTGGCTCAGTGACGGTGAAAAGTCCGCCCTGGGCGCTGCCATCGCGGAAGAGGACGCCCGGCACGCCGGCGTGGAGCAAGGACGGCTGAACCGCTGGAAGATGCTCCTGAATCCGCAAATCCTGCTGCTGTGCGGCATCTACTTCGCCATCCAGCTCTCCGTCTACGCCAACACCTTCTGGCTCCCCAGCATCATCAGGCGGATCCCGGGAACCACTGACCTCAGTGTGGGATTCCTGTCCGCCGTTCCATGGGTCTGCGCCATAGTCGCCATGTACTTTGCCGCCCGGTGGCAGGACAAAGCGCAATCCAGGCGGCCGCTGCTGGCCGTTGCCCTGCTGGTCGCCGCGGCCGGAACGCTCGCTGCCGCCATCGCCACCCCGGCCCTCGCGCTGGTCTTCCTGTCCGTCGCAGCGATGGGCTTCAAAAGTGCGACTCCCCTGTTTTGGACCATCCCCCAGTCGGGCCTGCATCCGCTGGTCCTCGCGCCGGCCATCGCCATCATCAACTCGCTGGGAAACCTGGGCGGGTTCGTGGCCCCCTTCGGTTTCGGCATCATCAAGGAACAGACAGGAAGCGTGGTGCCCGGGCTCTTCGCCCTCGCGGCGGCGTCCACCCTTGCCGCCGGACTCGTCTGTTTCGTGAAGGAACGCCGGACCGAAAGGGGCCCGGGGGCCCAGCGCGGGGCCGGGCAAGTTCCTCAGGAAGCCGTCACCGTCCCGTAGCGGCCCGCACGGCCTCCCGCAGGGACGTTGTGGGCCGGCCGATGAGCCGGCTCAGGTCACCGCTGGTCACCAGCAGCTCGCCGCGGGCGATGCCACGGTCGCTGTCCGCGAGGATGGCCGCATATGCCTCCGGCAGCCCCACCTCCACCAGCACCTCGGTGTATTGCTCCACGGGCAGATCCTGGTATGTCACCGGCTGCCCGGCGGCGGAGCTGACTTCCTCAGCCAGCTCGCGCAGGGTGAACGGCACGTCGCCGCCCAGCTCGTACACCGTTCCGGCCTGGCCTTCCAGGAGCAGCACCGACGCGGCGGCGCGGGCGTAGTCGGCGCGGGTGGCGGCACTGACGCGTCCCTCACCGGCGCTCCCGAGCACGGCTCCGTGCTCGACGTAGCTGCCCAGCTGATCGGTGTAGTTCTCCAGGTACCAGCCGTTGCGGAGAAGTGTGAACGGCACGCCGGACTCCTCCAGAGCCAACTCGGTGGCCTCATGCTCAGCCGCCAGCTGCAGGCCAGTACTGCCGGCATTGGCGATGCTGGTGTAGGCGATGAGCCCAACGCCGGCATCCTTGGCGGCTGCGATGGCGTTCCGGTGCTGCTCCAGCCGCCGGCCGACCTCGCTGCCGGAGATCAGGAGCACCTTTTCGGCGCCGGCAAAGGCCTGGCGCAGCGAATCCGGGTCACTGTAGTCGACCTTCTTGACCTGGACGCCCCGGTCGGCGAGGTCCGCGATTTTGGCAGTATCCCGGCCTGCGGCAACGATGTGCCCCGCAGGAACGTTCTGATCGAGGAGGGCTTCAACAACAAGGCGTCCGAGCTGTCCGGTGGCGCCGGTGATAACAATGGTCATGATGGTCCTTTACACCAGGGGGAATGGCTGACATCCATAGCAACGGCACCGCATCGGCAAAGCTTCCCGGAAGAGAGTACGCACCTTAAAGTAAGGTACTGGTATGGAAGTAAGTACAGCGCCGGGCCCATCCGCCGTCGAGGGCGCAGACGGGATCTTTCCCGCCGGTTGTCCCAGCCGGACGGTCCTCGACCATGTCTCCAGCAAATGGGGCGTGCTGATCCTGGTCGCGCTGTGGAACGGCCCTCAGCGCTGGAGCGAACTGCGGCGCCGGGCTGAGGGCATCAGCGAGAAGATGCTCGCCCAAACGCTCAAGACGCTGGAGGGGGACGGCTTCCTCCGCCGCGATGCCCAGCCGGTCATTCCGCCCAGGGTCGTCTACAGCCTCACGGACCGCGGCCGCGGGCTTGTTGGCGTCCTGCTCCCGCTGGTGACCTGGATCGCCGATCACGCGGGCGAAATCGTCGATGGCCAAGGTGCCGCGGGCGCCGTGAACGGAGAACCAGCGCCGTGACCGGCCTCGATCTCGACGTGCGCTGGTACGCGGGGACGCGGTCCCGCGGGAGCAGTGCGGCGCCGCCGATCCAGGTGCACATGGCCGCGCCCCACACGGTGCTGCTCCGGCAGAGCTTCGCGAGCAATTTCGAGGCGCCTTTCCTCTACCTGCTGTTCGGCGAGGATCGCGCCTTCCTCCTTGATTCAGGCGCGACGCCGGAAGCCACCGAATTTCCGCTCCGGGCCACAGTCGACACGCTCATTGAGGACTGGCTGCGCGGCCACCCCAAGGACAGTTACGAACTCGTCGTCGCCCACTCGCACGCCCACGGGGACCATGTCGCCGCGGACGGACAGTTCACCGGCAGGCCCCACACGCGGGTCGTGGGACACTCAGCCGGCGAGGTCGCGGCGTTCTTCGGAATCGACAACTGGCCCCACGGCACGGCCCGAATGGACCTTGGCGGACGGGTGCTCGAGGTGATCGCGACGCCGGGGCACCATCCTTCCGCCGTCGCCGTCTACGACGAGGCCACAGGAATGCTGCTCACCGGCGACACGGTCTACCCTGGCCGGCTCTACGTGCAGGACTTTCCGGCGTTCCAGGATTCGCTGCGCAGGCTCTGCGATTTCAGCGCTTCGCACCCGGTCAGTGTGGTGCTCGGCGCCCACATCGAAATGCCGGCCCGGCCGTTCAGGGATTTTCCGCTCGGCTCGACCTGGCACCCCGGGGAAGCGCCGCTCCCCCTGACGGCCGGGGACCTGGAGTCGGTTCGGGATGCGGCCGCCCGGGTCGCCGGCCGCCCCGGGGCGCACCGGTTCGCCAACTTCATCATCTGGAACGGGCCTTGCCGGCAGGAGTCCGCGGTCCAGGCCGTCAGGCTCGTTCTGTTTAGAGCAATTGGCCTGTTCAGGGCCTTTGACCGGTAGCGCTCCCCGAGGCCAGGGACGAACGGTGGAAGTCCGTGTTCCACACATCAATGGGTCGCCCGCTGCCGTCGGTGACGACGTATTCGGGCCAGCGGTCGAAGGCCGAGCAGGGGTGGGAGATCCCGAAGTCGACCATATCCGTGACGTCCAGCCCGCTCGCCCCGGTGAGGACTGCGTGATGGTCGTAAAGATTGCGCACGACGGCGGCCGCCCCGGCCTTGGGGGCGCCGTCCGCGGTGCGGGCTGACAGGAAGAGCGGCAGTCCGGCGTCGTAGGGCAGGTCCCGCTTACCGGCACCGACCACGGCCATTCCCTCCTCCGGGACGGAGAGGACAACGGTCCGGACCGACAGTGCGGGAACGAGGCCCGGTACCGGACTGACGGCCGCGTAGGTGCCGTGATCGTGGGTGACGTAGCAGCCGGACCGGAGGATCCTCCGGGTCCCGGGGACCAGGCGGTCATCGGGAAGGTGTTCCACCATGCGGTCCGGGAACGCGGACCCGCCCATGGAGTAGATCGGGGCGGGAATCTCAAAGTATCGTGCGGCTGCCACGAACACGTCCCGCACCAGCCGGCAGTGCCGGTCGACGGCTTCAATCGTGGACTCCGCCCTGGTGTTGGGCACCACTCCCTCGTACCCGGCAACGCCGGCGAGCCGGAGGCCGGGCGTCCCGTGGACCAGCTCGGCCAGGCGAAGGGCGTCGCCCAGGCTCCGGGCTCCGGTGCGGCCGCCCGGTGTTCCGACGTCGACCAGTACCTCAAGGCTGACGGCAGCTCCAGCGAACACCCGGGCCGCCGCGTCAATGCCGGGAGCCGAATCGACGAAGCAGCGGATTTCCCGTCCGGAATCTTGTTCCAGCCATGAGCGGAGGCGCATCAGGCCGTGCCGATCGACCACTTCATTGGCGATGAGGACGTGCCGGTGTCCCCAGTCCAGTGCCAAACCGGCCTGGTCCACGGTGGCCACGGTGACGCCGACGGCGCCGGACGCCACCTGGCGCGCGATGATCGGTGCGGACATCGTTGTCTTGACGTGCGGGGCAAGGTCCACGCCCCGCTGCCGGCACCAGGACGCCATCACCCGGATGTTGTTGTCGAGGGCATCGATATCGAGCCTCAGCTGCGGGTATGCCGGGGCGGTGAGGCTCCCTGCCGCCGCGTCCCTATCAGGTCCGTTCTGGTGCTGGATCGGGCTGCTCACGAGGCTCCTTTTGTGGTGACGGGACTGGTCCGCCGGCCGAAGGATGCGGCAGCGGGAGTCCGATGCGGGCGTTGCGTTGATTGTGTCATGCGCCTTTCCGCGTCGAACCGGCGGGCACACCGCAGGGCGTCCGGATTCCGCCGCCCGGTGGATGGTTGCCCGGGTGGATAATGGCACCGTCGGATAGTGGCACTGGAACCAACGGCCGGCAGGGACGGGAGGGAGACCGGATGCAGTCTGCTCCGCGGATGACGGTGGAGGTGCCGGTGCTCGCCATCGGCTCCGGCCCCTCCGACTACCAGGAACTGGGTGGCCGCGTCGACGGGCTGCGCAGGCAACAGGGCCTCCACTTAACCCTGCTGCACGTCGGCGTCCTGGCAGACTTCGCCCAGGACGTCGCGGACTGGACCAAGGGCATCACGACTGCCGCGGAGGCGGCCAGCGCGACGGTTGCCTGGCTGGAGGGACTGCCGGCGCTGGGAGGTTTCACCGCGAGCTCCGGGAGGCTGGTCCTGCTCGGCGGCGGGCGCGTAAGCGGCCTGGAAGTGGATGTGCCGCAACATGTGCGTGACTACCAGGTCTCCCTGGTGACGGCGCTGCACGAGCTGTTGGACGAGCTGCTGGTGGACAATGTGGACGACTTCATCCTCGGCTCGCGGGCCCTCGGATTCCGGTATCCGCGCTGGACACCGCATATTGCCGTGGGCCGGCCCAAGACACGGGAGCGCGGACCGTGGGAGATTGAGCCGCTGGCTCTCCAGTTCGGGGAGTCTCGGATCAGGAACCGACAGTTCCTCCCGGCCGCCGGTGCCGGAGCCGGCGACGGAGGGGACCATGCCCCCGGGCCGCCCGGAGGCGGTGGCACGCAATGACGGTCAGGAGCGCAGGTATCCTGCTCTACCGCCGGGGCGCCGGAGCGGACGTGGAGGTGTGGATAGCCCATATGGGCGGGCCATTCTGGGCGCGCAAGGATGCCCGCGCCTGGTCGATTCCCAAAGGCGAATACCTCGACGACGAGGACCCCCTGGCCGCGGCGCGGCGCGAGTTCGCCGAAGAAATGGGAACCCCCGCACCGTCCGTCGAGTACCTCCAGCTGGGCGCCTTCCGGCAACCCTCGGGAAAGGTCATCACGGTCTTCACTGCAGAGGCCGGCTTCTATGCTCCCGAGCAGATCGTGAGCAACACCTTTGCCTTGGAGTGGCCGAAGGGATCCGGCGTGGTCCGGAACTACCCCGAGGTGGACGGCGCCAAGTGGGCCGGAGAGCCCGAGGCCCGCACCAAGCTGGTCAAGGGCCAACTGCCGATCCTCGACGCCCTTAAGGACTACTTGGCCGGCGCCGCTCAGTGACCGGCGCTGTTCCCGCCCGGCTCCCGGGTGGGCCCGCCGGGCATTGCTGGCCCGGCGGCTGACTGCCATCCTTGGGTAATCCGCACTCCCGGACGCGAACGAAGGGAAAGACGATGCCGCTCTACCTGTCGAAGTTCAGCTACACCCCTGAGACCTGGGCCAGGATGATCAGCAACCCGGAGGACCGCGGGAAGGCCGCCCAGGCCTACATCGAATCAGTGGGAGGAAAACTCCACGGCTTCTGGTACGCCTTCGGCAGCCACGACGGCTACAACCTCTGGGAGGCCCCCAACAACGTCTCCATGGCCGCGGTGGCGCTGGCAATCTGCGGTGGCGGTGCCCTGAGCTCAATGGAGACAACGGTGCTGTTGACCGTCGACGAAACGCTCGAAGCCCTGCGTATGGCCGGGGACGTCGGGTACCGGGCTCCCGGCGCCTGACGGCCCCGCCCAGCACAAGGAGGCCTTCGATGGATACGACCGAACCGACCGGGCGCCCGGAGCCGACCGCCAGCCAGCGCGCGGCAAGCCTCAAGGAGCGCGTCTACATCAGCTTCACCAGCCTGGCCGTGGTGCTGGCGCTGCGGAGCCACGCAGACGAGACGACACCCGCCGCGGCAGCCGCCACGCTGACGATCGTCGTCGTCGGTTCCCTGCTGGGCATCTTCGTCGCCGACCTGCTGAGCCACCTGACGGTCCATGCGCAGCTTCCCAGCGGCCCGGAGATGCAGCACATGGTCGCCGTCTGCACGGGGTCACTCACCGTCCTGGTGACTCCGCTCCTGCTCCTCACTGCGGCCGGCCTCGGCCTTTGGTCCACGGCCGTGGCCCTTCAATGGGCCATCGTGGTCCTCGTTGTCACGCTCTTCGTCATCGGCTACCTGGCGATCCGCCGGCTCGAGCTGCCGTTCCACCACAAAGCCGTGATTGTGTGCGCCGAAGTAGTGTTGAGCCTTTTGGTCATCGGTCTCGAGCTGCTGGCCCACAACCTCTGACGGGATCAACCGGCGTGTTCATTCGTTGGGTCAGGTAGCCCCCACCACGCAACACCTGAAGGAGCCTGCTTTTTTGCTGATCGTACTCACGGGAATTGACGGCTCGGGAAAGACGACGGCGGCCGAGGCCACCGTCGCGGCCGCCCGCCAGGCGGGGACCGAAGCCCGGCTCTTCCGCAACTACGCCGGCCGCCGCAGGATGTCCCTGCTCGGCGCCAGGCTCGGCGTGCAACTGCCACCACGGGCCGCGGATGTCATTGAAAGTGCAGTGCGCACCTTCAATGTCCTGAATTCCCACCGCCGGGCCCGGAAATTCCACACCCTGGTGGTCATGGACCGGCATCTCCACTGCCAGCTTGCGCTCCGCGGGATGCACGGACTTCCGCGGGGACGCTTCATTCCCTGGCTCATCCGGACGCTCCCTGCGCCGGACCTGGTCATCTACCTGGACATTGAACCCCGCGAGGCACACGCAAGAATCCTCGCACGGGCCACCGACGCGGAACGGCTTGAGGACCTGGTGTCGCTGCGCGACGCCTATCGATCCCTGCCAGAATTTTCCGGGTTCACCCACATCCCTGCGGGCGGGTCGACCGGCGAGGTCCTCTCCCTGGTGCAAGCCGCCATCTCGGGCGCCGGCAGACAGCGGAAGGAATGCGGCACGGCCGGCCCCGTGCCAGCCGTGCCCGCGTCCTCCGGATCGGCGCCGGGCTGGTCCGCGCCTGCCGATCCCGCATCCTGCGGGCCCGCATCCTGCGGGCCCGCATCCTCCGGCGCCGGGCCGGTGCCTAGCGGGCCAGATACTCCTCGTGCTGGCGGTGCGCTTCCGCGACCAGCTCCCGGATCTTGTCGATGTCCTTGGCCTTGTCCCGGTACTTCAGGTCCATGGTCATGATCTGGGCTTCCTCCGCGGTCAGCATCCGGTAGATGCGCTCGCGTTCAGCCGCGTCAGCGGTGTATTCGAGGTCGAGGTAGTTGACGGCGTGCCGCCGCGCATTGTTGATCGACGTCTGTGCCTTGCCGGCCTTGCTCAACAGCGAGGCCACGACGGTGATCACAAGCACTCCGATGATGACGGTGAGGGACAGCCCGGTGCTGATCTCGACGACGGGAACCGGCTCGCCGTCGTTAATGAATGGCAGGTTGTTCTCGTGCAGGGCGTGGAGCACCAGCTTGACGCCGATGAAGGCAAGGATGGCCGCCAGGCCGTACGCAAGGTAGATGAGGCGGTCCAGGAGCCCGTCGATCAGGAAGTAGAGCTGACGCAGGCCCATCAGGGAGAACGCCGTGGCGGTGAAGACGATATACACGTTCTGGGTCAGCCCGAAAATGGCCGGGATGGAGTCGAGGGCGAAGAGAATGTCGGTCCCGCCGATCGCCACCATCACCAGCAGCATCGGCGTGAGCGCCCGCTTGCCGTCCTGGATGGTGAAGAGCTTGTCCCCGTCGTAGCGATCCGTGGTGTGGAAGAGCTTCCTGGCAATCCTGATGATGAAGTTGTCGGCATGTTCGTCGCCGTGGGCATTCGGCCGGAGCAGGTTGCCCGCGGTGATCAGCAGGATCAGGCCGAAGATGTAGAACACCCACGCGAAGGAATTGATCAGCGCGGCTCCGAGGAAGATGAACCCGGTGCGGGCGATCAGCGAGAAGACGATGCCGAAGAGCAGCACCTTCTGCTGGTCCTCGCGGGGCACGCGGAAGCTCGCAATGATAATCAGGAAGACAAACAGGTTGTCGACGGAGAGAGCTTTCTCCGTGATGTAGCCCGCGAAATATTCCGACCCCATCGCGGTGCCACCGAAGATCCACACCAGGATGCCGAAGACCACGGCCAGGCCCACGTAGAGGCTGGACCACGCGGCAGCCTCCTTCAGCGTGGGCACATGTGCTTTGCGGATGTGGAAGAAGTAGTCGAAGGCCAGCAGGGCCAGGATGACGACGATGGTGGCTGCCCAGATGAGGGGTGAAACTGTCATGTCTGCTCAACTTCCGTAAAGGGACTGGCCCGTGGGCCCAGCGCTGTCCGGTGTTCAGATGGTCTTAGGTATCTAGGCACTGGTGGCATCCTGGACCTCACCCACGAGTTCCTCGATGATGTCCTCGAGGAACAGCACACCTGTGGTCACGCCGTGGGCATCGAAGACCCGGGCAACATGCGCCCCGGTGCGGCGCATCACGGCCAGGGCGTCTTCGAGTTCGCTGCCGCTGAATGCGGAGGCGAGCTTGCGGATCCGCTTGGCGGGAACCGCCTCGTTGAACGCCGCCGGCGTCGTTAGGTCCATAACGTCTTTCAGGTGCAGGTAGCCCGTGGGGGCGCCGTCGTCGTTGGTGAGGATGTACCGGGAGTAGCCATGTTCGGCGACTGCCCGCTGGATGTCGGCCGGGGTGGCAGCTGACGGCAGCAGGACCATGGAGCGAATCGGCACCGCCACATCGGCCACCGTCTTGGCGGTGAATTCGAAAGCCGCGGTCAGGGTACCGCTGGTGTCCGTCAGCATCCCGTCGCGGGTGGATTGCTCCACAATGTTTGCGACCTCGTCGAGGGTGTAGGCGCTCGTGGCCTCGTCCTTCGGCTCGACCTTGAAGAGGCGAAGGATCGAGTTGGCAATGCCGTTCAGCGTCCAGATGACGGGGTTGAAGACACGGGCCACCACCACCAGCGGCGGGGCCAGGATGAGCGCCGCCCGGGTCGGGACGGAGAAGGAGATGTTCTTCGGCACCATTTCGCCAAAGACCACGTGCAGGAACGTCACGAGGAGCAAGGCCACGATAAATGCAACGACACTGATCGTCTCGGCGGACAGCGAGGTCAGTCCCAAGGGGATTTCCAGCAGGTGGTGGATCGCCGGTTCCGAGACGTTGAGGATGACCAGGGAACAGACCGTGATGCCCAGTTGGCTGGTGGCCAGCATGAGGGTGGCGTGTTCCATCGCCCAGAGGGTGGTCTTGGCGGCCTTGCTGCCGGCCTCGGCTTTGGGTTCGATTTGCGAACGCCGGGCCGAGATGACGGCGAATTCGGCGCCGACGAAGAACGCATTCACTGCCAGCAGGACAACGAGCCAGAGGATTCCTGGCAGATATTCACTCATGGGTCAGCTCCTGCGTGAGGTTGTCGATGATCCGGTCATGCGCGCTCCGGGGCGGCTCCGTGGACTCGTCCGGCGTAAAGCGAAGACGCTCGACGTGCGTGCCCGCCACACGTTCCACCCGCAGCGTTCCGCCGTCGATGGCTACTGCATCACCGAGTTCGGGGATCCGGTCCAGCCGGTCGGTAACGAAACCGGCCATGGTGTCGTACTCCTCGCCGTCCGGGACGGCGATGCCTGTCCGGTCCAGGAGTTCGTCCGGCCGGAGGGCTGCATCGAACGTCACGGACCGGCCGGTCCGCACGACGCCGGTCCTGGCCCGGTCGTGCTCGTCTTCCAACTCCCCCACGATTTCCTCGACAAGATCCTCGAGCGTGACGATGCCGGCCGTGCCGCCATGCTCGTCCGAGACAATTGCCACCTGCAGGCCCTGCCTGCGGAGCAGCCCCAGGAGGGTGTCGACCCCCATGGACTCGGGCACCCGCAGCGGCTCGATCATAAGATCGGCTGCCTGCACGCCCGCCCGGTCGTTGAGGGCCACCGCAAAGGCCTGCTTGACGTGCAGCACACCAAGCACGTCGTCCCGGTCCCGCCCGATCACCGGGAACCGCGAGTAACCGGTGGCGGTTGCCAGGCTGACGATATGTTCCGCGGTCTCGTCGGCTCCGATCGTCGCCATCCGCACCCGCGGCGTCATTACATCCGCTGCGCTGTGGTCGGAGAACCGCAGGGTCCGGTGCAGCAGGGCGGCGTGGTCGAGGTCGAGGACGCCTTCCAGCGCCGAGCGGCGCACCAGGGAACTCAATTCCTCGGCGCTGCGCGCTCCGGAGAGTTCTTCCTTGGGTTCAATGCCGAATGACCTGATGATGGAATTGGCAGTGTTGTTGAACAGGACAATCACAGGCTTGAAGACCGTCGTGAACAGCGTCTGGAACGGGACGACGACTTTGGCGGTGGCCAGCGGAAGCGCGAGGGCGAAGTTCTTTGGAACCAGTTCGCCGATCACCATGGAGAAGACCGTGGCGATGAAGATACCCGCGACGGCGCCCACTCCGGGGACGAACGCTTCGGGGAGCCCTGCTGCCGTCAAGGGCCCGCTGAGCATCTTGCTGATGGCCGGCTCGAAGGTGTAGCCGGTGAGCAGCGTGGTCAACGTGATGCCGAGCTGCGCGCCGGAAAGGTGCGTCGACGTGATCTTGAGCGCCTTGATGGTGGGGGCGAGCCGTTTCTCCCCGCGCGCCTGGCGCGTTTCAAGATCGTTGCGGTCCAGGTTGACGAGGGCAAACTCGGAGGCAACGAACAAACCGGTGCCAACCGTAAGGAGGAGGCCGACGCCGATCAGAATCCATTCATACATTCGGGCGCCCCTCTCCTGCGTTGGCCGGGAATCCGGTCAGGAAGTCGAGGGGCGAGGGCATATGTGAAGGAGGGTCATCCATAGTGCACGCCAGTCTATCCGGACTGGCGGTGGCCCGGGGGGGTCCGTCCGCCGCAGGCGAACCTTTCGTCTGGTCTCCCTTGGCACCCGATTCGCACAGCACTTTCACAGCTAACCGCTATTGAAGATACAGCGGGATCCACGAGAATGAATGCAACTGATAGTGCGATCCGTGGACTCAATGACGGCCGCGGACCTGCTCAGCATCAGTCGCGAGCGTCCTGACCTTTCGGCCTGAAACCGACCAACGACGGGTTTCCCAGCATGTTGACTCTGCGCAGGCATGTACTTCCTTCGATCCTGGCCGTGTTGCTGCTGTCTGCGACGGCCTGCACTTCCGAGAACGCGGCCGGCTCCCCGCCTGACGTAGTGACCACCGGCCCGGGGACCTCCGCGGCCCCTCGATCCACGAGCCCCAGCGCCCAGGCTCCGCGGCTGGAGCCTGTGGGCGGGGTGGACGCGCGGTCGGTACTGGAAGATTTCAAGGGCCGGGGCATGATGGGTCACCTTGAGGCGCTGCAGCGGATTGCCGATGACAACGGCGGGAACCGCGCGGCGGGCACGTCCGGCTATGAGGCATCCGGCCGGTATGTCGAGGAGCAGCTGCGCGCCGCCGGATACTCCCCGGTCCGGCAGACGTTCACGTACCGCGGTGACCGCAAGAAGCAGGTGGAGACTTTCAACATCCTGGCCGAGACCGGCGGCAGTGCCGATCACACCGTGGTGGTGGGCGCGCATCTGGACTCCGTGCCAGAGGGGCCGGGAATCAACGACAACGGCAGCGGCGTCGCGGCCATCCTCGAGACGGCAAAGTGGATGAAGGAGAAAGGGATCACTCCGGTGAACCGGGTGGTGTTCGCGTTCTGGGGCGCCGAGGAGAATGACCTCGACGGATCCCGGCATTACGTTAACGAGTTGAGCAAGGCCGGGAAGGAGCAGACTGCGGCCTACCTGAACGTGGATATGGCCGCCTCGCCGAACGGTGTACGGTCCTTCCACGACGGCGACGGGTCCGATTCCGGACCTGCCGGGCCCAAAGGCTCCGACGGGATTGAGGCCGTCTACGAGCGCTACTTCAAGGAGAACTCGCTTCCGGCGGAAACAACGCCCTTTGTCGACGGCGACTCCGATTACGACCCGTTCCTCAGGGCAGGCATTCCCGGTGGCGGGCTGTTCACCGGCGAGGTGAAGAAAAAGACCCAAGCCCAGGTGCAGGCCTACGGCGGGGAGGCCGGCAAGGTCCTCGATTCGTGCTACCACAAGGCCTGCGACACCACAAGGAACATCAAAGCGGACCTATTCAAGGAAATGTCCGGCGCCATGGCCTACGCCACCGCCACCTACGCCCTGGCGGCCCCGGGCTGACCGCTGGACCCGCGGACCTGAAGTTCGCTGGAGACCAGATGCAGCCGCTGCGGCACGTCCGGACTGCCGAGACGTTCCAGAATGAATTTGCCGGCCTGGACGCCGGAGCCTGCCGATTTCATCCGGTCCCTGCAGGTGCTCGACGCGCCGGTGGCCCAGGGCAAGCAGGTGCGCCGTCGCGGCTCGCGGGCGCCGGCTTCGTCGTCGTTGACGACGACGTCGACCCCCGGCAGGGCGGGACCGCGGGTTCCTGCGAGGACGACGGGAACGGCGGCCGCCGCGGTTTCGATCCCGGCGGACTCCGTGGTGGTTCCGGCCGAAACGATCCATTACGGGGCAAGCCTCACCCCGGGCACTGTCGCTGAGCCGGTCTAAGCTGCAGCGGATCATTTCCGCAAGGCCATGGCCGGACCCGGGGCCGAGCAGGTACAACTGAGTCATGACGACCACTCCCCTGCTGCTCGGCCCCATGATGCGGTACGTGGATGAGACCTCGGCGAGTGTCTGGGTGGAGACCCGGTCTGCTGCCCGGGTCTCCATCCGTGCCGGCGGCAGGCAGTGGGAGGCCGGCACTTTCGCAGTTCACGGCCACCACTACGCGCTGGTGGAGCTGGACGGGCTGGAGCCTGGAACGGTGACGCCGTACCTCCTCGACATCAACGGAACCCACGCCTGGCCAGAACCCGGGCAGGGGTTTCCGCCGTCCATGGTCGCGACGCTGGCAACCGGCAAGCCGCTCCGGATGGCCTACGGCTCCTGCCGGACCAGCGTCCCGCACGATAAGTCCGGAAACCGGACCCACGGCGTCGACTCACTGCGCGCCTACGCACTGGAAATGGCCTCCGGCGGCGACCTGCCGTGGCCGGATCTGGTGGCCTTCCTCGGCGACCAGGTGTACGCCGACCTGACCAGCGACCAGATGCAGGAATTCATCCGTGCCCGGCGCGACATCGAGGCGCCTCCCGGCGAGGAGCTCAAGGACTACGAGGAATACGCCCACCTCTACTATCTGGCCTGGTCCGACCCCGCCAACCGGTGGCTGCTGTCCACCCTGCCCAGCGCCATGATCTTCGATGACCACGACATCCGCGATGACTGGAACACCTCGCTCAGCTGGAAGAAGGAGATGGAAGCCACCTCCTGGTGGCATGAACGGATTGTCGCGGGGCTCGCCTCGTACTGGGTGTACCAGCACCTGGGGAATCTTTCACCGCAAGAGCGCGACGAGGATGCCATCTGGCAGCAGATCGCCGCGCACGAGGGCCCGGACGAGATCGATGTCAGCGCAGCCCTGGACAGTTTCGCGGACCGGGCAGATCAGGACCCGGGATCGTACCGGTGGAGCTACTGCCGGGACTTCGGAGACACTCGGCTGATCGTGGTGGATTCCCGGGCGGCCCGGGACCTGACACCAGACCACCGCGCCCTCGTCGACAAGGCGGAAATGGCTTGGCTCGACGGCCGGATGCGCGGCGGATTCCGCCACCTGCTGGTGGCAACGTCGTTGCCTTTCCTGCTGCCGATGGGCCTGCATTACGTCGAGTCCTGGAACGAGGCAATTTCCCAAGGTGCATGGGGAACCCGTGCCGCCCGGGCCGGCGAAACGCTGCGCCAGGCGGTGGACCTGGAACACTGGGGGGCCTTCCAGAACAGTTTCCGGGAGGTCGCGGCCATGGTGACAGAGGTCGCCGACGGCCAGCGAGGCCCCGCCCCGGAAACCATCGCCTTCCTCTCCGGGGACGTCCACTACTCCTATGTTTCGGAGGTGGAGCGGACCTCCGGCAGCCGGATCGTGCAGGCCGTTTGCTCCCCCATCCGCAATCCGCTGCCGCGGCTGATGAGGTCCTTCGCAGCCGTTATGTCGTACGGCCTGGCCACGCCGGTCGGCGCCCTGGTGGCCCGCTCTGCCAAGGTCCCGGACCCTCCGTTCCGCTGGTCCGGCGTGAAGGGGCCATGGTTCGACAACAACCTGGCCTGCCTGGAGGTGGCTCCCGAGGGGCTGAAACTGTGGTGGCAGAGCGGCGTCGTGAACGGCGGAGACCAGCTGCATCCCGGGCTGAAACGCGTCGCCTCTGTCACCTTGGCGCCGCGGGGCACCGGGGCCGACGGCGGACACCTGTGAAAGATCCACACCCGTGAAAGAGCAGGGCAGCGGCCTACTGCCGGGCAACGCCGATACCGTGCTGGACCGGGCACTGTTTGTGTTCAGTGGTTTGGCCGCCGTCTGGCTCGCCACCTTGCTACTGGAAGAGAGCCTGCGGCCGGGCATGGCCTGGTTCGCGGTAGTGTTCTGGGCCGCCCTGGCGTACTTGGTGCTGCCACGTGTTCACCGGATCCTGACCAGGATTTATCTCCCGGATTACTTCATTGGCCGGGCCCGGACCAGCGACGGCCTGCTGGGTGACCCGGTCAACATCGCCTTGCTCGGCAGCGAGGATCAGGTCCACGCCGCCATGCGCCGGGCGGGCTGGACCCAGGCCGACGACGTCGATCTGGCGAGCAGCCGGCGGATCATCGTGTCTACCCTGACCCGGCGAAGCTACGAGGAGGCGCCGGTCAGTCCGCTGTTCATCTTTGGCCGCCAGCAGGACTTTGCCTATCAGCAGGAGGTCGACGGGAGCCCGGGCAAACGCCATCACGTCCGCTTCTGGCAATGCCCGCCCGGGTGGGTGCTGCCGGGCGGCGTCCGGGTCGACTGGCTTGCCGCCGGCACGTACGACCGTGCCGTAGGGTTGTCGCTGTTCACTCTGCAGATCACGCACAAGATCGGGGAGAACACCGACGACGAAAGAGACCACGTCCTGGCCGCCCTGAAGAAGGCCGCACCCGGGGCCGAGGTCACGGTCATCCGGGATTTTTCCACCGGATACCATGCACGTAATGGAGGCGGTGACACGATTTCCACCGACGGGGACCTGCCGGTGGTCGACCTCGCGTCCGTGGCCGCGCCGGCAGGGCCTCCCCGCGGGCCGGAGCGCAGCCGCGCCAGGCGGCCAGCCCCTACCTTGTTCGGCGGGGTTCTCGTCTTTTTTCGCGGAGTCGCCGCGCTAGTCCTCGCGGCCTCGCTGCTGGCCGGTGTCAATCCCGCCATCGAAGCAGGACAGGCCGGCCCGTCGACGGCCGGTGCAACCGCACTAGCGGTGTTCGGCATCGGAGAGATCCTCCTGGCCTGGGGCGTTTTGCGAGGCGGAAACCTCGCCAGGGTCGCGGCCATGCTTCTCAGCGCCGCCGCCATCATTGCCCAGGCCGCCAGCGTCCTCAACGGCGGCCCGGCAGTCGACTTCGGGACCAACCTTCTGGGCCTCTCGCTGGACATCCTCCTCATCATCGCCCTCTCCAGTCAGCATTCCCGCGCCTACGCCAGGAATTCCAGACAGGGCAGGGTCCCGCGCAGTCGAGTCACCGCCGCGTGAACGCCAGGTCAAACCACAGGTCACACCCGGGGACTCGGGTCTGTCGACCGTAGCGGCCCGTTTGTCGCCGCGGCCGGCTCGTATCGCTGCAGCGCCGTGCCTCCGGCCACGATCTTCCTCAGTTCGGCGAGCCCGCCTGACAGTTCGCCGGCGGCGCGGGCCTGAACCAGCACGTTCCCGAGGGCGGTCGCCTCAACCGGCCCGGCGATCACGGGCTTGCCGGTGGCGTTGGCGGTCAGCTGGGATAGGAGCCGGTTTTGCGAGCCGCCGCCCACCACGTGCACGACGTCGACGGCCCGGCCGGCGAGGCGTTCGGCGTCGCTGATGGTCCGGGCGTAGCCGTCGGCGAGGCTGTCCAGGATGCAGCGGACGATCGCCGCGGGCTCGTCCGGCAGGATGGCGCCCGACGAGCCCGCCGCGGCGCGGATCCTTGCGGGCATGTTGCCGGGCGCGGTGAAGGCCGGGTCATCGGCGTCGATCAGGGGTCCGCCGTCCGGCAGCGCCGCGGCTCCGTCGAGCAGTTCGGCAAGGGAAAACGTGGGGCCGTTCGCGGCCCAGGTGCGCTGGCATTCGCTGAGCAGCCAGAGCCCGCCGACGTTGCGCAGGTAGCGGATGGTGCCGTCGACGCCGCGTTCGTTGGTGAAGTTCGCCAGGCGGCTGGCCTCCGTGAGGACGGGATGCTGGAGCTCCACCCCCACCAGGGACCAGGTGCCGGACGAGATGTAGGCAAAGTCCTCGGTCTCCGCGGGGACCGCGGCGACGGCCGACGCGGTGTCGTGCGAGCCGACGGCGACCACACTGGTCCCTGCCGCAAGACCGGTCTGCCCGGCAATGGCAGGGAGCAGCGTGCCGACGGTTTCCCCGGGCTGGACCAGCGGCGGGAACAGATCCAGGGGCAGCCCCAGTGCGGTCAGGAATTCCGTGGCCCACTCCCCTGCCACGGCGTCGAACAGACCCGTGGTAGACGCGTTCGTTGCCTCGGTGCGGCGCCGGCCGGTCAGGAGGAAGGCGATCAGGTCCGGAATGAGCAGTGTCTGGACGCCGTCTAGGTCCGCTTCGCTCGCGAGCTGGTAGATGGTGTTGAATTCCAGGAACTGCAGCCCGGTTGTCGCGTACAGGCGTTGCGGGTCGAGACGCCCGTGGACTCCCGCCACCGCACCGCGGCTCCGGCCGTCCCGGTAGCTGAAGGGCTGCGCCACGAGCTCGCCGGCGGCGTTCACCCGTCCGTAGTCCACGGCCCAGGTGTCGATTCCGATGCTGGCGATCGTTTCCCCGTGCGCCGCCGCGCTGGCGGCCGCGGCCCCCAGCCCGGTGAGCACTTCGGCGAACAGCGCGGTGAAGTCCCAGCGCAGGCCGCCGTCAGAGTCCTGCACTCCGTTGGGGAACCGGTGGACAGTTTCCAGGCTCACCTCCGGGGTCCCGGCGTCACGGGAGATCCTGCCCAGAATCACCCGTCCGGAGGAGGCACCGATATCGACGGCGGCGAACACGCTGCCTCCAGCCACCGTCCCGGCCCCGGCCGGGACGGTGGCTGGAGGTGGTTCCTGCCCCGTCATCGAAGGAAGGCGGTGGCGACGCCGGCGTCCACCGGAATGTGCAGTCCGGTGGTGTGCGACAGTTCGCTGCCGGTGAGGACGGCGACGGCGTTGGCGACGTTTTCCGGGAGGACCTCCCGTTTGAGCAGGGTGCGCTGGGCGTAGTACTTCCCCAAGTCCTGCTCTTCGACGCCGTAAACGGCGGCGCGTTTGGCGCCCCAGCCGCCGGCGAAGATCCCGGAGCCGCGGACGACGCCGTCGGGGTTGATGCCGTTGACCCGGATGCCGTACTCGCCCAGTTCCGCCGCGAGCAGCCGGACCTGGTGGGCCTGGTCGGCCTTCGTGGCGGAGTAGGCGATGTTGTTCGGACCGGCGAACACGGAGTTCTTGGAGGAAATGTAGACGATGTCTCCGCCCATGCCCTGGTCGATCAGGACCTTCGCCGCGGCCTTGGACACCAGGAACGAGCCCTTGGCCATGACGTTGTGCTGAAGGTCCCAGTCCTGCTCCGTGGTTTCCAGCAGGGGTTTGGAGATGGAGAGCCCGGCGTTGTTGACCACCAGGTCCAGGCCGCCGAAGGCAAGGACGGCGGCGCTCACCGCGGCCACGACCTGGGCCTCGTCCGTGACATCGGCCTGGATCCCGACGGCGACGTCGGAACCGCCAAGCTCGGCCGCGACGGCTTGCGCGTTCTCAAGGTTCAGGTCCGCGATGACGACGCAGGCGCCTTCGGCCGCTAGGCGCGTGGCGATGGCCTTGCCGATGCCCGACGCTGCCCCGGTCACCAGGGCGATGCGGGTGGCATGGGTCTTGGGTTTGGGCATCCGGGCGAGCTTGGCTTCCTCCAGGGCCCAGTATTCGATCCGGAATTTCTCGTATTCCTCGATCGGGGCGTAGCTGGAGATGGCTTCGGCTCCGCGCATGACGTTGATCGCGTTGAGGTAGTACTCGCCGGCGACCCGGGCGGTCTGCTTGTCCTTGCCGTAGGAGAACATGCCCACCCCCGGGATCAGGACTATGGCGGGGTCCGCGCCGCGCAGGGCAGGTGAGTCTGCGTCGGCGTGCCGGTCGTAGTACGCCTGGTAGTCCTCGCGGTAGGCGGCATGGAGTTCCTTGAGCCGGGCGATGGAATCCTCGACGGACGCGTCCCCCGGCAGGTCCAGGACCAGGGGCTTGACCTTGGTGCGCAGGAAGTGGTCCGGGCAGGAGGTGCCCAGCCCGCCCAGGCGCGGATGTTCGGCGCCCTCGAGGAAGTCCAGCACCGAGGCGTCATCGCTGAAATGCCCGACAGCAGGCTTGTCGCTGGACGCCAGCCCGCGGATCACCGGCACCAGCGCAGCGGCCTTCGCCCGGCGTTCCGCCTCCGGCAGGGCGCTGTAGCCGGGCAGTTTCGGTCCGAAAGGTTCGGGCCGGCCGTGTTCGGCGATGTACTTTTCGGCCTGTTCGATGATCCACAGGGAGTTCGTTTCGGCTTCTTCGCTGGTGGCGCCCCAGGCGGTGGTGCCGTGGCCGCCCAGGATGGTGCCGACGGCCTGCGGGTTGGCGTCCTTAATTGCGGCGATGTCCAGGCCCAGCTGGAAACCGGGGCGGCGCCATGGAACCCAGGCCACCTTTTCGCCGAAGATCTGCTTGGTGAGGGCTTCGCCGTCGGCCGCCGTGGCGATTGCGATGCCCGCGTCCGGGTGGAGGTGGTCCACGTGGGCTGCGTCCACCAGCCCGTGCATCGCGGTGTCGATGGAGGGGGCTGCGCCGCCCTTGCCGAACAGGCAGTAATCGAACGCGGCCACCATCTCGTCTTCGTGCTCGACGCCGGGGTACACGTCTTTCAGGGCCTGCAGCCGGTCCAGTCGCAGCACGGCCAGGCCATCGGCCTTCAGTGTGCCGAGGTCCCCGCCGGAACCTTTGACCCACAGGAGCTGGACGTCTTCCCCGGTCACCGGGTCCTTGCCGGTGCCCTTGGCGGAGGTGTTTCCACCGGCGAAATTGGTGTTCCGCTTGTCGGCGCCGAGGCGGTTGGAGCGGGCAATCAGCTGGTCAACAGTTGGATTGGTCATGGTCTTAGGCTCCCCATCCGGCCTGGTGGCCGCCTTGGCGCCCGGCATTGATTTTCTCCTGGTATCCGCTGGCGGCGAAGGCCGCCATTGGATCGGCCGGCAGGCCCCGTGCTTCGCGCCATTGCGCCAGGCCGGGTCGGACATCGGTGTAGAAGGCGTCCATCAGCACCGCGTTGGCGGCGAGGACATCCCCCGCGTTCTGGGCCGCGTCAAGGGCGGCGGTGTCGACCAGGAGGGCCCGGGCCGTCATCTCCTGGACATTGAGCACGGAGCGGATCTGGCCGGGGATCTTGCCCTCGATGTTGTGGCACTGGTCCAGCATGAACGCCACCCCGGCGGCCGGTTCTAGACCGCCGCCGCGGACCACTTCCGTCATGATCCGGAACAGCTGGAACGGGTCCGCGGCTCCCACAATCAGGTCATCATCAGCATAGAAGCGTGAGTTGAAGTCGAAGGACCCGAGCTTCCCGAGGCGCAGGAGCTGCGCGACGATGAACTCGATGTTGGTCCCCGGCGCGTGGTGTCCGGTGTCGAGGCAGACCTTGGCCTTCTCGCCCAGTGCGGCGCAGTGCACGTAAGAGGTGCCCCAGTCCGGAACGTCGGTGTGGTAGAAAGCCGGTTCGAAGAATTTGTACTCCAGCACCATCCGCTGGTCGTCGCCGAGCCGGTCGTAGACCTTGCGCAGGGATTCGGCCAGCCAGTCCTGGCGGGAGCGCATATTGCCCTGCCCCGGGTAGTTGGTCCCGTCGGCCAGCCAGATTTTCAGGTCCTGCGAGCCGGTCATGTTCATGACTTCAAGGCACTCGTACATGTGGTCCACGGCCTTTTGGCGCACGGCCGGATCGCTGTGCGTGAGGCTGCCGAACTTGTAGTCGTCGTCCTGGAAGGTGTTGCTGTTGATCGTCCCGAGCCTGACGCCGAGACCGTCCGCGTATTTCGCGAGTGCCGCGTAGTCGTCTACCTTGTCCCACGGAATGTGCAGGGCCACCGAAGGGGCCAGCCCCGTCAGGGCGTTGACCTGGGCGGCGTCGGCAAGCTTTTCCTCGATGGTGCGGGGCGTTCCCGGGGTGGCGAACACTTTGAACCGGGTGCCGGAGTTGCCGAAGGCCCAGGAGGGCAATTCGATGCTTTGGTGTTCGAGCGTGGTCAGAACGGCGGTGGGGATAGACACGTCAGTCTCCTAGGGACTTGGACTGGGTGAGGGCGGACGTGGCGGCAGCCAGCTGGTCCTCGAGGTTGAATACTTCGGTCAATTGGAGGAATCCCGCATCCGGGGTTCCGTGCAGGTCTTCGAAGAAGCCGGACATTTCGGCCTGCCAGCGGGCGTTGACGTCCGTGGCTGCCATCCGGGCCTGGGCCCCCTCGAGGTTCTCGGTTTCGAAGTAGCCGATCAGCAGCCCGTCGGGGCGGAGGAAAAGGGAATAGTTGTTCCAGCCTGAAGCTTTCAGGGCCTGGAGCATGTCCGGCCACACGGCGGCGTGGCGGCGGGTGTATTCGGGGATAAGTCCGGGTTTCACCTGGAGCTGGAAGCAGACTCGTTGCATGCTCATGAGAGCACCACGTGCCGGTGTTCGATGCCGAGCAGCGAGGCGGCCGCCTTGATGTCCGCCGCGCGGTGTCCGACGCAGAGCGCCCAGTGGTGGCCGATGCCGGTCTGGCTCCAGTGGTCCACCCAGAGTCCCGGGTCACCGCCGAAATCCACCCGCGAGGTGGTGTTGCCGATCGCCAGGAGCGGGCCTGGCACCACTTCGCCCTCGGAGGTCACAAAGACGTAGCTGCCGTCCGGGTCCTGGCCGAGACCGAACGTGGTGACCGGGCCGGAACGGACGTCGAATTCCACCGAGACGCCCCAGCCGCGTTTGCCGTGGAAGACGCCGAGCCCGCGCAGCAGGGGTTCCTGCGCCGACACGGCCAGGTGGGCGGGGCCGTCGTGGCCCATTTCCACCACGTTGTCGAAGAAGTTCAGGGCCTGGATTTCGGTGAACGAACCGCCGGCACCGATCGCCTGCGCGGCGAGCATGGCGATGGAGGTCCGCAGTTCGAACTCGCCCGCCATCGGGATTCCCCGGGCCGTGAGGATGGAGGACCCCAGGATCATCCCTGCGCCGAGCCGTTCGTGCTGTTCGCCGGCGAGGCCGCGGTGGTAGTAGGCCACGGAGTCGAGATCGAAGTCCTCCACGAGCCGGTCGAGGCCGACGGAAACCTTGGCGCCCCAGGCGAAGTCGTCGTCGTTGACGGAGTCGTCGAGGACAAACAGGACCCGGGCCAGGTCGAGGCGCTCAGCGACCTCAGAGGAGGACACCTCGTTCACGCGCTCCCGGAGGTCGTCGAATTCCAGGACTTCCACGTGGGAGCCGAAGGTCGTGGAGACGCTGGTGAGGTCGGTGGCGACGTCGAGCATGCCCGGGTACAGGTGGCCCATGAGCCCGTGCCGGGCGTTGCGAAGCCTGGCGCGGACGCCGGCCGCGTGCACCCACCCGGTGATGCGGTCCCAGGCGGATTCCTGCTTGAGGTGTCCGGAGACGGAGCGGAACTCGATTCCGGCCCGGCGGAAGACGTTGGCGACCTCGGGGACCGGGCACTGCCCGCAGTAGGCGAGCCATTTGCCGGTGTCGAAGTTGGCGTGGTCCATGGCCTCGGTGGGCTGCAGGTCGATCACGAGGACCGGGGTCTTGGCGCGCTGGGCGATCGGCAGCACCATCGACGAGGTCAGGTAGGTGGTCAGGAAGATGACGATGAGGTCGCAGTCGGCGACCCGCAGCTTTTCGCCGGCCGCGGCGGCTTCCTGGGCGTCGGAGATGAAGCCGGTGTCAACGACGTCGGCGTCGAGCTCCTCGAAGCGGGCCGTGACGTAGCGGACGGATTCCTGCAGCTGCGGCAGCAGCTCCGGGAACTGGGGCCAGTAGGCGCCGAGGCCGCCGGAGACCAATCCGATGCGAGTGGGCCGGCGGCGGTGCGGTTTCAGCAGCCGGTCAGCCGGTTGTTTCTGGTTCATTGTGGGGCCTTCCGGCATGGAAAAGGAACTCGTGGGGCTCAGTGCGGTGGTGGCGCCGGGCAGGCTGTTGCCAGCCTGCCCGGCGGCCCAGCGCGGGTGACTCAGTGCGTTCGACTCAGTGCGGGCAGCTCAGGAGCAGCGGCCCGGACTGCTCAGAAGTTGTACTTGTCGATGTTCTCGGCATTGAAGACCGTCGGCGGCCCAACAATCACGAGGCCGCCCTTTTCGACCTTCCGTTCGCCCAGCTCGCCGGCGGTGAAGGTGTCCCCTTCGGCGCCGGTGATCTTGCCGTCCGCAAGCGCCTTGCCCGCGAAGGCCGCAACGTAGCCCAGCTGGGCCGGATCCCAGAGGGCAAATTCCTTCACGGTTCCGTCCTTGACGAAGGGGCGCATTTCATTGGGCAGGCCCAATCCGGTGAGTGCGACTTTGCCCTTGTACTCGGAGGTTGAGAGGTACCGGGCGGTGGCCGCGATGCCGACGGTGGTCGGCGAGATGATGCCCTTCAGGTTCGGATGGGCCTGCATGAGGCCCTGGGCTTCCTGGAAGGACTTGGTGTCGTTGTCGTCGCCGTAGACCTTGGCCACGAGTTTGATGTCCTTGTAGGCGGGATTGGAAGCCAGTTCCTCCTCCATGAACTTGATCCATTCGTTCTGGTTGGTGGCGTTGGCCGTGGCCGAGAGGATGGCGATTTCGCCGCTGCCGCCGATCTGCTGGGAAATCAGCTTGGTCTGGATCAGCGCCACCTCCTTGGCCACGACCTGGCTGATGAAGATGTCGCGGCAATCCGGGTTGGCGTCCGAGTCGAACGCTACGATTTTGGCGCCGGCGGTGCGGGCCTCGCCGAGGGCCGTGCAGACGGCGTCGGGGTCGTTCGCGGCGATCGCGATGACCTTGGTTCCGGCCTGCGTCTCGGCATTGATGAAGGACACCTGGCTGGAGGCGGACGCCTCGAGCGGTCCGACCACCTGGGAGGAGGCGAAGCCGGCTTCCGTGGCGCCCTTCTTGCCGCCGCCCAGGACAACGTCGGTGTAGGGGTTGTTGAGCTGCTTGGGGATGAAGGTGATCTTCAGGTCCCCGCCCGCGGCGGGGCTGGTGCCTCCGGCAGATCCCGAGCCGCTGTTGCAGGCGGTCAGGGCTAGCGCGGCGGCGGCAGCGATGGCCACCATGCCCGCCAAACGGCCGGTCTGGCCTGTGCTCTTGCGGTTCAACATCATTGTTCTTCCTTTTCCTTCGTGCGGTCGGAACAGCCGGTCCGGTCTGGACGCGGCAGCTTTGGTGCGGTGGGCAGGTTTCAGGTGGTGCTGCCGGTGAAACTTCGGCGGACGCGCCTGGTGTGGCGCCATTGTTTGATCGCGGAACCGACGCTTGGCGCCACCACGGAGACGATCAGCAGCAGCCCCGTCACGGTGATGAGGACGACGTCGGATACGCGGGCCAGGCGGAGGGCGTAGTTGAGGGATCCGATCAGCAGGACACCGGCAATGACGCCGGGGATGGTTCCCTTCCCGCCGAAGATCGAGACGCCGCCGAGGAGGACTGCGGCGATGACGGCCAGTTCCAGGCCGGACGCGTTGTCGCTGCGGGCGCTGGTGTAGCGCAGCGTCCAGTAGATTCCGGCCAGGGCCGAGACGGCACCGGATGCGACGTAGAGCCAGAACTTGCTGCGGGCCACCTTGATGCCCACAAAGCTGGCGGCCTCTTTGCTGTAGCCGATGGCGAACAGCCCGCGGCCGAAGGGCGTGAAGTGCAGGAGGACCCCGAAGAAGACAATGATGACCACGACGCCGATCATGACGGTGGGGATGCCCGTGCCGCCAAGCTTGGAGGTGAAGAAGGCCGTCAGCGCTTTCGGGAAGTTGGCCACTGCGTTGTCGCCGATGATGACGAGGGCCAGGCCGCGGAAGAGGGCCAGGGTACCGATCGTGACTGCCAGGGAGGGCAGTCCGAGGACCGCGATCAGGAAGCCGTTGAACATGCCGGCCGCGATGCCGGCCAGCAGGCTGATCGTCAGCACCAGCCAGATGTCCATACCGCCTGCCCAGAGCACGCCCATCAGGGCGCTGGTCAGCCCCGCAATGCTCGCGACGGACAGGTCGATCTCGCCGGTGATAATGATCAGGGTCATCGGCATGGCGATCAGCAACACCGGAATCACGTCCAGCAGCAGGAATCCGGTGGTGACCGGTGAGGCGAAACGCGGGATGGTGATGGCGGCGTAGATGAGGAACGCAATCAGGGCGTAGACGGTGATGGCGTCCCGGCCGGCGAGGATCCGCGCCGCTCCGGTTTTGCCCTTGGGCTCGGAGGCCAGCGGCTTGGTGTTGTCAGCCACGGTGGCCGGTGCCGTGCCGGGTTTCGACGTGGTTTCAGACATTGCGCGCCTCGCTTATCCGCAGTTTCTTGGCTGTGCGCAGGCTTGCCACGCGGTCGATGATGATGGCCGTGAGAATCAGCACGCCGACGATTGCCTGCTGCCAGAACTTGTCGACCCGCAGGGCGGTCAGGGAACTTGTGATCGTGGTCAGGAGCAGGGCGCCGAGCGCCGCTCCGGTGACCGATCCGCTGCCGCCGAAGATGGCCACTCCCCCGACGACGGCGGCGGCCACCACGGTCAGTTCCATGCCGGTGCCGGTGGTGGCGCCGACGGAGTTGAAGCGGCTGGCGTAGAGCACGCCGGCCAGTCCGGCCAGGGCTCCGTTCGCCAGAAAGGCGAGGAAAACCCGCTTTGACACCTTGATGCCGAAGGCGGTGGCCGCATCCGGATCTGAACCGATGGCGTACAGGTCCCGGCCCGGACGGGTGCCGGCCATGTAGACCGCCACCGCGGCGACCACCAGGATGGCCACCAGCGTGATGATGGGGAACCCCAGCACGGTGTCCACGGAGAGCGCACCGAAGGCGTCCGGCCGGTCACCGGCAAAATACTGCTTGCCGCCGGCCCACGCGTTGTTCAGGCCGCGGAACACGTAGAGCGTGCCGAGCGTAATGACGAGGGCCGGCACCTTGGCCGCTGTCACCAGGAGGCCGTTGATCGCCCCGAGCAGTGCGCCGAAGGCCATGCCGATCACGAACACCGCGAAAATCGGAATATCGGGCATCGCGGCGAAGATGGAGCCGGTGCCGAAGGCGACCAGCCCCAGCATGGAGCCGACGGACAGGTCGATGTTCCGGGTGATGATCAGCAGGGTCTGCCCGGCGGCCAGGATCATCACGATGGTGGCGTTCAGCAGGAGGTCCTTTACGCCCTGGGGCGTGAGGAACAGTGGGTTGATCAGGTAGGTGACGAGCACCAGCAGCGCCAGTGCGATGATGACGGGCAGTTCCCGCAGCCGCAGCACGGAGGCTACTACGCCCCGGGCACTGCCGGCGGGCGCCGTCGTCGCCGGTTTCTTGTGGTCCAGAGCTGAGCTCACGGGGTTCCTCCTGCGGACGACGTAGCGGCGTGCATAACTGACTCGGGGTTCGCGCCGGCGCGGTCGAGTTCGGCGGTGATGCGCCCCTCGCGCATCACCAGGACCCGGTCCGCCATCCCGAGGACTTCGGGCAGTTCGGAGGAGATCATGAGGATGGCGATCCCCCGCCCCGCAAGGTCGGAGATGAGCCGGTGGACCTCGCTTTTGGTGCCGACGTCGATCCCCCGGGTGGGTTCGTCGATGATCAGGAGCCGCGGGTCGGTGGCGAGCCACTTGGCCAGCACCACCTTCTGCTGGTTTCCGCCGGATAGGGTGGAGACCGCGTGTTCCTGCGACCCGGCTTTGACCTGGAGCCGCTTGCTCCACTCCTGGGCCGCACGGCGCTCCGCGGCGCCGTTGATCAGCCCCGCCGTCGCCAGCTTGTTGCGCAGCGTGAGTGTGACGTTGCGGGCCACGGAGAGGTTCATGACCAGTCCCTGCTTGCGGCGGTCCTCGGGGACGAACCCCATGCCCGCGGTGATGGCCGCCTGCGGATCGCGTGGTTTAAGTCTGCTTCCCTTGAAGCTGATCTCACCGGTGTCGTAGGGGTCGATGCCGAAGACGGCGCGTGCCACTTCCGTGCGGCCGGCGCCCACGAGGCCTGCCAGTGCCACGATCTCGCCGGCGCGGACTTCGAAGCTGATGTCGCGGAAGACCCCTGCCCGACTGAGTCCTTCGACTTTCAGGACGGTATCCCCGATTTCCGCAACCGTCTTGGGGAACAGCGCCTCGATGTCACGGCCCACCATCTCGCGGACGATCTCCGCGACGGTGACGTCGGCGGTCCGGTGGGTGGCAATGTACCGGCCGTCCCGCATGACGGTGATCCGGTTACACAGAGCGAAGACCTCGTCGAAGCGGTGCGAGATGAAGAGGATGCCGGTTCCCTTGTCCCGGAGGCTGCGGGCGACGGCGAAGAGACGCTCGACTTCAACACCGCTCAGGGCGGCAGTCGGCTCATCCATGACGAGCACTTTGGCGTCGAGCGAGATGGCCTTGGCGATTTCAATGATCTGCTGGTCCGCGATGGAGAGGCCCTCGGCAATCCGCGTCGGATCGATGGGGACGCCGAGCCGCTCGAAGAGCTTGGCCGCCTCCCTGACCATGGTTGCCTTGCTGATCAGGCCGAACCGGCCCTTGGGCTGGCGGCCGACGAAGATGTTCTCTGCGACGCTGAGGTCCGGAAAGAGGGTGGGCTCCTGGTAGATGACGGAGATTCCGGCGGCCTTGCTGTCGCCGACGTTGCGGAACTGGACGCTCTCGCCGCTGATTCTGAAGTCCCCCGAATCCGGGTGGTGCAGGCCGGCGAGGATCTTGACCAGGGTGGACTTGCCGGCGCCGTTTTCGCCGACCAGTGCGTGAATTTCGCCCGCCCGGATTTCAACGGTGCCGTCGGCCAGGGCGACCACCGGGCCGAAGGTTTTGGCCGCGTGGGAAAGGGAAAGTACTGGCCCCGTTCCGTCCTCCGTGGGACCGGACCGGGAACTGTCTGTCTGCTGCATCTAATAACCGCACCTTTGGGGCTGAGTGAATTTCATAATGAATCGTTTCAGAGCTGCTGTGATTTGAATCATAGGAGCACGGCGGGCCGCCCGTCAAGAGATGTCAGATTCTCACAGGAGGACTTTTTGATTCGTTTCATTGAAAGGGTTCAAAACGGGCCCCGGACGGGTATCCTGAGGGCACCAACAGGTACGTCACGCTCGCCCTCCCCAGCAGCGACGTCCGCATTCAGGAGCTCAGGAATGAATTCAGCCAGCGTCAAGGACGTCGCGGCACTGGCCGGCGTCTCCGTCGGGACGGTCTCCAATGTGCTCAACCGCCCGGAAAAGGTGTCCACGGAAGTCACAACCCGGGTGCAGGCAGCAATCGACAAGCTTGGCTTCGTGCGCAACGACGCCGCCCGCCAGCTCCGCGCCGGCATGAGCCACAGCGTCGGCCTGGTGGTGCTGGACGCTGCAAACCCCTTCTTCACGGAACTGGCCAGAGGAGCGGAGGACCGGGCCGCCGCCGAGCATTTCACCGTGCTGGTGGGGAACAGCAGTGAGGACGCGGGGCGAGAGGCGGCCTATCTTGACCTCTTTGAACAGCAGCGCGTCCGCGGCGTGCTGATCTCCCCCGTGGGCAACGTGATCCCCCGGCTCGAACAGCTGCGCCGGCGGGGCATCCCCACCGTTCTGGTGGACCGGCAGGCGGACAACGCAAGTTTCTCCTCCGTCGCCGTGGACGACCTGGCCGGCGGAGAGATGGCCGTCGAGCATCTGCTGTCCATGGGCCGGCGTCGGATCGCTTTCGTGGGCGGCCCGGAGAGTATCCGCCAGGTGGCCGACCGGCTGTCCGGGGCCCGGAAGGCCATGCAGACGGCACCCGATGCCAGCCTGGAAGTAGTAGAAACGGAGTCGCTGACAGTGCTGTCCGGCCGTGCCGCCGGTGAAGCCATCCGTCGGCGGCCCGCTGGAGAACGGCCCGATGCGATCTTCGCGGCCAACGATCTGCTCGCCGTGGGTGTCCTGCAGGGCCTGATGCTGATGGGCGGTGTGCAGGTGCCGCAGGAGATTGCGCTGATCGGCTACGACGATATCGAGTTTGCCGCGGCCGCTGTGGTCCCGCTGTCATCGATCCGTCAGCCCAGTGCCCTGATTGGTTCGACGGCCCTGGAGCTGCTGCTCCGGGAGGCCGGCCCGGAACCAGGTTTCGTCCCACGCCAGGTCGTTTTTCCGCCCGAACTGGTGGTCCGGGCGTCCACGCTGAGCTGACGTTGCGGGGCTGACCCTAAGGCCCGTACCGCCTGGAGGCTCGTCTACGGCCGGAGCCTCTGCGTCAGCGCGGGGCCAGGACGCAGAACTCGTTGTCTTCTGGGTCCGCGAGGCAGACCCATGGCACATCGCCCTGGCCGACGTCGGCATCAGTGGCACCCAGTGCGCGCAGCCGGGCCACCTCTGCCGCCTGGTAGTCGCCAGGGTAGGGCATCAGGTCGAGGTGGACGCGGCCCCACACGGACTTCGCAGCCGGCGTGCGAATGAACTCGAGATAGGGCCCCAGGCCCTTGGCCGACCGCAGCCTCGAATGGTCGTCGGTCACCTCGTGCAGGGTCCAGTCCATCGCCTCGCCCCAGAACCGGGCCATGGCCCGCGGATCCGCACAGTGGACCACTACCGCGGCGATCGGTCCGGTGTCCCGGTAGATTGAGCGGGGCTCCAGCACGCGGAACAGGTTCCCCTCCGGGTCGGCCAGTACCGTCCATGGTGTATCCCTCTGGCCCGTCCCTGCGGGTGTCGCACCGAGCTTTAGCAGGTGCGCGACCAGCTCCGCCTGATGGGCTGCAGAGGTGGTGGCGAGGTCGAGGTGCGCGCGGTACCTCACAGTCTCTGGGTCCGGGACAGTGACGACATCGACGCAGACGGCGACGGGGTCCGGCCACACGAAGCCCACGGGTTCAACATTGGTCACACCGGGTCCCTCGCTGGAGACACCCCAGCCGAGCGCCTCCGCCCAAAACCGGCCGAGCGTGGAGTCATCCCGAGCCTTGAAATTCACCTGAACAAGTCGCAGCGCCATACCGCCCGACCCTATACCCTTCCGACAGTGCGGCAGGCCTGCACCTCGTCCGGCGCCTCGGCATGCATGGGATGAAGCCTGACGCCGGCAGGCTTCTAGGTTCCGCAGAACGTCCGGTAAGGGCCTAAATCCTTCGGCGCGGCAGCGGCGTAGCGCTCCAGCCCCGGCCGCTCGTCGTAGGGGTTGGTCACGGCCTCGAGGAGACGCGTGAACGGATCCAGGTCGCCCGCCGTAGCGGCATCGAGGGCCTCTTCGACGAGGTGGTTCCGCGGGATGTAGGCGGGGTTGACCCGGTCCATGGCGTCGGCGTCGGGACCCAGGGCGCTCCAGCGCACGGCCCAAGCGTCGAAAGCGGCCGGGTCGGTAAACAGGCTCCGCACGCGGGCGGAGCGGCCGCGGGCCGCCTCGGCCAGGCTCCGGAAGAACGTTGTGTGGTCCGCTTGGCCCGCCTGCAGAAGGCTGAGCAGCTCGTCCACGAGGGACGAGGCGACGCCGTCGTCGACGTCGCCGGGCAGGCCGACTTTGGCCTGCAGCCCGGCCGACCAGGCCGCGCTGTACTGCCGGCGGAACGCCGCGAGCGAGTCCTGCGCCAGGGCGACCGCCTGCTCCTGCTCCTCGTGGAAGAGGGGCAGGAGCGCCTCGGCAAGGCGGGTGAGGTTCCATTCCGCCACCAGCGGCTGGTTGCGGTAGGCGTATCGCCCGGTCTCGTCTATCGAGCTGTAGACCGCGGCCGGGTCGAAGGCGTCCAGGAAGGCGCAGGGTCCATAGTCGATGGTTTCGCCGGAAATCGTCATGTTGTCGGTGTTCATGACCCCGTGGACGAAACCCACCAGCATCCACCGGGCCACCAGCGAGGCCTGGGCACCTATCACCGATTGGAGCAGCGCGACGTAAGGGTTGCCGGCCTCCGTTGCCCCGGGGAAGTGACGGTCGATGGCATGATCGGCAAGGCGGCGCAGGAGGCCGGCGTCGCCCGTGGCGCGGGCGTACTGGAAGCTGCCGACGCGCAAATGGCTGCTGGCGACGCGTGTAAGCACCGCTCCGGGCAGCATGGTCTCGCGGAGCACGGGACGCCCGGTTGCCACGACGGCAAGGGACCGGGTGGTGGGGATGCCCATGGCGTGCATCGCTTCGCTCACGATGAACTCGCGGAGCATCGGTCCGACGGCGGCGAGGCCGTCACCGCCGCGGGCGAAGGGCGTTCGCCCCGAGCCTTTGAGGTGGATATCGCGGAGATGGCCTTCCTCGTCGGTGATCTCACCGAGGAGAAGCGCCCGCCCGTCACCGAGGCGGGGGGCCAACCAGCCGAACTGGTGCCCGGCATAGGCCTGGGCCACGGGGGTGGCACCGCCGGGGACAAGGTTCCCCGTCAGCAGAAGCAAGCCGTCCGCACCCTGCAGGTAAGCGGGGTCAAGGCCCAGCTCGGCGGCCAGCGGCTCATTGAGCACCAGGAGCCGCGGTTCCGGAACCTGCTCCGCCTGCCAGGGAATGGCCATTTCGGCGAGGTCCCGGGCAAATAGTCCGTGCAGAGTGACGGTGGAGGGAGCCGCGGCAGTCATACCATCAGACTATCCCCCGGCGCCTTAGCCGGGGTCAGGGTGCGGGCACCTCCTCGACGGCGACCGTCTCGATGATTCTGGTTGACGGCTCGCCGACCAGCGCCGGCGCCGTCACCCCGGTTTTCCAGGTGTCGTTCTGCAGCCGGCCCAGGAAGTCCACGGCGGCCGCCTGCGTGTCGAAATCCATCTCCAGCATCACGTAGTCCTCCTGGTCCAGGGGGCGCGAAATCCGGTACGACCGCACCCCAGAGGCGGCGCGGTTCAGTGGGTCGCTGTCGAAGGCCCTCCTCCACATGTCGAAGTCCCGGACCTGGTGTTCGATCTGCAGGGTAATCATGTGGCCACTCCTGTCGACAGTGCTGGAAGCCCAACTGTAGGCCTGAAAGGGCCCTCTAGGTAAGGAGACGGGCCGGAGTGATTTGCAGGCGCCGCACCGGGCTCACCGCGACGGGTGAACTACCATTGCCGAGCCGCCTCCGCGCCGCACAGGTTCAGCCGCGGCGATCATGCGCCCGCCGGGCAAGAACTCGATTGCCGTCGCCGCGCCGATCTCTGCCGCCGAGGTAAACGCGTCACCCGACGGAGTGAGCTCATGACCGTACCGCGCAAGCTTCTTCCCATAGGCCGCGATGAACTCCGGCTCGGCCGTTACCTTCGCGGTGTTCCGTTGGGACGCACGCGGTGCGGCGATGGCGTCAGGAATGCTCATCCCCAGGTCCACCCGGTTCACGATCGTCTGCAGGACGGTGGTGATGATCGTCGAACCGCCGGGTGAGCCGAGCGCGACATACGGATCGCCGTCCTTCAGGATGATGGTGGGCGACATCGAAGACCGGGGGCGCTTCCCCGGCTCGATCCGGTTCGGGTCGGCCGGGTCGTACACGGTGGAGAAGTCGGTCAGTTCGTTGTTGAGCAGGAACCCGCGGCCGGGCACCACAATGCCGGATCCGCCGGTCTGCTCGATCGTGAGCGTGTATTCCACCACGTTCCCCCACCGGTCCGCCACCGTCAGGTTGGTGGTCGAAATATTCTCGGTGTCCTTCTCATCGGCGAGCGCGGCCGGCTTTGCCGGGCACGCGCCGTCGTACGTGGACACATCTCCCGGAGCCACCGGCTTCGTGGCCGCCTTCGCGGGATCGATCGCACACGCGCGTTCCTTCCCGAACAGCGGATCCGTGAGTTCACCGGTGGGGACATCGACGAACGCCGGGTCGCCCACGTACTTGGCGCGGTCCGCGAAGGCGAGGGCGCTCGCCTCCAGATAGTGGTGCAGGGCGCCCGGCGTGGACATCTCGGACAGGTTGACCGTGTCCAGTATGTTCAGCGACTCGCCGACGGTGGTGCCGCCGCTGCTCGACGGTGCCATCCCGTACACGTCCAGTCCGCGGTACTCAACATGCGTGGGTGCCTGGTCCAGGGCGCTGTAGGCGGCGAGGTCCTTCGTCGTCATATGGCCGGGCGGAACAGGCAGCGTCGTGGTGGTTGACTTGGGCGGAGCCTGGACTGCGGCCACGATCTCCTCCGCGAGCGGGCCGCGGTAGAAGCCCCGTGTGCCCTTCTCTGCGAGCAGCCGGTAGGTTTCGGCAAGATCGGAGTTCCGGAAGACACTGCCGACGGCTGGCGCGTCGCCGCCCGGGAGGAACAGGCTGCTCGTCGACGTGAAAGCCTCGAAGCGAAGCTTGTTGTCGAGGGTCTGCTGACGGAAGGTTTCGTCCACCACGAAGCCGCGGGTCGCGACGTCAATGGCGGGTTCGAGGGCCTCCCGGAGGTCCAGGGTCCCCCATCGGTCGAGGGCGCTGGCCCACGTGGCCGGCGTGCCCGGGACGCCCACCGAGACTCCGCTCGTGACGAGCTCGGGCGTGAAGGGGTAGGGCTTGCCGGTGCCGGGGTCAATGAAGGCGTCCTTCGGCATGGCCTTGGGGGCGGTTTCCCGGCCGTCGATGGTGCCGACCTTGCCGTTCCTTGCGTTGTAGAAGACAAAGTAGCCACCTCCGCCGATCCCGGCGCTGTAAGGCTCTGTCACTCCCAGCGTCGCGGCGGCGGCGACGGCGGCGTCCGCCGCGTTGCCTCCGTCCCGGAGGATCCTGATCGCCGCTGCCGACGCCTCCGGGTCCACAGTGCTCACCGCGCCGCCGTAGCCGGTGGCGATTGGGTTCTTGTCAATCTTCTGCGAATCTGCGACGGCGGGACTGGCGACGGCCGGGCTGGCGACGGCGCCGCCCGTCATGCTCATGGCAAGAACTGCCGTGAGGGCAGCCAGTTGGCGTTTCATGGATGGCATGGTCGCTCCCGAGTCAGGGTGGTGCGGGTTGTTGGCGGTGGGGCAACACTACTCCGCCCTGTTGGGCCACTCAATGGATGATCGGCATCATCCGCTCCGGATGATGCCGCCTGGCGCCCGGGCGCGCTACGTTGCAACCGGTGGCGGCGATGATCGTTCCTCGCGCCACTTTGCCCACACCCGCCGCGACCAGATGGAGACATAATCATGGCCGAAGAAGAAACCCCCGTCCTCGACGCCCTCGCCGAGATCACCGCCGTATCACTCGACCGCTGCAACCTCGAGGACCGCGAGATCATGTTGGCCCGGATCGCGGCGCTCGTGGCAGTCGACGCCCCGCCCGCCTCCTACCTGCTCAACGCCGGCACCGCGAGCGACGTCGGCATCACCCTGGAGGACGTCCAGGGCATCCTCATCGCGGTGGCTCCCGTCGTCGGCACACCCAGGGTCGTGGCGGCGGCCGGCAACCTCACACAGGCACTGGGCTTCGCAGTAGCAGTGATCGAGGCAGAACTCGACGCCGAACTTGAGGCCGAGTCCGAGACCACGGGCTGACCCGCCCTGGCGACCACGGACACCGGCAGGCGTGGGCCATCCCTTGCCGGTCTTTCAGGGTGTCCGAGAGGTCAGGGCGGACGCCGGGTCTTACGTCCGTTGCCGGGCCCTTCCGGCCCTGACGAAGCCGATGCCGGCGAGGATGGCGCCGGCGGCCTCGGCGACTGCGCTAAGAGACTTCTCGAAGAACCAGACCGGTTCGTACATGGCTGGGAACGGGCCAAATGCCGGGATGTTCACATAACGGTAAACAACAACGGCAGCAAAAGCGCTCAGGGAAACGATCAGCGCGGCGCCGTAAGCGGTCCGGCTTCCACGCAGAAGCACGTAGAGGGCTGCCAGGACCGCTGCGGCTGCCTCGATCAGGAACAGGTTCCCCTGGCCAATTCCGGCAGGATTCCCGGCCTGATAGCCGGGGGCGAGATGGATATGGACGCCGGCATCAATGAAAAGGGCGAGGGCGGTGCATACCCGCAGGGCCATATCGCTTCTTTGCACACCCGCGACAGCGCCCGAATGGCTTCGGACGCTCACTTGACCGTCAGCGTCCCGTGCATGTTCGGGTGGTAAGTGCAATGGAATGCATAGGTCCCGGGCTGGGAGGGGGCCGTAAAGGTGGCCGTGCCCCCGCCTTTGACCTCCACGTCAAACGCCTGGCCCTGGTCCGCGGTCACGGTATGTTCCGCAGTGTCCTGGTTAGTCACCGTCACCGTAGCGCCGGGGGACACCGTGAGCGGATTCCCAAAGGCAAAATCCTTGATGGTGATGGCTGCCGCTGCGGAACCTGGCATCCCCTGGTCCGTCGAGGGCGTTGTGGAGGATGATTCCATCGGCATACTTGCGGAAGCGGTGGCGGAGGCGGAGGCGGTGCCTGCCGACGTCGACGTCGGGGCAGGCGACCCGGCGGAGGCGCAACCAGCCAGCCCGGTCAAGAGCGCTGCCAAAAAGAGCGAAGTCCTTACTTTCCCAGTATTCATAGCGCGCCGTCCTAGGTCACGGGGGATAACGTTGGATGAAATTCCCCTGAGCACTATTTTGCTCCCGGCCGCTACGAAATGACACCCGGAAACCCTAAAGGGCCTTGGCCCGGAGCGAACATTATCCTTCTGCCGCCGGCCGTCGTGGCCCTCTGGCGACCGGGAACTTCGGCGCCCGGCTCTCCCTGCACTGGCAGCGGACCTGGCCGCATTGATCGTCAATGCCGACCGGTCTGTTGAGTTGGCTGATGACGTACATCATCCTTCCGGTGAACACCAGGCTGTTGGGACCATGGCTTCGCGGGAAGCGCTGACGCGGGCAGGAGCGCAACCCGGGGTCAGCTGACCGCGGGTCCGGGCTGGTACCAGGGCTGCTAGCGCTGGAAGATATTGAGGATGTTGCCCTCGGTGTCAAGGAACCAGGCGGCTTTGCCCACCGGGGTGGTCGCTATCCCGTTCTCAGTCTTCAGGCCCGGGAAGTCGTACTCCTCGAACACAACGCCGCGGCCGCGCAGGTCCGCCACCTCGGCGTCGATGTCGTCGGTTCCCCAGCCCAACTGGGTGTTTTTTGCGGTGCCCGCATTGTCGGTCGCGTAGAGCAGGAAGGAAGTTCCCTTTCCGCAGCGGTAGATGAGATTCTCCTCATCCATGGAGTCGTCGGCGGGCTCCAGGCCCAGGACGTCACGGTAGAAAGCCTTCGCCCGGGCGATGTCCTTGGCGGGGAGGACTGCGGTGATTTCGAGATCCTTCAACATGACTGTTTCTCCCTATGGATCAGCATTGATCAGGTTCCTGGATGCCACCCAGCTTCCATCCACACTAAATCGTAGGCTCGGGGCCGGGAGAGTCAAGACTGCGCGGAATCCGCCGCCGTCGAGGCGCTGGCCAGGTCCGCCCGGGGGTGCTGCCGCCGGCTCGCCAGCAGGAAGGGCACCGCGATCAGCTCGATGATGCCGCCAATCGCCACTGAGGCGGGGTACCCGTACACGTCGGCCGCCCGGCCGAGCACCGGCTGTACCACCACTCCGCCGCTTGATCCCATGAGCGAGTCGAAGCTGAGCACTGTTGCCCGCTGCTTCGAGGGGATCATGTCGTTCAGGTAAGCCTGCCGCACTGGTGTGCCCGCCGAGGCGACCAGTGCCCAGAGCGCCAGCAGCGCCAGCGCCACCCAAAATTCCCGTGTGAACCCCAGCACCACGAGCAGCAGTGCGCTCACCGCGCTGCTCAGGATCAACACGGTGGTGCGCTTGCGGACGAGGCTCCGCAGGCGGGGTGCCAGCCAGCCGCCAAGCACCTGGGCGCCGGCCACCAGGGCCGCCGCCAGGCCCGCCACGGAGTAGGCCCGGGGGTCGCCATAGAGTTCCAGCAAGTAGGGCTGGAGGGCGTAGAAGACATAGATCCCGACGCCGGAACTGAACGGCGCCGCCAGCATCACATACCGCACTGGCGGGTGCTTCAATCCGTTCTCGATCGAGGCATTGAGTACGGCACGGGTTGCCTGAAGGGGATGAGTTGAGCGCTCGGGGGTGAATCCGACGTCGCGCATCAGCCAGAAGGCGACGGCGAACATGACCAGCAGCACCCCAACCCGCAGCAGGAACGGCACGCCGAGGTTGGTGGCCTGCGCGATCACACCGCCGGCCACCGAGCCGGCGAGCATCGCCACACCGGAGACCATCAGACCCCGGCCGAGCACCGTCTCCAGCCCGCCCTCGTACCCCGAAAAGCGCAATGCGTCGACCAGCCACGCCTCCACCGCCCCCGAGAAGAACGTGAATCCCAGCCCCAGCAAGACCGACACCACCGCCCACGCCCAGAAGGGCGCGGAGAGCTGCCACAGCAGGTAGTAGAGGTAGGTCGCTGCGGCCAGTGTTGCGGTGCCGAGCAGGAACGAAACGCGGCGGCCCCACCCGTCGGCAACCACTCCGGTGGGCACCTCGAACAGGACCATACCGGCCGTGAAGAAGGCATTCGCGGCAAAAGCCTCAAGATTGCTGAGCCCGGCGTCGAGCAGGAACAGCGTGTTGATCCCCCAGATGAACGAGGCCGCAAGGGTATTGCCCAGCGTCAATGTCAGGTAGATGCGCTGGATCTTTCGGGCGGCGGCGTTCATCACTTCGCCGTCCCCGCCGGGGCGAGGAGGGAGCACCAGCCCATTCTCGTCTCCACCGCCCGCCCGCGCCAGAGCAGGAAGTCCTCACGCGGGAGCAGCGGCGGCCCTAGAGCGAACCGCCGGCCACCTCCGGCGTGCCGGTGTCCTCCGGAGGGCCGCCATGGGCGCCTCCGTGACCGTGGTGACCCCCGCGCCCCGCTCCCCCAGCCCGGCCGGCGTCGCCCACGCGCTCCCGGGCCAGGAAGGTCTCGACGTCGAACAGGTTGTCCGCCCGGCGGGCGACGTTGAGCAGCGTCGACATTGATGCCACCTCCTCGACCTGCTCCTTGAGGAACCAGAGCATGAACTGTTCTCCCAGGGGGTCGTTCTCCGCCCGGGCCGCGGCGAACAGTTCCTTGATGCGGTCCGTGACCTCAACCTCCTGGGCGAGGGCAAGGACCAGGGGTTCCTCCGCCGAAGAGAAGTCGTTCCGGACCGGATCGATGCCGGGGATGGTGATCTTAATGCCGCGGTCCAGGCTGTACCGGACCATCATCATGGCGTGGTTCCGTTCCTCCAGCGACTGGCGGTAGAAGTGCTTGGCGAGCTGGGGAAGGTCCTGCCCGTCGAACCAGGCGGCGATGGCGATGTACTGCTGCGACGCTGCGAACTCATTGCCGACCTGGCGGGTCAGCAGCTCGTTGAAGTTTGGGCTCATGGTGCTCTCCTCGAGTCGGTGTTCAAGGGTGCGGACCTGGGGCGCCAAGGTTATGCCGGGCCGGGGGCTGCCGGAGGCCCTGTAACGAGACTCCTCCGCTTCGGATCTCCGCGTCAAGAACGTGCTTTCACCCGAGACCTTCGCGCCGTGCCAGGCCGGCAATGGCATCGAAGGCCAGGGGCGGGCCGGCCCGGCGGCCGGGCCGCCTATCCGGCGGGGGCAGACACCTGTACCGGGGTAAACCCTCGGGCGAGTTCGATGAGGATGCGGGTACCGAACCCGGTGGCGCCCTTGGAGCGCCACACGTCATCGGTGTCCGACTGCATGGTGCCGGCGATGTCCAGGTGTGCCCACGGGGTGTCCCCGACAAAGTCGGCGAGGAACAGCGCAGCGGTGGTGGCCCCCGCGTACTTTCCGCCCAGATTGGAGATGTCCGCGATGTCCGAATCCAGCTGCTTGCGGTACTGGGGCTCCAGGGGCAGTTGCCAGATCTGTTCATCGGTGTGCGCCGCCGCCTCCCGGACCCTGTCCACCAGCGGCTGGTTGTTGCCGAAGAGGGCGGCGGTCAGTTGCCCCAAAGCCATGAGGGAGGCGCCCGTTAGCGTGGCGATGTCGACGATCGCGTCCGCGCCCTCCTCCACGGCCAACGTCAGGGCGTCGCACATGACCAGCCGGCCCTCGGCGTCGGTGTTCTTGACCTCGATGGTGGTTCCGTTGCGGGCGGTGAGGACGTCGCCGAGTTTGTACGCCGAGCCCGCCGGCATGTTGTCGGTGCACATCAGGAAGCCCGTGACCTTGGCGGTGGCCCTAAGCTCGCGCAACGCGGTGAAGGACGAGAGCACGGAGGCGGCACCGCCCATGTCCATCTTCATGAGCAGGTGCATCGGGTCGCTGGGCTTCAGGCTCACCCCACCGGAGTCGTACATGATGCCCTTGCCCACCATGCCCAGGTGCCCGCCGGGTTCGCCGTCGGGTGTGAACGTGAGCTTGAGCATGCGCGGTTCCTGGGCGCTGCCGGCGTTGACGCCGAGGAGCCCGCCGCAGCCAAGGTCAATCAGCTGCTGCTTGTCGAACTCCTCCACTGCGAACCCGAAACGGGCACCCAAATCCGTCGCGATCTCACCGAGGCCGGCGGCCGTGAGGTGGCTGGGCGGGGCATTGCAAAGGTCGCGGGCGATGTTGACGGCCCGCGCGGTGACCCGTCCCGTGGCCAGACCGGCCGTGGCCGCCTCCACATCGATGCCGGGGGTGCGCAGCTGCAGGAGCCCCAGCGGAACGTCCTTTGTTTTGCCCTTGAGCACATCGAAGCGGTAGCGGCCCAGCAGCGCGCCCTCCGCCAGCACCTGGCCGAGGGTCCCGGCGTCGACCCCGGCGACGGACGGCAGCTCGAATCCGATGCGTGCATGCCGTGCGGTGGCCCGCATCAGGACGGCGACGGCGTTGCGCAGTCTGCCGGCATCCAGGTCCTTGGCGGTGCCGGCGCCCACCGCCACCAGGAGGGTGGAGCCTGCGGCCGGTAGAAGCAGCGTGGTGCCGGCATCGGCGGTGAATCCGGCACGCACCAGCGCCTCGCGGTCCAGTCCGAGGACCTCGGGAACCTCGCCGTCGGTGGTCACCAGGATGCCCACTGCGTCGAGCTCACCGAACCCGCTAACCCATTCAATAGTGGCTTCGTCCCTTTCCGCCGACGGGATGGCAGTGAACCCCTTGGGGATGAGTTTGTACGAATCGTGGTTCATTGCTCAGGCCCTTTCCTGGGTGGTGGTGTCCGGGGAGTCCGGGGAGGCCAGATCCAGTGCGTCGGGATCATCCGGTTCGAGTTGCTCGGGCAGGTCCCCCTTCATCCGGCCGGGCATCCCTCCGGCGGGCACGATCGCCAGCAGGGCAAGCCCTGCCAGTCCCAGCAGCGAGTACTGCAGGGCGCGCAGGCGTGCCTCGGCGTTGACCTCGACGGCGGCGGCGAGTTCCGTGGGGCTGCCTGCCCGGTCTCCGATGGTGGCCTCGAGTTGTTCGTTCGTCATGAAGTTGGCATCGCTGATGTTCACTTTGGAGATCAGCTCATCGGAGACCTCCGGGTGGGCGGCGGCACCGCTGGCGATGAGCGAGGCGAGCATGCCGACGGCAAAGGCACTGGCCACGGCGATGCCAACGCTGCCGGAAAGGTTGTGCACCAGTCCACGCCAGGCACCGACGTCGCCGGCCAGGTTCTTGGGCACAGCGCTGAGCAGCGTGTTGAAGACCAGTGCCACGATCGCGCCCTGGCCAAGGCCCAGCAGGATCAGGCCGAGGACCACAACGGCCTGTCCCCAGTCGTTGCGGATGGTGAAGGCAATGAGGGTAAGCGCGCCCGCTACGACGACGAAGCCCACCTGCGCAATTGTCCGCGGCGGGAACTTGGAGTACAGGAAGGCTACGAACGTGCTGGCCAGGAAGATGGACAGGGTGTACGGAATGATCGAGAAGGACGTTTCGATGCCGGAGAGGCCCTGGACCATCTGCATGTAGAGCGGAATCAGGAAGTTCGCCGCGGTGCCCACGAACAGCATGAGGCCCATGCACGCGGTCACCGCCAACTCGGAACTGGAGGCGAGTACCCGCAGGTCGAAGATGCGCGACAGTTTGGCGTTCTGGCGCTGGCGGATCCACCGGAAGAACAGCTGCCCGGCGATCAGGCCCAGCAGAATCAGGAACGGCGCCGGGGAGAGGCCCACGATGTTGAAGGGCGCCTGGTCGGTGGCGAGCCACACGCCCCAGGTGGACAGCCCGCTGAAGCCGAAGCTGAGCAGGATGATGGCTACCGCGGCGGTGATGGCGCCGGTCCAGTCGATCTTGAGGTTGGGTTGGGCTGGAACGTTTTTGAGCCTGAAACTCAGCAGCAGGTTGATGGCGCCGAGGACCACCATCAGTCCGAACGAGTAGCGCCATCCGATGGTGGTGGCGAACCAGCCGGCGATCAGCAGGGCCAGGACGCCGGCGGCCGGGATGGCGGCCGCGAGCAGGCCGATGGCCTTGGCCTGCTGCTCGTCCTTGTAGTTGGTGGCAATGAAGACGGTCAGTGCGGGGGCGATCAGGGCGATCACGGCACCGGAGGAGGCCTGGGCGATGAACAGCATGGCGGGGCTCAGGCTGAGCGCCACGCAGGCCATCGCCGCGGCATGAATACCGACGGCGATTTGGAAAACTTTGCGGGTGCCGAAGCGCGCCCCAACCTTGGCGCCGAGGAGAATGAACGCCGCCATCGAGAAGGTTCCGGCGGTAATGGCAGTACCCACCGAGGTGGCCGGTGTGTCGAGATCGCTGGTGATTCCCTGCATCGAAACGGTCAAGGCGTTCACTGCAAACGATGCCTGGATTTGGGTCAGTACTACCACGATGAGCGGCAGCCACGAGGCCGTCTGGGCGGCAGTGGATGCCGGTGCTGCCGGGAGAGTATTGGACATTCCGTGCTCCTTAGTGGGGTTCAACCGTCAGGAACTGCCTCGGGATCAACTGCCATGTACGGGCCAGAACACCGGCACCAACAGAATCGCGACGGCTGCGTACAGTGCCATGACCGCCAGGCCAAACTTCCAATAGTCTCCGAACCGGTAGCCGGCAGGCTGCATGATCATCATGTTGGCCGGTGTGGATACGGGGGTCAAGAGTGCAGCCGACGATGCGACCGCGACGGACATCAGCACGGTGATGGGGTTGAGTGAAGCCTCAGCTGCAACCGACAGCGATATCGGAATGATAATCAACGCCGTGGCGGTGTTGCTGATCAGCTGGCCAAGGACCGCCGTGACCAAGAAAATGCCCGCGAGAAGCAGCAGGGGGCCGGAACCGCCGACGGCCGCGACCATGGCGTCCGCGATGATACCGGCTGTCCCTGTCCGGGTGATGGCTGCGGACAGCGGGATCATTGCCCCCACGAGGATCAGGGTCTGCCATGCCATCGAACGGTGCGCCTGCGCCGGCGTGACCACCTTGAGGACCACCATGGCCATGGCTGCCAGCAGGGCGGCAACCGGGGCGGGGACAATGCCCGTGGCCAGCAGGACGACCATCGCTGCCAGCACAATCAGGGCGGGCACGGCGCCCGGGCCCAACGGGACGGTCTGGCGTCGGATGGCATCAGGGGAATCGACAAGCAGCACGTTGTGGTCCACCGTGTGCTTGTCCAACGCGGACCAGGCTCCCTGCAGCAGGAGCATGTCGCCCGCATTGACGGTGGAGCGTCCCAGGGACAGGGGCTCCCCCGGGCGTTCATGGGCCAGCACCACCAGCGCGCCGCTGGCCGTGACCATTCCCGGGTACACCACCGTGCCGACGAGGTTTGACCGGGGCGCGACGACGACTTCCGCGACGCCGTAGGAACTGCTGATCAGCCCGCAGGTGGCATCGTCGTCCTGCTCGAGCCCGTGCTTCGCGGCGAAGCCGTCGATAAGCCGCTGGTCACCGCGCACGATGATTTGGTCCCCGGCCGACAGCTTGGCGGCGGTGACAGGCCTGCCGTCGGAGCGCTGCACGCTGATCAGGTGCAGCCCCGCAGGATGTTCGCCGAGGGGTTCCACGGTGGGGAGGCCGATGATGGCTGAGCCTGCCGGTATCCGCAGCCGGGTCAGCTGATCGTCTCCGAGGTAGTGATGCATCAGCGTTTCGCCATGGGAACTCAAGTCTTTGGGCAGCGCATCGGGGGTGCGCTCCGGCAGGAGTTTCGGGCCGAGCCAGACGGCCAGCCCCATCGTGCCAATGAGCAGGGGAAGGCCCACCAGGCCGAACTCGAAGAACCCGATTCCCCGGCCGGTTGAGTCCAAGGCGGCGTTGAGGATCAGAATGTTGACCGGCGAACCGGTGAGCACCAGCAAGGATCCGGCATGGGCAGCGAAGGCCATCGGCATCAGCAGCTGGGCAGGCCGGCGGCCCAGCCGGACGGCGAGGACCACAACCATCGGGAGCAGCGCGGCGACCGCCCCGTTGACGCTGATAAACGCCGTCAACAAGGCCGTGATGCCCATCATCAGCAGGACGAGCCGGACCCGGCTCGTCCCGGCGAACCGGATCAGCAGGCCCCCAAGCCAGGTGGTGATGCCGGCTGCGTCAATGGCCTCAGCCACCACGAAGAGGGCAGCAATCAGCACCACGGTTCCGCTGCCGAAGCCGGAGAACGCCTCGTCCAGGCTGATCACGCCGGTACCAAACAGGGCCAGGGCCACACCGAGGGCCACAATTTCGACCGGCAGCCGGTTCCACACGAACGCCGCAACAGAGACGACAAGGACAAGAACGGTAATGGCGACGTCCGTCATGAGGGACACGCTAAACCAGAACGGCCTCTGCGAGATATAGCCGGCCGCCGGCGGGTAGTTTGTCCCCTCGACCCGTGCGGCCGCCGCTCCTAGAATGAAGGGGCTGGGACTACGGCGCCGGACGGACTCTGGCCGGGGACGGCGCGGCTGCGGCCCGCTCCTTGTCCGCACCGACACACGGCGGTGTCATGCGATCCACAATCCGTCTCCTGGCTGGCGCAGCCGCGGCCCTTATGCTGACTCTCAGCGCGTGCACCGGAGAAATCCCGGCCCCGCCCCCTTCCTTTGGTGCAACGCCCGCACCCACCGATTCGCTCGACTTCACGATGCGCTCCTTCATGAATCAGGGCGCGCTCGCCGTCGTTGCCGAGGTGAGATGGCCGGGTGGCACGTGGTCCAGGGCCTACGGCGTCCGGGATCTGGAAACCGGGCAGCCCGCGACGACGGACGACCGGGTCTCGGTGGCCAGCGTTACCAAGTCCATGACCGCCGTCGCCGTTCTGAAACTTGTCGACGACGGCCTCATCGGGCTCGACGACCCGGTCAACGGCCTGTTGGACAGTTTCGCGACGGTACTCCGGCCACCCGGCTCCATCACCGTCCGGCAATTGCTCGCCCACACCTCGGGCATGCCATCGTTTCAGGAGGCGAACGAGAAGAGCATCGACGACGTAGCCCGGGCTTTCAGCGAAAACATGAGCACACAACGAGGGCTGGAGCTCACAGCGGCACTGCCCTGGGATGCGAAAGACGTGGGTTCGTTCCGCTACTCCGACTCGAACTACCTCGCGCTGGGGCAGCTGCTGGAGAAGCTCCGGGGGAAGCCCTTTGCGCAGGTGCTCCGCGACGACGTGATCAACCGGCTTGGCCTAGAGGACACGTCCATCGACCAGGCCGTGCGCGGGGAACCCGACATGATCCATGGCTACATCACTTTGCGCGGTGAACGCCTCGACGTCACGCAGCCGCCGGCCGACCTCGGCTCACCGGCGTTCGGCGCCATCTCCACCATGCACGACGTCAACGACTTCTTCGAAGCGCTCTTCCGGGGCGACCTGGTGTCGGACACCGCGGTCAAGGAAATGACCACGACCGGCAGCTTCCCCTACTACGGCCTGGGGCTCTGGAAATGGCACCAGGGCTGCACGGAAGATCACCGGTACGGCGGGCAGGGCGCCTTTCCGTCCTACCGCACAACCGCAATCAGCAGCACCGACGGGCAGCAGCAAGCCACCATGATGCTGGTCCCTCCTCCGATTCCCACATCCCTCGAGGACCCTGCGTCGGAGAACAAACTCAGGTTGTGGGACGGCCAAATGGCCTCCGCACTCCAGGAAACCCTGGACCGGCTCTGCTGATCTGGCAATGAGTACATCGACGAAGGGAGTAAAGAGATGAGTCATGTGGTGGACCGGCTTGTGTCCGCGATGAACGCCCATGATCTTGAAGCCGCAGCAGCGCTCTTCCATGAGGAATACCGCAGCGAACAACCCGCCCATCCCGGCAGGGCCTTCACGGGGAGGGCGCAAATGCACGCGAACTGGGCGGCGATGTTCGCCGGGATTCCCGACTTCCATGCGGAGACGGTCAGCACCATCGACGCGGGGAACACCACCTGGAGCGAATGGTCGTGGACCGGTCACCGCACCGATGGGAAGCCGTTCCACAACCGGGGAGTGACAATCTTCGAGATAGCTGACGGCCTGATTGTGGCCGGCAGGCTCTACATGGAAGATGTCGAACGAAATGGGGGCGGCATCGAGGACGCGGTGGAGGCCCGGTCGGGCCGCCGGCCCCGCCGTCCCGGAGAGAAGTGATGAGGACGACCCATGGTGGCTGACGGCACCACCCCGGGACCGCCGGGCGAACGTGCCGCTGCGGGCAGGCCACCCCGCGGCCTGGCGTCGGCCGTCACCACGATGATGGGCCGGGGCGGGGTCCCGGGCCTCTCCTTGGCCGTAACCGACCGCGGCGGCGTGCTTCTCGCCGCCGGTTACGGTTGCGCCGACCTGGCAACGAACACGACGGCGACCGCATCGACGTCGTACTTGTGGTTTTCGATGTCCAAGATCGTGACCGCGACGGCGGCGCTCCGGCTCGTTGACGAGGGCCGCCTCGACTTGGACGCCCCGGCCGGCAACTACGTCGATTATCTCCGGGCGCCAGGGGCAACGACGCCGAGCGTGGGACAGCTGCTCAACCACACCGCCGGTTTCGGCAACCCGCTGCCGATTCGCTGGGTCCACGCGGCCGACGCGGATCCGCCGGACCCCGGGGCCCTGCTCCGCCGCCTGATGGGCGGGCGCCGCGCCCACCGCTACCCGGCGGGGCAGGAAGCCAGGTACTCCAACGTCGGCTACCTTGCCGCCGGACAGGTGATTGCAGCCGCCTCGGGGATGCCCTTCGAGGACTACGTCAACACCTCAGTCCTGCGGGCTGCGGGCATGGAACACACCGGGTTCCGCTATCAGGCCGGCGCGGCCAAAGCGACCGGGTACATCAGGGCGCCCAGGATCGCGGACCCCCTGCTGCGCGGCCTGCTGCCCCGAGGGATCGCAGGAGAGCGCCGCGGGCCATACCTTTCGCTGAACCCTTTCTACGTGGACGGCCCCGCCTACGGCGGTCTGGTGGGCGACGTCCTGGATGCCGCCAGATTCCTTCGCATGCACCTTCGCGACGGCGAGATCGACGGCGTCCGGGTCCTCTCCCCCGAGTCGGCGCGCCGCATGCGCATCATTGACCAAGCGGGCAAGCCGTTCGACCACGGAACCGGCTGGTTTCGTCGGCCCACCCAGCACCCCGGGCAGTGGGTGGAGCATTTCGGCGCCGGCGCCGGCTTCTGGAACGTCATGCGCCTCTACCCGGAGCGGGGTCTCGGCGTCGTTGTTATGAGCAACAGCACGCGCATACTCGACTTCGAACCCCTCTTCGCTCTCCTGGCAGCCGCGTCCTGGCCGTAGCCGCCGTGGCCGCCTGGCCGGCGGTCCGGCCGGAAGCGCCGGCATCCCGCCCTGATAGGAATAAGCTATAAGCGCTCCAACGCAGCAGCTTCTGTTCCCGCAGGAATGGAACTTCGACCGCGCCGGAAGCACATGGACCGGACCGGCAAGGAGCAGGCATGGACACGCGAAAGCTGAAGTATTTCCTGGCCGTCGTTGATCACGACGGATTCAACCGCGCAGCAGAACATCTGCTAATTGCCCAGCCTTCCCTCTCCCAGACCATCGCGGGCCTGGAGAAGGATCTCGGCGTGCCGCTCTTCCACCGCATCGGCCGCCGTGCGGTGCTCAGCGAAGCCGGCAAGGAACTCATCGGACCGGCTCGACTGGTCATGCGCGACCTCGACGCGGCGCAGTCCGCGGTCCAGGCACTGAAGGGGGTGCGCAGCGGACGGCTGGACATCATCACCATGCCCTCCCCCGGAATCGAACCGCTGACATCGATGATCGCAGCCTTCACCAAACTGCATCCCTCGGTGCGCCTCAACGTCAGCGCCGCGTTCACTCCGGAGGAAGCCATCGAATCCGTGCGCACCGGCAGCACAGAGATTGGCGTTGCCGGATCACCCAACCCCATCCGGGTCCCGGGCGTCCAGGTCTTGGAACTGGAGCGCCAGCCGCTGATCCTCATCGTCAACCCCCACGCGGATGCGTTCGGCACAGCGACGGCCATCCAGCGCGAGGATCTGGGCGGGCACCGGCTGATCGCCAGCCAGCGCGGCTCCCTGATGCGTTGGCTGGTCGACGATGCCTTGGCCCGCGGCGTCAGCACCGAAATCGTCGTGGAGGTCGCGCACCGGACCTCGATCCTGCCGCTGGTTCTGGCCGGCGTCGGGCATGCGGTGATGCCGTCCTCCTGGGCGCCGTTGGCGCACAAATCCGGACTGCGGACCCTGCTCATCGAACCGGTCTCCAATCTGCATGTCGCCATCCTGAGCCGGAAGGAAGACCTGACGCCGGCAGCCCGCGCCTTCCTCGACGTCGCAGCCCTGCACGCCACGTAACCGAGTGTCGATTGCTCCCGTAACGCCCTTTTGAGTGTCCCAACGGGCACCGTCTCAGCAGTCGATGGAACGGGATCAATAGGCTGGGCCTATTTGCCGTATCGAATCTTGGTCTTGGACGGCACATGGCGCCGGATCGTCTACTTGAAGAGGACAAGCAGTGTGACGCTGCTAACACACTCAACGAGGAGGTAGGCACATGAGCGCCACCCAGAAATTCAGCATCGCATCCATCCCCGCAGACGGAGTCGGCAAGGAAGTAGTCTCGGCAGGCCGCCGCGTCTTGGACGCCCTCGCGGAAAACTCCGGCGGCAAGTTCGCCTTCGAATGGACCGAGTTCCCCTGGGGCTGCGGCTACTTCGAAAAGACCGGCCAGATGATGGACCCGGCAGGACTTGAGAAACTCAAGGACTTCGACGCCATCTACTTCGGCGCCGTCGGCTGGGAAAACGTCCCGGACCACATCAGCCTCTGGGGGCTGCGCCTGAACATCACGCAGAACTTCGACCAGTGGGCCAACATCCGCCCCGTGAAGTTCCTTCCCGGCATCCAGTCACCGCTGCGCAAGGCCGACCACACCGAACTCGATTGGATAGTTGTCCGGGAAAACAGCGAGGGCGAATACGCAGGTCTCGGCGGACGCAACCTCAGCGGCCGCGGCCCGGGCAACGAGGTCGCCCTGCAGACCGCGCTGTTCACGGAAAAGGGCTGCGAGCGCATCATGCGCTTCGCCTTCGATCTGGCCCGGACGCGCACGGTGAAGAAGGTCTCCTCGGTCACCAAGTCCAACGCGCAGCAGTACGGCATGGTGCTCTGGGACGAAACCTTCCAGCGCGTGGCCTTGGACTACCCGGACGTGGCCACCGAGAGCGTCCTGGTTGATGCGATGAGCGCCAAGTTCATCCTGCACCCCGAGGACCTCTCGGTAGTGGTCGCCTCGAACCTCAATGCCGACATCCTCTCGGACCTCGGCTCGGCCCTGGCCGGAAGCCTCGGCCTGGCCGCCAGCGCGAACCTGAACCCGGAGCGACGCTTCCCGTCCATGTTCGAACCGGTCCACGGCTCCGCCCCGGACATTGCCGGCAAGGGCATCAGCAACCCCATCGGCGCGATCGCCAGCGCCGCCCTGATGCTGGACCACTTCGGCCTGCACACCGAGGCCCGCCTCGTCGAAGCGGCCATCGAGGAGACCACAGCCGCCGGATACCTGACCCGCGACGTCGGCGGGGAAGCGAACACCGACGACGTCACCGAAGCCATCATCGCGGCGCTGGCCCGCAGCCTGGCCGCCGTCTAGCGCTAACACTCGACCGGCCGGCCGAGCCGGCGGTCAGTACAAAGCCCGGAGTGGACGGCGGTGCACCAAACCGCCGCCGTTCACTCCGTCACGCTCTCCTTCATCAAGCACCACTCCAGCGACATTCCACAACGAGGTAGGAATCATGGAACACATCACCACCGCCGGCCCGGCCAGCCCGGCCCAGCCGGGGCCAGCTAAGAAGCAGTCAGGCGGGAACGCAGCCCCCAAGACGCGCTGGTACCGGCAGCTGTACTTCTGGGTACTGACCGCCATAGTCTGCGGCATCCTGGTCGGCTGGCTCGCACCGGCCGTCGGCATTGCCATGGAACCCATCGGCACCACCTTCGTCAATTCGATGAAGATGCTCATCGGCCCGATCGTGTTCCTGACCATCGTCGGCGGCATTGCCAGCGTCGCGGACCTGAAGAAGGTCGGCATGACCGGCCTGAAAGCCTTGACCTACTTCCAGGTCGGCACCATCTTTGCCATGGTCTTCGGCCTGGTCGCGATCAACCTGTTCCGGCTGGGCGACGGAGTGAACGCCGACGCGGACTCGATCCAGACGTCCGCATCAGCCGCCAAGCTCATCGATGCCGGGCAGAACCAGGAATGGTGGCAGTTCCTCACCCACATCATCCCCAACAGCATCGCGGGACCCTTCGTTGAAGGAGACATCCTCCAGATCATCTTCATCGCGGTGGTCTTCGGCATCGCCCTGAACGCCATGGGCAAGGTCGGAGCCCCCGTCCTGGACGGCGTGCAGCGCCTGACCGGGGTCATGTTCAAGATCCTTGGCTTCATCATGAAGGCCGCCCCGATCGGCGCCTTCGGTGCGATGGCCTACGCAGTGGGCAAATTCGGCGTCTCCTCACTGACCAGCATGGGCGGACTGATTGCCCTCTTCTACGTCACCTCCATCCTTTTCGTCGTCATTGTTCTCGGCTCGGTTATGGCCTTCCTGAAGCTGAACATCTTCACGATGATTCGCCACCTCAAAGAGGAGTACATGCTCATCCTGGGCACCTCCACCGCAGAACCGGCCCTCCCTGGTCTCATGCGCAAGCTGGAGCACGCCGGCGTGAAGAAGGAAACCGTGGGACTCGTCGTCCCCACCGGCTACAGCTTCAACCTCGACGGCGCAGCTATCTACCTCTCCTTGGCCGCCCTCTATATCGCCCAGGCCACCAACACAGACCTGACCATCGGCCAGCAGCTCGGCCTGCTCGCCGTCATGCTGCTGACCTCCAAAGGCGCGGCGGGCGTCGCCGGCGGCGGCTTCATCGCCCTGACGGCCACCCTGACCACCCTTGGTACCATCCCGGCCGCGGGCATCATGCTCATCTTCGGAATCGACAAGTTCATGTCCGAGTGCCGGGCCCTGGTCAATTTCACCGGCAACGCTGTCGCCACGTTGTTCATCGCCTGGTGGGACCGCACCCTGGACGCGGACCGCGCCCGCCGCGTCTTCGCCGGCGAAACCGTTGAGCCCATGCCGGGCGCGGAGCAGACGCAGCCCGACGGCGCCACGGACCTCGACGATGAATTGAGCAAAATCAGCCGCAACGGGCCCGAGGAGGCCGGCCCCCGGCACGCGGGACCCGCTGATTCCCCCGCGAAGGACCGCACCCCTGCCTACTCGGAGACCGTCTGACATGCACAACGCCACCGCCCCGAGAACCGTCCGCGCCCTCATCGCACCCGACAAGTTCAAAGGCAGCCTCACCGCCGGCGAAGTAGCGGATGCCCTGGCCGCCGGGCTCCGCTCGGCAGCCGGCTCCACCGGCACGGCCGGAGCGGTCCACTGCGAACTGCTCCCTTTGGCGGACGGAGGCGACGGCAGTGTTGACGCCGCCGTCGCCTCCGGCTTCAGCAGGCGCAGCCACACCGTCGCCGGACCCACCGGCCAGCACGTCCCGGCCAGCATCGCATTCGACGGCGTCACCGCCGTCGTCGAGGTCGCCAACACCTGCGGTCTCGCGCTCCTGCCGGACGGTCAGCTGGCGCCGCTGGACGCCTCAAGCCGAGGTTTCGGCGAAGCAATCCTGTTCGCACTCAGCCTGAACCCGGCCCGGATAGTGCTGGCCCTGGGCGGCAGCGCCAGTACGGACGGCGGCATGGGGATGCTCGCCGCCCTCGGCTACGGGTTCCGCGCCGCCGACGGCCGGCACCTGTACGGCAGCGGCAGGGAACTTGCCCAAATCTGCACCGTCCACGGGTCCCCGCTTCCTGAACTGGCCGGCACTGACCTCATCGTCGCGAGCGATGTCCACAACCCGTTGCTCGGCCCCCAGGGCGCACCCGCGGTCTTTGGACCCCAAAAGGGCGCCGGACCCGGCGACATCGCAGCCCTGGACCAAGGCCTGGGACATTTCGTTGCCAAGATGACGGAGGCAGGGTTTCCCAACGCGGCGGCTCTCGCCGGACACCCAGGAGCCGGAAGCGCCGGAGGCATCGGCTACGCCTGCCTGCTGCTGGGCGCGCAGCAGGTCTCCGGCGCCGACTACTTCCTGGACCTGTTGGACTTCAACACCCGCAAGGACAACTGCGACGTCGTCATCACCGGCGAGGGCAGGATCGACGAACAGACGCTGGCCGGGAAGCTGCCCGCCGCCGTCGCACGCCGGTCCGGTCAACGCCCGATCATCGCCGTTGCGGGCCGCTCCCTGCTCCCCCCGGATCGGTGGTCCGATCTGGACCTGACGCGGGTCTACACCCTGGCCGATTACACCGACCAGGATTCCGCCAAGGACCCTGGGCTTTCCGCCGCCCTACTTCGCCGGATCGGACGCGACATCGGAACCAGCCTCCTGTAGCTTCACCGGAGGCAGAAGCGCCCGTCCGGGGGGGTAACACGGGCGGGCGCCTCAACAGTGGCGCCGGCGCGCTCATTGCAGCCGGTCGAGAGCCTCGAGGAGCCGTCCGACCGAGCCGCCAAGGTTCCACTCGGTCGCGAGCCGCTCCAGTTCGGCCCGCGCGTCGCCCGCGACAGGCCGCAGCTGCGCGCCCGCCTCCTCGAGCGTGGGCAGTTCGAGGTCGCGGACGACATTCACGACGGCGGGCGCCACCGCAAGGTAGTCGGCGGCCGCCGCGAGCTTCGACCGCACGGACGCGGACAGCCCGCTTCCGGGATCGGCCGCCGCCGCGAGCAGCCCGTCGAGGGTGCCGTACTCGCCAAGCAACGACGCGGCGGTCTTTTCGCCGACGCCGGCGACGCCCGGCAGCCCGTCGGAAGAGTCGCCGCGGAGGGTCGCGAAGTCGGCGTACTGCCCGGGCAGCACTCGGTACTTGCCCACGACCACCACGTCCGTGAGGACCTCGAGGTTTCTCATGCCGCGCGCGGTGTAGATCACCCGCACCTGCCTGGCGTCGTCGACGATCTGGAACAGGTCACGGTCCCCCGTCACGACGTCGACTGGAAGCCCGGCGTGGCTTGCGTAGGTGCCGACGACGTCGTCGGCCTCATGCTCGGCAGCCCCCACGACAGCGATGCCGGCGAGCCGAAGCACTCGCCGGATCAGCGGAATCTGCGCCTCAAGCGCGTCCGGCACCACCTCCACATCCGGGGCACCCGCGACGACCTCCGCTACGCGGTGCGACTTGTAGCTCGGAATCAGGTCCACCCGCCACTGCGGACGCCAGTCGTCGTCCCAGCACGCCACGAGGTGTGTCGCCTCGTAGTCGGTGGTGAGTCGGGCGATCATGTCGAGCAGCCCGCGGACGGCGTTCACGGGCGTGCCGTCGGCTCGGCGGATCGTGTCGGGAACGCCGTAGAAGGCACGGAAGTACAGCGCCGCGGTGTCGAGCAACATCAGACGTGGGGCCATGACTGATCCTGACACGGCTGTGCCTGTTCGCGCAGGACCGTCCGTTCCGTGTTGTCATCAACGGTCAAGGCGTGACGAACGCACCCGTCCAGCCGGCCGCTATGCGTCCTCTTCCTGGGCGGCCTCGGCAAACAGGGCTCCCTGCGCAGCTTCGGAACCCGACTTCCCGCCCCCTGCGCCGCGCAGAATGAAGGCGATTCCGACGGCGACCGCTGCCCCGGCCAGTGGCCCGGCAACATACACCCAGTAGTGGCTGAAATTTCCGCCGACAAGATCGGGCCCGAAAGTCCGTGCCGGATTCATCGATGTGCCGGAGATGGGACTCCCCCACAGCCCTGCCAGGGCGATGTAGCCGCCCACCGCGAACGCCCCGAGCAGTCCGATGTTCTGGGCCCCGGACGCGGTTCCGAGGATGACGCTTACCAGCGCCAGCGTCAGCAGCGCCTCCATCCAGAACGCGGCGACCGCAGGGTAGTCCGCGGCCGGGTAGTTCGAACCGAAGGTGGCGGAGACGCCGATGACGGCCTGCAGCAGCAGACAGGCGAGCGTCGCGCCGAGGAGCTGAACCGCGATGTAACCCGGCACCCGGCGCCACGGGAAGTCACCGCGGAGCGCGAAAGCGAGGCTGACCGCAGGGTTCAAATGGGCACCCGAGACCTTGCCCATGAACAGGATGATCCCCATCACCATTAGGCCGGGAGCCACCACGGCCGCCGTGCGGCTGATGACGCCGGGGAAGGCCTGGCTCATCATTCCGCCCCCGGCAGCCACAATGACGAGCAGAAAGGTGCCATACAGCTCCGAGAACAGGCGACGCCATTCCTGGCGTGGATCACCGAAATCTTGGATTCTTAGCAGGAGATTCTGCTCGACAGTTCCCAACTCGCTGGCGAGGTTTCGCTCATGCACGTTGGCATCACGCGCACCCTTGCTTACGTTTCCGTTGTTGCCCTGATCTTCCGCCATGGCCCTTCGCCTCCGCCGGTGCTGGCTTCGTGACCTGCCGTGCCCGGTGTGCGGACCGGCACCGCAGAACCCCAATGTACCGCCGCCAAGGTCCGGCTGTCATCGCAGTTCTCGTTGCATTCGGGGGAAGGCAGCACTGCCGTCCGCGAAAGGATCTGGCCGGCCAATTCCTGAGGACTTCCGGGGAACATAGTCCTACGATTCAGCCATGAAGCAAGAGACGTGGACAAAGTATTCCGAGTGGCCCCTCGTCGGCGCGGCCTTCCTATTTCTGGCGGCGTCTTCCATCCTGATCATTGCGGAACCGCCGGCCCCCTACGCGGACGCGCTGGTCATCGTCATCTGGTCAACATGGGCTGCCTTCGGCGTCGACTACATCGTGAAATTGCTCTTGGCGCCACAGCCGGTTCGATGGTTCATCCGCCATCCTTTGGATCTGCTGATGGTGGTACTCCCGGTGATGCGGCCATTGCGGCTCCTGAGGCCTTTCACCTTGCGTCAAGTCATGGACCGGGCCCCGGGAACGGCAATCAGAACGCGCCTCATGGCCTACGTCATTGCATCCGCCCTCATTCTCATCTACACCGTTGCCCTGAGCGTCCTCAGTTTCGAAAAGAGCGCCCAGAACGCGAATATCACCACGATGGGTGACTCCTTGTGGTGGGCCATGGTCACGATCACAACGATCGGTTACGGGGATTTTTATCCCGTTACCGTGCCGGGCCGCTGGGCTGCCGCCGCGCTGATGATCGGCGGGTTTGTCGTCTTGAGTATGGTTACCGCGACCGTGTCTTCCTGGCTGGTGGAGAGTGTCGCCGCCGCAACCAATGCGCGGACGAAAGTGGATGAATCCGCAAGGAACGAGGAGCTGGCCCGGCTCACGGCGCAGGTCGAGAGGCTCCATGACCGAACCCTGGGCCCGGTGGAAACCGGCAGTGGCCATACGGAAGTCAAGCCACGAAAGGAACCAGATTAGGGGGACAATGTTGCCGGTCGCCCGGCTGGCGCGTCAGCCACGAGCGGTGCGCCTGCAGCGCGTTGACGATTCAGCGCCGCAGGGCCACAATCGCATTGTGACGGCGGTCGGGTTACCGACTACGCAGCCATATTGATAAGCCCAAAACCAAGGCGCGTTTCCGCGCTCAGCCGGCACCGACGCCAGGCACGTGTTGCCAGTGGCGGTTCCTGACGTAAGTGGGAGGTCACCGATCATGGCCGGGACCAAAGTCAAGCACCCGAGCGTCGAAAAACGACGTGCCAAGGGTAAGGGATGCCGGGAGCAGACGCCCGTTTCCAGCCACGATGGCTGGACTCCCGCGCCGGACCGCCCGGATCCGGTGGCGCTCCTCGAGGAACAGAACAAGACCCGGGAACAGGACCTGGTGCCGGTGCGCCACGGCCGGATGCTGGTGTCACCGTTCACGTTTTACCGTGGTGCGGCCAAGATCATGGCCGCCGATCTGAAGGACACGCCCCGGGCCGGCCTGCGCGTCCAGCTATGCGGGGACGCCCACCTTTCCAACTTCGGCGTCTTCGCTTCGCCCGAGCGAAATCTGTTGTTCGACCTGAACGACTTCGATGAGACGCTCCCGGGACCGTTCGAGTATGACGTCAAGCGGATGGCCGCGAGTTTCACGATCGCGGCGCGGAACAATGCCTTCACCAAGGAAGAAACGCTGGAGGCCACTCTCTCTGGGGTTCGGGCGTACCGCGAAGCGATGGCCCAGTTCGCGCAAATGCGCACCCTTGACATTTGGTACGCGCGCCTTTCTGAGGAGCAACTGTTGGAAGCCATCAACCTGGCCGTGGCAAGCCAGAAGGGGAAGGCCCTCAAGAAGGCTGCCCAGGGCATGGAAAAGGAGGCGCGGCAGAACGTGGCAAAGGCACACACCAGGGACAGCCTGCAGGCATTGTCGAAGCTCGCCGAGCGCGTCGACGGGAAGTACCGCATTGTCAGTCAACCACCCATCGTCGTTCCCGTCCGGGAACTGGCAGATACGTACGGTATGTCCGGCGATGAGGTTGAGACCGCGGTTCGTGAACAGCTCCGTTCCTACCGGGCCACGCTTCCAGAGGACCGGCGACACCTGCTCGAGCAATTCGAAGTCATCGACGTTGCCCGCAAGGTGGTGGGCGTCGGCAGCGTCGGCACGCGGGCATTCATTGCGTTGCTCCAGGGACGCGATCAAGAGGATCCCTTGTTCCTCCAAGTGAAGGAGGCCACGAAATCGGTGCTTGAAGACCACTTGCCCAAGAGCAAGTTCAAGCAGCCGGGTGAGCGCGTGGTGCAGGGGCAGCGGATGATGCAGGCCGCGAGCGACATCTTCCTGGGGTGGACCAAGGGTGTGCAGGACAACCGGTACCTGTATTGGCGCCAACTGCGTGACATGAAGGGCTCAGCCGTTGTGGAAGGGATGAAGCCGCTCGGCATGAACTTCTATGCCGGCGCATGCGGCTGGACTCTGGCCCGCGCCCACGCCCGCTCCGGCGATCCGGTCGCGATCGCGTCCTACCTCGGCAAGAGCGACAAGTTCGACCGATCCATCACCGACTTCTCCGGGCGCTACGCCGACCAGAACGAAAAGGACTACGAGGCCTTCGCCGAGGCGGTTCGTACGGGCCGCCTGGAGGCAACCGACACCATTTAGGCCTCCACGAGGTCAGGGGCTGGGCGGGAGCGGCGGGGCGTGGTCATCCCTTTTGGCCACCTTTTCCGGGCACTGTGCGGCAATTGCGCGCCGCCCCCTGCCCAGGACGACGACGGCGGCCAGACCGGAGGCTGCGAGGATTGCCACGCCCCAAGCCGTCAGCATTGCGTCAGGGCGGGCGACCGACTGGCCGGCCAGTGCCTGCACCGTGAGCAGTGCCACGCAGCTGGGCAACCTCCTTGCCGGGTTCGCCCCGATGGTCGCTGCGATGCTCCTGACCACCGGACCAATGGGCTGGTTGCCGGTGGCGAATTTTGGGGGCCGCTGCCGCCGGCATCGCGGCCATTGCGGTGATCCGGATGCCCGAGACCGCGAAGATTCCGACGGAGTCGCTCGGTGGCCCGCGGGCGGTTGCCGTGACTAGCCGCCCCAATCCGGATGAACTCCTCCAGCCTGCCCACACACTGGCTGACTAGGGGAAAGCGGCTGACGGTACCGTTCGCAGGCAGCGGCCCGGAGCCGAGCCGCTCACTCCGGGCCGCCGCTCCGCTGGGCTGCAAAGCCGGGCAGCAGGGTGGTGACGAGCCTCTTGCCAAAACCGTCGTCCATGGGCGCGCCGCTCAGGAAGAACCGGTAGTAGATGGGGCCCAGCAGGAGATCGGTGACCATTTCCGGGTCGAGGTCGGCCCGGAGTTCGCCCCTGGCTACGCCGTGGGAAACCAGGGCGCCCACGTCAGCCAGCCGGTGGCTGACCACCCGCTCCCGGTAGACCCTCGCCAGCTCGGGATCGGCGGCTACCTCCGACACCAGGCCCTTCATGATCCGGCCCATCACGGTGGAGCTCATGAGCTCCACCGTCCGGTCCACAAGCTTCATCAGCTCAGTGCCCGCATCCTCAGCGTAGGGCCGCGTGCTGACGTCGCCGACCATATCCAGCAGGACAGCCAGGGCCAGATCATTCCTGGACCGGTACCGGCGATAGATCGTTGTCTTGGCTACTCCCGCCCGCGCGGCAACACCTTCCACCGTCAGGCTGCCGAAACCGGCCTCCCCCAGCAGCTCGCGCGTGGCATCGAGGATCAACCGCTCGGACCGGGCGCGGCGCCCAGCATGCCCGGACTCTGCAGGCTGCGCCGCTGCCACGTCCGCCGGTGACCCGCCGGCCCCCTTAGAGAAATTCATTTCCCAAACCTACCTTCCGTCGGCGTCTCTTTCGGTGCCAATATAGTTACGCAACGTAGCGTTTCGCAAATATCAGCGCGATGCGTGACGGACTAGCCCAAAGGAAGACCGAGATGACCACCGATCGCTACCAGCGCGGACTCGACCGCATGATGGAGCTCGTCTCCACCGAACACGCCAACACTTTCGACCACGCCAAACTCGTGGAGTCCTACCAAAGCCTGGACGCGGACCTGTCCGACTACATCGTCTCTTTCGCTTTTGGGGACATCTACTCCCGGGACAGCCTCACCCAGCAGGAACAGACGATGGTGACCATCTCCACGCTGGTCGCCCTGGGCACCGAGCCACAGCTGAAGCTGCACATCAACACCGGCTTCAACGTGGGCCTGACAAAAGAGAAGATCGTCGGCGCCCTGATCCACTGCATCCCCTACATCGGATTTCCGCGCGTGCTCAACGCCCTGACCCTCGTCAAGACCGTCATGGCCGAACGGGGCCTCATCCCGGAGTCATCCCCGGCGTCATCCACGGACTGAGACAGGTCCTGCACCCGCCGGCAGCACGCCTGCCCCGCTGGGGAATTCCCGGCCACACCCTCCCCGCTCACAGCTAAGGAAAGCTCATGCATTTAGTAATCGGACTCGGACCCATCGGCGGAAACATCGGCGCACGCCTCGCCGAGCTGGGTCAAGGGGTCTACGGCTACGACTCCAACCAGGACCGAATCCGCGAGTGGTCAGAGGAGAACAAGTCGGCCGCCGGCAGCGATCTGGCAGCTGTTGACTGGCCGTCAATCGACAGCGTGCACATTGCCGTGAGATTGGCGGACCAGGTCTCCTCAGTGCTCGAGGCCCTCCAGGCCCATACCGACAAGCCGCTGACAGTCTTCGTCCACACGACCCTCGCCCCGAAGGATGCCCGCAGGATCCTCTCCTCGGCCCCCGGCGCCTGGCGGGCGTTCGAGGCCCCAGTCTCGGGCGGCCCACACGGTGCACGCCATGGCTCGATGACCGTCTTCCTCGCCGGACCGGCCGGCACGCCGGCAGAAGACAAGCTGCTCACCGACATTGCCGGCAGCGTATTCCGGATGGCGTCCTACGGCCAGCCCGCGCTTGTGAAGCTTTTCAACAATGCTCTGGCCACCTACAACCTGGCAGCCACCGCCCGGATGCTCAATCTGGCGGCGGATCACGGAGTGCCGGCCGGCGACCTCCTGGAAGTTGTCGGCGTGTCCACCGGCCAGAGCTGGATGAGCGACAACCTGTCCGATGTCCAGTACGACCTGCTCCTCAAGGACGTGGGACTGCTCAGGGGCGAACTCGGCTCACTGCCCACCGCCGAGCTCGACGGCGACGTCGAACACGCGATCCTTCGCGCACGCTCCCTTCTGAGCCCTGGTTCCCCAAACCAATAACCGCTAAACGGACGCGGCGGCGACAGCGAAATCCAAGGAAGTACCATCCACCGGCGCCAGCGTGCTCCTTTCCCGGACGCAAGCTGCTGAACATTGTCGCGGGAATACCCCACCTCCCCTGATTGTTGAAGATTCAACAAAGCATGTTGTGCCTACTACCAATCAGGAGCATCCATGAGCATTCCCGAAGCACCCGGCGTCGCGGGCAATCCACCCGTCAGCCCGCCACCCGCAGTGGCTACGGCTGGGTCCTCCGACCCGGCGGCGCCACTCGTGGTCCTGCTGCACGGCCGCGGCTCCAGCGAACGCGGAATCATCGCCCTCGCCGACCACCTCCCGGCCGGCCCGGCCTACGCCGCAGTTCGGGCGCCGATAGCGGAGGGCGGAGGCTATGCCTGGTTCGCCAACCGCGGCATCGGCCGCCCGGTTGCGGAATCGCTGGCCGCCTCCATGGCCTGGTTCCGCACCTGGCTCGACACCGCCGCCCCCGCGGGCCGGCCCGTAATACTGGTCGGATTCAGCGGGGGTGCAGCATTCGCCGGCGGGCTGATACTTGACGATCCGCAGCGATACTCCGGAGCGGCCATTTTGTATGGCACCCTGCCGTTCGACGCCGGGGTCCCCGTCACGCCGGACCGGCTGTCCGGCCTTCCGGTCTTCGTCGCCCAGGGCGACCAGGACACAGTGATCCCCCCGGAACTGCTGGCCCGCACCTGGCAATACCTGCAGACGGAATCCGCCGCCCGCACGCACACCCGCCGCGATCCCGGAGGGCACCGCATTACGGAACAGACGCTGGGCGAACTCGGGGACTGGATCCACGGAACCTCGCCCTTCCCTGAAGCCGCCGGGACCCTCCACCCCTGAGCCCCTGGGCCAACGCCAACAGCTTCCGGAAGCCCTTCCGTCAAAATACTTGACGCTTCAACTTTTCAGGAGTACGTTAGTTGTAGCTTCAACTAACGCTCCCTCAGTAGAACAGAATCTGATGAAAACCCTCCTGGCCCGCATTTTCGGAAAGAAGACCCCCATGACGAACCTCACCATCATCGGCAACGGCAACATGGCCCGCGGCATCGCAACCCGTGCCCTCGCCGGCGGCCAGACCGTCGAGATCCTCGGACAGGACGCCGCCAAGGCGCAGGAACTGGCCGCCGAGCTCGGCGCCGGCGTCACCTTCGGCACCACGGTTGACGCTCCTCAGGGCGACATCGTGGTCCTGGCCGTCCCGTTCGACGCCGCGAAGTCCATTGTCAGGGCCTATGGCGATGCTTTGGCCGGCAAGACCGTCGTGGACATCACCAACCCGGTGAACTTCGAGACGTTCGATTCCTTGGTTGTTGAGCCCGGGAACTCCGCCGCCGAGGAAATTGCGCAGCTTGCCCCCGCCGGAGCCCACGTGGTCAAGGCCTTCAACACGACCTTCGCCGGCACCCTGGTGGCCGGCCAGTCAGGCGGACAGCCGCTGGACGTCTTCATCGCCGGTGACAATGCAGCAGCCAACGCTGCTGTCAGCACCTTCGTCGGCGCAGGCGGAATGCGCCCCCTGGTGGTCGGTCCGCTCAAGCGCGCTCGCGAGCTGGAAGGCTTCCAGTTCGTCCTCATGACCATGCAGGCCAACCCGGAGTTCGCCGACTTCAACTGGGACACAGGACTCCAGGTCACCAAGTAGCAGTATCCGGCTGCTGGCAGCAGCCGGAACCAAGAGCACGACGGCGGGAAGTTTCCCGCCGTCGTGCTCTTTCGTTTGCCGCTGGCGAGCCCCTCCCTCCGTGCGGGATGCCGCCAATGGAGGGCAAAGCCGCCGCACTTCCCTACTGACAGGCGAAGCAGACGTCGGATAAAATCGGGGTCCCACGGTCCATCAACCGGACGCCCCGACGGTACGGCCAGACAGACAGATCGCCGGGCTGAGCAGAGAGGCCAGCCATGGACTTCGTCCCCGCCACCGGGCAACCGCTGGATCCGTTTCCCCAGTACGAGCGGATGAGGGAATCCACACCAGTCTTTCTCGACGAGCAATCGGGAAGTTGGCATGTTTTCCGGTACGACGACGTGCAGCGGGTGCTGTCCGAGCACGCCAGGTTTTCCTCGCGAATGGGCGGCGACGAGTCGTCCGAGGCAGGTCACTTGTTCGCGTCGAGCCTGATCACGACAGACCCGCCGCGGCACCGGCAGCTACGCTCGCTGGTCACCCAGGCCTTCACGCCGAAAGCTGTGGACGCACTTGCTCCCCGCATCTCGGAGCTCACGGCCGCGCTTCTTGAGGAGATCACTTCCCGCGGAACCGCGGACCTGATCGGGGCGCTGGCGTACCCGCTGCCGGTCATCGTGATCTCGGAACTGATGGGGATTCCCGCGGAGGACCGTGACCGCTTCAAGCGGTGGTCCGATGTGATCGTGAGCCAGACGCGGACCGGCGCGGCGACTGAGGACCACCAGGCCGCGAACCAGGAGATGACCGGGTACTTCCTGGACCTCATCGAACAGCGGCGGAGACGGCCAGGCGATGATTTGATCAGCAGCTTGCTTGCCGCCGAGATTGACGGGCAGAAGCTGAACGTGGGTGAACTGCTGGGCTTCTGCGCCCTGCTGCTCGTCGCGGGCAATGAGACAACCACCAACCTGATCGGCAACGCGGTTCTTTGCTTCACCGAAGTGCCCGGCACCATTGATCGGTTGTTGCAGGAGCCGGCGTTGCTTCCCCAGGCCATAGAAGAAGTGCTCCGCTTTCGCTCCCCCGTCCAGTCCATGTACCGGGTGACCGTTGCTGACACCATCCTGGGCGACGTCCAGATCCCGGCCGGCGCCCCGGTGGTGGCCTGGATCGGCTCCGCGAACCGAGACGAGCGGCAGTTCGAGCGGCCCGCCCAGTTCGACGTCGACCGCGGCCAGATCCGGCATCTGGCGTTCGGCCACGGCATCCACTTCTGCCTTGGTGCCCCGCTGGCACGGCTCGAGGCACGGATCGCGCTGGAGGCCACCCTGACCCGGCTGCCCGGACTGGCCCTCGCCCCGGGTGCCCGGCTGGAACGGATGGACAGCACCATCGTCTACGGTGTGAAGTCGCTTCCGGTCAGCTGGAACGCGGCCTGAATGAACCCGTCGAAGACGCCGGCCGAGATCCTTAATATTGCCGGCGCCGAGGTGAGCATCTCGAGCCCGGACAAGGTGGTGTTCCCCGAGCCCGGGCTGACGAAGCTCGATGTGGTCCGCTACTACCTCACCGTCGCCGATGGTGCGCTGCGCGGCGCCGGCGGACGGCCCATGGTGCTCAAGCGCTTCCCGAAAGGGATCGGCGCCGAGCCGTTCTTCCAGAAGCGTGTCCCGGAAAACCATCCCGGCTTCGTCGACACGGCGACGCTGCACTATGCGTCGGGGACTTCAGCCGAGGAGGCCGTCATCCGGGATGCTGCGGGCTTGGCATGGGTCGTGAATCTGGGATGCCTGGACCTCAACCCGCACCCCGTGCGCGCCGAAGACCTCGAGCACCCGGACGAGCTCCGGGTCGACCTCGACCCGATGCCGGGGGTCGACTGGAAGCAAATCGTCGACGTCGCCTATGTCGCACGGGAGGTGCTCAACGACGTCGGACTGGTGGGGTGGCCCAAGACGAGCGGCTCACGGGGACTCCACATCCTGGTGCGCATCGCGCCCCGGTGGTCGTACCGCGATGTGCGGCTCGCCGCCGAGACCCTCGCCAGGGAGGTCGAAAACCGGGCTCCGGGCCTCGCCACCGCGCGGTGGTGGAAGGAGGAACGCGGGGAGAGTGTGTTCGTCGACTTCAACCAGAACGCCAAAGACCGCACCGTGGCATCGGCGTATTCGATCCGGCCCCTGCCCGACGCCCGGGTCTCGACTCCGCTCACCTGGGCCGAGGTCACCTCCACCCGGCCGGAACAATTCACCGTACTCACGGTTCCCGGGCGGTTCGCCGACGTCGGCGACCCCCACTCCGGCATTGACGACGCGGCCGGTTCCCTCGATGGCCTGCTCGGTTTGGCTGCCGAGCTCGGCCCCGCCGAGAAGCCGCCGCGCGGCGGCGACGGCGCGGGCCGCCGGCAGTCGGTGATGCCGCTGGTCGAGGTGGCACGCACCAAGACCAAGCCCGAGGCGATTGCGGCGCTCGACGAATGGAAGACCACGCATGCGGGCCTCGTCCCTGCCCTGCATCCGGCCGACATACTCGTCGACGGAATGCGCGGATCGAGTTCCCTCTGGTACCGGGTGCGGGTGAACCTGCAGCACGTCCCCGAAGATCAGCGTCCGGCCCAGGAGCAACTCATCGCTGACTACAACCCCTGGGCGGGCAAGGAGTGGCCGGGGCACACTGGATCCTGACACCACCGCGTCCGACATACTGGTTTACATGCAGGCGACTACTGTACTGGTCGAAGGCGAGAGTGACCGGCTGGCGATCGAGACGCTGGCTATTCGCCGTGGCCTTGACCTGACAGCCCTGCGGGTGTCGGTCGTGCCGATGGGAGGCGCGACCAGCATCGTCCGGTTCCTCGACCGCTACGGCCCGAACGGCGCAGGCCACCGGTTGCTCGGCCTGTGCGACGAGGGGGAATCCCGTGGCATCGCCCGCGCGCTGGGCCGTGCAGGTATCGGGCCCGGTCCGCTGGCTGAGCTGGGGTTCCATGTCTGCCGTGCCGACCTGGAGGACGAACTCATCCGCTGCCTGGGGATCGATGCCGTGCTCAACGTCATCGCGGCTCAAGGCGAACTCGCGTCGTTCCGGCTCCTGCAACGCCAGCCGTCACTGCGGGAGCGGCCCGCAACGGAGCAGTTGCAACGGTTCTTCGGAGGACGCAGCGGCAACAAGGTCCGGTACGCCCCGCTGCTGGTCGACGCATTGCCGGCCGGACATGCGCCGGCACCCCTCGCCCGGCTCGTTGCCTCAATGGTCATGTGAACGCCCGGATCGGCTCCGGGAAAATGGCCTGACGCTCCATCCTTGACCTACCCGAGGCCAGCGGCCGGCGCCCGCCGTCAGGGGCGTTGATAACGCGGCCTTCGACCACTACCGTTACGTGACGTGGACGTCACTTTCAGCGCAGATGTGTTCGAATGGCGTGGCCCCGCGCCGTTCTACTGGGTGTCGCCGCCGGCCGACGTCTGTGACTACCTGCGGGCGGAGGCAGCGGCCGTCACCTACGGGTGGGGAGCTATCCCGGTGTGCGTGCGGATCGGCGGCACCGTATGGGAGACCTCGCTGCTGCCGCGCAACGGTGGGTACGTGCTGCCGCTGAAAAAAGCGGTCCGAACACAGGAACATTTCGGCGGCGGCGACACGGTGACGGTCGCCATGAGCGTGGCTCCCCGCGGGGGCCGGGCCGCCAACGGCACCGGCCCAACAGTGTGAGGCGGCGGCCGAAAGCACGAAACTGGCACTTCCTCCCCCGCGTTCGCGGTGCCCGTCCAGCGGATGATGGCACCATGGGGACATGACTCCTTCTCCAGGCGTATCCAGCTTCTTCCGGCGTCCCCAGCCCATCAAGCCCAAGGCAGGTCAGGAATCGGTGTGGGACTACCCGCGGCCGCCGAGGGTCGAGCCGCGATCCGAACGGGTCATCGTGCGGCTGGGCGGGCAGGTAACTGCCGACACCACCGAGGCAGTGCGTGTCCTGGAAACGAGTCATCCGCCTGTCTACTACTTGCCGTTGAGCGCATTCCCTGCCGGTGCACTGGTCCCGGTCGACGGCACCAGCTTCTGCGAGTTCAAGGGAGAAGCGCATTACTTCGACGTCGTTGCCGGCGGAGTTGTGGTTCCCCGTGCCGGGTGGACCTACCCGAATCCGACGCCGGGGTTCGAGTCGCTCAGTTCCCGGGTGGCCCTCTACCCGCGCCATATGGACTCCTGCGAGGTCGACGGCGAGCTGGTGACCTTCCAGGACGGTGACTTCTACGGCGGTTGGATCACCAGGCAGATCGTTGGTCCGTTCAAGGGCGGCCCGGGCACGGCCGGGTGGTGAGCACACCGCCCTTGCGCCGCTAAGACTTGCGCGTCCTCCGGCTGGCGGCCGCCCCGTCATSGGGGCGGCCGCCAGGTTCAGTGCGCTGCTGGTGTTAGTGCTCCGCTTCTGCGGCCGCCTTCTTGGCGTTTTTCTCTGCGTCCTTCTCGGCCCGCAGAGCCTCCGTCTCGTGCTGTTCCTCGGCTTTTTCCTGGCGGATGACCGCGGCGAAGAGCTTCTCCATCTCCTTGGCCACGCCGGCGGCTGAGGCCGGGTTCTGGCCGGTCACCAGCCGGTCGTCGACCACGACCTTTTCCTCGAAGACACCAGCGGAGACGTGGGTGGCGCCCTGTTCCTCAAGCCGGTCTGCCAAAAAGAACGGGATGACCTTGTCCTTCCCCGCGGCAACCTCCTCGTCGTTCGTGAAGGCGGCGACCTTCCGGCCCTCGACGAGGCGAAGCCCGTTCTCCAGTTCCACGTTCAGCAGGCCGGCCGGGCCGTGGCAGACCGCGCCCACCAGGCCGCCGGCGTTGTAGACGCTGGCCACGAGATGCTGCAGGCCTTCGCTGTCCGGGAAGTCCCACATGGTGCCGTGCCCGCCCACGAGATAGACGGCGTCGTACTGGTCGGGATCAACGACGTCGACGCGGGCAGTGTTGTAGAGACCGGCGCGCGTCGTCTCGTCCTCGGTAAAGGCGACCTGTAGGGGATCTTCCGAGTCCACCTCGTCGCGCGGCGGCTGGCCGCCCTGGATGGACGCGAAGTCGACGAAATGCCCGGAATCCTTGAAGACCTTCCAGGGATGGGCAGCCTCGGCCACGTTGTAGCCGGTCTTCTCCCCCGTATCGCCGATCTCGGAAACGCTGGTCAGTACCATGAGGATTTTCTTCATGAATTGCTCCTTTCGTCCGACTTCCACACTACGCCCAGCCCAATTCCCGACTGGATGGATACCGCGAGCCTGTCCAGACGGTCGCCTCTGGGGTTAAAATATTGTTGATGCCCTGGACCCCGGCTTCCCCACCGACTCAGCGTCCAGGAGCACCAAAATGTCTACAAACCCACTGCCCGTCACCCCGGATCCATGGTCCGGAATCACCTACGCCCCGGAACAGGCGGCTGGCCCGATCGTGCGCCATGTCGGCCGGGACATGCCATCGAAGTGGCCTGCTGTTGACCTCAGCGATCCGCACTGGCTGCCTTCTTCCCCGCGTGGTCCGTCTATCGTGACGCAGGCCTGGGAAATATTTGACCACATCCTCAATGACCCCGATCCGCGACTTGCAGAGAACAGGCAACGGCTGCGCGCCTGGGTGGACACTTATCCCAGGTCTCCCGACCGGGCACTGCTTGAGCACTTGATCGAAACGCGCAGTCAGACCAATTCCCTACGCCAGCCGGACCACGCCGCCGCACCCGTCGTTGTGCACCGCGCCGTGGCGCACTGAGGATGCGGCCGTACGCCGGGCAAGGTGCAACGCGCAGCACTGGGGCTAGCTGCCCCTCCGCGGACGCACACCGAGCAGTTCGGCTCGAAATTCGGTCCAACCTGCGCGCCGGGCACGACGGGGGCTATTCTTAGCGGTGAGAAGCAGTTTTCCGGTGTACCCAATGCTGCCGGACCGGGATGATTCGGGGATCAGAGGCTCGCCATGGACGTTGCACCTGCCGCCCAGGCCCCTGTCCGATTTCTGCAAGGCATAACCCATGGTTGAGCCAGGTGAATCGGCGACTGCCCGGCCTTTCGACGGGGACCTGTGCGGACCCTACCTGAGGCAACTGCGAGTAACAGGCGCTGCCGTTTCCATGTTTGGCGGGACCGCCGCGGAGACCTTAGTGTGCGCGAGCGATCCACTGGCCGCCCGCATTGATGAACTCCAGTTCGATCTGGGGGAAGGACCTCGGTGGGAGGCTCTCAGTACACGGCTGCCCGTTTTGGTCCCGGATCTGCACGATACCGGCCCGCATTCCTGGCCGGTTTTCAGCAAAGCCGTTCAGGACATGGACATTGCTGCGCTGTTCGTTTTCCCACTAACCATCGGTGCCCTGGACCTGGGCGTCGTGGAACTCCACTCTACGAAGCCGGGCAACCTGAGCCATACCGACCATGCAGCAGCCGTGGTGCTTGCGGGCCAGACTGCCTGGCAGCTTCTTCGGCGGGTCCTCTCGGTGAACTCGCCGGATACTGACCCGGCCGTGGAGACTGCCCTGATGTCGAGGCGGGAAATCCATCAGGCAACAGGGATGGTATTGGCACAGTCCGGAGTTGGCGCCGCGGATGCCTTGCTTCTACTGCGCGCGCACGCCTTCGCCAATGCGCTGACCTTGCGGGAAACGGCTGATGAAGTTTTACTCGGACGTCTGAGTTTTGCGCCCCGAAATGACCCGCACGTTGACGGCGGGCTGGAGTAAAATGAGTACATGGTGACGACAAGCCGCGCCGAGCGCGTCAGCGCCGCCTTCGTGAGGATCACGGACACTCTGGTTGCTGACTACGATGTGCTGGATCTCCTCCATGCCCTCGTTGAGGTGTCCGTAGATCTGCTCGACGCCACTGCGGCCGGTTTGGTCCTTGCCGATCCACATGGCGAACTGCAGGTCCTGGCCTCCACCAGCGAACGAAGCCAGCTTGTTGAGATACTCCAACTCCAGGCCGGGGCCGGGCCCTGCGTTGAGTGTTACCAAACCGGGACGCCCGTTGCTGTGGAGGATATCCGCTCCATGAACGGGAAATGGCCCGAATTCCAGACGGCCGCGCTCTCCCAAGGTTTCCGGTCCGTGCACGCCGTCCCGATGCGGGTTCACGGCAAGACCATTGGCGCCATGGGCCTCTTCGGCGAGCAGCCCGGCGCAATGACACGGGAGGACTCCGCCATCGGCCAGGCCCTGGCCGACGTCGCAACGATCAGCATCCTGCAGGAACGCACTCTTCGTGAATCGGCTCTGGTCAACGAACAATTGCAGCGCGCATTGAACAGCAGGGTTCTCATCGAACAGGCCAAGGGCGTCATCGCCCACACGGCCGGAGTGGACATGGAAGAGGCCTTCCGACGGTTACGCGAATATGCCCGGGCGAACCATCAGACGCTGCACGACACGGCAACGCACGTCATCAACCGCACACTCAGCCTGTAGCCCGACGGCGCGCGCGAATGGCCCGCAGTCAAAGCTCTCGGTAGTAGTACAACATAGGGTCCGTCTGATTGGGTTCGGTGTTGGTGAAGCCACGTACTTCATAGAACCGGCGTGCGTCAGTGTCCTCGCCGTCGACGTTGATTTCCATGAGCTCGCCGCCCCGGTCTCGAACCACGTCGCACGCTGCATCCAAAAGTGCACTGCCCAGGCGGCGGCCGCGCAGACCCGGACGGACGTAGAGCTCGTCGAGGATCGCGACCGGACCTGGGTACCAGACATTGGGCCGGAAACTAAGAACGGCAAGACCGCTCGCCGGCTCGCCGATGAGCAGCACGACCACGTCGTCCCCCGCCAAGAGAAGTCCCAGCCGCGCCCGAAGATCGTGAAGATCCGGCGTCGGAGTCGAAAACTCGCTGTTGAAAGCGTGGAGCAACCGGGCAACCACGGCGGCGTCGGCCGTCGTCGCCCGCCGCGGCTTCTGGACGCTGGCCGAATCGTCGGGGGTCATGGCTTCATCATGAGTAGCAGGCGAGGCGAAGTCCACCCTGACCCGCTCACAATAGATGGACCCCCGTCGGCCGGCTTCCCGCTGACTCCGAGTTCGAGAGGGAACCCGTTTGCGTTTCCGGTTTAGGAGTTCGGCGGGGTTTCTCCGGTCCGGAGCTCGTCGCCGTGGGCGATGACTGCGTAGATGATCAGCACATCGATGGCGATGACGATCAGGGACCACCATGGCTGCGCCGGAATGAGCATCAGTTGAACGACCGCGCTGACGCCCGCAACGACGACGGCAACGACTCTAGCCCACGTTGCACCGGAGAAGAGCGCGACCGCGGTGAGGATTAAGAGCGCCCCAAGAGCCACATTCCACCAGCCCCACCCCTTGGCATCGAAGAGGAACAAAGCGTTCGAGGTGGACAAATAGTAGGTGTCGGGCCCTGTGAGCGCGACGAGGCCCTGGAGGCCGCTGAAAACGCCGTTGATGATTAGAATGACTCCGGCGAAACGGACCCAACCGGTCCAGCCAGTCGAAGCGACAGGATGATGGGCAGTACTCATTTGCCGACCGCTTTCCGTTGAATGCTTCTGCCGTCGGCCTCATGGTCGGCGCAGTCGTGTCATGTAGCTAGTACCGATTCCGATTATGTTTCTCGCAATCCGGGACGGTCAATCAAGATCCGAAGGACCGTCGCAGTTCCATCCTGTGCCCCCGATGAAGGGCAGCACCTCATCCGTGCCGGGTGACCTCACGCACGGGACAGCGTGCTCTTGACGCGGTCCGGGCCACAAGAGTAGACCGGGGCCATCCCGGTGTCGTCGCTGGGGCGCGACCGCAGAACAAGCGCGGGCGGCGCGGGGACCGTCATTTTGAACCTCGGCGGAGCAGCGAAGTGAGGTGTAAGCGATGACCGGACTAGCTGCCCTCCGTGTCGTGGCACTCGGCTGGGCTGGCTTCGTCGCCGCGGAAGCAGGTATTGCGGGCGAATGGGCCTACTACTTCGGCGTCTTCGTGATTGTGCTGGCCCAGTGCGCCGGTGTGCCGCTTCCCGCCGTGGCCGTACTGCTCGGGGCCTACGCCTCGGCACGCCACGGAGATCTGAACCTTCCTGCGGTTATCGCCGTCGGCAGCCTGGGCGCCATGCTGGGGAGCACCATTGGCTACGTACTTGGGCGGGTGGGAGGCCGTCCGTTGATGATGCGACTTGCACAGCGCTTCCACGCAGACGAGAACCGCATCGTCCAGCTGGAGTCGTTCTTCGACCGGCACGGCGGCACAGCCCTGTTCTTTGGCCGCTGGGTCATAGTCGTGCGGCTCTGGGGCGCCATTGCCGCGGGGGCTGCAAAGATGCCGTGGCCCAAATTCCTGCTGTGGACCGTCCCGGGGTGCATTGCCTGGGTCGCGAGCCTCAGCGTTCTGGCCTACCTGGCCGGAGCCGTAGCCCATGCGATCGGTGACGCTCTCGACATCGGCGGCTGGGTGCTGGTCCCCATCGTGGTGCTTGGGCTGGTGTTCGTCTGGCGCCGACGCAGGCGCCGGAAGCTTAAGTCAGCGGAAGGGGCAGGGGACGGCGTGCCCGACGCCGGCTGAAGGGCTTCATTGTCCCGCCAGGATCAGCGGCGGCCCCGCACTAAACGCTAGTCTTCCCGTTGCAGCGCCACGGCCCCGGCGTAGCGGCCGATACTTCCGGTGGCACCGACCATCAGAACAGTGTCGGGAGGGGGTTCATTTCTTCTCCTTGACGGCGGCCGTTGTTGTTTCACCCTGAGTGGCCGCCCAACTGGCCAGGACTTTCAGCGCGTCCTCGGAGGGTGTGCCGGGATCTGCGGTGTACACATTGATGCGCAGTCCCGGGTCTGCGGGGAGTTCCAGCGCTTCAAAGCTCAAGTCCAGGTCGCCGACGATCGGATGGTGGAGCCGTTTGCGGCCGGCGCGGTGGTATTTCACGTCGTGCCGGGCCCACCGGGCGCGGAACTCCTCGCTTCGGGTTGAGAGCTCACCGATCAGGTCGGTGAGGTCCTTGTCGTACGGGTTCTTCCCGGCCGTGGACCGCAGGACGGCGACGATGTCATCGGCCGCGCGTTCCCAATCGGCGAAGAACTCCCGCGCCTTCGGGTTCAGGAAAGTGAACCTTGCGCTGTTCGGCGGGGTGGTCTGTTCGGCCATCAAGTCCAGATAAAGGGCACGGCCCAGTTCGTTGGCAGCGAGGACATCCCCGCGGTCGTTGCGGACCCAGGCCGGCGCCGTCGTGATCGCCTCGATGACGCGTTGCACACTCGGCCGCACCGTCTGCGGACTGCGCTTGCGCCGCACCTGTGGGGAGGCTGTGGCCGCACGGGCCAGGTCAAAAAGGTGGGCCGTTTCGGCGTCGTCAAGTTTCAGGGCCCGCCCGAGGGCCTCGAGGACGCTGTCGGAGGCGCCGGAGAGGTTCCCGCGCTCCAACCGGATGTAGTAATCGATGCTCATTCCGGCGAGCATGGCGACTTCCTCGCGTCGCAGCCCCGCAACGCGCCGGTTGCCTCCATAGACCGGCAGGCCGGCTTCATCCGGGGTGATCCTTGCGCGGCGGGAGGTCAGGAACTTCCGCACGTCGTCGCTGTGTGTCATGGCGTCCACGCTACCCGCGGTTGCTGGGACGAGGGAGGCACTGCCGTTACCCGGAACGGCCGTGACTCCCGGCCCGTGCGGAATCCGGGTTGCATTGAAAGCATGAAACCTGAACCCGCAACCGCGCCGCACCCGGCAGCGATCCTGGCGATCATCCTCGCCAGCTACTTCATGATCCTGCTGGACAACTCGGTCATCTTCACCGCCCTGCCGAGCCTGCAGGCTGACCTGCGGCTGAGCACCGGTGAGCTGTCCTGGGTACAGGATGCGTACACGCTGGTCTTCGGCGGCCTGCTGCTGCTCGGCGCCCGGGCAGGAGACCTGCTCGGACGCCGTCGGGTCTTCGTCGTCGGGCTGGTGGTGTTCTCGATCGCGTCGCTGCTGATCGGGCTGGCACCGACTGGCTGGTGGGCGATAGCAGGCCGCGCCGTCCAGGGTATCGGGGCGGCTATCGTCGCACCCGCCTCGCTTTCCCTGCTCACAGCGAGCTTCCCGGAAGGCCGTGGGCGAAACCGGGCGGTGGCTTTGTACGGCGCCACCGCAGGGATCGGCGCCAGCCTGGGACTGGTCATCGGCGGGGCGCTGGCCCACTGGATCTCCTGGCGGGCCGGGTTCTTCGTCAACGTGCCCATCGGCGCCGCGATGATCGCACTCGCACCCCGGTTCCTCCCGGAAACAGGCCGGGCCAGCGGCCGCTTCGACGTATTCGGCGCGCTCAGCGCCACTCTGGGTGTCGGCGCCCTGGTGTTCGGGATCATCAACACCGTCGAGGTTGGGTGGACTTCCCCGGTGACGGTCACGGCCGTCGCCGCAGGCGTCGCGCTCCTGGCTGTGTTCGTGCTGATTGAGCGGCGCGTTGCCCAGCCGATCATGCCCTTGCGGCTATTCGCGAGCCGCCGCCGCACCGGCGCCTATATTGCGCGCTTCCTTTATCTGGGCGCGATGATCGCGTTCTTCTTCTTCACCACCCAGTTCCTGCAGGAAGTACTCGGCTTCGACCCCCTGCAGGCCGGCATGGGATTCCTGCCCATGACCGCAGTCAACTTCGCTGTTGCAATGAGTCTCCCCAAGCTCCTGGGGAAATTGCCGGATTCCGTTCTGCTCGTGGCCGGCATCCTGGTCACCCTCGCCGGGATGTTCTGGCTCAGCCGTGTCAGTGTCGACTCCGGCTATCTGGCCGGTGTGGCTCTGCCGATGGTCCTCATTGGCGCGGGCCAGGGCCTCGCGTTCGCGCCACTGACCTCGTTCGGCATCGCCGGCGCCCCTGCGGACGACGCCGGAGCGGCGTCTGGCCTGGTCAACACCTTCCACCAGGTCGGTACCTGCCTCGGGCTTGGCATTGCGGTCGCGGCGGCAGCGGCCGTCCCGACGGCGGGTTCCGCAGTCGCGCACCTGGCCGCGCAGGTGAGCGCCGCGCTCACCACGGGCAGCATCCTCCTGCTCCTGGCTCTGGCAGTCGCTGCGGCGCTCATCCTGCCCGCAGACTTGGCCGGGCGCCGGACCCGGACGGCACCCGCGGCGCGGCCCGCGGAACTGGCCGAGATCGCCAGCTGAACCACCAGCCCCGAAGGGGGCTCTGTCAGTACCCTGATCAGCCGTGACTCCCAGGAAGTGCGAGACCGGTGTTGACTGAAAACTGCCCGGCAAATTAATAACGAGTCTCAACATGCGAGCAACACTGAAATGGTGGCGCCGGCGACGTGCGCGTCGAAACCGTCCCGGCCGGATACGGCGCCATGGCCCGCCGCGAAGCGCTCAAAGTACTCTTCCGCCCGTAAGCAAAGGAACAGGACAAACCATGAACATCACACTCAACAACGGGGTCATCATGCCCGCTATCGGGCTTGGCGTCTTCCAAAGCGCCCCGGAACAGACAACCGCCGCCGTCGAGGCCGCGCTGGCCACCGGCTACCGGCACATCGACACCGCAGCCGCCTACGGCAACGAGCGGGAAGTCGGACAGGGTATCCGCACCTCCGGCCTTGAACGTGCGGAGGTGTTCATCGAGACCAAGGTCTGGGTCAGTGACTACGGCTACGACCAGACACTGCATGCCTGGGATAAGGCGACCGGTAAACTCGGCGTCGACTATCTGGACCTGCTTATCCTGCACCAGCCCGCACCCGACCGCCTCGAGAAAACCATCGCCGCCTATAAGGCGCTGGAAGTGCTGCTTGCTGACGGACGGGTGCGGGCGATCGGCGTCAGCAACTTCATGCCACACCACCTGAAGCAGCTGCTCGACGCGACCAACGTCGTCCCGGCCGTGAACCAGATCGAACTGCACCCTTACTTCACCCAGCCGGACGTACAGGCCGCCGATGCCGAGCATGGGATCCTTACCCAGGCCTGGTCACCGATCGGCGGGATCACCTTCTACCCAGGGTGGGGCGAGGAGCGGCTCAACGTCATGGAAGACCCCACAATTGCCACCATCGCACAGGCCCACGGCAAGAGTCCGGCGCAGGTCATGATCCGTTGGCACCTGCAGCACGGCCGCTCAGCCATCCCGAAATCCACGAACCCGGCACGCATCGCCGAAAACTTCGACGTGTTCAACTTCGAGCTCAGTGCCGGCGAACTCGCCGCCATCGACGCCCTCGACACCGGCATACGCAACGGCCCGGACCCGGACCAGGCCCGCGAAGACCGCTTCGCCATGGTCATCCCCGAAGCCTAAGACAGAGACAAGGAACCATCATGGAATACCGTCCCCTCGGCCGCACCGGTGTGCAGGTCAGTCCCTTGTGCCTGGGCGCGATGATGTTCGGCCCCTGGGGCAACACGGACACCGCCGATTCCATCCGCATCATCCACCACGCACTCGACGCGGGCATCAACTTCATCGACACCGCCGACGTCTACTCCGGCGGGGCATCCGAAGAAATCGTCGGGCAGGCACTGGAGGGCCGGCGTGATGACGTGTTCCTCGCTACGAAGTTCTTTATGCCCATGGGCGAAGACCCCACCCAGCGCGGAGGATCCCGCCGCTGGATCATCCGCGAAGTCGAAAACTCCCTCCGCCGCCTGAACACGGACTACATAGACCTCTACCAGGTCCACCGGCCCAGCCCCGATACCGACGTCGAGGAAACGCTCGGTGCCCTCACCGACCTCGTCCGCCAAGGCAAGGTCCGCTACATAGGCTCCTCGTCGTACTCGGGGGCCCAGATCGTGGAGGCCCAGTGGGCCGCCCGGGAACGCAACCTGGAGCGGTTCGTCACCGAGCAGCCGCCCTACTCGATCCTGGTCCGCGGCATCGAGGAAGACATCCTCCCGACGGTGCAACGCCACGGCATGGGAACGCTCACCTACAGCCCGCTCAGCGGCGGGTGGCTCTCCGGACGCTGGCGCAAAGACTCGGCGTCCACACCAACCTCGTCAGCCCGCCCGAGCGCCCGGTTCGATATGACAAGCCCGGCCAATCAGCGAAAACTCGACATCGTCGAAGACCTCGCCCAGCTCGCCGAACAAGCCGGGCTGACGCTCATCGAGCTGGCCATCGCATTCGTCATCAACCACCCGGGCGTCACAGCCGCGATCGTGGGACCGCGCACCATGGAACAACTCGAGTCGTACCTGCCGGCCGCGGACATCAGACTGGGTACCGACGTGCTGGACCGCATCGACCGGCTCGTCGCCCCCGGCGTGACCGTCAACCCCGACGACAACAGTTACGGCGCGCACGAGCTCACAGCCCACGCACGACGGCGGTCGCAGCCGTGAGCGCTGCCGTGTTGGAGGAGCTCCACAACGCGTTGTTCGAGGCGATGGTTGCCGGGGGCGTGCCCGCGCTGGACGCCATCCTCGCCGACGGCTTCACCCTGACGCACCTGACCGGGTACGTGCAGTCGAAGTCGGAATGGCTTGATGCAGTTCAAACCGGCGAGATGCAGTACCACCGGATGGAAACAGTCGAGGCCATCCTCAGCACGGACGGGACCGTGCCGGCACTGACCGCCAGAACCCTTACCGACGCCACGATCTGGGGATCCAGGGCCACCTGGCGCCTGACGTTGCGCTCATGGTTCGAACCCCGCGGAGACGGATGGGTCATAGCCCGCACCGTTGCATCCACCTGGTAAGTCCCACTTCGAAGTCCATATCAAAAGAAGGATCATCATGACTGACCAGCCCAAACAGCTCGGAGGCGGCCGAAAGATGTTCGGCGACTTCGCACCGAAACTCGCCGAGCTCACCGACGACGTGCTCTTCGAGGACGTCTGGAACCGGCCCGAACTCCCGGCAAGGGACCGCAGCCTCATTACCGTGGCCGTACTCACCGCAGGCGGGAACACCGACCAGCTGGGCTTCCACCTCGGCCGTGCCCTCGAAAACGGTGTAACCCAGGACGAGCTCATCGAAGCCATCACCCATGTCACGCTCTACGCCGGCTGGCCCAAGGGCATGTCGGCAATGGGCGTGGCCAAGCAGCTCTTCACAGACAACAAGTAAGGAAGACCATGAACATCGAACCTTCAGCCCCGACCACCAAGAACCCGGCGGCCCAATTCGCCGGCGACGTGTGGCTTGACCCGATTGCGTTGCCCCACGAGTCCGCCCAAACAATGGTCGTTGCGACGGTCCGCTTCGCGCCGGGAGCACGCACCGCCTGGCACTCCCACGAGCACGGCCAGTACCTGCGCGTCACACAAGGTGTAGGCCGATTCGGCACCCGCGACGGAGAGATCATCGAAGTCCACCCCGGCCAGACGCTTTACACTCCACCCGGTGAGGAACATTGGCACGCCGCCGCCCCAGGCTGCTTCATGGAGCACATTGCCATGCTCCAAAACGGCAAAGACCCGTCAAAGACCACCACCTGGGGTGAGCACATCACAGACGAGGAGTACAACGGCCGCTAAAGCCGGATCATATGCGGCCGTGACAGTCCGGGCAGGGGCGGAGCGTCAGCCGTTCAGTACTCGCCTTTGATCACGAAGTAGGAGCCGCGGATAACGCCTGCGAGCTTTGATTTCTGGCGGGCGAACTTGAATCGCGAAGCCAGTTCCTCTGGAATCTCCATGCCTTCGGCAAGTTTGAATCCGACGGCGCGTTTCCCGCCCTCTTCGATGCTGTACATAACGTTGATCGAAAGCCCTGACTCGTAGAACACGTAATCCATCTGTAAACCGTCGACTTCGAACGCGGTCGCTTCGAGCGGGCGGGAGCCGATGACAATGTCACGCTCCTCCCTTAGGATGCGGTTCACCCGGTCGACGACCTCCGGAACCTCGCTTGCAGGGCCAACAGTGAAGATGTGGTCGTACTTGTTGCGGTAGTAGCGCCCCTCGTTGGCGCGTAACCCAGCGAGCGACTCGGCGACAGGAGATGATTCCAGTCCGACAGTAGAAACGTTCTCGAAGTCAACTACGTACGGCATGCGTTCTCCTCAGCAGATGTGTTGGACCAACGATAACGCGTCGGCATGCTTTCACCGACGTCGAAGTTACGCACACGGACGAGACGTAACTCAACACCAACGATGGGAGAAACGAGGCGCAAGGGACGCGGAGCCGGGTAGCGGATGCCCCATCCATGCGGCGCTCATGGGCCTTCAGCCTGAGGACTCATTCGGCGGTGCCGGTCTTCACAGCGTAGGCGGTGGCTTGGGCCCGCACCTGGCTCAGGTAGGCATCGGACTGGTTGTAGGAGTAGATGGCGGAGGTCCATCCTTGCGCGGTTGAGAGGTCACGGCCGTGGGCGCACAGATAGGTCGCCGCACTAAGGGCGGCGTCGTCGATATTGAACGGGTCCGCGGTGCCGTCCCCGTTCCCGTCCCGGCCTGCAAGCTGCCAGGTGGTGGGAATGAACTGCATGGGCCCGACGGCGTGGTCCCAGTGGGCGTCGCCATCCAGAACCCCCGCATCCGTGTCTGCGATGGCGGCGAATCCGTTGCCATCGAGACTCGGGCCCACAATGGGGCCACTCGCCTGCCCCGCGGTGTCGAAGCTGCCGCCGCCGTAAGTTCCGTGCGCTGACTCGACAGAGCCGACAGCCGCCACGGTGTTCCAGCCAATCCCGCACATCGGAGCGGAATCGTTGGCCGTGGCTGCCGCAGCAACATAGGCCCGGAGCGCGCGGGCAGGGATTCCGGTCTGCGCGGCGGCCCGGATGAGCCACTGGGCATCCGGGCTCGGGGTTACGTTCACGGCGGTGGTGATGCCGGTGGACAACATTTCAAGTTCCGCCCCCGCTCGCGGGGGTGCAGAGAGGGCCCCGCGGGCGTCTGCGCCGGGCTGCCTGGTTACCCAGAACGAGAATGCGGTGATGACGCACACCGCGAACAGGCTGACAGCTATAAGGCGTTTTAGACGGAGCACTGACTAATCAAACCATCCACGCTCCCGGTCCGGGTGCCGAACCGGTCGACGCTGGATCAAGATGGCCGGATGACCCAGGCACCTATGAAGAAGTACCCCACTCCCCCGAGAACCTCCGCAATCCTGCCCGGTCCGGCCGGGATACGACCCGATCCGAAGCCTCGGGTGTGCGCATTGTGCACGGATCACCTTCCGCGGATGAGGTCCGGGTCCCCGGCACAGCCGGACAATGGTCGTACCTGCCCGTGGCAGGATCCCCTACCGCAAACCAACTTCGAAAAAGAGCCTCCGATGTCGAGACCTCGCCCAATCCTTGCAGGATCGATGGCACTCGCGGCAGCCGCTGCCCTGATGGGCTGCAGCCCTTCCAGCCCCGGCACGAGCGTCAGCAGCGCCAGAGCGCAGGAGAACGTTTCGCAGGTGTGTGGGGCTGCCAGTGCCTACGCCGCAGCCCTGACGAATTTCAAGCAGACACTCAAGCCCGGCGCCACAGTGCAGCAGGTCCAGACGGCGCGAGACCAGGTCGCCAAGACCTATGACGATCTTGTCAAGGCGAGTCAGGACGTCGCAAAAGACGCGGTGGACGCCGTTCAAGCGGCCGAAAACAAGTTCGATCGCGCCGTCAAGGACGTTCCTGACGATGCCACGCTGACTCAGGCGGTCAACTCCCTGCGGGACGAAGCAGCCAACGTCCAAGCGGCGGTCAGCGACCTGCGAACGGCGGCCAACTGCTAGGTTTCGGAAGTTGGTCCGTCATGGCTGGTGAGGCACGGGCGGCCGGGTGCTGCTAGCCGGACTGCGTTGCGTAGTGCTTCAGGAACAATGCCAGGGATTCGGCCACGGCGCTGATCTCACTGGGGTCCACGCTTTCGTTCGGTGCGTGAATGAGGGCGAGGGGTCCCTCGACCCCTAGCAGGATGATCTCCGCATCCGGGTAGGTGTCGGCGAACACGTTGCACAGCGGGATCGATCCGCCTTGTCCCAGGGTTGTCATTGGCCGTCCGAACGCCTCGGCCATCGCCGCGCTCATGGCTTCAAAGGCCCGGCCGCCGACGGCCGCCTGGAAGGGTGATCCGATGGCTTCCAGGTCCACCGCGACGTGGACTCCCCAGGGCGCATCGAGGCGCTGCTCAACGACCTTGTTCCGAGCTCATAAGAAAGATCCTCGTCTGCGCCGCCGCGAGCGAAGCCCGGTTCGGGCAGCTGTTCGAGGACGCGCGCTAGCATCGGCTCAGACAGAGCACGCGCTCCCTGGCATAAAGCGCAACGGTTGGCCGTGCCGGCCCATTCCAGTACGGCACGGCGGGGCGGCAGCTCCTCGAATTCAGCCGGCGTTCCGCGGCGCGAACATGATGATGGCGACTCCCGCAAGGCAAACGACGGAACCAGCGACATCCCACCGATCGGGGCGGAAACCGTCAAAAACCATGCCCCAGGCAAGAGACCCGGCCACAAACACTCCACCGTAAGCCGCGAGGATGCGGCCAAAATGCGCGTCAGGCTGAAGCGTGGCAACAAATCCATAAATACCCAGTGCGATGACCCCCAACCCTGCCCACCACCACGACTTGCCCTCCCGCACGGCCTGCCAGACCAGCCAGGCCCCACCAATCTCGGCAGCAGCGGCAAGTATAAAAAGTAGTACGGATTTTGCGATCGTCATGGATCCATCATCGCCTGCAGGTCCCTGCCTCAGCCGACCAGCAGCTTTATGTGGCGAGACTACCCGGCACGTGGAAGCGACGTAGTCAGTGTTGTCCGGGAACATCCCCGCGGAGTCGAACTGCAACCCACAAGCCACAGCACCCGCATATGTAGCAAGGTTCCGACCCTTGAGCGTGGCGCCAATGGTACCGTGCACAATCCCATGCGGACTGGTTCGGCCGAACATCGCCGACACGTCGGCAACTAATGGCCCGGATAGATCAATCAAGTCGCTGACCGCGGCGCGGGGCGACACGACTGCAGAAGTCCAGGGACTAGGATCTACGAAATGATTCAAGGCCGAATTGCTGCCGCCGGCGGGAAGAATTCTCTCTGCGTGGTCGCAGGGATAGTGGTAAGCGTCTGGCGGCCTGGTTCCTTTGTGGATGTCGACGACGCCCGGGACGCCATGCTTGCTGTGGAGCGCATCAGCGGTGGGACTCCGATGCCGATGCTCTCGCACATGACCGACGTTGAGTTCAGCGCAGCGGCTCGATATGCCTTCGCGCAAAGTACGGGTGTCCTGGCTATCGCCGTCCTTGGGTCCAGCGCTGTTGACCGGGTCATGGCCGCCGGCACCAGCCGTCAAACCACCTACCCACACCGATTTTTCCTGTCCGAGGAGGCCGCCAAAGCCTGGTTGACCGGGATGGCCAGAAGCGGCGAGTAGGCAGTCGGGCCACAGTGTTTCATCCGCGTCTTAGCGGGACAGCCAGCGAGGGGCGCCAGCCACCTAACGCATGACGGCGGCCCTCACCGTTCGGCGAGGGCCGCCGTCGTGGTTGAGTGCGGGTGGGGGTGGAAGCGTTAGCGGACGAGCGATCTGCGGAGGCCCCTCAGGAAGACCACAACCTTAATCAAGTTGTTCCTCACGAACAAGACCCTTTGAAACAGGGTATGAACGATTGCGCCAGCTTCCTCTTTCGAATTAGAAGGCCCCTAATACCCGACGACCTTTTTGAGGCAATCCGGAGATACAACCCTTTTAGTGCCGGCTGGGTTGTTGGCCAGGGCGGCAACAGGCCGGATGGGGCGACGCTGAAGATCTCCCCCGCAGTTTGGACAAGACCGATGCGGGAAGCGTTCGACGCAGGCCGGACACCAGGTGCACTCAAACGTGCAAATGTAGGCCTCGTCAGAGGGAGAAATATCGCGGTCGCAGCATTCGCAATTTGGGCGGATCTCAAGCATCCAGCAACTCTACCTCTGGGAAACCGCCTTGGATGAGGGCTCGGCTTTGAGCCCACGCAGCATCTTGAGGAATATCAACCACTGGTTTGCAGACGACCGTATTCGGCGTGGGGTCCGTTCGGGGGATCCTCCACCGGGAAGCTCGGTTGAAAAGCGGACCGAAGCTATGGCATCCAGATCCGGGGCAGTTAAGGTGGCTCCATGAGGGACAGGAAGCTGCCGATCGTATGCGGGACGACAGCGTTCAATGACGCCCTCCACCACCACGAGACGGAAGGCTGGCGCCGTGCGGAAACTGATCTACGGCATGAATCTGACCCTGGACGGCTACATCGCCGCGGCCGGCGACGACATCGGCTGGGGCGGGCCGAGCTCCGAATTGTTCCAGTGGTGGCTCGACCAGGAACGGGCTAGCAGCCTGTCGCTGTATGGCCGCAAGCTCTGGGAGACCATGAGCTCCTACTGGCCCACCGGCGACCAGCAGCCCAACGCCACCCCGGCGGAGATCGAGTTCGCGCGGAACTGGCGGGACACACCAAAGATTGTGTTCTCCTCGACGATCGACAAGGTCGACTGGAACACCCGTCTGGTCACCGGCGACGCGATCACCGAGATCACCCGGCTCAAGGCCGAGGACGGCGGCCCGATGAGCATCGGCGGCGCAACGCTCGCCGCGGCTGCCATGCGGGCCGGGCTGATCGACGAATACGCCCTGGCCACCCATCCGGTCCTGGTGGGCGGCGGCACCCCGTTCTTCACCTCGCTGGACAACTGGGTGAACCTGAACCTGGTGGAGACGCGGACGTTTCCCGACGGCGTTACCCTGACCAGGTACGAGACGAGGCACTGAGGACAATTCCTCCGCGCGGTCGGCCTTCCTCCTGAGCCGTTCGACGGCGGACGACAGACTCGTAGCTCTAGTTATAGGGGAACGTCCGCCCCCGCCGGATTGCCAGTTTCAGAAGTCGTCTACACCAAGGGTTCCGCCAGTACTTTCTCGGCCTGTTCGGTGCGTGGCCCTGTACGGTTCATACTGCCATCGACCCACCGGGTGGCTAGGCTGTGTGGATGGCGACAGTTATTCTCGTGCGGCACGGCCGCACCACAGCCAATGCCACTGGTCTCCTGGCCGGTCGGGCCGTCGGCGTCAGCCTGGACGAGGTCGGGCGCGACCAGGCGGCTGTGACCGGAGACCGGATCGCTGCCGTGCCCGTAGTCGGGGTGGTGTCGAGCCCTCTTGAGCGTTGTCAGCAGACCGCCCAGCTCATCCTCGATCGCCAGGCTGGCACGCCGTACGCGCCGGTCGATCCGGCTCTTACCGAATGCGATTACGGCCAATGGCAGGGCCGCACGCTCAGTGATCTCGCGACCGAGGATTTGTGGCCCGCTGTGCAGTCGCAACCGTCCGCCGTCGTCTTTCCCGGCGGTGAATCGATGGCAGCAATGCAGGCTCGGTCGGTCGCAGCGATTCGACGCCACGATGCAGCCTTCGAAGCCGAACACGGGCCAGGGGCAGTGTGGGTGGCGGTGAGCCACGGTGACATCATCAAGTCAATCCTGGCCGACGCGTTCGGCATGCACCTTGACCTGTTCCAGCGCATTAACGTGGGCCCCGCCTCCGTATCGATCGTGCGCTACGGCGCTAGCCGGCCGAGCGTTTACGCGACCAACACCGACGCGGGTGATCTGTCGTGGCTGTCGAACGGCCTCCACTCTGGCGATGCGCCGGTGGGCGGCGGTGCAGGGCAAAAGCTGCCATGAACCTCATGCGCCTAGAATATTGACATGCCTACACGTGTACACGAGTTTGCCTGGCCCGATCGGGTCGTCGTTGGCACCATTGGCCTTCCGGGGGCGCGTACGTTTTACCTGCAGGTGCGAGCAGGGACGCAGATCGTGAGTATCGCACTGGAAAAGCAGCAGTCCGCTCTGCTCGCCGAGAAGGTCGACGAAATTCTCGACCAACTCGGCACCGTCGAGGGCAACCCCTTCAGCGTTCCCACGAGTACTCCCATTGAACTAGTCGACAATGACCCGCTCGAGGCCGTCCAGGAGCAGTTCCGCACCGGCGCCATGACCCTGGGGTGGGACCCAACCACAGCCCAGGTCGTCATCGAGGCACACCCCATCACCGATGTCGATGCCGATGACAACGACGAATCGCTTGATGAGCACGGCGCTAACGAGCCCGAAATGCTGCTGGTGCGAATGCCGGTCGGCACCGCACGCGCATTCGCCAAGCGCACCCGTGAGATCGTGGGCGCAGGGCGTCCCACGTGCCCGGTCTGCGGTAACCCCATGGACGCCGACGGGCACATCTGCACCTTTCCCGAGGTCTGATGCCCGTGCCGGACCTCGTGACCGCCGAGCTGACGCTCACCGGCCGCATCACGACGGCGTCAAACGCTACATTTCTGGGCAGCATCGGCGACGTGGTGATCGTCTATAAACCGATAGCAGGCGAAAGCCCGCTGTGGGATTACTCCCGCGGCACCCTGGCTCACCGGGAGGTGGCCGCCTACCTGGTTTCGCAGGCCTTTGGCTGGGACGTTGTGCCGCGCACCTGGCTGCGCGGTGGTCCGTTGGGCGAAGGAATGGTGCAGCTCTGGCAAGAGCAAGACCCCGCCCAAAGCGCCGTGGACCTGGTCGCGACGGACCAGGTGCCGGAGACTGGGTGGAAACACGTTCTGGAGGGAAGAGATGAGGACGGATGGTCGCCCTCATTCACGAAGACTCGCCAGCGCTGAGACGAATGGCAGTGTTCGACATGGTCGTCAACAACGCCGACCGCAAAGGCGACCACATTCTTGCCATGACCGACGGACACCGGCACGGCGTAGACCACGGGCTCACTTTTCACCGTGACCACAAGCTGCGCACGGTGCTGTGGGGATGGCTGGGAGACGCTCTGACCGCCGAGGAACGCGACGGCATTGATCGTGTCAGTGAAGGACTGCACGGTGGGCTGGGCCGAGACTTGGCGGACCTGCTCAGCGCCGAAGAAATCGCATCGCTCGCCGCGCGCTGCGCCCGGTTGCGTCTGGCAGGGCGTTTTCCGGCTCCGAGCGGCGGGATGCCGGCGGTGCCCTGGCCGCTGTTCTAAGGGAATTGCGGCAAGGGCTTCGCAGGCTGCACGTACTCGCCCTGCCGGTGACGACGGGAACCACTTTTCCTTATCAGGAAAGTGCCTAATCGAGAGTTGACTTGCAATTTTTGTCCATTGTTCAGGTCTTGTTTGTCTGGATCACGTATCAAGGGTCGGTGAGCATTGATCCCGGTATTCCCGGTCGGGCGCCGCGCCCGTCATCCCGCACCCTAGCCGAGCTCGGTTCCATTGCAGTGGTTTTTTCCGGGGATTCGCCGTCCATTGAGATCGAGGCTCTTTTCCGTGCGGACCGGGGACTCCGCGCCGTCGTGATCGACGTGCACGGCACCCTCTGCCTGTTGACGCGTGATCAGGTCGATGACCGCATGACCGGTCGGCTGGGTTACGGGCGGGCTCTGAATACTCGGGTCAAGGCCGCCGCCCTGCTGCCGAAGAACCGTTTCATAGTCGAACCCTCCATGGATCTCCGGACCGCTGCGGCCGTCATCCTGGGCAGGCCTGAGGAAACGCGCTATGAAGATCTGTTGGTCCCGTCGGCGAGAGGACCTCGGATCGTGCCCGTCTCGGAAGTTTTCGAGGGCCTGTCAGAGGCTTTCGAGCAGGACGCGCTCCATGACCCGCTCACCGGGCTGGCGAACCGCCGGCTCCTGGACGAACACGGCCCCGCACTGGTCGGTGCCGCGGGATCGTCGTCGGTGGCTGTCCTTTATATTGATCTCGATGACTTCAAGATCATCAACGACACGTTTGGTCACCGTATCGGCGACGCGGTGCTCTCCGCCTTTGCGGCCAGACTCCAAACGTGCACGAGGCCCGCAGATCTTACCGCCAGGATTGGCGGCGATGAATTCGCCGTGCTGCTGGTCGACGTCGATGAATCCACTGCCCGCGCAATCGCCGCACGCTTCCTGGAAACGCTCGAAAATCCTTTCACCCATGATGGGCACGAGCTCCATCTCTCGGCGACGCTCGGCCTGGCCATGGCCGCGGACGTCGACGGCGAGAACCCAGCTGCGCGGCTGGAGTACCTGCTCCGCCACGCAGACACGGCCATGCTTCAAGCCAAACACGATGGCAAACGCCGCCTGGGCCGGATCGACCCCTGCCGTCCTCCCACCCGGTTCGCCCGCCAGGCGCTGATCCGCCGTCGCCTGCCCCACGCCCTCGCAACCTCAGGGCTAACGCTCGTCTATCAACCACTGATGGATATTGCTACCGGCGCTTGTGGGGGCGCTGAGGCCTTGCTGCGATGGGAAGACCCCGACCTGGGCCGCGTGGGTCCCGACGAATTCATCCATGTGGCCGAGCACACCGGCGAAATCCACGCGATCGGCCGCTGGGTAATCGATCAGGCCTGCGCCCAGGCCCGCCGGTGGTCGGACGCCGGCACCCCCAGGGCAATCTCGGTGAACATCTCCCCCGTCCAGCTAAGCTCCGGGACCCTGGTCCCGGATCTTCTCGCGGCTCTGCGGCGTTACGGGCTGCCGGCTTCCCTGTTAAACATTGAAATCACCGAGACCGCCGCCGTCGCGGACCTCCGATCGGCTGCTGCGCAGCTGCGCGAATTGACCGACGTCGGGATCGGTGTCGCCCTCGATGACTACGGAACGGCATATTCGTCCCTCGCCATGCTCCGCGACCTTCCGCTCACCTGCCTCAAGCTCGACAAATCCTTCATCGACACCATCGACTCCGACCCCGTCTCTGCCATCCTTGTCTCCGGCGTCATCGCCCCGGCCAAGGCCCTGGGCCTCACCACCACCGCCGAGGGCGTGGAACGACAAACCCAACTGGCCATCCTGCAGGAGCTCGGCTGCGACACCGCCCAGGGCTACCTCATCTCACGCCCGCTCCCGGCGGACCAACTCGACGCCGTCCTGCGGGCTATGCAAGCGAATGCTGCATGTAAGCCCACCTCCGAGCAGCCAGTTCCCATCCGCGCTGCATTCGCCAACAGCAGGGTTTAGCGCCTTCCTCGGACCGGAGAGGATCACGGCTGCCCGAACAGCCGTTCAGCCCGCGCACCCTCAGACCACGACCTCTCCAGCCACAACGGCGGGCGGACGCTTGGCGCCTACTGGGGTCGCCCATGGAATTTCTGCCTGGCACCGAGGCACGGGTACCCGGAGCGACTCTGGGAGACCGCGGTAGAGCCGGCCACCTCGCTGCACGTGGGGGCGCCGCCGACAATTCCACCGTGATATTCACCGAGCGATCAAACTTCCGTACCGAGATCCCGGGTGCGAGTGCCCCGTTCCGGCAGCGCACGTCGACGACTGGCCGGCGCGGGCCCGGCCAAGGCGACCTCGGACGGCAGCTGGTTTCGTTGACCGCAGCCCAGTCCGCGGCTGACACTGGACAGATGAGCGATGGAGAAAGCGAATCAACCATCCGCAAGGTTGTCGAGCGCCTGGCCGCAAGGTTTCCCGGTGCTCCCAACACTCGTATCGAGGGCGTCGTTCGGGAAGAATTTCAATCGCTGGCTTCAGGGCGGATCAGGATCTACATTCCGACCCTGGTCGAGAACGCCGCCAGGGACCGGCTTCATCGAGAGTTCGCCAGCGCGCCCAGCATTGATTGACCGTCCCCCGGAGCTCGTCCGGAACTGTCCCGGACGTTCTCCTGCGGAGCATCCAGCCTGACTTCGGCAAGAAGAACCGCGGGCCCCTCTCTACCGATCACCGCTCCAGGGCTGTCGCAGAGGTGGCTGGCGAACTCGTCAGAAGAGCCCGGTAAACACCCGGTTGGCGGCGGCAGCGCCCCGGAACGCAAGGTTCAAACTAGGCGCCGGTTATCCCGGATACCCACCCAGAGAGTTCGACAGATCCTCCCTGTAGCTGGCACCAAAAAGTCTCGTCCCGCAGCCCGGCTGGCCGAAACCACCCAAATGTCACGCACGTCTGAAAGGATTCGCCCATGACAACTCACCGCATCGAAGACTTCATCAGCTCACTCATCACGCCCGGACTCTCCGAAAAGATCCGTGGCCAGCTCGCCGCCGCAGAAATTGTCGTCGCCGGGGAGGCCAAAGCGTCCGAATTCCACAGCGTGCAGTCCTGGCCGTCCGGCGCCTCCCGGTACCACCTGGTGTATAACGATGCCTCGGCTGTTCTCTTCCGCGACGGCATCCTGTTCGGCGTCGCAAAGTTCGACCGGAAGCTGCTCTCGAAGAAGAACCCCGCCAAGAGGTTCCGTCTCCCACTGCCCGCCGGCGTTGCCGAAGACGGCCTATAGGCACGCAGTGTGCTTACCGGATCTGTCGGTGAGTTCCAGCCCGTTCCCGCCTCGTCAGGCACATCCACCATCCACGCGCGAACTTTTGGGGGCACATTTTTGAAGCTATTGCTTACATCAGGCGGCGTGACGAACCCGAGCATCCACTCGGCGCTCGTGCAGCTTCTCGGCAAGCCGATCGCCGAATGCCACGCCCTGGTCGTCCCAACCGCCCAGTGGGGTCACCCTATGTGCGGACCGGCATCGGTGCGGGGCCTCCTGGCCGCCGACCACGACTCCCGTCACTTGGCCGGCCTGGGCTGGGCGTCGCTCGGCGTTCTCGAGCTCACCGCGCTGCCCACCATCGGCACGGACCGCTGGGTCCCCTGGCTTCGGGAGGCCGACGTGCTCTTGGTCGACGGCGGCGACGCGACGTACCTGTCCCATTGGATGCGGGAGTCCGGGCTGGCCGAGCTGCTGCCGTCACTTCCCGACACAGTGTGGGTGGGGGTGAGTGCCGGAAGCATGGTGATGACGCCCCGGATCGGGGAATACTTCGTCGAGTGGCCGTCCGCTCCGGACGATCGCACCCTGGGGGTAGTGGACTTTTCGATCTTCCCGCACTTGGGCGCTTTCCCGGGGAACTCCCTGGCCCACGCAGAGCGGTGGGCCGCCGACATAGGCGTCCCTGCCTACGCCATCGACGAACAGACAGCCATCAAGGTCGTGGACGGCTCCGTCGAGGTGGTCTCGGAAGGACAATGGAGGAAGTTCGGGTCATAGCCGCCCGGCATTCGTGACGAAGCGTTGTTGAAAGTGGCCTCGACCGCCGCGGTTGAACGGCGTGACTGCCCCCGCGAGGCTCCCGAGCGTTATCGGCTAGCTCGCTGACACATCGATCAGCACCTTGCCGATGACGCTCTCTTCCACCGCCGCGTGGGCCGCAGACGTGGCAGCCAGGGCAAAGCGATGCAGCGGCAGACCTGCGGCTTCCCCGACCGGAAGGGCACCGTCGGCGATGGCCGCATTGATGTCCTCGGCGGCGTCATGCACCGCAGCCATGCCAACGGTGTAGAGCAGCACGAACTGGTAGCGGACGTTGAGGCTGAAGTGCCTTCGCACGTCCAGGGTCACCTGATCGCCGCCGTTGTTGGCGTAGACCGCGATGGAGCCGCGGTTGCGGATTACTGCCAGGTCGAGTTCCGCGTTCTGCGCGGGCGCCACCTCCACGATCTGGTCGACGCCTTCGGGTGCGATCCGACGGATCTCCGCGGCCGCGTGGCTTTCCCGGTAATTGATGACGTGATCGGCGCCGGCGGCCGTGGCCAGCGCAGCCTTCGCCGGTCCGCTCACGGTCGTGATCACGACGGCGCCGGCCCACTTGGCGAGCTGAATCGCCGCATGGCCCACGGCGCCGGCCCCTCCGGAAACAAGAACTACCTTGCCGTCCAAGGCTCCCGGGCGCAGCCGCCGCGGGCCGTCCTCGGCGATGGTCAGGGCCCTATGGGCGGTGATCGCGGGAACGCCCAGGCTTGCGCCGAGGTCGAACCCGGCATTCTCCGGCAATGGGAAGACCCGCTCGGCAGGCAGGACGGTGTACTCCTGGGCTGTCCCGCCGTCGGCGCGCTGGTAGGCCGCCAAGGCCACCCAGACCCTGTCACCGACGTGGAGATGCCCGACGCCGGGTCCGACGGCGTCCACGGTTCCGGCGCCGTCTTGGTTCGGCACGACCTCCGCGAAGGGCAAGGGCTCGCCCGGTCTGGCACCGCGGCGTGACTTCCAATCGGTGGGGTTTACCGCGGAGACCATGATCCGCACGCGGACCTCCCCGCGCCCAGGGTCGCGGCTCTCGCGGTCGACGAGTTCGAGAACAGACGGATCCCCCGTGGCACGGTACACGATTGCTTTCATACTCAGACCTAACGCCGGCCCGGACCGAAAATTCCCGCCGCGTCGCGATAAACTGGACCGATCATGATCGGTGCCCCGCTCCGTCTTCTGGTCTGGTTGGCCGTCCTAGCGACCCTCCTCTCGGCCTGCGTGCCGACGATCAGACTCGATGAGGCCGCCACGGATCCACCAATCCATTCCTCCTCGGCCCCGCCGGCTGCACGCGATGACGTCCCCGCTCCTCACGGGTCCCTGTCCCCCACCCCCACGCCCGTTCCCACGCAGCCTCCGGTGCCCCAGGCGTTCGCCCTCAACCTCTTCCAGGAGGGGGACTTCGTGCCGCAGTACACCTTTGAGTGGTGTGTGGCGGCGAGCATCCAGATAATGCACAACCTCATCGACGACACCGGGGCCGGCACGTGGACCGACCGCGTCCAGCAGGGGGAACTCTGGGAAATGGCCCGGGCACGGTCGTTCAACTCGTTCAACGGTGCAAACCCCCTGGGTTGGGCGGAAGTGCTGACCGCCGTCGGGATGGGGCCGTACGCCGTCGTGAGCGTCGCCGACTATGAGCAGGCGCTGCAGACCGCGGCGCGCGCCATGGCCGACACGGGCCGGCCGGTCGGGCTGGTCATGTGGCACGGCCGCCACGTATGGGTGATGAGCGGCTTCGAGTCACTCGGCGACCCCGGCCAGTTCCCGGAGTCCCCCGTCACCGGCATCCGTGTCCAGGATCCGCTCTACCCGTACGACGACGACAAGTGGGGACCGTCCCCCGCGCCCAACGCCCTGCTCACCCCCGAACAGCTGGCGACGCAGTTCGTCGTCCGCGAGCCGCGACGCTGGAGCAGCGATATGCCGGCCGGCTACATGCTGGTGCTGCCGATCGCCTACGCCTGATCAGCCCCACCCGAGGAGGTCACCATGACGGTCACTTTCAACCACACCATCGTCTACGCAACGGACAAGCGCCATTCGGCGGAGTTCCTCGCCAACGTGCTCGGACTGCCGACACCCCAGGCCATGTGGTCTTTCATGACCGTGCCCCTCGACCACGGAGTGGCCCTCGATTTCGCCACGGCAGGCCGGCCCATCTCACCGCAGCACTACGCATTCCTGGTCAGCGAGGAGGACTTTGACGGAATCTTCGCAAGGATTCAGGCCCAGGGCATCCCCTACTGGGCAGACCCGGGACGGTCTCGCCCGCAGCAGATCAACCACAACGACGGCGGACGCGGCGTCTATTTCGCGGATCCTGACGGACATTTTCTCGAAGCGATCACGCGTCCGTACGGATCGGGGGCTGCATGAAAGGAGGCACCGTGGACGCGACCGAAGCGCTGCAGCACTACGAGTCAATCCGCACGGATCAGGAGGACTTCTACAAGGACCTCCACCAAAACCCCGAGCTCTCACACCAGGAACACCGCACCGCCGCCAACGTGGTGCGCAGCATGAGTTCCTACGGCTTCCAACGGAGAACGGGATCGGGGGAACAGGAGTCGCTGTGGTGCTGCACAACGGCAGCGGGCCAACGGTCTTGCTTCGCGCGGACATGGACGCGCTGCCCCTGCAGGAACGGACCGGCGCAGACTACGCAAGCACGGTCATAGCGCAGGACCAGGGTGGGGACCATGTGCCCGTCATGCACGCCTGCGGACACGACATCCACGTCGCATGCCTGCTGGGTGCCTCCAGACTGCTTGCCGACCATCAGGACCAGTGGCGCGGCACGCTCCTGGCCCTATTCCAGCCGGCCGAGGAGGCCAGCGACGGGGCCCGCGGGATGCTCGCCGATGCTCTCCTGGACCGTATCCCGGCGCCCGACGTCGCCCTCCCCCAGCACGTGCTGCCCGACGTGGCGGGCCACGTCTCCACCCTGTCCGGCCCGGTCCAGCAGGACGACCCGATTCGAAGCCCAGGGTGGGCAAATTGCGCACACCCTCCTTATCCCTTGCAGGGACAACCGAATACGTCAGAAATGGCTGAGACATACGCCATCCGACGGGCGCCACCCGCGTCCGGTGTCAAACGCCGCTGGCTCTCCTTCCAGCCAGTTGCTGCCATGGATACATCCGGGAAGTTTTGCGACGATCAGCGGAAGCGTTTCTGCTTGCCATTCGGACTTATCAGTGAGGTTGTGCGGCACAGGTGAAATCCCCCCAGTCAACAGCACGCATAGGCAAGGACCTCACTTGGTCGCGCCCTTCACCGGATGACCGTTCCAGTTCCTTGGAACGATGACTTGGGCTTTGTCTTTTCGATCTCCCGCTGGCCCAGCACAGTCACAATGTCAGCCAGATCCGCCGTACTCCGGCCCAGCCTGGTGAGGTCGTAACCTGCATAAATAAGCAAACCAGAATTGCCGCGCGAGTCCTTTCGCTGAGCTTGGTCGGACGCGGATTCGCTGCCTCGCGGAGTATCCTGAACGTCTCCTCATGGGAAAGACAGGTTTGCGCCATGATCACCACCACCAGGCCCATCATCTTCGTGGTTTCGGCGCAGTCGAGGAGTTCTCGCTTCTCACGTTTAGTCCAGCGATTCTCAGGGCAATCCGGAGGGACACCGCGAAAGCCGGAACCGATGAGCCGGAATGTCGGAGCGTTCCCGGGCCTGACCCGCGCGGCACGACCCGCGGCGCTGCTTCTGGCTGGTGTCCTCGCCATGGCCGCCACAGGGTGTGAGCCCTCGCCGCCGGCGGGCGCAGCATCGGCGGGCGGAGCATCGGCGGGCCAGAGCAAGACAACGTCCCAGTCCCCACAGGCGTCGGGAAAGCCCGGTCACGTCTTCGTGATCAACCTGGAGAACAAGAATTACGACGAGGTCTGGGGCGCCGGCTCGACGGCCCCGTATTTGTCGAAGACCTTGCGCGCACAGGGCGTGCTGCTCTCCCGGTATTACGGGACAGACCACAACTCCCTCCCCAACTATCTGGCGCAGATTTCCGGACAAGGCTCGAACACAATGACACGCCTCGATTGCCCGGTATATGCCAGGTTCAAACAAACCGGAACATCCGAGCCGGGCCAGGTGATGGGAACTGGCTGCGTGTACCCGGCCTCGGTTCCCACCCTTGCAGGCCAACTCAGTTCCGCCAGCAAGACCTGGAAAGGCTACATGGAAGACATGGGCGCTCCCTGCCAGCATCCCGAACCCGGCTCCAAAGACGATCACCACAGAGCCAAGGCCGGCGACCAGTACGCCACGCGCCACAACCCGTTCGTGTATTTTGAGGAAGTCACATCGTCCCCGGACTGCCAGAACAACGTTGTGGACTACACCCATTTAGCTGATGACCTGAGGTCCGTGGACACGACACCGAACCTTTCCTACATCACACCCAACCTGTGCAACGACGGCCACGACACCCCCTGCGTCGACGGGAGCCCGGGCGGTCTCGAAAGTGCCGACAGTTGGCTGCAGCAGCAAGTCCCGGCCATCCTGGCCTCCCCGGCCTTCAAACAAGACGGGGTGCTGGTGATCACCTTCGACGAAACCGAAGCCAGAATCTCCGCTCCGTCGGGGGTCCCCGGAGGCACTGCGGGCGGCCGGATCGGAGCGCTGGTGATCTCGCCGTTTACCAAGGGGGCAACGACGTCGGACAAGATGTACAACCACTACAGCCTGCTCGCCAGCATCGAGGACATCTTTTCGTTACCCCGACTTGGATACGCAGGGGCTCCCGGCCTGAACACCTTCGGACCTGATGTCTTCAACGCGGGGTAACTGCCGGCGACGCCGAAACCCTCCCAGCACTTCCGTTCCCCATCCGGGGCCCTTCGACTTACAAACCTTCTCCCCTGGCGGGCCTGAGCTAGTCGTTTCGGAGAAGATACCCACTGATGAATACCACCTTGAAAGCCGGCCACGTACAGGCCGTTGGATTCCCACGATCGTCGCAACACCGGTGACGATCGTGTGTCAAACGGCCACGTACAGGCCGTTGGATTCCCACGATCGTCGCAACACCGGTGACGATCGTGTGTCAAAAAACCGTGCCAAGGTAACCGCGCCCTTCCTCAACGGCCCTGTAACGCCCCTGGCAGCTGAAATGACAAGAGGTGTGGGCCCGGAGTTTTCAACCCGGATTGGCCGAGATGTCGGCGGCAACCGTCGTACCATACTGTGGACGCAACCGGAGAGAGGACCCCCATGGCATGCGACGGCTGCACGACATCTTCAAAACTCGACTTCGATTTCAGCATGGCCTTCCAACCCATCTATGACGCCGTTGCCGATCGCGTATGGGGCTACGAGGCGCTGGTCCGAGGCTTGTCGGGCGAGAGTGCTTTTGAGGTCCTGTCAAAGGTCTCACCGGAACAGAAGTACCGCTTCGACCAGGACTGCCGCGTCAAGGCAATAGAGCTGGCAGCGCGCCTCTTTCCTGCAAGCGAGAATTTAAAGCTGTCGATCAACTTCATGCCGAACGCGGTCTACGAACCGGCCGCATGCCTCCGTGCAACACTGCTTGCAGCCGCGCGCTGCAGCTTTCCGACGTCGTCCATCATGTTCGAGTTCACGGAGAATGAGGAGGTCTCGGACACCGCTCACCTCACGAACATCATCACCGAATATCGCAGGCATGGCTTCACCACTGCTATAGACGACTTCGGTGCCGGTCATGCGGGGCTGGGGCTCCTCGTCGACTTTCAGCCGGATCTGATCAAGATCGACATGAAGCTCATCCGCGGAATCGACACCAGCCCGGCCCGTCAGGCCGTCGTTGCCGGAATCCTCGGCATCGCCAAGGAGCTCGACATCACGGTGCTCGCAGAAGGCATCGAGACTGAGGCTGAGTTCCTGGTTTTGAAGGCAAGCGGCATCCGCCTGTTCCAAGGATATTGGTTTGCTAAGCCAGCATTCGAGGAGCTTCCGAAGGTACATTCCGGTCCTGTCCTGGACATCACCGCGGTCGCTTAGCATTCAGCGAATTCCTCCGAAGGGGAACGTGAGCCCGCGTGGGTCCCCGGCAGCCTTTGGGAATCCGGGCGGTATCTTTGAAGAGTCGTCGAACGGTTCGGCGCGGGCTCTGGGAGGACGAATACGTGGCACCGCTAATCGCGGACGGCGGCAAGTCAAGCATTGAATTGCGCGAGGACGGTTTTGTGCATCTGAGCTGGCAGCCGGGCGCCCACATCCAGGTTGAGGACGCCCACGCGGCGATGGCGAAAGTAAATGAGGTCTGCCAGCAGCAGCAGCGTCCCATGCTCGTTGACATGGCGGCAGTCGCTTCCGTCAGCAGGGAGGCCAGGGGCGTATGGTCCATCCCCTGCAGCGCTTCGCGAATTGCCCTGCTGGGCAAGTCTCCTGTCGACCGGGTGCTTGCGAACTTTTTTCTTGGGGTGCACATTCCGCCATGCCCGACACGCTTCTTTACCTCCCGCAGCGAGGCCCTGGACTGGCTGAACGCTGATGGATGAATCCCCGGATTCCTCCCCTGAAGTGACTACGGGAGGGCCCTCCCTCGTCGAATCAGGCAGCCGCGCCGGGGACCCGCGCCTGCAACAGCTGGTTGACGGCATCGTCCGGCTGGCAGCCGGCGAACTGGATGCGCGGATTGAGCCCTCAGAGCGCAGGGATGAGATTGATGCGGTCATCACTGGCGTGAACCTGCTGGGGGAAGAGCTCGGGCATATTTACAGGGATCTCGAGGAAAGAGTCGCGGCCCGAACCGCGATGCTGCGGCGAACGCAGGTCGAGCTGGAGCAGATGGCCAAGACGGACGCCCTGACGGGCCTCGCGAACAGGACACTGCTGAAGGAGCGGATCCGGGAAGCGCTCCACGCTTGCACACCCGGGCCGACCGCTCCGGCCGTGGTGTTCCTGGATCTTGATTCGTTCAAGGTCATCAACGACACCTTGGGTCACAGCGCCGGCGATGCGGCACTGGTGGAAGTGGCCAGCCGTCTGCGTTCGGCCGTCAGGGAAACCGATACGGTGGCACGTCTGGGCGGTGATGAGTTCGCCATCCTCATCAGCGAGGCAACACACGAAGAGATCCTTCAAATTGCAAACCGCGCTTCAGAGTCCCTGCGGGACAGCGTGCGTATCGGGACAGAAACGGTGTGGGCCATGGCCAGCATGGGAGTGTGTATCGGTGCGCCCGGATATCCGGCCGAAGCACTGATGCGCGACGCCGACATTGCCATGTATCAAGCCAAGGCGCGGGGCCGCAACAACGTTCAGCTCTTCCACCCGGACATGCTCGAGGCCGTTCGTGAACGGTCGCGCACAACCGCTGAACTGGGTTACGCAGTAGCCCGTGGAGAGCTGGCACTGTTGTATCAGCCGGTGGTCGACATGGCTTCCGGCGAGGTCGTGGGCATGGAAGCGCTGCTGCGCTGGAACCATCCGGTCCGAGGGACCATTACGCCTGATAGCTTCATCGGGATCGCAGAGGAAACGGGTCTCATTTATGAGCTGGGCCGGTGGGTGCTGCATGAAGGCATCGGGCAACTCAGCCACTGGAGACAGGCCGCCCCCGACCTTACGGACTTTTGCCTGCACATCAATCTTTCTGCAACTGAACTGCTGCGGAGCGGGCTGCTGGAGGATGTCAGAAACACCTTGGCCGCCCACAAGATCGAACCGCAGCGCTTGGTGCTGGAGATCACCGAGACCGTCCTGATGACCATGGGCACCGGGGAGCAACAGGTCCTGATGAAGTTGCGTCAGCTCGGCGTCGGGCTGCAAATCGATGACTTCGGTACGGGTTATTCATCCATCAGCTACCTCGGATCGCTTCCCGCAGAGACAGTCAAGGTCGACCAGTCCTTGATCAGGAACATGGGCCCGGATGCCCAGCAGCAGAGATTCGTGTCCGCCGTACTGCAGTTGATTTCCGCTGCAGGGCTGAACGCCATCGTGGAGGGAATCGAAACCGCCGACCAAGCCGAACAGCTACGCGCCATGGGCTGCCTCTACGGGCAGGGCTACTACTTCGCCCGCCCGCTGCCGGCCGTGGAAGCAATGGCCTATCTGCGCAGCTCTGCGCCGCGTCGGTAAGGTTGGGATATGTCGACTCTTTGGGACCGGATGCAGCTTGTTCCCTCAGTGGTGCGCCTTGCTTCACGGGCGCCAAAGGACCCTGACGCAGCTTGGGAACGTTACTGGCGCGGAGTCCGCTCCACCGGACGCACCGGAGACGTGCTGTGGGACTCCGGTTCCCCGGCTGAGCGCGCACAGTACGCTGAGCAGCTCCTAGCCCACTTCGATCCCACTCTCCCGGTCGTGGATGTTGGCTGCGGCAATGGGACCCACACCCGTTGGCTTGCCGGGCTATTTCCGAGCCTGCTCGGCGTGGATGTGTCAGCCGGTGCAGTCGAGCGGGCCCGACAGGAGAGTGAAGACGTCCCCAACGCTGAATTTGCAGTTCTGGACGCTGCCGCCGCTGACGCTGGGGAGCTCCTCCTGGAGCGGCTGGGGCCGGCCAACGTCTTTGTCCGGGGAGTGTTCCACGTCCTGAAACCGAACAGACGGACAGCGTTGGCGGCGAACCTGCACACCGTCGTCGGGAACAGAGGCAGCCTCTTTCTGGCCGAGACCAACTTCCGCGGCAACAGCCTCGGATACTTGGCAGAACTCGGAGCCACCCGCGCAAACATGCCCAGCCAACTGCAGCGCGCCCTGGAAAACCTTCCACGGCCCGGGCATTTCGGGCCGCAAGAACGCGCCCGCGAATTCCCGGCCCCGAACTGGCGGTTGATCGTCGACGGCCCGGTAGAAATCGAAGTGGTCCCCATGAACCGTGCCGGTAACCCTCAACAGGTTCCCGGGTACTTTGCCATCCTGGCAGGCGGGGCCGCGCACCCGGCAGGCTGAGGCTACCCAGAGGAGCGGGGCATGAATCAAACACTCGCCCCTACTGCGCGGGGTTCGATATTTTTGCTCATCGCAGCTGTTCTGGGGGGCCGATCAAGCCTTCGCGCATGGGACCGAAGGCCTCGACGGCGATGAATGCAAACAGCTATGACCAGGGGACGCCTATGTAGTCACAAGCTGAAGCCGGATGAAACCAGGGTCCAGAGGGGAACAACCGCTGCGGCGATACCGAGCACGGCCATGAGGCATCGAAGAACGACTATTTTCCGCTCAGGACGAATCGTGGCACTCGCTGCTAGCAATGCAGCGAATAGCCCAATAATGACAACTGTTCCCCAAACTGCCGGACTCAAGCGGGCATCCGGAGCGCAGCTAGCCGGCGCAGGGTAGATTGCCGGGCAAATTGTCGGCAATTGCTGGGCGGTCCAAGTGAGCCACAGGGATGCACCGGACACGAATGCCGCGCCCACGGTTCTGTGCCAGACGGGACGGGACTCAGCGACGGCCGTAGGTGACATGAATTCACCGTACCCGCCTTGCGTGGGAGCTGGCAGGCTCGATGTCCGCCAAATCCGATGCGGCGAGGGAGAGCGGTTTGAAGCCTGGCCTGTTTGGGAAACCTCCACTGGGACAGTCGCGCAAAGCAGCTAACGTAACCAGCATGGCTATGCACGACGATGAGTTGCACATTGACGAGCAACTCGCTCGTCGGCTGATCATCGACCAGTTTCCGGAATGGCGCCTTGAGCGTTTCCGTCGCATGACAACAGACGGCACGGTGAACGCCATCTTTCGAATCGGCGCCGACCTTACGGCACGATTCCCGCTGCGCTCCGCCAATCCAACGGATATGAGGGCGGAGCTCGCCCGGGAAGCCGCGGCAATGCGCGAGTTGTCCGAATATTGTCCGGTCGCCACACCGTCGCCCGTGGCCTTGGGCGATCCCGGTTTCGGCTATCCCTTGCCGTGGACCCTTCAGACCTGGATCCACGGGACTGTAGCAACACCCCACCACTTAGCGCACTCCGAAATGTTTGCCCATGACCTCGTGGACCTCATACGCTCGCTCCGCGCCGCCGACACGAAGGGACGCCACTTCGCCGGCTCCGGGCGTGGTGGAGACCTTCATGATTCCGACGCATGGATGGAAGTCTGCTTCCGGGAAAGTGACGGACTACTTCCGGTCAATCGGCTCCGCGCACTCTGGGCGGAATTCCGGAGCTTGCCCAAGGTTGCCTCCGATGCGATGACGCACGGTGATTTGATTCCCGGCAATCTCCTTGTCGAGGACGACCGATTGGTTGGCGTGCTGGATGGCGGGGGTTTCGCTCCAGCTGACCCGTCACTCGATCTTGTCGCCGCATGGCACATGCTCGATGACGAGAGGAGGTCAGTCCTCCGCAGTGAGCTGGCATGCGGTGACGTTGAGTGGTGGCGCGGAGCCGCGTGGGCATTCCAGCAGGCGATGGGCCTGGTGTGGTACTACCGGGAGACGAACCCAGGAATGAGCACGCTCGGGCAGACCACCCTGACGCGCATCCTCAATGACCCAGCACTTTCGGCGCCTATTTCAGCTCGCCCAGGTGCCCGTCAGTCGGTCGCTCACGGGGACGACTGACCGTCTTGGGCTCCAAGGTCTAGTGGCGTCGATATTGAGCGGCGAACACATTCTCCATGAGGGCGCCGAACATCTCGGTTATGTAGACGGCGACACTGGCATGCTGCGCAATCAGATCAGCACCGTCGCCGAGTGCCGCACGGGCTGGGTCCAGCGCTGGTGTGGCTGGGTCAGCGGCGGCGGCACGCAATAACTCCAGCCGCTGCAGACCGGAGGTATAGCCGAGTTCGAATAGCGTCCAGTGGAAAAGGTGCATCAGGGCGGTATCACTGTCGAAGCCGTCGTGATCGGGCATCGATGCTTCTTCCTCCGCGGTGAGGTCAAATTCGCGGTGAAGTGCCAGGCCGAAGTCCGTGAAGAGTAGTCTGCCCTCTCGAACGAGGATGTTTCCCGGGTGCACGTCAAAGTGCTGGAATCCCTGGCTGTTCATCCATGCTGTGGCTTCAAGAAGTTGGTCGACCACATCGGGGAAGACGGTCGCCCCGGTGCCCTCAGCTACACTCCTGCGCACCCAGGCGCCCAGCGTCTCGGGTACGTACTCAAGGAAGAACACCATGCTTTTGGATGCGGACTTCATCGCGGCAAGTTTGCTCTGCATTTGAGGCCAATGCGGACCCCACTGGCTGGGAGAATCATCGCCGTCGAACTCGCTCAGGTCCGCCTCACACTTCAGGTCCAACACACGCCAGTTGAGCAGCAGCGGGAAGAAATCCACGGTTCCTGCCTTAACCCACGTGGAGGTTGCTTGATGTGCTGCCAACTCTCGCCCGACCGCGTGGGTAGGGCTTCCTATGCCGTAGTGGGAGACAAAGGGAAGCTGAAGCCGGCTTGTGGTGGCGGTCGGATCAGCTTCTTCGACGCCCGTCAGTGGGAGCTGCTTCAGGAACGCAGTCCGATCACCGATCCGGACCTTCTTGGTTGTTCCCCCGATACCAACGCCTACCGGCTCAGCAGCATCGAGAAGCATCTGCACGCCGGCATCATCGAGCCCGGCAAGCAAAGTGGAAATGCTATGGGCTTCCTCTAAACGCGCCGTCATCACTACACCCTACGGCCCGGTGCTTGCCGCGCAATCCCCCGGGTCAATCCTTCGGGCCGTGTCAGAGCAACAGCGAGGAACCCGGATAGCGCCGCCCGTAAGCCGGTTCCTGAGCGGGCAGCCTCGGGCCCGTAAGGGGAAGCTCGACCGTGCACAGCTGCCAGCTCGCTTCCGAACGAGACCGGCTAGAACGTTACCCGTCGACGGGTTTCTAGGGGCTGCAGGTGATAGGTCGTATCATCACAACCAGGACAGGATCGACCAACATCCCCGGCCCCGTTTGGGTGACTTGTTAGGAGCTCACATGCCAGGAGACCGTACAACTGGCAACCGGGCTTCGTGGCCGGCAGGGGCTCTGTTCTTCTGAGCGGATCTGGCTGCAGCCTGAACTTCGCTGAGGTTTACCCCTTTGGTTTATGGGTTCAGATGAGCGTCAGGTTTAAGGGCCCGTTGACACTTGAGCAGCAGCGGGTCATCGGTCGCCAGGTCGGCGCCTATCTGCGGAATTCTCCGGCCGAGGGCCCTCAGCTAGCTGTAGATCAACATAGCTCCGGGCGTTCGACGGCGGAAATTGTCACGCATGAGGGGCACAACAACTTCTGGACCATGTCATTTTGGGTTGATCACGACGTCGCCGCAGGAGTGTTGTCGGTGGTGTTCACCTGGCCGGATCAGGATATCGACAGGACGTTCTCAGTCACGGGCGACGACGTCGCTTCCGCCCTGGGTGATGCGACAGAGCTCTGGAAGACATCGTCGGTGGAGTACACCACCTTCTGAGCAAGGGGATTACGCCGCTAGGACTGCTGCGATGAGCCAGACAAGTCCCCGGTGTCCCTGCTCATTCGATGGAACTAGTGCAATCGAATACATGTGATCACCAGCCCCATCTTCCGCCCAGGTTTTGTCTTCCGACAAAGTCGCATCTGTTAGGTCGTAGATGCTGACCGAGTAGCGGGCCCAGGCTCCTCAAGAGAGTACACGCGGAAAGCGCCCTGGTGTTGCTGCCAACGGCTGTCCCGTTCGTCGGACTTTCCGACGTGCATGCAGGTGATCTTACGCATGCCGGACGGCGGCGCCCTGCCAAATATGTGTGCCCGGTCACGCATAAACCCATCCTTGTCCGGTCCTGTTCCGAAGTACCAGTGGCCCCGTTCCGGGGCGCCAGCATCCCACGCTCGTGTATGAGGAGATCTATTCAATGAAGAAGACACTTCGCGTTCTGGCTGTCCCCACCCTGGCTTTGGCCGCCCTGGCTGTTTCCGGCTCCCCTGCCATGGCCCATGACGGATCAAACCACTATCAGTCGACCCTGGGCCAGCTCAACGGCAGTGCCGGCTCCGGCACCGTCACCGTTGACGTCACCGGCAACCAGGCCCACGTTGTCCTGAAAGTCGCCGGCATGCCTGCGACCTTCATGGACGCACCTTACCCGCACGTCCAGCACATCCACGGCGGAGCCCAGGGCATCTGCCCGGCCCCATCTGCCGACAAGGACGGCGACCAGGTCATCTCGACCACCGAAGGCGGACCCTCCTACGGCGAAATCGTCACCACGCTGTCCACCAGCGGCGACACAAGCCCGGCGGCCGGCCTGGATCTGAAGGTCGGCGGCCAGGGGGCCGCGTACACCGTGGACCGGACGTTTGAACTGAACGCCGAAACGAAAGCAGCCCTGGAAGCCGGCACCGCAGTGGTCGTCGTCCACGGCCTTGATCCCGCGACCCTCAGCGCGGCAGGTCAGGCCGCCAAGAGCGACCTTGCCCCGACTCTCCCGCTGGCCGCGACCTCCCCCGCCCTTTGCGGGACCCTGAAGGTCGGGCAGATGAACATGCCGGTCGGCGGCGCCGACACCGGAGTCACGGAGGAAACCGGCACCGACACGGGCGCCCTCGCTGCCGGCGGCGGCCTCGCCCTGATCGCCCTCGCCGGCGGGGCCTACGTTGTCCGTCGTCGCACCGCCGGTGCAGCGGCCTAAGCACCCGCTGATCCGATCACTACCGTGAGAATCAAGAATCCAGGCCACCACGGCGGCGTCCTGGCCGCCGTGGTGGCCGGGATTCTGCTCTTGCTGCCCCTGGCCGGCTGCGCCAACGCTCCGAATGGGCCTGCTCCAACTGCTTCGGTCCCAGCTACGGGAGCATCGAGCGCCCCCGCGGCTCCGTCCCCGGCCACGGCCGCGCCACCATCCGGTCCCCCGGTGGCTCCGGCCACCGCGCAGCTTCCGGTGATGGCCGCGTCGGCGCCGGTCAGCTTGAGCATTCCCTCGATCGGGCTCCGGACGGACCTGCTCCATCAAGGGCTGCGCGAGAACGGTTCCCTGGATGTACCTCCCACCGCCGCCGGCGCGCCTGCCAGCTGGTACAACGGCTCCCCCGCCCCCGGGGAACGCGGGCCGGCGGTGATGCTTGGCCACGTGAACGCGCTCGGCGGCGCTAAGGGTGTCTTCGCGGACCTGCGCAAACTCACCCCGGGCTCCGAAATCAACGTTTCCCGAACCGACGGCAGCATCGCCGTGTTCACCGTTGACCGCGGCGCCGTCTACAGCAAGAACGAGTTCCCCACCCTCGAGGTCTACGGCAACACCGACGGCGCCGAACTCCGGCTCATCACGTGCGACGGCTACGACCCCGCCACCGGCCTGTTCGACGATAACTACGTCATCTACGCAAAACTCAAAGTTTGAACCACAGAATCCCGCTCCTCCTGGAAGCGGCAACTCGCGTGAACGGACTGGACATGACACACCGAAAGCAAGCCCTGGCTGCGCTGGCTGCCACGGCTCTACTCCTCTCCGGCTGCGCGGCAGCCTCCGGATCCGTGGGGCCGGGCAACTCCGCCGCCGTTTCCCCGCCGTCTTCAGCTGCCAACGAATCAGGGCACGCCGGCGGGCACGCTCACGGGTCCTCTTCATCCCCTGGCGCGCCCCAAGCCCAAGGTCCCAGCGACGCTGCCCTGATGGTGTGCGGCGACCAGCCGATGGACAGGCTCACCTCCATCCTGGATCTCGATTCAAAACCGCACACGGTCAATGACTGGGCCGACAGCACCTTCACCTGCACGTACCATCTCCAAGAGGGTTCCTTGGAAATCTCCGTCAGGGAGGCAAAGGATCAGGCGTCGGCACTGACGTACTTTGACGCAATGCAGGCCCTGGCAAAGGACGCCCAACCCATCAAAGGCCTCGCCAACCTCGGGTTCCCGGCCTACGAAACCGCCGCCGGGTCAGCCGTATTCCAGAAGGGCAGCTTCGTCCTTGAGGTGGATGCCACCGACCTGCCGGCCACCTTGGGACCGGAGAGCATCAGCCGCAGAGCCCTGGCCTACCAGCTTTCCACCACCATCCTGGCCTGCTGGATCGAACATCACTGACACACCCGTTCCGGCACACCAGCACGGGGCCGAGGTTAAAGTCTTTCGGTATCGAACCGATGCCTGCCGTGCCGTCAGCACTCCAACTGCAGGGCCGCCCATATCGAGGCAATATCCACGGCTGTCCCGTCGGCAAATTCAAACCTTCCTGACGTCAGGAAACTGGTGCCGTTCAGGTCCGCGCGCGCGTCCTCCCCGCCAAGTCCGACGAGGGCGGCGTAATCACCGTCCGCTGCAGCTCCGGAGGTGCCGATCCAGGGGATCGTCAGGTGCTCCCCCATCGGGTGCGGGGCTTTCCTGTCCCAGGTGCCGGCGTCGCCAAGGGTCCCGCCCCAAGGGAGGGCGCGGACTTCGCTGACGAGCCCCGACGCCGCATCCACTGGCCAGCCACCTATCCGCAGTACCGCGGGCCTGCCCGGGGAGGTGCCCCGGACCCGGACCAGCCTCAGTTCCACGGCACCGCGCGTCAGCGAGACCACGGTGACTTCCGGTCCCGGCGTCGGGGTCCCCTTGGCACCGCTGCCGTGGTCCGGGCCGCCATCGGGGTCTGGCTCGATCCAGTTGACGGTGGCCCGGGAGGCGCCCACCTGCACGCCCCCGAGGTCTTCCTGGCCCAAGGACTCAAAACCGGTGCGGTGCGTCAGCCGGCCCAGGGCGTTGACCATCACGACGGCGTTGTCCAGGGATTCCGGCTCAACGTCCGGGAATGTGTGCGTGGAGTATCCCAGCCGGGCGTAAAGCGGGGAATCGGCGATCGCGGCTCCGGCCTTGGCGTGGTCGGTGCCGTGGTTGCGGATCCGGACGACGCCGTCGGCCGCTGTTCCGTCCACCTGCCAGCCTGGGGCCGCGATAAGCCGTTGGGTGTCACCGGCTTCCACCGGCAACGGTTCCTCGACGGCGGTCCACACCCGGTGGTCTGCCGGCAGGGCCAGTCCCAGGAAGCCCTTGGCGGCCCAGTAGGGAGATCCCGCACCGGAGTAGGACTGTTTCATGCCGGCAAACTCGCCGTGCCAGCCGATGGAGAGCAGTCCGTCGTCGGTGACCGCTCCCTGCCGGACGAAATAGGCCAGCATGCCCGACGCCGCGCGCCGTCCCAGCCCCGGGGCCAACCGGGTGTGGCCCGAGAGTTCACCCGCCCAGAATGGCGCCGCGGCGGCGAAACGGTAGATCAGGCTGCGGCCCTGGATCAGCGGAGCCCCGTTCCCCCCGACAAGGTAGGCGGCGTCGTCAAGGAAGTCGGCGAGACGTTCGCCGTCGAGGGCTTTGCGGGCCTTGACCCGCGGATCCGTCGGGGCCATCAGCGCCCAGAGCTGCGGGTAGACCTGGAAGGCCCAGCCCACGTAGTGGTCGTAGGCGCGCTCGGGGCCGTCGGCGAACCAGCCGCGGCCGCGGTAGAGCGAATCGTGGATGGCCAGGCCGGCATCGATGTCCTCGTCCGAGGAACGCCCGCCGATACTCGCAAGGAAGGTCTCCACCACAATCTGGAACCAGACCCAGTTGATGGGCGGGTACTCCTCGCCGATCACGGTTTCGAACCACGCAATTAGCTGCTCTTGGACCCGCTGCGGGAGTTTGTCCCACAGCACGTCCCGGGTTAGCGCCAGCCCGACGGCGAGGGAAGCCGCTTCCACCTTTGCTTGGTCCAATTCGCCCGGCGTGGGCCAGCGGTCCGGGTTCGCCGGGTTGGTGCCGGCGTCGAGGCCCTGCGCGTACCACTCGGCGATCCAGCCCGTGCCCTGCGGGTCGCCGGCGATCCGGAAGGACGCCAGCAGGAAGGTCCTGGCAAAGGCCTCCAGCGAGTCGCTGCGCGGGCCGTACGCGCTGTTGGCGCCGGGCAGGTGGATGTTGGCGTGGTCCGCGGTGCCGTAGCGGTGGGCCGAGCGGAGCAGGTGGTCGGCGTAGCCGCTCCAGTGTTCCCGCGTCAGGCCGGTGTGCGGCGAGAGTCCGCGGTCCAGGGCCGGCAGGATCAAAGCAGAGGGAGTCGTTGTGGAAGACATTGTGTCCTAAGGGGTCAAGAGGCTTTCTGCTGCGAGCCAAGTGATGGCGCGCAGCAGAATTTCGCGGTGTTCGGGCGATTGGAAGGAGGCGGGGTCGTGGCCCAGCGCGTCGTAGAACGTCCGTCCCGGACGCCGGTCCTGGGACCACATGACGGGGTGCTCACGATCCCCGTGGGTGTGGGTCGCGTGGACGGTGATGGTGGGTGCTGTTTGCAGGTAGCTGTAACGCTCGTCCAGCAGCTCAAAGTCCACGATGCCTTCCATCAGGGCACCGCTCCCGGGAACGACGTGGATTGTCGCGGGTCCGTAGTCGGGATGCATGGATGTTCCGCGGACCCAGCGGCCGCCCAGAGCTTCCGCCCATGCAGGGGAATCGAGGAAGCTGGTGGAGCTGGCGTGGCTCGCGAGCAGCGGCCGGCCGTCCGCCAGCCAGCGCCGCAGCCCGGCGGCGGCCTCAGGGGTCCCGGGCGATGGGCGGTCATCGCGCGGAAGACCAATGTTCACCACCAAAAGGTCCGGCAGGCCCGCGTCGGCTGGTCCGTCCGGCGCCAGTCCCAGTGCTGCCATGCCTGCCAATGCGGCATCGACATCCTCGGCCAGCTCGACGCTGAACCCCGCCTCCTCCAGGAGGCCCGTCAGGGCCGCGGACGTCCCGGCGAACGGGTGCCAGGGGTCAGCGTACCGGCCCACGCCGCTCAGGAGCAGTGCCCGCGGAGCCGCCGGCTGGCCCGCCGTCACACGGATCCCTGGAGCACGCCCGACGCCGGGACCCGCGGCGCACCGATGGATGACTCCCGCAGGATCAGCTCCGGGTTCAGTTCGATCCGGTGCACCGGCCGCATGCGTCCCTCCGCGAGGCGCGCAGCCATGAGTTGGACGGCCACCTTGCCTACGTACTGCTTGGGCGGGCGGACGGCCGAGATGGCAGGCTCGGCAAGGTAGGCCACTTCGTCGTCGTATCCCACGATCGCCATGTCGCCCGGAACCTGGAGTCCCTTGTCCACGCAATGCTGCACAAAAGCCACCGCCTGGGTGTCCGAATGGACCAGCATGGCCGTGGTCCCCGTCTTTTTGCAGAGCTCCAGGACGTGGTCGAAGTGTGCGGCCCGGTCGCCGTTGGCCAGCTTGGCCGAGTCCTCCTGGACGGAGGCCTCCACCGGGATCCCAAGGGCGGCCATGGCCTGCCGCCAGCCGCGCACCACGTGCGGGCTTGTGGGGCTGGCGGAATCGGTCAGGCAGCCGATCTGCCGGTGGCCCTCCTGCCAGAGATGCCGGACCGCCATGCCGGCGCCGAACGCGTGGTCCGTGGCAACCCATTCGAGGCGGTGCGCCGGGTTTTCCACGGGCGAGCGCCGTTCGGCCAGCACCACCGGTATGGGCAGCGCGTTGAGCCAGCGGAGCAGCTCCTGCCCGTTTTCGCCGGTCATGTCCGGGGCGACGATCAGTCCGTCGATGTTCTGGGTGTCGAGCAGGGCCTGGACCTGCCGCCGGTTGTCGGCGGCGTCATATGCCGAGCCGCGGACCAGGATCCGCATGTTCTGCACCTCGGCCTCAGCCCTGGCGCCGCTGATGACCTGCGGCCAGTAATAGTCCAGGGACGGCACAACCATGCCGATGGAATAGCTGTGCTGCGGCGTCCGGCCCGCCGTCGCCGACCGGTCCAGCGGGCTGGGCAGCGTGGCGCCCCCATGGACCCGCGACACCAGGCCCTCATCGGCCAACAGGTTGACGTCCCGCCGGATGGTCAGCTCGCTGACACCAAGCTTCACGGCAATGCCGCGGACCGTGATGGCTCCATGGGCACGCAGTTCCTCCATCAGCCGCTCGCGGCGCTGGAGCGAGAACAGGGATCTCCCGGAACCTTCGGATGGTTGGTCGGGGCTCATGGTGTTGCCTCCAATTTCAGGGTAAAGGTGCCGGCTGGGCGGTGTTCTTCGGGCAGGCGGAAGCGCAGGCGGGTCAGCCTTGCGCCCCACACCTCGAACAGCAGGGGGTCATCCAGCAGCCATTCATCCACCAATACGACGGCGGCACCCGGCTCCCAGCGCAGGCGGACTCCCCTGCCGTTCCCGGCTGTGGGGATGCCGTCCGGCAGGACGATTGCTGAGCCGCCTTCACCGAGGTGGACGGTGCCGGCCGCGATGTATGTGATGTCGACGTCGGGCGTTGCCCTGTCCGGCACCTCCGGAAGATTCCAGCGGTCGGCGACGGCCACCCGCCGGGCTTTCCGGTCGAGCGAAGACGTCCGGATCCACTGCTCCGGCCGCAGTCCGTACGCTGCTCCGAGGGCCAGCTTGAGTGTTGGGTTGTCAGGTGTGGGCGTCTGCAGGACGTCCGCCGCGAAGTCCTCCCCGGTGCCCTGCTCCAGGCCGAACGGTGCGGGAACGCTGTGCCAGGCGCTTTGCATGGCACGGATCTCATACCGGTCCGGGCTGAAGGTCTTCGCCGTGTAGGTGGGCTGGCCGGCGTCGACCAGCAGCGGAACGCCGTCGACGGCAACCACCAGGGAGCCGACATCGCGGTGGTTGTGGTGCTCCCCGTTATGCCCGCCCTTCGCGGCGAGCAGCAGGCCCCGGTCCGTGCCGGCCGCTTCCCGGGCGACCATGATCTGCACCGACGGAAGGTAGGTGAACGGCACCAGCGGCGCGGGCCCGCCTTCCTCGGCTTCGCGCGTTTCCGTACCGCGTTCTTCGGTCCCGCGCAGGAGCGCGTGCAGCACCCGGCCCAGTCCCGCCGTCGCCTCAGGCTGACCGGAGACGAAAGACGCTGCGTGTCCTGCGGCGTCACGGTCATCCAGGCGCAGCGCCCATCGGTGCAGCATGTCCCACGGCAGACCGCGGGCCGCCCGGGCGGGACCGTCGGCAACGTTGAGGAACCAGTTTCCGCCCACATGCATCCGGTGCGGAAAAGCAACGAGCTGGCGGACTACGGGGAGATCGGCGCCGAGCGCACCGGCGGTTGCTTCCTCCAGCAGGGCGAGGCCCTCCAGCGCCCTGCCGGCCCCGTTCCACCAGTAGGCGAAGCCCTCATCAATGGCACCGTCCGCGGGCAGGGAAGCAAGGAAACGGTCCAGGCCCTCGATGCAGCGGGCAACGGTGGCTGCCTGGAGTCGGGGATCGTCCACCAGGAACAGCGCTGCCGCAATCAGGTTCGTATGGATCCACGGGTTCCAGTTGTGGACGTCCCCGTCCAGCCCGAGCCAGTGCCAGTCCATCCGTTCGAGGAAGGGAACGATGACGCGTTCCTGGGTTTCCTGCCGGATCCTCCGGCGCAGGCCGGGCGTCCGGGCATCCAGAGAGCCGCCCAGCACGAAATCCGTCCACGCCAGCTGGGCAGCGACTTCGCCGGCTCCGAGGTCCAGGTAGGGCCGGGACCTGTCCGGCACCACCTCGCCGCTGCGGCTGAAGACGTCGTCGTGCGCGGCCCAGCTCCAGGAGCTCTGTTCGCAGAGCAGGAACACGCCGTCGACGACCTCGTCCAGCCAGTCGACGGCGTCCGCGCCGCCGATGGAGGCGCTGCGGTGGCCCGCCCCACCGCCGCCCTCGGCACCTATTCCCCCGTCCCGTCCGGCGAGCAGGGCCATCGCTACCGCACGCGACAGGCGCTGCTGCCGCGCCCCCACCAGCCCTTCGTAGGCGGTGCGGTTGCCGTCCCGGAAGTAGCGGGCGTAGTGCGAAACCAGGGGCTGCGGCCAGGCTTCCCCACGCTCCGTCCGCGCCTCCGCGGCCAGGCCGGCGGAGGCAGCCTCGCTGACGCCAAGCCAGGCGGCATCGCCAATCGGACGGATGCGGAGCCCGGACAGCCCGCCTGCCAGCAGGTCTACGAGGCCGGAAGGAGATGCGTTCATTCCCCAGGCCGAGGCGAGCGGGCGGGCGCCCGGGGCCGGGGCCGACGTGCCGTCGGCAGGTAGTGCATTCATTGAAGACTCTTCTCGACTGTTCGAGTTGGATCGTTTTAGATCGATGCTGAACGAGGTGAATGATCTGTCTTGTTTATGAGTATCTACTGATTGTTAGATGTGATGCAAGACATGAAATCGCCCGCGAGGGCAACACCAAGAAACCGGAAAGGAGGATCCCCTGATGTCACCCAAACCCAAGGCGCTGCTGGTCATGAATAGCGGAACCTTTGCAGATCAATTTGATTCCACACGCCTGCAGCGGCTCGCCGGACTCGTTGACCTGGGTGGACAGTCGTGGACGGATTCGCTGGATTCCCCCGACCTCGACGCGCAGCTGGCAGACGTGGAAATCCTGCTCACCAGCTGGGGAGTTCCGCTGCTCACTTCCGAACGGCTCGAGCGGATGCCCAAACTGCGTGCGGTCTTCCACTGCGCCGGCACGGTCCGCAGCTTCGCCAGCGACGAGCTGTGGGAACGCGGCATCCTGGTCACCAACGGCGCGGACGCAAACGCCATCCCCGTGGCCGAGTTCACCTTCGCCTCCATCGTCCTTGCGGGCAAAAAGGCCCACGTCCTGGCTAACGATGCCCGCACGCACCGGGAAGACTGGAGCTACTCCACGCAGCGTGGCGAACTCGGCAACATCGGGCGGGTCATCGGCGTGATCGGTTTCTCCCGGATCGGCACCAGGGTGGTCCAGCTCGTCCAGCAACTTCAGGACGTCACCGTCCTCGTGAGCGATCCGCACGCAGACCCGCTCGCCGTCGAGGCAGCCGGCGGACGGCTCGTTCCGCTGGCGGAACTCCTTCCGGCCTCGGACATCGTGACGGTCCACGCACCCGCGCTGCCCGAAACCCGGCACTTGATCGGGGCTCCTGAGCTTCGGGCCATGAAGGACCACTCAACCCTCATCAATACGGCCCGCGGATCGCTGGTGGACACCCGGGCGCTTGAGGTTGAGTGCGCCACCGGCCGGATCCACGCCCTCCTCGATGTCACGGAACCCGAGCCGCTGCCGCGGGACTCCGTGCTCTATGACCTCCCCAACGTGGTCATTACCCCGCACATCGCCGGCTCCCTGGGAACGGAGACCCGGAGGATGTCCGACGCGGCGCTGGATGACCTTGAACGGTACCTGAGCGGTCAGGAACTCCTCGCCCAGGTGGTCCACGAAGACCTTTCACTCAGCGCCTGACCCCCATGAAAACGCCGCGCATGCGGCAGACTTAACACTCACCTAAGGAGAACGCAATGAAGCGCACAACCCTCGCCGCAATTGCCCTGGCCGTAACGGCAGGGCTTGGCATGACCGGTTGCGCAGGAGCCGCCGGACCGGCGGAGCCGCAGGCCCAAAACGGTAAGACCCGCCTGACAGTATCGGTGTGGAACTACCAAGGCACCCCGGAGTTCAAGGCCCTGTTCGATGCCTACGAAGCTGCCAACCCGAATGTTGACATCGAACCGGTGGACATCCTGGCCGATGACTACCCGCAGAAGGTCACCACCATGCTGGCCGGCGGCGACACCACCGACGTCCTCACCATGAAGAATGTGATCGACTACTCCCGCTACGCCAGCAACGGCCAGCTGCAGGAGATCAACAGCGTGGTGGACAAGGTGGGCAAGGACAACCTGGCCGGCATTGACGCGTTCGACATGGCCGGCAAGTACTTCGCCGCCCCGTACCGCCAGGACTTCTGGCTCCTGTACTACAACAAGGACCTCTTCAAGGCCGCCGGCATCGAAGAACCCAAGGACCTGACCTGGGAGAAGTACACCGAGATCGCCAAGAAGCTCACCACAGAAGCTGACGGCAAGAAGGTCTACGGCACCTACCACCACGTCTGGCGCTCAGTGGTCCAGGCCATCGCAGCTGCACAGAACGGGGCCGACCAGAACAGCGGTGACTACGGCTTCTTCGAGGACCAGTACAACACCGCGCTGGACCTGCAGAAGTCCGGCGCCACCTTGGGCTTCGGCACGGCCAAGAGCCAGAAGACCAGTTACCGCACCATGTTCGAGACCGGCCAGGCAGCCATGATGCCGATGGGCACCTGGTACACCGCCGGCATCCTGCAGGCCAAAAAGGATGGCAAGACCACCGTCAACTGGGGCCTGGCTCCGATGCCGCAGAAGGAATCCAACGGCAAGGTCACCACGTTCGGCTCCCCCACGGCTTTCGCCGTGAACAAGAACGCAACCCACTCCGATGAAGCCAAGAAGTTCATCGAATGGGCAGCCGGAGAAGAAGGCGCAAAGGCCATCTCCAAGATCGGTGTTGTCCCGGCACTGCAGAACGAGTCCGTCACGGCTGAGTACTTCAAGCTGGAAGGCCTGCCCACCGACGAGCTCTCCAAGAAGGCCTTCACGCCGGACGAGACCGCTCTGGAAATGCCCGTCAGCGACAAGTCTGCTGCCACGGACAAGATCCTCAACCAGGAGCACGACCTCATCATGGTCGGCGAGCGCTCCGTCACCGAGGGGATCGCCGAGATGGGCAAGCGCGTCACGAGCGAAGTCCTCGGCAAGTAGGGGTGCCAGCCAAGTAAGAGCGGCACTCTCCCGGTCCGGTGCTGCGTCCCCTGGACGCGGCACCGGAACCGGACCTGAACTCTCCTGATCCTGAAATGGAGGAACGCCCCCGCCCCGGGAGCGGTCATCATGACTACAGAAACAATCACCCAGGCGCCTGCCCCCGTGCACAGCCGCGGCAACAGGAAGCAAGCCAGGCGCAATACGCTGATCGGCTGGACGTTCATCCTTCCGAACTTCCTCGGCTTCCTGGCCTTCACGCTCATTCCAGTCGTGGCCGCTTTCGCGCTCTCCTTCATGGAATGGACCTCATTCAGCGCCCCCAAATGGGTTGGCCTGGCCAACTTTGAGCGCATGCTCGCCAGCGACTCCTTCTGGATCGCCCTGCGGAACACCGTTGTCTACGCGCTCGGCCACGTCCCACTCACCATGGCCCTCGCCCTCATCCTGGCGATGCTACTGAACCGCAAGCTCAAGGGCATCGGCTTTTTCCGGGTAGCCATTTTCTTCCCTTACATCACTTCCCTGGTGGCGGTCGCCGTCGTCTGGAACATGCTCTTCAGCCCTGACAGCGGCCCCATCAACCAGTTCCTGGGTGCCATCGGCATCGCCAACCCACCGGGCTGGACCTCCAGTTCTGATTGGGCCATGCCGGCCGTCATCATCACCAGTGTGTGGCGCGACATGGGCTACTACATGGTCCTGTACCTGGCCGGCCTGCAGGCCATCCCCACGGAATTGTACGAAGCCGCTGAAGTTGATGGCGCGAGTGCCTGGCAGCGCTTCTGGAATGTCACCATCCCGTCCCTGCGACCCACCACCTTCTTTGTAGTCGTGATGCTGACAGTATCCAGCTTCAAGGTGTTCGACCTGATCGTGGTCATGACCAACGGTGGCCCCGGCCGCTCCACCACGGTGCTGTCCCAGCTGATCTACCAGGAGGGCATCGGCGAGGGGAAGTTCGGCTACTCCTCGGCCATTTCGCTGGTCCTGTTCATGATCGTGCTGACGGTCACCGTCCTGCAGTTCAAGATCCAACAGCGGAGGGAACGCTGATGACCAACGTGGCCGAAGACCTCAAAGCAGAGGCACCCTTCTTGGGATCCAGCGCGCCAACCGCAGAAGACCGCCGTCGTACTGACCGCAAACGTTCCCCGCGCGAGCAGAAGAAGCGGACCGCGAACATCGTGATCTACGGCGTTCTGGTAGTGCTGGTGGTGGCGCTCCTGGTGCCCTTCATCTGGATGCTGTCCTCCTCGCTAAAAGTGAACAACCAGGTCCTCACGGTCCCCATCCAGTGGATCCCGAGCGAGTTCGTGTGGAGCAACTACACGGACATCTGGACCCGCATCCCGATGATGGGCTACCTGCAGAACTCCCTCTACCTTGCTGTGATCATCACCTGCCTGCAGGTCCTCACCGGGTCCCTCGCAGCCTACGGCTTTTCGAAGGTCCGGTTCCCGGGCAGGGACGTGCTGTTCCTGGCCTACATCGGCACCATTGCGGTTCCGTGGCAGGCGTACATGGTGCCGCAGTACATCATGATGCAGCAACTAGGGCTCACCAACAGCTTCAACGCCCTCATCCTGCTCCAGGCCTTCGGCGCGTTCGGTGTGTTCCTGATGCGCCAGTACTACATGACCATCCCGGACGAACTCTGCGAGGCCGCCCGCATCGACGGCCTCAGCGAATACGGCATTTGGGCCCGGGTGATCCTGCCCCTGTCCAAGCCCGCCCTTGCCAGTCTGGCGCTGCTGACCTTCGTCAACACGTGGAACGATTACATGGGCCCGTTCATCTACCTCACGTCCAACCGTCTCTGGACCGTTCAGCTGGGCCTTCGTTCCTTCGTGGGACAGTTCGACGCCGAATACGCCATGATCATGACCGGTTCCGTCATATCGGTGATCCCGATCCTGATCATCTTTTTGGTGGGCCAGCGCTACTTCATCCAGGGCATCGCGACGAGCGGCATGAAAGGGTGACCTCCTTGGCAGGGCAGAAACCGCGCCGCTGGGCCGGGCCGGGGTTCGAAACCTTCGGGAGCATCTTCGGGTTCGTCTACACGTTCCTCGCCGGGAACGTGATGCTGGCCCTGGCCAACGCCCCGCTGGCGTTATGCCTCTCCCTCGTGGCTGATCCCATCGGCGCGTGGCCGTTCTTCCTGGCGCTCTCGGTGACGGTGCCGCCGTCGCTCGCCGGCCTGTTCGCTGCCTTTAAGGCACTGGACGACGACGGCGGCGCGGTCAAGCCGTTTGCTTCCTTCCTCCGGGGTTATGTGCGCAGCTTCCGGCGCACGGCGCCGCTGGGGCTGGCAGCGGTCGCGCTGCTGCTCTTCCTCGGCGTTGACCTCGTCGCCGTCCAGTCGATGCCGGCGGCAGCGGCGCTTGTCCCGGTCATCGTGGTGGCCGCGGCTGCCACGGTGACCGTGGCCGTACTGGTCACTGCCGGCGTCGTACTTCTCCCCGGCGCCCGGCTCAAGAGCCTGGCGAAGGCATCGCTCTACCTGTGCGTCCAGCGCTGGTACCTGAGTCTCGCCATGCTGCTGCTGCTCGGCATCATTGCCTCGGCCGCGCTGCTCCAGCCGGTGCTGGGTATGGCTCTGGCGCCTGCGCCGCTCCTGTTTGTGGTCTGGAGCAACGCCGCCTTCGCGTTCCATGCCGTCCTGCGCCAGGACTGACAGCAGTCCCTGCCCAGGCCGCCCCCAAGTCCACCCTGCGAATTCCCAAGGAACCCATGGATACCTTTGCCATCGGCGATCACGACTACCTGCTGAACGACGAGCCTTTCCGGATCCTCTCCGGCGCCATCCACTATTTCCGGGTACATCCGGACCTGTGGGAGGACCGAATCATGAAGGCGCGGCTGATGGGACTAAACACCATCGAGACCTACGTGCCGTGGAACGAGCACTCCCCCACGCCGGGGACATTCAGCGCTGAGGGGCGGCTGGACCTGGGCCGCTTCCTGGACCTGGTGGACGCTGCGGGAATGCGGGCTATCGTCCGGCCGGGACCGTATATCTGCGCAGAATGGGATAACGGGGGGCTGCCGGCGTGGCTGTTCAGCGACCCCACCGTGGGCGTCCGCAGCAGCGAGCCGGGCTACCTCGCCGCCGTCGGCTCCTACTTCGGTTCCCTGCTGCCCATCGTGGTGGAGCGGCAGGTCACGCGCGGCGGGCCCGTCATCCTGCTGCAGATCGAAAACGAATACGGCGCGTATGGCAAGGACAAGGCATACCTGCAGTACTTGGTGGACCTGGTAAATCGGCACGGCGTGGACATCCCGCTGTTCACCTGCGACCAGCCCATCGGCACCATGATCGAGGACGGGTCCCTGCCCGAACTTCACAAAACCGGCACGTTTGGTTCACGTTCCCTTGAGCGCCTGGCCTTCCTGCGCGAGCGGCAACCGGCGGGCCCGCTGATGTGCGCCGAGTTCTGGAACGGCTGGTTCGACAACTGGGGCACCCACCACCACACCACCGACGCCGCCGCTTCCGCCGCCGAACTCGATGCGCTTCTGACTGCTGGGGCTTCGGTGAATATCTATATGTTCCACGGGGGCACGAACTTTGGCTTCACCAACGGCGCCAACGACAAAGGCATCTACGAACCCACCATCACGTCCTACGACTACGACGCGCCCCTGAGCGAGGACGGCCATCCCACGGAAAAGTACTTCGCCTTCCGGGACGTCATCGCCAAACACTTCCCCGTACCCGATGACCGGCCCGCACTCCGACCCCGGCGGGGAACCTCCAGCCTGACCCTTGAGACCTCCATACCGTTGCTGGAAGCCGTGGAAATGCTGGGGCACTCGGCCACGGTCCCCGGTACAGTGCCTTCCTTTGACAGCACCGGGCACTACCGCGGGTTCTGCATTTATGAGAAAACCATCGACCACGGCGGCGTGCTGACCGTCGCTGAAGTCCGGGACCGGGCGCAATTCTTCCTCAACGACGCCGCCGTAGGCGTACTCAGCCGTGAACTTGGAGAACGCGCTGTTACCATCCCGGGACCCGGCCGGCTTCGGATACTCGTGGAAGACCAGGGACGCGTCAACTATGGCCAGCGCATCGGGGAAGCCAAAGGGCTGGTCGGACCCGTCAGCCTGAACGGCAACGAACTCCTGCACTGGCAAATCACACCGCTGGATTTCGGGAACCTGGAGCTCCTCGCGGGACTTGCCAAACCACTATCACCGGAGGCAGGGGTCCCAGGGCCTTCGGTCTCTTTCGGAGGCTTCGAAGCCGACGGTCCTGAGGACAGGTACCTGCGGCTGGATGGCTGGACCAAGGGCAACGCCTTCATCAACGGGTTCAACCTTGGACGGTACTGGAGCCGCGGACCCCAGTACACGCTCTTCGTGCCCGGACCGCTGATCCGGAAAGGATACAACGAACTGGCAGTGTTGGAACTTCATGGCAGCATCAGTCCCGTGGCGCGATTTGTTGCCGCGCCCGACCTCGGCGCGGATGGAAAATAGATGAGCCAGTCCGGCCAAGGCAGGAGAGCACACCGGCCGTGAAAGGCAGCGCTTGCCGAGCCGGGGTCATGCTGCCATCGAACAGGCTCATCACCGCGATGACGGCCCCGATGGCTGTCCCCCAAACTGCCGCGGACTGCATTTTCCAGAAACTTTGCGAGACCGGCGTGCGGGTTGGGGTCCTCTTCGGAACCAGGCTGGAGAATCGCGTCCGAACAGGAATACGGGGCGCAAACGGCAACAGGAACGCTTCGCGACGGATGGCAGAGAGAACGGCGTCGGCGTGCACGCTGCCGTAAAGAGCTTCGGAAGCGTGCACGTTCGGCAGCTCGCGGCCCGCAAATTTGGCCTCGGCCACCACGACGATGAGGTATGTGGACGGACCCTGCACCGCTGGGTATGCGAACTGCCCGTTGGCCTTCCCCCTGGCGCCGGTAAACGCCGCGGTCACCCCACCGGACGGTACGCGGTACGCCGTCGTCAGCCACTCCCCCACAACCGAATTGGTCTACCCGGGACGCCACACACCCGGAACATCAGATCAGAGCCGAGAGTGTGGACACTTTCCACACGAAAGAAGACTGTAATGCCCCTGAACAGGGAAAACACGTGCCCGAGATCGGACTCGAAACGGGTTCCGGCCCTTGAATATCCGCCACTGCCCCGCAAACATCGCCAATCCGGCCCAGTCCTGCCGATATACGACCCGATCCGAAGCCCAGGGTGTGCACATTGTGCACACCCTCCTTCTTGCCCACTTCGCCACCCCCAACCACGCTGCTCAAACGGCCGTCCAGGCGGGGCAGTTGTGTCGTGCGCGCGATTTCGCTCCGATATGAAGAGTCGGACTCCGGAGCAGGACCGGCCCCCCGAACAAGCACCGCACAAGGGTGCGGCTCTCATGCTGGAAGTCGACGAACAGCATGGCGGCGGGTTCCTCCTTCCGAATATCTCATGGAGCGGCGAACAGCACCCTGCATGACCAACCAACAGGCCGACCCTTCACGAGGTGAGCCCGCAACAGCAACAGCGCAACGGAACAGACTGCAACGTCCGCTTTTCCCTAGCAAAGGGGTGCTCGACTGGCGGGCGGGCGGCAACTGATAGCGGACCTTGTGTCTGGGAGAGAACATGTGGGGTGTCGAGAGGTGTTAGGGCGTGCCGGCGGCCCTGTGGAGGAACGCGGCCATCGCATCCCGGTTCACGGGCTGCAGCGCCCGATAGGTGCGGGTCCCATTGGATTCGGTCCAGCCGGAACTGATGCCCTGCGCAGCCAGCCAGGACATCTCCTTGTAGAACAGCTGGTCCGTGCTCACATCCGCGAACGGCGACACCGCCGGCGGCGTGTACGTGGGAGATCCGGCGAACCGGTACAGGAACGCGGCCATCGCATCCCGGTTCACGGGCTGCAGCGCCCGATAGGTGCGGGTCCCATTGGATTCGGTCCAGCCGGAACTGATGCCCCGCGCAGCGAGCCAGGACATCTCCTTGTAGAACAGCTGGTCCGTGCTCACATCCGCGAACGGCGACACCGCCGGCGGCGTGTACGTGGGAGATCCGGCGAACCGGTACAGGAACGCGGCCATCGCATCCCGGTTCACGGGCTGCAGCGCCCGATAGGAGCGGGTCCCATTGGATTCGGTCCAGCCGGAACTGATGCCCCGCGCAGCGAGCCAGGACATCTCCTTGTAGAACAGCTGGTCCGTGCTCACATCCGCGAACGGCGACACCGCCGGCGGCGTATACGGCGCCGGGGTGATCTTGAAGGTGGTGGCCCATTCGGTGGTCGCACCAGCCTGCAGGACGTAGCCGTCGGTGGCGCGCGCGGTGACCGTGACGGTCCCGGTGCCCGGGTACGAGCCGGCGGCCTTGACCGTCCCGCCGACCAGGTATTCCACGCCCTCAGCTGTGGGGATCGTGTAGGTGTCGTCCTTCGTGCCGTCCATATCCGCGAACACCACAGCACCTGGAGTGACGCCCGCGGAAGCAGTGGTGAAGGTCCAGGTCCGGTCCGACGCCAACGGGTTACCGGCAGCATCCTTCACACCAGTGGAGCCGCCCTTGATCGTCGCCGTGTACGTCGTACCCGCCGCCAGATCCGCCGTCGGGTTCAACGACGCAGCGTTGTTGGCGCTGTTGTACGACACAGCGGCCGGCACCGCCGTCGACGCGGTCGTCAACGTGAATGTGCCCGACGTAACGGTCGACGCATCCATCGCCTCCGAAAAGGTCCCCGTCACATTCGCCGAAACCGCCACACCCGTTGCGCCAGCCGACGGCGACGTGGCCGTCACCGTCGGGGCCGTGGTATCGCCCCCACCACCGCCGGGGCCAGGCTCATAAAAGTTCCAGTACCGGTTTGTGGCGTTCACATCGGCGAGCAGCAACACACCGCTGTTGGCCGTGCCCCACGCCGTACTGTTGAGGTTCTGTTTCGTCGACGTCACGTTGTGCACATACTGGTCGGCGTCCACGATACGAGCCGTCTTCGTGGTCGTGAAGTTGATGTTGTCCAGCGGCGTGGACTTCTCGTAGATCGCACCCCCCGAGCTGGTGCAGACACCGGCATTCGTCGTGCCGCTCGGCTTCGGATAGGTGGCGAAGGTGCGCAGCCTCTGCGTACCCTCATCAATGAGGACGAGGACTCGGTTCGGGCACTCCGACACGGTCGCGATCGTGTTCACGGACCACGTCGAACCATTGAATGACAGCAGCTGGATCAGCGGCTCAGAGGCCGACGTAAACGACGTCTTAATAGCGGCGAAGACCCGGCCACCGGAGGAGTCCAGCCACTTCAAGTTCATGTGGTCATCACCGCTGCGCTGCCCCTGCACCGCCGCTTCCGGAGTGCTCCAGGAGGTGTTGGACGCTCCATCGACGTGGTAGCTCCAATACATGCCATCGGTGGCGTCACCGACCTGCCGGCTCCACAGCACACCCATCTTCCCGTCGAACGCGATCAAAGCCGAGGTGTCATCCACAGACACGTTGCTCAATGACGCAGGATGCTGGAACGGCGTCCCCCACGTCACGCCGGCCGCGTTGGTGACGTTCATAAAGATCTTGTTTCCCTGCTGCCACGTGGCCCATACCCGGCCAGTCGAGTCCTTGTCGATGGTAAGGGTCTCAACGCGCTGATTGTTGATCTGTTCTGAACTCAGCAGCGTGTACGTCTTGGAACTCGGGTTGTAGCTGTAGCGCCGCATGGTCGTCGGGAAGTTCGGCTCAGCCGGCAGACCGTCGTTGACGAACCGATAGCTCGCCACGTACAGCGTCGCGCCGTCCCACAGCACGTCATGATGAGTGTTCGCCCGCGTGTCCGTCGCCACGCCCGTATCAACCCACGACCCCGTTGCACCGTTGTAACGGAAGATATGAAAAACCGAGCTGGCAGCGTCCCACAAGTTCCCCCACCAGGCCCCGTCATTGAACCACAACGCACTCGTTGCCCGCTTTGAACCTGTCGGCGTCCCCGTCCCCGAATGCGACAGACCCTCGTCTCCCACGTCACCTGGAGCCGCCGACGCCGCAACCGGTACCACCAGACAACCCAGCGCAAGCAGGAGCGCTACCAGCAGTGCTGACAGCAGTGCTTGGAGCAGATTCCGCGACCCGCGTAGACGAGGACCAGCCGAGAGGGCACCTCCGCGCCTTACGCCAAGCCAGGACCGTCCAACCGCATGCGCATTATGGTTGCTCATGTCTTCATCCTTCCGACATCCAATCTGGGAAACCTTGATGGTGCCGATCCACCGCGCCCCTTGCCAGTCCAGCAGGTGATGGCTTTCCGTAGCCGGGACCACCTCAGGTCGTGAGCGGGCTGCGGCCCGCGCAAGTCGCTGGCGGGCGTGAACGCCGAGATCGGATCCTGCACGGCCCAGTCCTCGGGGGTTGCTCCTACTGCTCTAGTCGCGCCCCCCGGTGTTCGGGTACGCGGCGCCAGAGCCACTGGCTCACGCACGCCGTAACCCGGGGCACATATTTTGGAACTAATGCGGAGTTCGGGCTCTTCGCAGCCCACAGGTTTCAAGCATTGGGGGCCGAGCAACTGATTAAAGCCGCCCACCCGGCGGAGGACTTCACGCCGAAAGCACATGTTTGCGCCAATTACTTTCCTGACTTCGGACGCCGCCTTGGGCAGACCGCTGCGGCTGTAGCCCGATCCGGCCGAGCTCGCCACCGAAATGGGCCGGGCGGACATATGCCCACTCCGGTTCAACGCGCCCGCCCACGGCCGTCACATCGTGGTCCAGAAGAAATTCCATCCGCCGTTCGAGCCATGCCGGTGCAGCTTGGGCGCCGTCGTCCAGGAGCACTAAGACATCGGAACTTGCGTCGCCCGCCCCGGTGTTACGCGCTGCGGAAAGTCCCACTGTGCCCCCAATCTTTCCCTGCGTCACGCCATCCACCTAGGACGTCGCCCATACGGCACCTCATTATGGTCGGAACAACACTGACCTCTCGGGGGACCAGCCTTTGGGCTCGAACTGAATGAATCTTACTGACGCCCTCGGTGACGAGAAGCGTCAGCTCGGAGAAACAAATTGAAAGCTGGGTGAGATTAGACAAATGCATCCTTACTTCATGACATTACGGAAGATTAGACGCTGTCGCGCTTATCGAAGCGCGGTACTAGGGCTTGTCTGCCATAGTCTGATACATGGCCCCAGCTCTCTAAGCCATTCCCCGTGCCGTAGAGACTATGGTCGACCCCCAATTGGTGTCACGAGTAGGCCATACTTGCTTTCCCGGCTGGGTCCACTCGGTAAGTACCGGGTTATTGGATCCTTCGTCCCTATGCGTGGTTCTGGCCAGCTGAGTCGACGGTCGGGCTGTTGTCGGTGTATTAGCGATGGTGCGACATCGGGTCTCGTTGAATGGCAGCAACTAAACACCCATTCCCGATCTGCCATGTCTACTTTGGTTAGGCTGTTAGCGCGACCTCGGCATTCTCGCCCGTTCCATAAACGTTAGTGACGGGGTTACAGCGTTGCGGATCGCTTTCGAGTTTCGCAACTGCCTTGAATCGGATCGAACTTTGGTCGCAATTTCCGCGTTCTTTGGAACGTCTCTAAACCGGCGGCTGCCCATCAACTGTCATCTGCCAGGAATCGTCAGCCTGATGAAATGCCGTATTCCCATGGACTTCATCCTGCACCGCATGCGCTGCGGATACCGCGGTGCGCTGCGCGTGGGAGTTGAGCACGGGGCGTCGTGCGTCGCTGCTGTTGGGCGCTGATGGTGGCGTCGTTTGCGCCCGGTGGGATGAGCATCGGCTGGATGGCGGGTTGGGGTTTCATCGCCGGCGAGAAGACGCTCCCGTGGAAGCGAATTACCAACCGCTCAGTTGCGGTGGCCCTGACTGTTATCGCGCAAGAGACCCTTCTATGGTGGTAAGTCAAGCTATGAGTGTCTGAAGTTGGCGGAAGATCTGCCTGGCGATGAAGCACTTTAGTCAGCGGCGGATTTCCCGTGGGCTCCTGCCTTCTGCAGCGCGTCGCTCGATGTAGGCACGGGTGTCGGGTCTGTGAGGCTTCTGGTCCGGTCGATGACGTCCAGTGGCCGGGCCTCGCAGACGGCAAATCGCTCCATCTCGAGCAGGCGCGTCAGCCTTGTGGGCCAGACTCGCGGACTCCCGGGCGTTTCTTACCGGGTTTATGCTGGGTTTGCCGGTTGCGCCCGGATCCCTGAGGCGCCTGGAACCTACGAGAGCGTGATACGCATGAACAGTTCAGACACTGTCGTGGCGGGCCTTGATTCGGAGCTCGGCTGGGTCCGGGAAATGTACACCCACCTGCACCGGCATCCCGAACTAAGCCTCAAGGAACATCAGACCTCCCAGCTGGTCCAAGAGAAACTCACCGCTTTCGGCTACAAAGTCACACGCATCGGCGGTACCGGTGTCGTCGGCGTCCTAACGAACGGGACTGGCCAGACAGTCCTGGCACGGGCCGACATGGATGCCCTGCCCGTCACCGAGGCCACCGGCCTGCCCTACTCCTCGGAGGTGGACGGGGTCATGCACGCGTGCGGGCACGACGTCCACGTAACTACTTTGCTCGGCGCCGCCAAACTCATGGCGGACAACCGCGGGGCCTGGTCCGGGACCTACATCGCTCTGTTCCAGCCGGCGGAGGAGGTCGGCGCGGGGTCCAAGGCAATGGTCGACGACGGACTGATCACCAAAGTGCCCCGGCCCGACGTCGCCCTGGCCCAACACGTGATGCCCTTTGCTGCCGGGACCCTGGCCACCACGGCCGGGCCGGTCCTCTCCGCCGGAGATTCGCTCAAGATCACCGTGCACGGCATGGGCGCGCACGGCTCCATGCCCCACATGTCAGTGGACCCGGTGGTGCTGGCCTCTTCGATCGTTCTGCGGCTGCAGACAGTCGTCTCACGGGAGACCAAGCCGGGCGACTTCGCTGTGGTCACCGTCGGGGCCCTCAACGCCGGCACGACATCGAACATCATCCCTGACCGTGCCACGCTCCGGCTGAACATCCGCACCTACGACAACCAGGTCCGGTCCGCGGTGCTCGGCTCGATCGAGCGGATCGTGAAGGGCGAGTGCGTCGCCGCCGGATCACCGCAGGAACCCGAGTTCGAGTATTACGACCAGTTCCCGCTGACCAGCAACGATAAAGCCGTGACAGATCAGGTCACCGAAGCCTTCACCGCGCACTTCGGGGCCGACGCCGTAAGCCGTGCCACGCCGCAAACCGCGTCGGAAGACTTCAGCCGCATTCCGGACGCCTTCGGCGTGCCCTACACTTTCTGGCTCCTGGGCGGGGTGGACCCGGACACCTACCGGGCCGCCGTCGCCAAGGGGACCGTTTCACGGGACATTCCGGCGAACCACTCGCCCCTATTCGCCCCCGTGATCGAGCCGACGCTGTCCATGGGCATCCAGACACATGTCGTCGCCGCAATGACCTACCTCACCAAGGATGCCTAGATCATGGGCACTGTCCAGTTCTCAGCCAAAACCGAAACCCAATGGAAGCCCAACGATGCGTGGCTGATCGGCATTGTCCTCGCCGTCATCAACTTCTGGCTGTTCGCGCAGACCCTGCTCAACGTCATCCCCGGCATTCAAGGATCTCTCGGGATCGAACGGACACTGGGGAACCTCGCGGTCTCCATCACCTCGCTGTTCTCCGGGATCTTCATCGTCGTCGCTGGCGGACTTGCCGACCGTTTGGGCCGCGTGAAAATCATGAAAGTCGGGATCTACCTGAGCATCCTCGGATCGCTCCTGATCGCCCTGACCCCGGAGAACGCCGGCGGCCTGACGGCGGCTGCCCTGCTCGGCGGCCGCGTCGTGCAGGGGCTTTCCGCGGCCTGCATCATGCCCTCCACCATGGCCCTCGTGAAGACCTACTATGAGGGGAAGGAACGCCAGCGGGCCCTCTCATTCTGGTCGATCGGCTCGTGGGGCGGCTCGGGCTTCTGCGCCCTCTTCGGCGGCCTCATGGCGACGTCGGCCCTCGGCTGGAGGTCCATCTTCTGGATCTCGATCGTGCTATCGGTCGTCGCCCTGTTCCTGCTGCGGGGCACTCCTGAGTCCAAAGCGGCGGCGCGGGCAGGCGGAAGTTTCGACTGGGGCGGCCTGATCACCCTCGTCATCGCCCTCCTGGCACTAAACGTCTATATCTCCCAGGGTCCGCTGATCGGCTGGCTCAGCTGGGCCGGCATCGGACTCATCGCCGTCACGGTGGTCGCGGCCCTGGTGTTCTTCGGGATCGAGACGAGCCGGCACGACCCGGTCCTGAACGTGAAGCTGTTCCGCAACTCGACCTTCGCCGGCGCCACGATGTCGAATTTCCTGCTCAACGGCGCGGCCGGGACGCTGATCGTCTCCCTTGGCCTGGTCCAGGTCGCCGCCGGCATGTCCTCGCTGCAGTCCGGCCTGCTGACCCTCGGCTACCTGATTGCGATCCTTTCCACCATCCGGGTCGGGGAGAAACTGCTCCAGCGCTTCGGACCGAAGAGGCCGATGATCTGGGGCAGCGCGATCGCCGGCGTCGGAATCCTGTTGACATCGATGACTTTCACCCTGATCGGGCAATACATCGTCCTCACCGTCATCGGCTTCACCCTGTTCGGCGTCGGTCTCGGCTTCTATGCGACACCGTCCACCGATGCCGCGCTGTCCAACGTGCCGGACGATGAGGCCGGGGCCGCCGCCGGCATCTACAAGATGGCCTCGTCGCTGGGCAATGCGATGGGCGTGGCCATCTCGGCGGCCCTGTACGTTGCCGCGCAGTCCATGGACCCCGATACCATCCGGTCTTGGGGCCTCTTCGTCGGCAACCAGGAAAACGTGGCCCTGCGCTTCGGCGGTGCCGTGGGAATTTTGTTCAACCTATTTATGGTGGTGATCGCCATCATCGCCATCATGATCACGGTGCCGGACGATCGGGCCGTCAAGCGGGCCGACTACCCGGCGACACCATCGATCGGAAGCTAGAGAGCCACCGACTTTCGCGGACCGGACCGCCCCTCGAAAGTCGGTAGAACCCGCGTCGGGGATTTGGCCCGTTCCGAGCCTTCGTAGCCTGGGCAGGAACGCATCGGTGACCCGGCCCCGGTATCGGCGCCCGGGAAAAGCAGACGGGACCGGCACTGCCTGCCTGCACAGTGGTAACTACGCCTCTGAGGACGGTGGCCGCCCGGTCGCTTAATATGGTGCCCTTGGTCTGAGAGGGCTTGGCGGTGGCCATTCCTACGGTGCGGAACGCGTGCCTGCGTCCGTGCCCGACCCCGACGTGGGAACGAAGTTCCAGTCGAAAGACCCGTTGTCTCGGAGTGTCATCCGAAGGAACCCGTGGGTGTCGCTGAACCGCTTCACGATGTACGACGGACTGCTGGTGAAGGGGCGCAGATCGATACCGCCCGTGGAAACCTGGAACGCGGTCATCCCGTCACTGACGCACTCGTCGGCGTTGTTCACCGGACACGAGCGTTCGTAGTTGTGTTGTGACCCTGACAGGGTCAGACGGACCCGGTGCTTCCACATCACGTCGATCCACGGCTTGTGGTCAGAGGCCCGGTCATGTTCCCTCGTGTTCGACGTGAAGTACGGTTCGTGGTGCACGACTGCCAGGTGCTTACCCGCCGCTTTAGCAGCAGCGAGGTCGTTGTCCAGCCACGTCGTCAACGCCCGAGCCTGCGAGGGGTCGTACCGCCAGTGCGCGGACGACAGGAACGCGAAGTGCCAGTTCCCGAAGTCCTTCGAGTACGGTTCCCCGTCCCTGATGAACCCACGCTGCTGGTTGATCGCAGCCTTCGCCGTAGATCCCGGGCATTGGCCATTCATGAAGTTGCCGAGGTCTTCGTTGCGGCCGGGTTTCCAGTCGTGGTTGGGTGCGGACACCCAGTACAACTTGGGCTTCGTGCCACCCCACAGCGGCGTCCAGTAATTCACGTAGTCAGCGCAGGACGCGGTGTCGTATTGGAAGTCCCCGAGCCCTAGGAACGCGTCAATCTCGTTGTTCTGCACGAGCCGGGTGATCGCCGCACCGTTCCGACCGGACGGGCTATCAGGCGCGTAGTTCCTGACGCCGTTCATGTCACCGACAGCAGCGATCCGAACATCAGTGATCCGACCGCCGATGGAGAGGGACACGGCCCAAAGGCAAGTGACGCCTAAGAGGAACGCGGAAACCCCAGCGATAACACGGTTGCGGCGCATGGGGGCCTCCCTTCGTTGGGGGTGCGGTGTGTACCACTTCGGGCATATCGGGGGGTCCGCCCTGTATGTCCGTTTTTCGAGTGTAGAACAACCCCGGACGCTGTTTACCTCGCCATGCCTCCGGCCCGGTAACCGAATCACTTGGTAAGGACCACGGCGATGACGTCATCAAGGCAGCGATTGCGGCTGGCCGGCCTCCGGAATCCACTTGAATGCGGAGTGTTCGCTTTGTACGGCCGCCGTTCTTCCGCCATACGGCACCGAAATCAACAAAAGAATGGCTTTTGTTCTCTACATGGACCTGGGTTTGCGGCTGGTCCAAAGTTTTCGCTCCGACCCCTGTTCATGCAGGACTACTGGGGCAAGGCAGCAAGTCATGTTGTACGCGGCCCTAGCCACCATGAACTGGTGAACGCGAAAACCCAACTGAAGGACGAACAAGGATGAACACCCAGCAGAGGCCGCACAAGGCGGTACGCGGTCCGCCGCAGTCGGCCACTCCCCCAGCCGTCCCTCGTCATTCCGGTAGGGCCGGAAGGGTTCCCTGATCCCTTACCGCAGCCACCCAAAGATATCGGAGGATGTCCTCGATTGCATGTCGGGTGTTCAACCGTCCGAGGCACTGAAGTTGGCTGATTTCGGCGAGCTGTTCTGCTCATTTGGACGAAATCTGCTGTGGGCCGCCATCCTCGGCTTTGCCGATGTGCCGGGTCTCATGGTCGCTTCGGTTTGGCTAGGTCACCGGCGGCTGCAGCGCAAGAAACAGCAGGGAACAACAACGACGGGACAACGAGGACTGGGCCAAGCGCCGTCAGGGAGGTGTGTCGCCAAATACGACAGCTTCCCTCTCCGTGCACACCCGGGGACCTCTAACCGTTCCGCACAGAAATTCCTCAGGCGATCCACACGGAGGACACAGTCGGCGAGCCCACCATTGTTCCAACGGGAGTAGCTGCGAACGCGACGGCGACCGCGACTTACCGGAGCGTCGGTGGCGAGCGGCAAGACCTTTAGCCGAAAGAGGACCGGCACTTATGCCGACTATAGATGTGAGGCTCAATGATCACTTTGCGCAAGCACCTACTCCCTCCAGTCCTCCAGACAGGTTGCTGTCGACGGAAGCCTGTACCACTGAAATCGCGGCCTCCACGTCCGGCGGCATGACCAGTAGATCCGCCGGTTCAAGCCCCGAACAGTGAGGTGCCCCCGATGTCACCAAAACGCGAACCACGCTTCTGGAACCGTGAACACGCTCCCTTAATCATGCTCGGCGTCGGATGAAATGTTCCATCCCTGACAATTCATGAAGTACCTGCAAGAGAGGAACAATGGAAATGAATACTTCGAATCAGTGTCCCGTTGCTGGCTGCGGTGAGACAGGCGTGAAGTTGTCGCCTGATCACGACCCGTTTGAACTAATTACCTTTGACCGGCTAGCGGCTCGAACGATGGAACTTGCCTGTTCGCTTCATAGTGAAATCCTGTGGGAGCGATATAGGAAGGAAGTAAGTGCAGCCATGATGAGTGCCTCCCGACGTCGAACTGCTGCTGCGCCTGCTGATTCCGTGGCAACGGTTTCCTGGCGTCTGAACTCCCACAATGACCCCACATCAAAAGCAATCGCGTCCCTACTGGCACTGGGAGAGAGCGATGAATACTCGTTACCACTGGAGCAGTGAAACTGAGACACACGGCCGGCGGAGAAGTGTGGGGACAACCAAATTCCAAGGGTCCCGGCGTAGACCAAGCTGGACACATCGCCAGCCTTTAGTCGCCGGGATACTGCTTTTGCCGATGCCGACCGCACGGGCGGAGGGTTTGAGACCATCTCCTTGCTTGATCGAGGCCAGAAAACGGATACCTGCTGGAGACGTCGAACTCAAATACATATCGAATCACCTTGAAATAGGTGTTGCTTAGATCGACAGAATCCCCGGGGCTAAACAGCACATCCAAGTCCATGACCGGGCCCCCATCGGATACGCCCTCGTATCCTCGTACGACCAAGACCTTACCGCCCGGAAGAATGCCCCTGGTTGCTCTTGGAGTGTCGTCGGAGCAGACGTTCACGGACCAGGGACTCGCCGCTGCCGACCGGGCACACCTCGGGCTCAAGGAAGCGCTAGCCGCTTGACCGTCAACAAGACGTATCAAGTCATGCGCTTACCTGGCAACGTCGCCATGAACAGTCATGACATCAAGAAATGCAAACCAGCAAAGGCAGCACCGCTCCCCCAGCCAGCGTCCAGTCATGCAGCTGGCGGCACCCCGGGCCATGAACGAGTAAACAGCGCCACCGCTGCCCGAACCACGAGAAAAAGCCACCGGCCACAGCAACGGCACACCAACAAAAATAGGCCCCGGAGGGGCCCATAAGTGAACAGTTTGTGCACACTCAGAGGCCCTCAGGCCCCCTGAACAGAGAAAACACGTGCCCGAGGTGGGACTCGAACCGGGTTCCGACCCTTGAATATCCGCCACTCCCCCGCAAACCTTGCCAATCCGGCCCAGTCCGGCCGATATACGACCCGATCCGAAGCCCAGGGTGTGCACAATGTGCACACCCTCTTTTCTGCCACGTCGGCGATCCCAACCGGGCTGTCAATACGGCCGCCCGGACGGGATGCGATTTCGCTCCAACATGCCTAGTGTGGTTCCGGAACCGGACCAGCCCCCAATGAGCACCGCAATACGGGGCGGCCCCATGCTGGAAATCGACGAACAGCATGGCGGCGGGTCCCTCCTCTCCGATCGTCTCATGGGGACACGGACAGCGACCTCCACGACCAACCGACGGGTCGGCCTCCAGGAAGTGAGCACACACCACGAACGACGTAGCGGAGCCCTCCGCCACGCCTGGCGACCCCAACTCACATTGCGGAACCCCGCCCCACATGCCGTCGGCATGGTCAACGTCCTTTCACGAGCACTCGCTCGTTATGTCAAATAGTCAACAAAACCGAGGGCAGTTCCAGTACCCGATGCAGGAGCCGCTGAAGGGGGTTGTCACGTTCCAGCGCCTCTTCGCACCCCCTTGGGTGATATTCCCGGGCGGCCCGTGGCGTTGTTGGACCAACTGCCGGCCGTCGCCGCGGAAGCCGCGCGGGTGAGCCGTGCAAGGCAAGTCGTCTGCCCCCGTGTCAAGATCAACGCGGCACAGGCCGTGCCGCTACCCAGGGAGCCGGTACTCCTCGGCCGTGAGGTGCCAAATGGTGCCGGTAGTGCTGACTATCAGCGTGTAGGTTCCCGGCTGCAGGGCGATGCCGGTCGCCCCGGCTCCGGCCTTGATCCGGGCAAGAATGGTGATGGCCGGTCCTTTCGCAGGCTGGAGGTAGGCCACGGCCGGGCCGGTGAAGGTGTACTCGATGTGAAGTTTGCCGGTGACGGTCACGACCGGCCCCGGGGGCTTGGTGCCGGAGGCCTCCGCGACGGTGACCCACTCTTTGACCGGTGGCGGCGGGGCCGGGTTCAGCAGCTCGTTCACCGCGGTGACGGTAGCGGTGATTGTCCCGGCGACAGGTTCCCCGGTGATGTAGGTCACCGCAGCCACGAGGGCGGCGGCCACGGCGGTCGATGCCAGCCGCAGGCCGCGGCGCTGGGAATTGGTCCCGGCCAATGGCCTGGATGCACCGTCGGCGGCGTATTCTTTGGTGATCCGGAACAGGTCAATGATCCACCAAATGCCGGCACCGCCAAGTGTCAGCAGCTTCAGGGTGCCGGTGGCGGGCCGGCGGAGGTAGAACCGGTCCGCGCCGGTGAAGCCAAGGAACAACGCCAGCAGCCACGCGGTGTGGAGGGAACGAAGCGGCGGGACGTCGCCTTCGAAGAACAGCCCGTTCTGCCCGGGCAGGGGCACATTCTGATTTCCGGGCAGCTCGAATGGGATGTCCACGGTCTTTCGGGCCGGCCTGCGCAGGGCTGACGGGTGTCCCTGCTCGGGGTTCAGGGTGGGGTCCATGCTTCCCTACGGTTTTCGCACACAGAGCCGGGCGTTCGACGTCGGGCTGCTTTGCGACGTCATGATGCATATGAAGCAGTCCTACATCGACCCGGAGGATTTTGACCGGTCCGGTTGCGGACGCAGAGGTTGAGGCAGACGCTGGTCGTGGGGTAAGAACGTACTCGACCAAGGCTGAGTGTCGCGGGCACTCGGCGGGTCTGAGCGTACGCCCGATACGTCCCGTGTTCGGCCGGATGAAGCGTGGATCCTGGTTTCGTGTCTGCTGAGGAGTTCGGCGCGTTTCTTGACGGCGTTGACGTACTCAGCGAAAGCCGGCTCAATATCGGGCAGGGTCTTCCAAAGCGGGCCCAGGAGTGGGCCGGCAAAATCCTGTCTGACGTGCAAAAGCGTTTTTTCACCGTGGGACGTGAGCGTGAACGTGCACACGCCCTTGAGCAGGCCCAGGGCCAGGCGTCCGGTCCAGGTCATCGCTTCGCCCGGTATTTGCCGGACGCGTAGACGGTATGTACGGTTCCCGCCGGGCCGGCTCCGGACTCGAATCGTGGCCCCGTTGCGCAGTCCGCCGGAGATGTGGGTAATGCCGGAGTCCCAGACGGTATAGTTGCCGCCGTCGGTGATGATCTCCCATACCGTGGATTTCCGGGCACTGATCAGTGTCTTGGCCTCACAGGATCTCATGGCGCGCTCAGACCAGTACTTTGCCCTTGATCCTGTCAAACTCATCAGCACTGATAGTTCCAGAGTCCAGAAGAGCCCTGGCTTTGGCGATCTCCTCGCTTGGACTCGCTGCAGCGACCCCGCGGATGTACGCATCCGAGGCCTCCCGATGCTTTAGCGCCCGTTCCATGGACCTCTCAGTCATGCCTTTACCGCGGGCAATCAAGTACACCAGCAGGCTCAGAAAGGGCACGAATGCCAGGAAGATAACCCAGATGGCCTTCCACCAGCCGCTGAGCTTGTCGTCACGGAACAGGTCCCCAACGACGGCGAACAACGCCCAGAGCAAGGCGAAGAACGCATACACACAAAAAAACCACCAGAAAATGTTCCAAAAGTTTTCCCAGAAACTCATGTTGACTTCCCTGCTTTCAATTGGAGCGGCATTCGGCGCCAAGGCAGCCGGGCGCGTGAAATGGGCCTACCGCAGGTGAACAAAATCGCGGAACCTAGCACTTGGCCACGGTCCGCAAATCGCTGACCGCGGCCTGGACGTTGGCTGCTTCATCCCGCAGTGAGCCGACCGCCTGGGCCAGAGTGGCATCATCAGGAACATCCTTGACGGCCCGATCGAAGTTCTTTTCAGCCGCTTGAACGGCGTCCACTTCGTCTCTCGAGACGTCCTGACTGGCCTTGATCAGATCGTCGTAGGTCTTCGCGACCTGGTCTCGCGCCGAACGGATCTGCTCCACCGTTGCACCGGGCTTCAGGGTCTGCTTGAAGTTTGTCAGGGCCGCGGCATAGGCACTGGCAGCAGCGCACGCCTGCGAAACATTCTCTTGCGCCCGAGCGCTACTGACACTCGCCCCGGGACTGGACGGGCTGCAGCCCGTGAGCAACGCGACGGATGCCGCGATTGCGATCGATCCTGCAAGGATCGGGTGCGGTCTCGACATTGGAGGCTCCGATCCGAAATGGGTTGCCGCAGGAGGCTCTGCCACCGGCGAGTACGACCATTCTCGGGCCGCACCAGGGGCCCGGACCTCATCCGGTGATGATGATTCCCGACGCGAATACCAGAGATCCGATGGCGGGCCGCCACCCTGAAACACCACCCCCGGAGACTCCAGCGTCCGGCACCCGGTACACCGCGGCTTCCGAAGACAACGCCCTGTCAGGCGACCGCCAGGCCAGGTTCCTTAGTCAATTTACGGAATTTTTCACCACGAACCGGCTCTGGTTCGAGCCAACAGAACGGACCCCGGATTACACGGGACAGATGTGCGCTAACCGGCACCCGAGCTGCGGTGACACGGCAGAACACAGCAGCAGCTAAAAACGTCTGACACCGATCATGCCGACCGGTAATCTGGTAGTGGTCCGGCAGCCGGCCACCGTGTTCTGTAGACAAGATAGCGTCTATGAACAGCAAACTTGATGTCCCGTCGCCGTGGACCTGGGTCCGGCACCATCACCATCACCCCTGATGGGGGAACTTAATCTCCGCAACGTCCACCGACTTCTTCCGGTCGTACGCCGCGCGGCATCACTCGCTCAGGACTTCAGTATCACCGTTGACCTGAGGGAACTGGTCGGAGCCGATCCGCGGGCCGTGCAACTACTAGTGATTACCTGTCCGCTGGATCTCCGGTTCCTCGGGCCGGACACTCATGACATCGTTCAGTCCAAACCCGGCAAACACCCGCTTCAAGGCACCCGGCGCACCGCTCACTGGCAAGGGGCGGCATGACCGTCCACTCCGAATACTGTGCAGGCAGGCCCAGAACGCCGCGCCAGCGGGCGCCTGCAATCCGGGTCAGGGTAAACCCGCCGACGCTTCTGAGTGCCGGACCCGGCAACGCCGTTGGCGGGGTCCGAGTTTCCGGCAGCGGGAGGGTTGCCGGCCGGGCGGCCTAGATCGCGGTCAGTGCGTCGGCGAGCCGACGCGCATCCCTTGCCCGCTCCTCATCTGTTGGCGGCGCTGTCCCGGCCTCGCTGACGCAGTTCAGCAGTGCTGCCGTGACCTCCGCGATAAGGTCCGGGAAGGGGCTTGACCTGTATGAATGGTTGTCCGAGGGATTCAGCGCATTGATGATGAATACGGCGGCCTGCGACCGGCGCGTCATGCCGAGTTTCCTCAATACGGCCGAGGTCATGGTCTTCACGGTCTTCTCTGCTACAAACAGCTCCCGGCTGATCTGGCGGTTGGTCAGCCCTTTCGTCAACCCGACGGCGACATTCATTTCCTGCCTCGTCAAGGTCAGCAGTAGCTCACCCTCGGGGTTGCGGCCCCGGAGCCGGGGGGCAGTAAGCGCGGGCAGGAATCGGCCGCTGTATGCCGTGTGCCCTGCCAGGGCGCGGCGGATGAGCCTGAGCAGTTCGCTGTTGTCGTCCTGCTTGGACAGGCAGCCCCACGCACCGGCCAGAATGGAGTCGATCAGCACCCCTTCGTCGCTCTCCCCGGTCATCATCACGCACCGGATGCCCGGGTCCGCCGCCGCAATATCCCGGCACACCCCGGCCCCGGAACCATCGTTGAGATCATCATCAACAATGACCAACTCGGGGCGAAGGGCACGGATCTGGCGCCGTGCTTTGCGCGCGGACGCGGACTCCCCGGCGATGCTCAGGCCCTCGGACTCCAAAAGCTGGCGCAGGCCCCGCCGCACTACCTCGTGGTCGTCCAGCAGATACACGCCCCGGCCCGTCAAGGGTCGATGCGGGTGGAATTCCACATCAGGGGTCATTTTCCAACACGTTCCTTCGTCTTGAGACCGAAAAACGTTGCTGGATGATCCCCCCGGTCACCCGCCAGCGCGCATTACGCGCACACTGGCCATCCTGTGCTCCCTAGGCTAAGCCCCGTATAGCCTCCTGCCAACAGGTAGTACCGGACGCGATACCACAGGTGGCCCTTGTGACGTGGGTGTCACCGGCTGTGGAGGACCGTCCATAGGCAATCGTCAGGGTGCTCACGGAAGGCCAGTCCCACTCACCGCCGGCTCTAGTTGCCGGCCGGGGAACCCGCGGCCCCAGGCCGGGTCACAGACGTGACTGCCTAAGAGCGACGTGTCGAGTCATCCCCTTTGGGTGACGTGGCAGCTGCTAGGTCCTGACAGGCTTACCGAACATCAGGGAAGGATCACCGCATGACGACAGCGGCAACATCGACCGGTCCGGGCGTCAGCGTGGGCCCGACGAGTGAGTTCAGCCTGTTCTTCCGGGTAAAGCCCGGCAAGAGCGAATCGTTGCGGGTCGCGCTGGACGACCTGCAGAAGACCCCCGGCTACCGGCCAGGGGACTACGGAATGGCGATCACGACCATCCACGAGGCGCGGTTCGTGCTCTTCGATAACGACACCCGGCTCGCGTTCATCACTAGTTTCGACGGCACTTGGGACGCCTATATGGAGGATTTCTTCAACTCTGGACCGACGCTCGCGCTCTTCGATATTATTTTCCGGCATGCGGAGGGCTACGACGGTCTGCCCGACCTGGCCGCCGAGAAGGCATTTATTCTCGGCGCGCAGCGGAGTGCTGCTGCGTACGCGCGTAACTATCCGGGAACCGTGAAGGAGATCCGCAAGGCGCAACGGGTGACCGCGGCCTTCCAGCGCGTGCTCGACCACCCCGACGCCGCAGCAGCTCTGCAGCACCCCGCCCTGAAGCCCCTGCTCGACGAAGCCGGGGACTGACGCCCATGTCTGATCACATCTCGGGCCCCCGGGCGCTGGCCAACGCGATCGCCGACATCACGGATGTCTTCGCGTTTCCTAGCCCGGACCGGGCGAATCATCTGGTCCTCGTGATGAATACCCTGCCGTTCGCGAAGGTCTCCAACGCGTTCTCGGAGGGCCTCATCTACCGGTTCCGGCTGCGACCGCTCACGGCAAATGCGCCCGGCGATCGGGCGCCGTTCTCTGCCGGCCCCGAACATGGCGCCGAAGAGTTCGTGTTCGACTGCGTGTTCTCCCCGCCGACCAGCGCGGACGCGCACCCGTTCGAACAGGAGGGGACCTGCACCACGCCCTCCGGCGAGTCCGTCGCGTTCCGCGTCAATGACGAGGAGGGCGGGTCCGGACACGGCATGCGTGTCTTCGCAGGGGCGCGCTGGGATCCGTTCATCCTCGATGCTCCCGCGGCCCTGAAGACGGTCGCTACCGGCCAACTTGCCTTCGCTGAGCTCGGGGCGATCTACATGGACGGCAAGAACGTCCTCGGGCTGGTCGTCGAGATCGACACTGCACTGCTGGGGGGCGCCACGCTCGTCGGCGTCATCGCCGAAACGCTAACGCGGGGTACGTTCAACGTGCGTATCGAACGCGTCGGGCGCCCCGAGGTCAAGAACCTGATGCTCGGGCCCAAGCAGTTCGATCCGGTCAATCAAGACCTCGAGATCCGCGACCTGTACAACATGGAGGACGCGTTCCACATCCAGCACGGCTACGAAGGTGCCTACCGGGCACGGCTCAACGCCAACCTCGCCTTCTGGGACGGTCTCGACGGGAGGACCGACTGGCCGATCAACGGCAACGGCCATCCGCTGACCGAACTCGTCCTCGCCGACTACCTGGTCCTCGACCTCACCAAGCCCTACCAGGAGAAGGGCTCATTCCTCGAGATCGAACTCGCCGCCCGCCAGGGGCGGGCCCACGAGACCTGTGGCGGGCGGGCGATTAATGACGACGTCATGGATAAATTCTTCACGACGCTGATCAACGCCGGCAACGGTCCCGTTATCAGCGATGGAGTCGATCGGTCCTCCAGGCCGGCCTCGCGCAGCTTTCCCTACCTCTCCCCTCCCAACCCCAACCCGCCCGAGAAGCCGGAACACCACTGACCATGCCCGGCAACGACAGGGTCGCCCTCGAGCTCGACGACATTCAGAGCGGTGCACTGCACGAGCGGCCTTCGCCTTATGTCGGAGCGTACCTGCTGCTGCGCATCGATGACCGCGCCGCAGGGCGCGAACTCGTCCGGCGGCTGCAGGCGGTCGTCGACACGGGCAGGCCATCGCCCGACCCCGCACACGACGCATGGATGACCGTCGCGTTCACCTATCACGGGCTCGAAGCGCTCGGGGTACCGCAGAGCTCACTTGAGAGCTTCGCACCAGAGTTCCGCGAAGGGATGGCTGCGCGCGCAGCGCATCTCGGCGACGTCGGCGAGAGCGGCCCGGAGCATTGGGAGAAGCCCCTCGGCACGGCTGATGTCCACGTCGCCATCGCGGTGCTCTCACCCGATCTGGCCCGCCTCCAGGCCGTCGTCGTGAAGGCTCGCCGCGCCCATCAGGAGCTGGACGGCATCACGGTCCTCTGGCGTCAGGACTGTTACCAGCTCCCGACCGGGCGTACCTCGTTCGGCTTCAAGGACGGTATCGGCCAGCCGGCGGTCGAGGGCAGCGGCAGGCCGCCATCGAATCCGCACGAGCGGCCGCTCAAGGCCGGTGAGATCATCCTCGGCTATCCGGACGAGACGGGCGAGTTGCCGCCGATGCCGACCCCGGACATCCTGGGCCGGAACGGGACCTATGTCGTCTTCCGGAAGTTGCACACAAAAGTGGCCGCCTACCGGCAATACCTCCGCGCGAAGGCCACGGACCGGCAGGAGGAGGCACTGCTTGGCGCGAAAATGGTCGGGCGCTGGCAGGGAGGCGCCCCACTCGCGCTCTCCCCGGACCGGGACGACCCGGAGCTCGGCAGCGACCCCCAACGGAACAACGACTTCCTCTACGGCGACGATCCCCGCGGCTTCAAGTGCCCCGTCGGCGCCCACGCACGACGCGCGAACCCACGCGACGCACTCGACAACGATGGCAGCGTCAACGTCCGCCTGCACCGAATGATCCGGCGCGGCACGAGCTACGGACCGGCGCTTCCCGAAGGAGTGCTGGAAGACGACGGCGCCGACCGCGGCATCATCTTCGTGTTCGTCGGCGCCCACATCAAGCGCCAGTTCGAGTTCGTCAAGACCCAATGGCTCAACGACGGGATCTTCATCGGCGCCCCCAATGAAGCGGACCCCCTCGTCGGCTCGGGCGATGGCACGACCAGCTTCACTATCCCCCAGAGGCCGATCCGGCGCCGGCTGCAGCAACTTCCACCCTTCGTGATCACGCGCGGGGGCGAGTACTGCTTCGCCCCGAGCCTGGCGGCAATGCGCTGGCTGGCGGAGCTGCCATGACCCGCCTCGATGAAGGAGAGCACAACATGACTACCACCGCCGGGGGCACCGACCGCTGGAAGAAACTCGATTTCGCCCGGCCCTCCGCCGATGTCGCGGAACCGGAGTCCTCCGTCCTCCTCGACTACCGCAAGGACGACCAGATTGCCGTGATCACGCTGAACCGGCCGCACGCCGACAACGCCATCACGACCGAGATGGGCGCCCGGCTGACCGAAATTGTCGAAACGATCGCCGTCCGCACCGCAGTCCGGGTCGTCGTCCTCACGGGCGCCGGAGAGCGGGCCTTCTCCGTCGGCAGCGACCTGCGGCAGCGCAATCAAATGACCAAAGAGGACTGGCTGCGCCAGCGCCAGGCCTTCGATCGCACCCTGTACACCGTGAGGCAACTGCGCAAGCCGCTCTTCGCCGCCGTGAACGGGATCGCCTACGGAGGCGGATGCGAGCTCGCCCAGAGCTGCGACTTCATCATCGCCTCCACGAATGCCACCTTCGGGCAGCCCGAAGCGATGATCGGACTCTCCGCCGGCGGCGGCTCCCCGGTGTTCCTGCCGCGTCTCCTCGGATCCGGAAGGGCCATGCAAATGCTCATGACAGGGGACCCGATCACGGCGGCCGAAGCGCACCGCCTCGGCATGGTCAACGAGGTCCATGGCTGGCACGAGTTGGCGGACGCGGCGCAGCGGATTGCGGAAACGATCGCGAGCAACTCCCCGACGGCGGTACAGGCCGTCAAACGGGCCGTCCAACTCGGGGAGGGCCAGCCCGTGGAGCAGGCAATCGCCATCATGATGGAAGCGCACTGGCGCTCGGCGCTCCATCCCGACCGCATCGAAGGCATCGGCGCCTTCAACGAAGACCGCGAACCGGTCTTCCGCGACGCTGACTACTGATCAGGACCCACGAGGAGGATTAGCCATGGAAGTAACCGACGATCTCCATGCCGCGCGTGCCGCGCTGCAGATGATCAACCCGGCCCCGTACAACGCCGAAGCGCCCCCCGCGGCCCTCGCCAGCGAAATCACCCCCACCGAGCTCCACTACGTCCGCAGCAACTTCGCACTGCCCGCCCACGACGGAACGCTCGAGATCGGCGGCGCGGTGGACCACCCCATGACACTGACGCTCGATGAGCTACGGGCCATGCCGGCGCACGAACGGGCGGTCACGCTCGAATGCGCCGGGAACGGGCGACTGGAAATGCGTCCGCTGCCCACCGGTGAGCCCTGGGGTGACTACGCCGTATCGACCGCGCGCTGGAAGGGCGCCTTCCTGCACGAAGTACTGGCACAGGCGCATCCGGCCACCAACGGCGTCGACGTGCGCTTCGAGGGCGCCGACCACGGCGCCTACCACCTCACCCCGGTGCTCGCCGACACCAACAAGGACAACCTAAGTTTCGCCCGCGCACTCCCCCTGGCTCACGCCGCCGATCCGGCCGCAGAGATACTCATCGCGTACGAGATGAACGGCGATCCCCTGGGCCAGGACCACGGGTCGCCCTTCCGACTCATCGTCCCTCACTGGTACGCCGTGGCCTCCGTGAAGTGGCTCAAACGAATCGACATCCTGACCGAGGCATTCGTCGGGGAGTTTCAGACCGGACATTACATGTACGAATGGGCAGACCGGCCACCGGAGCCCGTCGACATCATGCACGTACGGGCCCGCATCACCGCTCCGGCCGCCGGATCCACCATCGCCGCCGGCACGCATACAGTACGAGGCAAAGCCTGGTCCGGTACCGGCCCGGTGACAGGCGTCGATGTCAGTCTCACCGGCGAAGGCGAGTGGTACGCGGCCACCCTCAAGCCCCCGTCAGGCCCATACCATTGGCAGGAATGGTCCTTCGACTGGGAAGCCAACGACATCGGACGCCACACCCTGCGCGTCAGGGCCAAAGACGCGGCTGGAAACGTTCAGCCCGACGTCCCGCCCTGGAACCGGCTCGGCTACGGCAACAACGCCATCGAGGTCATCTACATCGACGTCATCTGACCCCGAGGCACCGCTTTCACCGTGCGTGGCTGGCGAAGTCATCAGGCGGGGCAGCTACAGTTGCCACGCCGAACCTGGCCGCGGCTCGGCCTCTTATCGAGCTGTCACCGAGTGCCTCCGCCCGCGCGAAGGGAAGCCTGCATGGGACCCGTAATCGGGGAAATTCTCCCGTTAGCGCTCGGCATTGCGATCAGCCCCGTCCCGATAATCGCCGCGATCCTCATGCTCCTGTCCCCACAAGCGAAGGGGGTGAGCGTAGGCTTCCTCGCCGGCTGGGTCGTCGGCATCATCGTCACCGTCGTCATCTTCACCCTGCTCAGCGGCCTCGTTCCCGACGAGAACCCGGACGCTTCCAAGCCGATCGCGGGGACCATCAGGATTCTCCTGGGCACCGGACTTCTCGTCCTCGCAGCCACGCAATGGCGGAGGCGTCCGGTACCCGGCGAGAAGGCTGCACTTCCCAATTGGATGGCGGCCATCGATACCGTGACCACCGGGCGCGCCACCTTTCTCGGCTTCCTTCTCGCAGCGGCCAACCCTAAGAATCTTCTGATGGCCATCGGAGCCGGGGTCGCCATCGGCGCCGGCGGACTCACCCGCGCCGAAGAAGCCCTGGCAATCGCCGTTTTCTTGCTCATCGCGGCCAGTACTGTAGCAATCCCGGTGATCGCGTACGTCGTCGCGTCCAGACGGATGACTCCGCCGCTCGAGTCGCTGCGTGACTGGCTCGTGACGAATAACGCGACAGTCATGACGGTCCTTCTGCTCGTGCTCGGCATGGTGGTCATTGGTAACGGGATCGGCAGCCTATGAAGCGAATGCAAATTTTCACCCGACAGCGCCGTGGCGAGATGAGCGGCCGATACGGCGCGGGGAACCCGTTCTCGTCTCGCGGAACCCCCCGGCGGTTGCTCCGTGCACGGCGCCGACTGCGTGCCGGCCTTGCCCAACTGTTCTGCGCGCTGGCCGGACTGGCCCTGGGCCTTGCGCTCCCCCGTGTCTCCGGTGGACCAACAGTGGAGGGAAACCGACTCTCCGAGCTACTTTTCACCCTCGGTATCGGGGTGATCGGCGTGGTCAGCATTGTCTTCGCGCTGCTCTTCGGCGTGGTGCAATGGTCCGCCAGCAGCTTCTCGCCACGGTTGAACCTTTTCCACGGCGACCCTCTCGTGTGGCGCACCTTCGCATTGGCCGTCGGCGTCTTCATCTTCGCCATGACTGCCGGTGTGGTCAGCATCAACTTGGCCGAGGTGACCGCGCTCGTACCGGTCACAGCGATCCTCGCCACTCTTGTCACCTTTGCGCTGATCCGGGCCCTGCAGATTCGAGCATTTCTGTCCCTCAAGCTGGAATCCGTGCTGGAGGCCGTAACCTCACGCGGCCGCGCCGTCATCGCCGCTGTATACCCGATGCGGGCCGACCCGAAAAGCGCGACAGAACCGTCCTCGCAGCTGCCGGAGCTGCGGCGCACCGTTACTTGGGACGGCGTGCCCGGTGTCGTTCAGCAGCTTGAGCTACGGCGGCTCATTCATGAGGCCAGGCGAGCAGATGCGTTGGTGGTGTTCTGCGTCGGTGTGGGAGACACCGTGCACGATGACTCGCCGCTGGCCGACATCCACGGAGGTGAGCTGAGCGACCACGTCGTGCGGGCGGCCGTGGTGCGCAGCGCCGAACGGACCTTCGACCAGGACCCGACGCTGGCCTTCCGGTTGCTCGCCGACATCGCGCTTCGGGCCATGTCCCCCTCCGTCAACGATCCGGCGTCCGCCGTGGACGCAATTGACGCCACCGAGGGGCTGCTGCGGGCGCTGGCGAAGAGGGAACTGGCAGTCGCGGACATGATTGATGCGGCCGGTGATACACGGGTCCGACTGGTGCTGCCCAGCTGGGAGGACTACCTGCGCATCGCTGTCGAGGATCTTTTGCAGTTCGCGACACCGTTCACCATGGTGCTCGATCGCCTGCGGCGGTTGCTGGCCAATGTGCTCGAGATCTGGCCTGCCTCTCAGGCTCCCCTCCTCCAGCTCCAGCTCCAAGTGAACGCCGCCCTGCTCGCAGCACAGCCGCAGGCGCCCCGAGAATGACTGGTCCCGCAGCAGATACACGGTGATGAGGACGTCGACCAGCAACCGACCGAACTTTCCGCAACTCTATGCGCTAATCACGATCACTAGTGGCAGTTCGTCGTCCCGGTGACGACAGGCAGCAGGACGCTCTGCCGTAGATGCGGCGTAGACATGAGCGGCAGAAGTCGAAGAAACACCGACGGGCACAGCAGATGCGACCCGCGCACCTTGTAAATGAAAAGTAAGTAGTTCAGCCATTCATCGCGCACTGTTAGTCCGCTGTCCTGACAGCTACTTCCTCGTCTTTGAAAATGTCCCGACCCGATACATGCCGCCAGATGACGTGGTCGAGCCGACTCGGCTCCGTTGGATAAAGCTCGGCCACTTTCTTGATCAGCGCAGGAAGGGTTGGGCAGTCAGCAGCTGAAGTGACATCGCTCCCACGCGGAACGGGCTGGAAGCTCAGCCCTCAGGGTAAGTTGGCGCATCGGTCATCCTGTACGCAGGTGGACGCAGTCTCTAGCTGCGCTTCATACCTTTCTAACCCCTTGAATATTGTTCTTCCGGGTGTAACCCGTTATGAATAACCTGAGTGGGCCGAACTGTTCTTGCTGGATCGGCGGAGGATCAGGAGTCCGAAGATGCGTGGGATGACGTCGCCGCCGGCCTTCAGAGTCCATCGCCAGGCCTACTCACGGCCGCCCAGCGAGAGGGTGATGACCCCGAGAATGTGGTGGATGTTCAAGTGCCACGATGATGCGCCGCGCAGCCCCAAGGCAGCCAAGCCGACGCCGAAACGCGTGGCGACGACGCCCTGTGCTGCTGTGACGGCGGGGTTGGCGACGAAAGCGGTGCCGGTGAGGCCCACTACTCCCACGAACGCAGAGGACAACGGCGTGGTCCTGATGGATGTCCATCGGGCGACGCTTTTCGAGAACAGTCCGTGGAACAACAGATCCTCTGGCGGCCTTCCCCTTCGTCTTCAGTACCTTGGCGACCGTCCGCGGCCACCACTGGAGATTGGGTACAGGATTGCTGCATCTTCCCGATGTGTTGTGCGCCTTGTAACGGGGTTCGTATGGCACGTCCGTTGATCTCAACGAAGCTGTTCATCCCAAAAGTGCGTCGAAATGTTGTGACGCGCCCGCGGCTCTTGGATCGTCTGAGTCGGGGAGCTGAGACGCGATTGACGCTGGTGTCTGCTCCGGCCGGGTTCGGCAAGACAACACTCATTGCCGAGTGGCTCGGCGGAATGGAAGAGGACCACCGCCGTATTGCGTGGGTTTCCCTCGACGCTGCCGACAGCGACCCTGCGTCCTTTTGGACCTATGTTGTGTCCGCCTTGCAAACAGCGGTGCCTGGTGTCGGACCGTCTGCCTTGGAGCTCATTGCTCCTTCAGGCGGCTCGACCGAGTCCGTGCTAACCATGATGCTGAACGATCTGGCCCTGGCGCCGGATGATGTCTGGTTGGTGCTCGATGACTACCACCTCGTTGACAGCCACGAGGTCGCCAACGGGATGGTCTTCCTGCTTGACCACCTTCCGTCCCACGTCCACGTTATGATCAGCACCCGCGCTGACCCCGAGCTGCCTTTGCCCCGTTGGCGGGTGCGCGGCGAACTTGTTGAACTCCGTGCAGCGGAGCTGCGTTTTACGTCGGAGGAGGCTACCGCATACCTCAATGCGGTGGCAGGATTGGACCTTTCCGCCGTCGACGTCGAGGCGTTGGAACAGCGTACAGAGGGGTGGGTAGCAGCGCTGCAGCTGGCAGCGCTCTCGCTCCAGGGCCGCGACGACGCTGCTGGTTTTATTGCCGGGTTCGCGGGGAATGACCGGTATATCGTCGATTACCTGGTCGAGGAGGTACTTCAGCATCAACCCGATCCGGTTCGCAATTTCCTATTGCTCACGTCCGTTCTCGACCGTTTCAGCGGACCCCTCTGTGATGCGGTGACTGACCGCGGTGACGGGACGGAGATGCTCACGTCGCTGGAGCGGGCCAACCTTTTCATCGTCCCGCTGGATGACCGTCGGGAGTGGTACCGCTACCACCACCTCTTCGCGGACGTGCTGCGGGCGCGTCTGCTCAACGAGCAGCCAGGACTGGTGCCGTTGCTTCATCAGCGCGCCAGCGCGTGGTATGAGCGCATGGACCTGATGGACGAAGCGGTCAGGCATGCCTTGGAGGCCGAGGACTTTAGCCGCGCGGCCCGCCTGGTGGAGCTAGCCGTGCCGACAATCCGGCGCAACCGGCAGGAGGCGATTCTGTTCGGCTGGCTGAAGGCACTGCCGGCCGACGCCGTTAGGAGCAGCCCAGTGCTTAGCGTCTTCTACGGATTCATGCTTATGGTCTCCGGCGACCTTCACGGGGTGGAGCCGCGCTTTGAGGATGCGGAACGTGCACTGGCTGCGGTCCCCTCCGGGGCAGCTCAGCCCTGGGCCGTCACTGAGGAGCTCCGGACGCTGCCGGCGACCATCGCCGTCTACCGTGCCTCCCTTGCGCAGGCACGGGGCGATGCGGCAGGTACGTCCGAGCACGCCCGGCACGCCCTTGCCCTGGCCGGGCCCGGCGACCATCTGGCACGCGGCGCTGCTGCGGGCTTTCTAGGGCTCGCCGCGTGGGCGAACGGGGAGTTGTCGGCTGCGCTGGATACGTTCACTCAGGCCGTGGCCAGCCTGCACGCAGCCGGCAACCTCATTGACGCGCTCAGCAGCACCGTCGTGCTCGCGGACATGTGGCTCGTGGCCGGCCGGCCCGGCAAGGCGCGGCGGCTCTACCAGGATGCGCTGCAACTTGCCGACGCCGAGGGTGAGCCTGTCGCCCGGGCATCCGCCGAGCTGCATGTGGGGCTGGGCGAACTTGACCTGGAAGCCGGAGATATCGCTGCCGCAACACGGCACCTCACGACCGCTGGTGAGTTCTTCGAACGAGCGCCAATGACCGAGAGCCGCTACCGGTGGTTCGTAGCGAGGGCGCTGATTGCCCGTGCCGAGGGAAGCTTGGACCACGCCACCGACCTGCTTGACCAGGCTGAGCAGATCTACCGGCCAGGATTCTTTCCCGAGGTGCAGCCGATTGGAGCGATGAGGGCCCGGATCTGGATCGTCCAAGGCAAGACATCGGAAGCCGCCGAGTGGGCAGAGACACGAGGGGTGTCTGTAACGGATGAAGTCAGCTACCTAAGCGAGTTCGACCACCTCACGCTCGTGCGGCTGCTCTTGGCGCAGAACCGGGATCTTCCCGACCGCGATGCGTCCGGGCAAGCCGATCGCCTGTTGGGACGGCTGCTCGAGGCCGCAGAGACAAGCGGACGCGCCGGGAGCGTGGTGGAGATCCGCATGCTGCAGGGTCTTTCCCAGGCCATTCAGGGACACCGGGCGCAGGCCCTCGGGATGCTTAGCAGGGCTTTCGCGGAGGCGCCCGAACCTGCCGGGTATGCCGGGCTCTTCATAGGCGAAGGTGCGCCGATGATGGAGCTCCTGCGTGATGCCGCCGGCCACGGAATCGCCGAAGACCACCCCCAGCGGCTACTCGACCTGACTGCGAAGCCCAAAGCGCAAGCCCCCGTTCCGGGGTATAGGCCGACCTCGTCGGCAGAGGAGAAGTTAAGCGGGCGCGAGCTGCAGGTGCTCCGGCTTCTCGACAGCGAGCTGAGCGGCCCGGAGATCGCCCAGGCGCTGTTCATCTCACCCAACACGCTCCGCACCCACACCAGACACATCTTCACGAAGCTCGCCGTCACCACCCGCCGGGCCGCGGTCCGCCAGGGGCGCGACCGGGGCCTCACATAACCGCAAAGCCAAATCTCACCCTGTCACTCACATCATGGGGTGATGCCTGCTCACCCAGCCCGTTCCTAGGTTTGAATCATCCCGCAACTCCCTGACGCGGAACCCAGACCCAGGAGACGAAGATGACCATCACCACCACCAACCTCACCCGGGCGGCCGGCCTGTCCGCCGTCACGGCAGGCCTACTGTTCATCGGCGTCCAAATCAACCACCCCCACCTGGATGCGGAGTTCGCCACCACCACCGAGTACACGGTCCGCCAAAGCCTGAAGGTGCTCATGGCCGGATTGTCGCTGGCCGGCATCACCGGGATGTACCTGCGCCAAGTGAAGGAAGCGGGAGTGTTGGGCCTGATCGGGTACCTCGTGTTCGGCGCCGGTTACCTCATCATGACGAGCGTTGAAGTGATCGGGGCTGTTGTGTTTTCGACTCTTGCCCGCACAGCACCCGGATACGTCAACGACGTCTTTGCCGTGTTTACGGGTGGGCACGCCAGCGGTGACATCGGACTGATGCAAGTCCTTAACCTCGTGTCAGCGGCCACGTTCCTGGGCGGCGGACTCCTGTTCGGGATCGGGCTCTTCCGCGCCAAGGTCCTCGCTCGCTGGGCCGCCGTGCTGCTCGCGGCAGGCTCGGTGGCGACTCTTGCCATCCCCTTGCTGCCGCAGGTCAACGAGCGGCTCTTCGCCATACCCATCGGGGTGGCAATGGTGGGCCTGGGATACTCGTTGTGGCGGGACCAGCGCGCCAAGGCGAGTCGAGCCCTGCCCCAGAACGTAAGTTTCCCGCTCAACCCGGCCGGCGCCAAGTGACCATCTACAAGGCAGTGCGGCCCGCCGCGTCGGTGCGATCGAGCGGGTGGGTGCCGTTCGCACTGGTCGCCCTCGTCCTGATCCCAACCGCAGCGGGCGCTTTACGGCATATCGGGCTGGCCGGCGGACCCGTTCTCATCCCTGAACACCCGTATGACGGCATCGCCCGTGCTGCACATAGTGGGCGCGATCGGGAACGCCGTCTTCGGCGTCAGCCAACTGATCACCGACCTCATGCTGGGGGCTGGATGGGTCCTGAATCTCATTACCGCGGAGGTCATCATCCGCAGCGGCGGCAACCGAACAGCCAGGACAACGGGTAGGGCCCGGCTCTCATGACTCACTCCCACGCACCCCACGGCTACCGGCTTCGGGTCCAGGGGCACCTCGACGACCACTGGTCAGCCTGGTTCGGATACCTCACCCTGATCCGCGAAAACGATGGCACGACAAGCCTCAGCGGCCCCGTCCCCGACCAAGCTACCCTGCACGGGCTGCTGACAAAGATCCGTGACCTCGGCATCCTCCTGATTTCCGTGGAGCCCATCGAGGCAACAGACCAAATCGGCTGCGTCGGCGACGGCATTGCCGGGGAGGGCGAAACCATTGCCCAGCCCGGGCGTCAGAGATCATGAAGCACCGCCGCCACGGGAACTGCGCGGTCGGTAAGTGATGCGGAGGGTCCGAGGACTTTTCTGACATCCAGCACCCCCTGCAGGTCCTGTATTTCCATGGTTCACCTGAGACGTTCGGCGTACCTGCCACGAACGATGATGACTAGCGCCCTGTTTGTTCGTGCCCGCGCCCATCACCAAGGGTGTGGCCTGATCTAACGGATCACCGAGAATCCGATCACCACATTTATCACCCCGGTGGGTGATGCCCGGTCACCACCCACGCCCGTACCTTCCAACTATCGCTGGCACCCATACCGGCTCATGACGAATGTTGAAGCACTCGTTATTTCCCGCATTACCCAAACAGACAAGAGACTCAAATGTCCTCCAAAATTCAGATATCCGCACCTGCCGTACTGATTAGGACCTTCGCCGTCGCGGGATTTCTCTCAGGAGCCATACTGGTGGTGAACGCGGCTAAACGGGCTGGAATCATCCCAACGTCGCCCTTCACGCAGCTGGCCGCACCGGTCGCCCAACTAGCCGCTATCGGATTGGTGATTGGTATTTACCTGCTGATTTCGCGCACAACCGGGGCGCTGGCCGCCTCAGGCTCCCTGCTCACCGTCATTTCGCTGGCTGGCCTCGTCGGGGTTGAATTTGTTCTCAACCTTGTCTTTCCCTACGTTGACCCGGGTGTCATCGTGGCGTTGCGTGCGGGCCCGCTCGGCATCGCCCTGACAGCGGTCTCGGTGCTGTTCCTGATCGGCACCGTGGTCTTCATGATGGCGCTCTGGCGTACCTCAGGTGTGCCGAAGGGCGCGGTCCTGCTCTACACCGCGAGTGCCATTCCCATCTCCTTGCGTACTATCTTTCCGGAGACTGTGCTGCAGCTGGGTCTGATCGGCCTGGCCTTGGCTATCATCTGGCTGACCACCTGGATGCTCCGGAACACCCCTCACGAAACCGCCGACCGGACCGCAGCCCGGGGCCCGGCAACAGGCGTGATTTCGGGCTAGTTCAGCCACGACGCCGGAACGGCCCGGTGACGGTCGCCATGAGCGTGGCTCCCCGCGGGGGACGGGGCGCCAACGACGCAGGCCCAACAGTGTGAGGCGTTGTTTCAGACGTCGTGTGGACAAATTTCAGTGCCGGCTAGTTCGGGCCTGCCCTGTCCGTATGAGGGGTTGTCGTCGCTTCCGGCCCAGATGACACCGCCTCCTGGGCAGGGCATCACATCGAACGCCATGCCGTTATGGTGCGCCCGCAGGTGGCGCCCGTCATCTTCGACCACTTCCCAGCCCGCTGCTGGCAGCGCTGCACGATAGTGCTGCAACACATCGACATCTCCTGAGAGCTCGAACCAGCGTGTACAGCCGCCGACACCACTCAATCCGCCACCGCTGAAGTGGCCGACGTGGCTGATGGAATCGAACGCCTGCTGTGATTCACGATCTGCGCTGGCCATGGGCTCATTCCTTCCTTCGGTTACGCATTGCGGAGTCGAATTGAACTGCGCCTCAAGCCGCTGCCCCAGTGCCGAGGGGGTGACAGCGAACATCCCGATCAGCATGAGGACAGGTATGGCCGCGGCCGTTAGCCGCATCCATCTCGTTGTCGAGAGCACGAAGCCGATTATGACAATGACCGCGACCAGTCCGAGTGCCAATCCGGAGGGTCCGGCCGTCAACCCCCAAGTGAGCCCCTCGAACGCAGTGCCGGTGACATCGCCGTATATTCTCATGAATTCGTAGTGCACCAGCACAGCGAGCGTCGCCAGTCCTGCCCCAATGACGAGCAGCACCGCGGCAGAGACGGCTCGGCCGGTCACGGGCATGGCTCATGGTAGGTTTCGTCTGACAAAATGTCCACGGATTCCTATCGCAGTTTGAAAGCGCTGCCTGGATATCGACGAAGATGTCCCGGTGATTTCAGCTGGGGGGGTGGCTGGAGTCAGTAGGACGTTTCGCAATCAGTGGGACAGGGCCGGCGACATGGCTTGACCGCAAAAACAACCGTTTCTGACCCTCCGGTGGCAAGCCTCAGGGAACGTGTGATTCGCATCGGTAAACGGCGCGCTTATTGCAGACGTAAATGGCCGTCTACGCGAAGACCGCGATTCATGCCAGGACAGCGAGGTGCCCGAATGGCGGTGCTATCAGGCTGTTGACCGGACGCGACTGGCCAACTGATGTTTCCTATCGCACCATACGAGCGTCGACAATCTTTAGAGCACCGGGGTCAGCCTGCTCCGTTCCATCGAAATCGAATCCGTTGCGACGGTAGGTTTAGCCTGCGGCGGGCAGTGCGTCCGGGATGCTGGGCCTGGCGTTGCCGGCGAAGGTGAACTTGGCGTCGTCGCCTTCGCCGTCCACATCCACCACAACAATGTCGCCAGCGTGGATTTCGCCGAAGAGGATCTTCTCGGAGAGCTGGTCCTCGATCTCGCGCTGGATGGTCCGGCGCAGCGGCCGGGCACCCATGGCGGGATCGTAACCGCGGGTTGCCAGCAGGATCTTGGCCGCGGGCGTGAGCTCGATGCCCATGTCCTTGTCCGCCAGGCGTCGCTCCAGGCGGCTGATCATCAGGTTTACGATCTCGATGATTTCGTCTTGGGTCAGCTGCGGGAAGACGATGACGTCGTCAACACGGTTCAGGAACTCGGGGCGGAAGTGCTGCTTGAGCTCCTCCGTGACACGGGCCCGCATCCGGTTGTAGCCGGTCTGCGTGTCCGTACCGGACTGGAAGCCGGTGGCAACGCTCTTGGAGATATCCCGGGTGCCGAGGTTGGTGGTCATGATGATCACGGTGTTCTTGAAGTCCACCACGCGGCCATGGCTATCGGTCAGGCGTCCGTCTTCCATGATCTGCAGCAGCGAGTTGAAGAGGTCGGCGTGCGCCTTCTCCACTTCATCGAACAGGACCACGGAGAACGGACGACGGCGGACCTTTTCGGTCAGCTGTCCGCCCTCGTCGTAGCCCACGTAGCCCGGAGGGGCACCGAAGAGACGCGACACCGTGTGCTTCTCCGAGTACTCGGACATGTCCAGGGTGATCAGGGCGTCTTCCTCGCCGAACAGGAATTCGGCCAGGGCCTTGGCGAGCTCGGTCTTGCCGACGCCGGTGGGGCCGGCGAAGATGAACGAACCGCCCGGACGCTTCGGGTCCTTCAGGCCTGCACGCGTGCGGCGGATCGCCCGAGACACCGACTTGATCGCTTCCTCCTGGCCGACGACGCGCTTGTGCAGTTCGTCTTCCATCTTCAGCAGACGCGAGGATTCCTCCTCGGTGAGCTTGAAGACCGGGATGCCGGTGGCATTCGCCAACACCTCGGCGATCAGGTCCTCATCCACCTCGGAGATGTCGTCCATGCCGCCGGTCTTCCACTGGCGTTCCTTCTCGGCACGCTCGGCAATGAGCTTCTGCGTCTTATCGCGCAGGGAGGCGGCGCCTTCGTAGTCCTGGGCGTCAATCGCGGACTCTTTCTCCATCTTGAGTTCGGCGATGCGCCCGTCCATGACCTTGAGTTCCGGCGGTGCTGTCATCCGGCGGATGCGCAGCCGTGCGCCGGCCTCATCGATCAGGTCAATCGCCTTGTCCGGCAGGAAGCGGTCCGAGACGTAGCGTTCGGACAGGTTCGCGGCGGCGACCAGCGCGCCGTCGGTGATGGTGACTCGGTGGTGCGCCTCGTACCGGTCACGGAGGCCCTTGAGGATCTCGATCGCGTCGGCCACGGAGGGCTCCTTGACCTGGATCGGCTGGAAACGGCGTTCCAGCGCAGCATCCTTCTCGATGTGCTTGCGGTACTCGTCCAGCGTGGTGGCGCCGATGGTCTGGAGCTCGCCGCGGGCCAGCATGGGCTTCAGGATCGACGACGCATCGATGGCACCTTCGGCGGCACCGGCACCCACCAGGGTGTGGATTTCATCAATGAACAGGATGATGTCGCCGCGGGTGCGGATCTCCTTGAGGACCTTCTTCAGGCGCTCCTCGAAGTCACCGCGGTAGCGGGAACCGGCCACCACGGAGCCCAGGTCCAGCGTGTACAGCTGCTTGTCTTTGAGAGTTTCCGGGACATCCCCACGGACGATCGCCTGGGCCAGGCCTTCGACGACGGCGGTTTTGCCGACGCCGGGCTCACCGATCAGGACAGGGTTGTTCTTAGTGCGGCGGGAAAGGACCTGCATGACGCGTTCCATCTCGGACGCACGCCCGATCACGGGGTCGAGCTTGTTCTCGCGCGCAGCCTGGGTCAGGTTGCGCCCGAACTGATCCAGAACCACGGAACCGGAGGGAATCGCTTCAACGTGATCCTGGCCTGGGCCCACGGTCTCCTTGCCCTGGTGGCCGGAGATGAGCTGGATGACCTGCTGGCGCACCCGGCTCGGATCCGCACCGAGCTTGACCAGCACCTGGGCGGCAACGCCTTCACCCTCACGGATGAGGCCGAGCAGGATGTGCTCCGTGCCGATGTAGTTGTGACCCAGCTGCAGGGCCTCGCGCAGCGAGAGTTCCAGGACCTTCTTGGCGCGCGGGGTGAAGGGGATGTGTCCGGACGGGGACTCCTGGCCCGGGCCGATGATCTCCTGCACCTGCTCGCGGACGCCGTCGAGCGAAATACTCAAGGACTCAAGGGCTTTGGCAGCCACACCTTCACCCTCATGGATCAGACCCAACAGGATGTGTTCGGTACCAATGTAACCGTGATTCAGCATGCGTGCCTCTTCCTGGGCAAGCACAACTACGCGACGCGCACGGTCCGTAAATCGCTCAAACATTTCGCCACACTCCTGGCTGCCCCCATACCTTGATGCTACGTCGCCGCAGGCACGCTTGGGGCGTTCGCCGGAGGCAAGATATTAGTGAGCCGGATACAGCTGACCTCCCCCGGGTAAGCGGCCGTGTTCTATGGCATGTACTCCCAGATTCCCGTGATACTCAAAGGCCGACGGCGGTGTCATCGCGAAGACCTCCTCGATTCTCCGGCTCGTCGGTGACGCCAAGGCGGTTCCCTAGTCACGGCTAAGGACGGAGTCGCCAGCACCACCAAGGCCGCCGCGCTGGGCTACGCGGCCAGGGTATCCGCGTCAACTAGATCCACCCGGGCTACATCGACACACCGCTGTTGAAGGGACTCCCCCCTCTCGTGCCCCGGCCGGTTGGTGGACAGGGTCCGAGGTGTGTTTTCTAGCTCGCCCAGCCCGAGTAGGGATTCTGGTCCTGATCCGGCAGTTTTCTCGCCAACCATTGGAGTACTGTTCCACCATGACGACATCTGGGCGGGAATCCGGTACTCCACAGCCCAACGTCAGGGTGACGGCGAACCGTGTGAGGTCGGAAGGCGATGACCTGTACTTCGAAGTGCGAGGTCACGGGCCGGCGGTTATGTTGATCCCTGGAGCCTGTGGGGACGCGGACCTGTATGCCGCCGTCGCGGACCTCCTTTCAGATGAATTCAAGGTCATCACCTACGACCGCCGTGCGAACGCCCGCAGTACTTCCAACAGTCCCCAGAATTTCGAGATCAGCCAACAAAGCCGGGATGCGGTAGCAGTCATCCATGCCGCCGGCGAGCAGGCGGCATTCATCTTCGGAAGCAGCAGCGGGGCTGTAATTGCCCTTGATGCGGCGAGGACCCAAGCCCATGCCGTGCTGGCCGCCATCGCTCACGAGCCGCCGTGTGCGAGGTTATCCCCGAACGATGCCAAGTGGCAGCGTTTCTTCGCCAACGTGTACCGAATGGCCTACTACCTCGGCCCTTCGCTGGCAGGCCTTCGTTTCGTCTTCGGCATTCAGGTTCCCGTGAGGAAACTTGTCAAAGGACATGCCCAAGCGGTGGAGTATGCTCGCGGCCAGAGAGAGTCCCGGCAACACGAGCCTCGCATCAGCTCGCTCGACGCGAACAATGTCCTGATGAAGCTCGAACTCCTACCGGTGACGAACTATCTCCCGGATGTTCAACTGATTCATCGCAACGGGGTGACGATCATCATGGCCGTGGGCAAGTGGACCCAGGATCGGAAGACCTGGCTGGGTGAGGTGTCTCGCATCCTGGCAGAGCGGCTGGGCTGTGAGCTGATGACATTCCCCGGCCATCATGGCTCGTACACCGACATGCCCCACGAATGGGCGGCAACCCTGCGCAGGGTCTTGCGCAAAGCCGGCGGAACAGAGCAAACCGCCAGCTGACGAGATGACAGCCTGCTCAGACGCATCCGTGCCTTTGGACCGCCGCGTTGGAAGCCAGTCGTGCTGCCGTCACCGGGACCGGCGTGTAGGTGGTGCCGTCGCGGATCATGGTCCAGAGGACATTATGGCGCCGTCTGGCCGGGTGTCTTCCCCTGAGCCAAGACCCACCGCTCCCGGTCTCAGAACTTAGTCGCGGCAGGCCCCTGTTAGCCATGGACGACCTCGGAGTTCCGGAAGCGGACCCAAAGAATGTCGGCACGCTTTCGAAGTGCCCACCTTCGCTGACCATGGACCACCAGCCTCGCCCGGCAGTACTGGGAAACCACCGTGCTCGGCGTGGGTCCGACAACAGCCATCGCGTGCGCTCCGGGGGCATCTCCACGATTCGCTGCAGTAACCCGGCGGGCCTCTGGAAAGGCCGCTACTGGTCACTCCCGACGTCGTCCTGCTTAGCGGTGGCCTGGTGGCGGGCCTCCTCAAGGTGGTGCTCCAGTTTCTCCTCGGCGTCCCGCCGGCGCTGGCCGACCGTTCGCATCTGGTTCGTGATCGGTGAACCGGCGTGGCTCTCCGCATGATGACCATGCTCCCGCGGAGCCTCAGCCTTGTTCACACTCATACTGGAATTTTCCCACCGTGCATCTTCGAGATAAAGCATGTCGGCCGGTCAGTGTTTTGCCGCACCGGACATGGCAGTGGCGACTGCTGTGCGTCCAGCCCCGGCCACTCGACCCTGCGCCCAACAGACAGCCAACCAGAACCTACTGAATTGGCGGCGGCTCTCCTATCTCCCAACTTGGAGAACCAGGAAGTCTCTGCGCTTGACCCCTCAGTTTCGCGTGGACACTTCCCTATTTCCGCCGCCAGCTCCCTCCGGTCAAGGGCTGGGCTTTTCCGGGGACCCCTTCGGGTTGCTTCGGTCCTGCGCGTCGGGGGTCTCGGTGCGGAAGTTGATCAGTTTGTGCGTGCCGTCGCAGTAGGGCTTGATGGCGGAGGCACCGCATCTGCAGAGGGCGACGGTTTCGCGCTGACGTTCCACGGGTTCCCCGGTGGGCCTAAGGACGGCGAAGTTACCGCGGACCAGAATCGGGCCGTCGGGGCACAGGACAAGCGAGGCACCGGCGGGGTCAATGGGGTTCTCGTTCATGGGTACTTCCGGTCTCGGCGTGCGGAGGGCTGAACGGACCTTGCTGCATGCCGCAGCCGCAAGGCGTCGTCGGATGAGGAGCGGTTCTGATACGGGATCCCGCAAAAGGCACTCCGCCGCTGAACCGGAGTGCCCGGGCGAACCGACGCAGATGGCGCGCTCGGGAACAGGATGTCGGCCAGGAGTGACACCAGGGACGGCTCCGCGGCGAAGCGTGCGGGTCGGCGTAGCCGCGGCAGAACGTACTCATCCCACCGTCCCCGGAAAAGGAGCGGAAGCCGGTCCGTCATACCGCGGGTACAGGGGATCGCAGCGAGGACCGGTCGTTTTCCCAGGCATCCATGAGGTGGACGGCGAAGCGCGCGTCGATGCAAGAGACCGCTGCGGCGCCGAAGAGAACGTCCTCCAGAAGATCTGGTTCCGCCTCCACGAGTCCGCCGGCCAGGTCCCTGCCAGCGATCTGTTCGTGGACGGCGTCCGCCTCGACGTGCTCATCGAAGTAGCCGGTGACCTCCGCATCAAAACCCAGGCGCCGGAATCCGTTGCCGTATAGCTGGTTCGGGCGTGAGGAGGTCATCTCGTACATGGCCAGATGCCCGGCGATGGCTCCTCGGAGCCGCCGGTTCAAGCCGAACAAGGACATCATGTTCACCGAAGCCAGCGAGATGGCCGGTACGGCGTCGACGTAGCCGCCGTAGCTGTCGTTGAGCCCCAGCCCCCTCATGGTGCGGGCGAACAAGGCACTGTGCATGCGCTCCGGGCGGCCGCCACCATACTCGTCGGCCTGGATTTCCACGAGCGCAGCCTTGGCCCGGCCGGTCGGGCGCGGGATAGCCCAGGTGTGCGGGTCTGCTTCTTTGAGTTGATACAACGACTTGTGGATCAGGAATTCACCGAGCTGCTCGGCCATGGCCTTCTTCGCCACGTAGCGGGAGACGCTGGGCCCGCTGTCACGGGCGGCCAGGTCAAACAGCAGGGATGCGGTGGCCTCGCTGTCGGGGTTCCCGGAATCCGGGCGCGGGACGGACGCCGTTACCCGGCTGGCCTCGGAGCGCAGCCACGCTTCAAAGGGTTCCTCCAGCAGTTGCCGGATTCCAATCAGTCCGGGATTCCACTCCCAGCGTTCGTCGACGCCGTCCAGGCCTCCGTAGTGCAGTTCATAGAGGCAGAACAAGGTGAGTTGCACGTCGTCGTCAATCAGGTCCTCGACCAATGACAACCTCTCGGCAACCAGTGTGTGCAGGGCGGTCAGACCCGCAGGATCGGCTCCGGCAACCCCGGTCAGCAGGGACATCAAGCCGGCGCTGATGGGTCCTCGGGGTGGAGGGATGTTCAATGGTTCTCCTAGATAGGCGCGCTGTGGTGGGACGGCGCGGATGTTTACAAGCTCAGCTGTTGCCGGCGTACACAAGACTGTCGGGGTCCTGCTGGCTTGCCGGCGCACCCGCAAGCCCTTGTGGCGATAGGTCTAGGCCTTCCACCCCGGCGTGTTCCGCAAGGGTGGCCGTGTTCGGTGCGACGTACGCGCTGGTGTGGTTTGTCGTGGAGTCGGTGTCCTCGGGGGTCTGATCGTGCGGCGGGGTTGCGGTCACGGCCGGGCGGGAGCATCCATCTGAAAACCGCATCTACAGCGCAGGACCCGCGCCGGGTACTGGCCTGCTGGATGCTCTGCCGGGCCGAAGTGCCCGGTGGCGGCACATTCGGGTAGCGGCGCCACCACGGACATGGGTTCTCTGCAGTGGACGGCGGCCGAATCGATGTCGGACAACCTGTCGCCCGTCCCTGCCGTGCCCATCATGGCAGCGGCGAACCCTGCGGTGGTTGCCAAGACCCGGGATCCTCCGCACCGTGTGCAGGTGACAGCAAGGGCCAGTGTCTCTTCGCGGGGGTCCAGCACGGTGACAGAATCGGCGACCAGGTGCCGGCCGGTGCGGCAGTTGGCGCACCAGGGGCGCCCGCCCCGGGGTTGGTGCGAGCTCCTCGGCCGGTACGTTCCGGTCGTGACGGTCACGCGGTCAGACCAGGCCCGGGTAGCTGGCCAGGATGTAGTCCGCCGCGGCGGGGCCTTTCATGCGAAGGCCGGTGCGCCTGGGATGGATCTGCTTCTTTTTCATCGCAGTCCAGAACGCATCTTCTGGACGGGGCGCGGCCTGGCGGAGGAAGCACCAGCTGGTGTAGAGGCCGTAGAGGCGGTTCCGTCCCAGGGCGTGGTCGGCGGCAGGGTCCGGGGTGGTGGCTTCCTGCAGGAATTGGTCGTACTGAGAAGTTGCCATGAGTGGCTCGTTTCTTCGGCGTGCAGGGTGAACCGCCGTGTGGCTACAGCAGCTGAAGCTTCAAGGCCCTGCACGGGACACTGAAGCAGTTTCCCGAATTGCCGCTGTACGGCAGACCCCGGGGATAAAGCGTTGTCGGACTGGAAATCCCAGCATCGCCGGAGACCAGAGAACAACTTCTCTACAATGTAGACAGTAGGCGTAGACTACATAATAAGCAAGCTGCTTATCTCTTGGAACTGTGATTAGTCCGCCCCGACCGAACGGAACACCATGTCGCCTGACGAGAATCCGGACCCTCCCGCGGCCCCTGGCAAGAAGAACCGGCTTAGCCGGGAGATCGTGCTGGCCGCGGCGCTGGCGCTCGTGGACTCCGAGGGACTCGATGCACTCACCATGCGCAGGCTCGGGCAGGAACTCGGGCGGGATCCCATGGGCCTGTACCGCTACGCCGAGAACCGCGCAGCACTGCTGGACGGGGTCTCCGAGCTCGTCCTGAATGAACTGGCCATCATTCCCGATGACCCGGACTGGCAGGCGCAGCTCCGCCGGATTGCCCACGACCTGCGCGATCTGGCCCTCCGTCACCCCAACGTCGTGCCTCTCCTCGTGACCCGCCCCCTCTCGACGCCCCTGGGTCTCAGGCCGCTGGGAACCTTACGGCCGCTGGAACAGATCCTGTCCCTGCTGATCGAGGCCGGGTTCGCACCAGCAGATGCGTTGCACGTCTACCGCGCCTACTACGGGTACCTCTACGGGCACATCCTCAACGAGCTGCAGGAATTCATCGTCGACCCGGACGAAAACGAGGCCCTTCTCCGCTTGGGCCTGCACCGCCTGCCGGCGAAAGACTTTCCCCGGCTCCGTGCCCTCGCCCCGGTCCTCGCCGACTACGACGGGATGGCCGAACTGGACGAAGGAATCTCCATCCTGCTCTCGGGCCTCGCAGCCCGCCTCCGGCCCGAGGCGTGATCAACCACCCTTTTCGAAAGGCGCCACCGATGTTCCTGCTCTTCGGCCTCAAAACCGTCCTGAACGACCGGCCCGGGCGGCCCGCAACCTGCCAACACTGCCTGCAGTTCGTCCACCATCACCTGCAGGAACGTGCCACAAAATTCACCTTGTTCTTCATCCCGGTCTTCACCACGTCAAAGACCTACCGGATCACCTGCTCGAACTGCGGGCGGACCACGGCCGTCAATTCGCGACCGAAAACAGCCCCGACCCGGTGAGGCCTCAGTGACTGTTGCTGGCACGAGACGCTAGGCGGCAGCAGTCGCGGCGGCATAAGTACGACCGTGGATGGGAGCCGCTCCCCCTGACCGGTGCGGAGCGACACGGACGGGGTCAGTCTGGTATCTCCATCTGGAAACCGCAGCGACAGCGGAGGACCCTGGTGCGCAGGTACACCTCCAGGGGCACGTCGCCACTTTGTTCGGTTGATACCGCGGCGTAGATGCCGCGGTGTTCCGAGCCGCCCGCCGTCATTGGCTCCCCGCAGTGCAGGTATGCCCCGCCGAATTGCAGCAAGCCGGGTCCTTGCCTTGGCCGGTTCACGATGGCGGCAACCTGCGCGACAGCGGCCGAGTGTGCGTAGAAACAGTCGCACTCAACGCACGTGTATGAGGCTTTCACCAGCCCGGTTCTCGGCGGTTCGAGCGCCTGGATCGATTCGATAACGAGGTGCTCGTCCGTGGCACATCCGGCGCACCAGGGCCTTCGACCGCGGACACGAACTGGTTTGCGGTGGTGAGAGACGGTAGACACAGTCAGACTCCTTTTCCGAAGCGGCCGGCCGGGATCTTCCGGCCCTGGCTCCAACATCGCCCCTCCCCCGGCATCAGGTTAGGCTCTGAGCCGGGATACTGACAAGGAAACGGCCCGGAGGGGGCGCCCTGGCCACGCCGGGCCCGTTTGCCTCAGCACGGCCGCGGGAACCTACCGCTCCCCGCACAGCGCCGGCGCCACGCGCAGGGGCTCGGGACCCCGTAAGAGACGCCGGCGCTCCGTGAAAACTGACGGAGCGCCGACGACCCACAAGGCAGTCCCGCGCGGACTATTTCTTTGGCTTCTTGGCTCCCTTGGTCGAGGATTCCTTGGGGCTATCGGCCTCTTTCAGTTCGACTTCGGCCGTTGCCTGGATGAGCGCCAGAAGGTCAGCATCCAAGCCGGGAGCGAACTCCTCGCGGCGTTCCGGCGAAATAGTCATCGGGAAACCGTCAGGCATGACATCGGTGCTCAGTTCGGTGCCGTCATTAGAGGGCGAAGCGCCCCGGTACAGCTTGCCCGCTTCGCTGAGGTTGTCGGCACTGAAGGTGTACTGGATGCTCTGCAGGCCCAGGTCCAGGAGCTTCTTCACTTCCGGGAACTGCTCGGCATTCGTTTTCGGGATCGGGAGCACCTTGCCCCAGTTCACACCCAGGCTTTCCAGGGCCTTCGCGAAGGCGTTCTCATGGGCCTGGTCCCGGACGATGAGGTACGCGATCGTGGACCGCGCGGCCTTGTTTTCGGTCATCTCGTAAATCCGGCATTTCTGCAGCCGACCGGTGGACTCCACCATCAGGTTGTACATAAGGTCCAGAACCAGATTGCCGCTGTTGTACACATAGGAGCCGGACCACGGATTCCCGACGGCGTCCACCGTCAGCGCACCCTGTGCGCCGACCAGATAGTGGTGGATGTTGCTGGTGTCCAGCGCGATCTTCAGCGGTGTGGCACCCTTTGCGCCTGGCTGGTCCACCGGGTCCGTCTTCTTGCCCTGGTACTCGGGAGACCCGTCCAGGAGCCGTGAAATGGTGGTGCCGATCAGCTCCACGTGGCTGATCTCCTCGGTGCCGACGCCCTGGAGCAGGTCCTTATACGGCTTGGACGCGGGATCCCCACGGAAGTTGATGCTCTGGAAGAGATACTGCATCATCGTGCGCATCTCACCGAACTGCCCGCCCAGGCCCTCCTGCAGCGCGTTCGCTGCCGCCGGATCCGGCTCATCTACGGCGATTTCATTGATTAGTTGCTGGGTGTGCAAGTACAAGGTGACTCCTCAAATGATGATGGATAACACTTATTACTTCACTGCTGACCGAGGCCCGAGCTGATCCACACGTACGTACTCCGCCTCAGAAGAGGACGGGCAGGCACGCAACCAGCCAGGCGGCCCGGCCACCGTGTCAACCCAACAAGAGAATATTGTTATCTTAGGATAGTAAGTACCCTTGCTATTTTTGTCGTACACCGCACTCAGCAGTACTTCACGCTCGCCGTCACGTCAGGGTGACAATTTTGCCTACGCCGGATCATCCAACACCGAACACACCACCGCCGGGGCGAACACCTCGTTCATCCGCGACCCGGACGGTACGCTCATCAGCATGCGAACCAGTGCCGGTGGGAGCATCTACTACCCCACCGATGCGCTCGGCTCGACCATCGCCTCTCACTGACTGCACCCAGGCCAAAGTCGCCTCCTATGCCTACGAGTCATGGGGCAACACCGCCGCCGCCGGGGCCCAGGCCGCGGCGAATCCCTGGCAGTACGCCGGGGCTACAAAGACACCCCCACCGGGCATACGAAGTTCGGCGCCCGCTACTACGCCCCCACCACGCGCAGCTTCAGCCAAAACCGATCCCACCGGACAGGAAGCGATCGCCAATCTCTACACTGGAGCCAACCCCGTCAACCCTCGCGGCCGCGCTGGGGGAGCTTCCCATCAATCAGGTCTACATGTGGGTGACGGAGCAGGTGAACAACCTGAACGTGCATTGCAGCTGTCACGATCGTTTGATCCACTGGCCTCGGCTTGGAATAAGTCCCGGCGGAACGCTCGTCCCGTCACTGGCTCTGAATGGGACAACCGAATCCGGTGTTGCCCTGCACAGCAACGCAGCATCCGCTAGCGCTAACGGCTCCCAGGGCTTCCCACCCTCGCGAAAGTTGAAACTAAACTACTATGCTAAGGTTGCTTAGTTTCTCTCTCTGTCTAGCCGAGGGCGGAGAGGGAGACGATCAAGATTCCCAGCCAGCCATAGGGACTGACGGGGGCTTCGTTCTCCTAAGCAATTCAAGCCTGCCAGCCGACTCGGCTCTCCTGTCCCCCAGCTTGGAGAGCCGGCAGCCGCCACGCTTGTGTCCTGGGTTCCCGCGGAGGCTTCGTCATAATCTGCTGATCCCATGACCCGTGCCCGCTGAGGGACGTTCTGATGCTTAGCCCGCAGGCCCCGAATTTGTCCCTTTGATGTTCAGTCAGGCGCTAATTGACGGACGCTTTCCGGCCCGGTAAGCAGACGCGATGACTGGTTCGAGTTCGTCGATCACGGTGCGGTTCCCGGGAAGAACCACATGGGCGAGAAATTCCGATTCGAGCGTAGCAACCCCGGCTGCCACCGCTGCGAGTTTGGCGTCTGTCGATAGGGCGAAGGCATGCCAAAACCGGCGGGTAGTGAGGTCGAGGACTTTTGCCGTGACTCCCCGGTCATCGACCTCCGCGAGGTTGCGACGGAGAGCAGGGATTCCGTCGGGCTGCGGCAGGGAGATGACAATGCGGAACTGCCTTCCACAGGCCCTGAACGCGATGGCGCTGAGGTGCCCGCGTTGGCTGAAACGAACTTCGGTCGCCCCAAAGCCCAGGAGCGACTGCTCGACATGTTCTCGTGAAGCCCCAACGCTGAAGGAGTCACCACGCGTGTAAAAACTCCGGGAATCAAAAGTTGCCATCGTACAACTATGCACCCATGCTGCCCTTCGGCTGCTTCAACGTATCGGCGGGATGACCAAGCCACAGGAACGATATTCGCGGAGAACTCCAACTGCAAGGGGGCCCGTCAGTCCTAGTGTTGGGTGTGTCGGCACATGCCGCGCAACTACCCTCAGGGAAGGTGCATTAACTCCAGACAGTCCGGCTCCGAACAATTCATGCTGTATCTGAAAAGTTTGGGTAGTTCAGAAGCTGACATTACCGGACCTGCCTGCGCGGTCAGCTATGAGAACGAACTCCTCCGCGACAACCACGACCGCGCCCAACTCGGGATCATCCTCATCGGCGTGCCACTCAGAGGCCTGAAACCCTGCTGACCTGCGGAAACACTGTGCCCGAGGTGGGACTCGAACCGGGTTCCAGCCCTTGAAATTCCGCCACTTCCCCGCAAACATCGCCAATCCGGGCCAGTCCGACAGCAGTACGACCCAATCCGAAGCCCAGGGTGTGCACATTGTGCACACCCTCTCTTTGCCCGGTTCGGCCACAGCCGGGCTGCTTAGACGGCGGTGACTATGGCAGTTTGAGTGGGGACCGGTTTTGCAGTCTGAGTTGGGCCCACTTCGCGGCTCGCCGGTTGATGAATCGCAGTTTCAGTTGCGCCCACCCCACGGTTGATTCCATCAGAGCATTTCCCAACGGTGTAAGGCAGTGATGGAGTCGAGAGTGGAGCTATTCGCGAGGATCCGCCGGGATGCCAGGGTTAGGGCTTATCCATCCGCTGCCATGCCAGAGAGTACCGAGTCTCCCGAAGAACCGTTCGGCAGGCACTGGCCTCCGGCTGAACCACCTGAGCGAAGAACTCCCGCCGGGGAGGCCCCGAAGCTGGGCGGCGATCCCGTGCCGGAAGACACGCCGCACTGCGGCTGGACGATCCGCGGATCAGCTATTAAAATCTTTCGGTATCAAATGCAGGCAGACGGACACGAAGTCCGGGAAGGGGGCGCACATCACCGCTGACCAACACCACCAACCCACTGTTTCATCCGCGAAAGCCCCTCAGTCGAGGGGCTTTCCTATGTGCCGGGAGCATGCGCTCCGAGGCGGCGTTCACAGGCCGCCTGACCCCGTCCCTTTCCCCAGAAACAGGGACACAAAGGTATTCAGCGCGACAATGGGGTCGCTGTCAGTCTCGTGAAGACTCGCTTGATGGGCCCTCATCGTTGTCTGCGGGCTTCTGCATCCCGAGGATGAGGAACGTGATGCCCATCGTGAACAACGCCATCCAGGCCGTGGTTCCCAGAAATATCATTGCGATCGCAACGGCAACGAAAACGATCCGATCGGCAGGAAAGCCGCGCCCCTGCTTCTCTTCGCTCGGCCGTTCGACGCCGACATGGGCTTTCCTTCGCCGTTCACCTGGCCGAGGCTACGTCGGCGAAAGGAGACCCGCAACGTTCCCGCGAGGACAATTTGCCGCGTCTCATTAGCTCGACAGTCCTGACCCGCCCTGAAAACCGCCCGACGGTCTCAGTAATCGATCGTTTGTGAGACCGATCCCTGCCGTGCCCTATTCCTTGCGCATCCCGCCGGTGGAGGTTTGCGTAACTGGCTGTTTGCTTTTAGGGCTTGCCTCGGGAGTGGCCGCTTGGGTGGTTTCCTTTTGGCGGCCGGCGTTGATGATCAGCGCGGTTATAAGCGCCGATGCCCCGAGAAGGATGGCCGCGATGAAAAGCGCCGTCGTGTAGCCACTCGTGAGTGCAGCGCTGGCTGTTGCGTTTGCTGCAGCGTCTCTAGAGGCGCGTGAGGTGTACAGCGCTGTCAGTGCGTCGGGGAGCCTGTATTCGGTGATGCTTACGGAGATTGTGGTGAGCACTGCAACGCCAAGGGCGACGCCGATCTGCTGGGCGGAGTTCAGTTGCGCTGACGCGATGCCGGATTCCTGGGCTGGGATGCCGGGCAAGCTTATTGCCTTCACTCACTTTTCCCGCGACAGGAGGTCGGGAAGGCTTAGAGGGACGTGGCCACGGAGGACCGGAACCGGTCGATGGCCGCCTCGTTGCGGGCGAAGTACGTCCACTGTCCAATGCGGGTGGTCTGCACGAGGTCCGCGTCTGCGAGGGTAGCCATGAACTGCGAGGCGGTGGACTGGGAGACCTCGCAACGCTTCCTGATGCTCGAGACGCACACCCCGTAACGTGTGGCGTCGACTTTCTGTTCTTCGAAATTCTTCACGGGGTCGCGGAGCCACTGCAAAATCGCCAGGCGGTGTGGGTTAGAGAGCGCGCGCAATGCTGCAAGCAGCTCATCCTGCTGGAGCTGGGTTCCGGGGTTCTCATCTGTAGGCACTCCATAAGGCTACCCCAAGATCGTTATATCGTAATTTACCGATGAACGTGCTAAAACTTAAACCAACCCCCTCGAAAGGAACGAACATGCCTATCACCACAGAGGTTTCCACCGCTGTTCACAACTGGAGCTCCAGCCTGGCCGCCCTTCCCCCACTGCTCCGCGGAGAACCGTCGGACACGACCCTCGATGAACTGCGCACCGCATACGACGCGATGCTGGCCGCCCATCCCACCCCGGAAGGGGTCACCATCGAAGAGGTGGACATGGGAGGGATCCCAGGGATCGTGGTGACGCCCGAGACCGTGGAGGACAACCGGGCCCTTTTCTACATCCACGGCGGTGCTTACATCGTCGGCAGCCCGGCGGGCTACCACGGCCTCGCCGGAAACTTTGCAGTTCGACTAAACGCCCGGGTGTTCCTGCCGCACTACCGGCTGGCTCCGGAACACCCCTTCCCCACGCCGATCAACGACACCGTCGACGCGTACCGTTGGCTGCTGGAGCAGGGTCAGGACCCGAAGCGTCTGATGGTCGCCGGTGATTCGGCCGGCGGCGCCATGACAGTCACGGTGATGATCAAGGCTCGCAATCTGGGGTTGCCGCTGCCGGCAGCCGGGGTTGCCCTGTCACCCTGGGCGAACCTGGAGCACACAGGCGCGTCGATGACCAACCGGGAAGGCCTCGACCCGCTGAACAGCAAGGCCGTCCTGGACCTGCTGGCACGCAGCTTCCTAGGCGGGGCACTGCCGAATGACCCGGACGCATCCCCGGTCTTCGCCGACGTCCGCGGACTGCCCCCGATCCTGGTCACAATCGGGGAGAATGAACTCATGCTCAGCGACGCAGTCCGGCTGGCCGGGCACCTAGCCGAGAATCGCGTGCGAGTGAGCCTGGACGTCTGGCCCGAGATGTTCCACGTCTGGCACATGCACCAAGACCGGCTCCCCGAGGGGCGCAAGGCCCTCGACGACGCGGCCCGGTTCCTGCTCGAGGCGCTGCCCGCCCGGTAGGGACCTCAACCGGGCGCCGTTGAGGCGCCCCGCAAGATGAGCAACCCCAGATCGTCAGCCCGATCCAATAAAGGGTCGGGCTGACGTGTTCGACGTCGTGAGCGACGACGTGCCCCACCTGCCCATGCAGGAATGGATAGCAGCACGATGTCCACGCCTCCAAGATCGACCAACTACTGGCCTTCCAGCCCCTGCTGCTTCCATCCGGAGGGTCGGAGGAAGCCCGAAAGTAAGTCCTAGCGGTTACCTCCAGCCCCACTTCCGCGAGCCGCCAGAGGGGTCCTTTGGATTAAACGAAACACGTCCGCCAGCGACACGAGAGTCCGCCGTCTTCCTCGAGTGAGTGCTCGCCGCCGCCAGGGTGCGGCTGAGTTTGTGGGCCCACCGGTCGCCCAGGAGGTCCGCGCCCAGGGCTTGCCGCAGGGGGATTCTTTGATGAGATGGCAGCCGACGATTTGTTGTACGCGGAGTCCTAACTCGGCAACGGGCTAGCAGGTGGCCGGCTTCCGTGGAGAGGAAAGCCGCATCGGCGCTCACCTCATGAGAAACGGCTAAATGGCTAAGCGCGGCCGAAGGAGAAAGCGCGACGCTCGAATCTTCTTAAACGGATAAGCTTTCGTTTATGGTGACGGAAGAGCGTTCAGGCCCAGATAAGAGCGTGCGAGTCACCATCCGCGACGTTGCACAGCGGGTGGGTGTTTCATCCGCGTCAGTGTCCTATGCAATGAGCGGGCGGCCCGGGGTTAGTGAGGATTTACGTGATCGTGTCCTCACTGCTGCGGAAGACCTGGGGTACCGCCCCAACAAAGTAGCCCAGCAATTGCGCCGCGGGCGGACAGATGCCGTCGGCCTGCTTTTCGCCGACATAGCAAACCCGTTTTACCCTGATCTTGCCAGCGGAGTGATCGCCGCGGCCACTCTGGAGGGCTTCGAGGTATTCGTCTCCAACGTCGGCATTAATGGGGAGCGACAGACCGAAGCGGCAATGGCACAGCTTGACCGGAATTCAGCCGGCCTGCTCTTCACTTCTGTAGCCGATCAGGACCGCGACTTGCTTGAAAGCCTCACCCGACGCGGTGTTCCCTTCGTGCAGTTGCACCGAGTGCTCGAGGGAGCTGCTGCCGATTCGGTAGTAGTCGACAATCTGGCTGCGGCCCGGGAGCTGGCACAACATGTGGCAGGGACAGGTCGAAAAAGGGTCGCGGTGCTCGGCGGCGCCGGCGCGTCCAGTGTTTCCCGAGACCGTGAGCGGGGCTTCCGGGAAGGCCTGGCGATGGAGGGCGCGACCGTTGTGAACGAGGACGGGCTCTGGGGTGCGCTGACCCGGGAATCCGGGGCCGCCCGGGCCCGGACGCTCTTGAGCGCCGGGCAGCAGGTTGAGGCCGTGTTGTGCGGCAACGACATGATCGCGGTGGGCGTCCTCGACGTCTGCCGGGAACGGGGGCTCCGGGTGCCGGAGGATTTGGCGGTCGCCGGATTCGACGACATGAGCTTCTCCAGCGCCGGCCCGCTGCAGCTGACCACAGTGACGGTCCCCCGCGAAATGATGGGACGGCGCGGCTTCGAACTGCTGCTCCGCAGAATCCAGGGATACGACGGGCCCCCCGAGCGCATAGTGCTCCCCCACATCCTTCAAGTCAGGGAGACAACGGGCTAAGCAACCCCCGAATGTGACTCGGACAACAAAAAATCCTCCAAAGCTCTTGCGCACCGGCCCGACGGCATGAATACTTAACTTAATCGATTCAGGAACCCTGGTTTTGGCCACGTTCGAACTTAATCGATTCAGTTCCGCAAATGATGTGACATCCACATCGGTTCCTAAACTTCGAAGGAGAAGAATGACTGCGAATGCTGCTGAAGCAACCATGGATGAGGCTGCCGTTCCTTACCGCGGCGAGCAGCCCTATGGCATCATCGATGACGTCATCGTGCCCGGCGCTCTCGACCTGGACGCGGACGAGCGCCTGTGGGTGCCCCAGTCCAAGGACGTGTCCTTCCGCCCGCTGATTCTCTCGGCGAGCCAGGGATATTTCGTGAACATCCTGCGCGTGCGCAAATCCGGGATCCTCTCCCGCCACAGGCACGCCGGGCCGGTTCACGCGATCACCCTTAAGGGCCGCTGGCACTACCTGGAGCACGAGTGGTGGGCCGAAGAAGGGACTTACGCCTTCGAAACACCGGGCGATATCCACACGCTCGTCGTCCCTGACGGGGTCGAGGAAATGGCCACCCTGTTCCACGTCACCGGCACCTACATCTACGTGGATCCCGACGGCAACCCCACCGGCATTGAGGATGTCTTCACCAAGATTGCCCTTGCCCGGGCACACTACGAAGCAGTAGGCCTTGGCGCCGACTACGTCGATCAATTCATCCGCTAAGAGGCCTCCTCTCCCCTCGGGGGCCGGACCGCGATTCCCGGAATCGCCACAAGCTGGCCGCAACCCGGGGCCGAGTCCGGTGCTGCTCCTGCGACCACTGCAGCCAGGAGCGGCACCGGGCGGCATCCGGATACACCAATGACGCTGTCAACCTGCCCCGGCACTGCCGGCGCCGACGGACCAGCCGTTACCACAGACTGCGGAACTTCGAAGGAGAAGAACCGATGAACAAATTCGTACAGGGCTGACCGTGAAAGCCCTTAGAAAACAAAGCACCTCACCGAAAGACGTGCGGGTGCAGGAGCATCCCAAGCCCGACCCGGCTCCCGGAGAGCTCCTTGTCCAGACACTGGCCTGCGGCCTCTGCGGCAGCGATGTGCATGCATGGCGTCAGGACACGGGTTACGAATGGGTCCATTGCCCGGTGACACTGGGTCATGAAGCGGTCGGCGTCGTTGTAGGTACCGGAGCGGGAACGGGCAGCCAATGGATCGGTCAACGCATTGTGCCCATTGCCATCGATGGCTGCGGATCCTGCGATCTGTGCCGTCGAGGAACTCGTCAACTTTGCCTGGACCGAACCGTGCTGGGGCTCTCCTTTGACGGAGCCGCCGCAGATCTCTTCTCCATCCCTGAATACCGCGCCGTGCCGGTGAACAATGAGCTGCCCGCTGCGGTTCTCGCCCTCACGGAGCCGCTGTCCGTGGCCCTGCGCGCGGTGACACGCCTGGAGCAATCGATACCGGCCCAGGCCCGTGTCATCGTCAGCGGTCCCGGGCCGATCGGCCTCATGGCCGCGTTGCTCCTGAAACAGCGCGGGCATCGGGTTACGCTCCTCGGCGCAGCACGCGACGAAGAGCATCGCCTGCCCCTGGCCCGGCTACTTGGTCTGGAAACCATCCAGGCAGAGGACGTGACCCCGGCAGGGCTGAACGGGTGGCTGGAAGCATCGGGCGCGGCCCAGGCATTGTCATCTGCGGTGGCAAATATCGGCCCGGGCGGAACCATCGTCGTCGCCGGCCTGTTCCCGTCGATCCCGGCCGTAGACATCAATGTGCTGGCCAGGAACGAGATCCAACTTGTCGGGAGCTACGGCTCAGTCGCCCTCGACTACCGCAACGCGCTGACAGCGCTGGAGGCAGCGCCTGACATGTGGGCGTCGCTGGTGACTACCTTCCCTCTGACCGAAGGCACTCGCGCACTCCAAGCGGCAGCCGACGCCGAAGCCGTCAAGGTCGTGCTCCTTCCCTAAAGCGCCTGCAGGTCAACGCTGACCGTAACCAGACGCCATCATCAAGCATCGTGACACATCCAACGGAGACCCCCATGGTTAACGCACACACCCAGACGTCCGTCACCCTCGCACGGACACCGATCCGCAAGGTCGTATTTGCCAGCCTCATCGGCACGGCCATCGAATGGTATGACTTCTTCCTCTACGGATCAGCCGCAGCGCTGGTCTTCGGAGCGGTATTCTTTCCCAGCCAGGACCCGGCAACCGGAGTGCTTCTGGCCTTCGGCACCTATGCTGTCGGCTTCGTCGCCCGGCCCCTGGGCGGCATCATCTTCGGTCACTTCGGAGATCGTGTAAGCCGCAAGAAGATGCTCGTCATCAGCCTGGTGCTCATGGGAGCGGCCACTTTCGCCATCGGCCTGCTGCCCACCTACGCCATGATCGGAGTTGCCGCTCCACTGCTTCTCGTCTTCTGCCGGTTGCTCCAAGGCTTCGCAGTGGGCGGTGAATGGGGCGGCGCTGTCCTCATGGCCGCCGAACACGGCGACGACCGGCACCGCGGATTCTGGTCCTCATGGGTCCAGGCCGGCGTACCGCTGGGCAACCTGATGGCCGCAGTCGTGCTGTGGGTGCTGGCCGCAGTGCAGTCAGACAGCGATTTCTTGGCGTGGGGCTGGCGCATCCCCTTCCTCCTGAGCGCCTTGCTGGTGCTTGTCGGGCTCTGGGTTCGCCTGAGTATCGAGGAGTCCCCCGTCTTTGCCGAAGCCAAGAAGGCCGCATCCATGCGCGAGAAGGCCAAGGCCCCAATCTTCGAGGTCCTGCGCAAATACCCGCGTGAGGTTGCCATTGCCATGGGCATGCGTTTGGCCGAAAACATCGCCTACTACATTTTCAGTATTGTCGTCATTACCTACATGGTCACGTATCTGGGAATGCGCAAGGACGTCGCTATCGCCGGCGTGCTGATCGGCTCTGTGGCCCAGTTCGTGCTCACTCCGATCATCGGATCCTTCTCCGACCGCGTGGGCCGCCGGCCCCTCTACCTGGCCGGCGCGGCAGGCACGGGTCTTTGGGGTTTCGTCTTTTTCCCGCTCATCGACACCCGTAATGACGGACTTATTATCCTTGCCATCGTCGTCGGCCTCGTCTGCACCACGTTCATGTACGCTCCCCAGGCAGCGTTCTTCTCTGAACTGTTCGGCACCAGCGTCCGCTACAGCGGCGCCTCCCTCGGCTACCAGCTGGCATCGGTCTTCGCCGGCGGGCTTGCACCCCTCATCTCCATCGCCATTCTCGGCAGCGTGGACCAGAAAAACACCCTCGGTGTCAGCATCTACCTCGGCATAGCGGCAACGATCACCTTTATTGCAGCACTTGTGGCAAAGGAAACCGCCAAATCATCACTGCGGCACGACCGCGTACTCGAACAGGAGACCACGAAATGAAGCCCGCCGGAACCGGTTCAGCAACGGGAAACACCGCAACCCTTGCGGCCGGACAGCCACTCGCGACGAACCCCTTCTCCCTACACGGCAAAACCGCACTCGTCACAGGCGCCGGCAGAGGACTGGGCCGTGCGGTCGCCACTGCCCTGGGACTTGCCGGAGCAGAAGTCATAGCGCTGGACCTCTCGCCTCTGAACGACTTCAAGGACGAACTGGAAGCGCACGGCGTGAAATGCCGGATACGGTCGCAGAATCTCGCCGCTCTCTCACCGGACCAGGCCGCTGAAATCATCACCTGGGCCAAGGAAACCGGAAGAGGGCCCGACATTCTCGTCAACAACGCCGGGCTGATCCGGCGCGGACCTGCGCTCACGACAACCCTCGAAGACTGGGAATCCGTGATCGGTTTGAACCTGACTACACCTTTCGTGCTCTCCCAAGCGTTCACCCGCTCCCTGCTCGGCGATGACCAGCCTGGCAGCATCATCAACATCCTCTCCATCAATGCCTTCCAAGGAGGCGTCGAAGTACCCTCCTACGCGGCATCCAAACACGGACTCCTGGGAGTGACCCGTGCCCTCGCCAACGAGTGGGCCCCCCATGGAATCAGAGTCAACGGAATTGCGCCCGGATACATGGAAACAGAACTCACTGCAGCCCACCGCGAAGACCCCGCAAGGTACCAAGCCATGCGCAGCCGCATGCCTATAGGCCGCTGGGGACAACCCGACGAAATCGGCGGCGCCGCGGTCTACCTCGCGTCCGCGGCCTCCACCTATCTATCGGGAACCGTCATTAACGTCGACGGGGGATGGCTCTCCCGCTAAGTCTGCCGCCAAGCTGTCCACCACGATACCGCCGGCTCGATTCGACCCTCCGGCCAGGCCCGCTGATAGGCCTCCAGATGGCCAGCTTTTGTGCCGGTGGCAAAACGGGCTACGGGGGTCCCATGCCCCTGGTCAGCGACACGGCGCCCTATCTGTGAACCAACTTCCAAGAAGGGGCAAGCGACACCCCATTGGTTCCGCTTAGTGTTGGACCGTGAACAATGCAACGGAATTTGGATCAGGCCAAGAGGCTGCCAACGATCATCGCATCTTGGTCTTCGGGCGCCTACTGGGTGCGGCGAACCGGCTGGAGTTTCTCCTCGGCCGCGCCCTGGAACAGGAGTTCGGGCTCAGTCATTCACTCTTTGAACTTCTCCTCCTGGCCGCAAGGGGCGGCAACGAGGGAATTCCAGTACGTGACATCGCGCAGGCGCGGGTATTGACGTCCGGCGGAGCCACCCGACTGGTGCAGAGGGCGTCAGCGCTGGGCCTTATTGAACGAGAGAGCTCTGCTGTCGATGGCCGGGTCCAGCTCATCCGCCTCACCACACATGGCGAAGACGTCCTCCTCCGGGCAAGCACCCGCCACGTGGAAAAAATTGAACGGTACATGCTCGACCTGCTCTCACCCGCAGAAGCCGAGGTGCTCTCGGAGGCCGTGAAGAAGATCAGCAAAAACGCTGCACAGCACCTGCCGATCATGCCATGATCGAACGGGTTACACCCCTAGGGAATAGCTGACTAGTCAGCTATTGTTGGATTTGAGTGAGCGTACTGCGCGACTCGCTTCGGACACTCCGGGGCATCCGAGAAAGGTTCACGAGCATGTCGCTGCATTTTGAGGTCTTTGATCTCGACTTTCCCGCAGGTTCACCCAACAAGTCAGCAACATTGATCACCGGCCCGTCAAAGGCCCTCCTCGTGGACGCCGGCTTCACCCGGGCCGACGGTCATCGTCTCGTCGCGGCCATCCTGGACTCCGGTAAAGAACTGGACACCGTTTTCATCAGCCACGCTGACCCTGACTACTACTTCGGCCTGGAAGTCATCGTCGATGCGTTCCCAAATGCCACAGTCCTGGCGACACCGATCGTCATCGAGCACATCCAGGCAACCTACGAAGGCAAACTCCAGGCGTGGGCAGCACTGGGTGCCAACCTTCCGACCCGCTTGGCAACGATCGCGCCCCTGAGTGCAGACGCGATCGAACTCGACGGGTGCCGCTTCGAACTCCGAGGCGGCTCTGACCTGCTACCTGACAGGCACTACCTCTACAACGTCGATCAGAATGCAGTCGTCGGTGGAGTCCTTGTCTTCCAGGAAGAACACGTCTGGACCGCAGACACGGCCACCCCCGAACAGCGCTCGGCTTGGATCGAACTCCTTGACCAGATGCGGGCCCTCAACCCGGATCTCGTCATCGCAGGCCACCGGCTGCCGGGAACGGCCAACGATTCCACAGCCATCGACTACACACGGTCCTACCTCCAGGAATTCGAACGGATCCTCGCCCGCTCAGCAAATGCCGCGGCTGTTACGGCTGCCCTGATCGAAAGCTACCCAAACTCCGGGATGTTGATCGCGGCACAAATCGGACCCAAGGTCGCCAAGGGGGAAATGACATGGGGCTGAGTGACTACACCGAACTTGCCCGCTCAACCTCGCCGCGCGATGTCGTCCGCCGGCAGTATCTGGCATCAGCAGCAGGTGACCTCGAAGCGCTCCGCGCCACGATGGCCCCGGATGTTGAATGGACTGAGATGGCCGGCTTCCCCCTCGCAGGGACCTACCGCACCCCCGACGGGGTCACGTCCAATGTCATGGAAATTCTCGGCCGGGACTGGGACGGCTGGGCAGCCCACGACGACACATACATCGTCGAAGGTGAAAACGTAGTGGTCCTCGCCAGGTACACCGCCACGCACCGGGCAACCGGGAACCCATTGAACGTCCGGGTGGCCCACCATTTCATCGTCCGCGGCGGACTCATCGTCCGCTTCGAACAATTCGTCGACACCGCGAAAGTCGTCGAAGCAAGCCTGTTGGTATAAGTCTGCGACGACTTTCGTTTCACCCTCAAGGCCGGCTGAAGGGAGCCCCCACGAATCCCGCATATGAAGCCTGCGGCGTCCGCCTGCTTCTGCTGGGTTCAAACTTCCGTGACACCTTTAAAGGTTCGCGGGCAACTCACCAATGAGCGCATCTTCGCGCGTGAAGACTCATCGCCGCAAAATCCCGCGGCTGATTGCAGTCCGTCATCCACCGCCGCGCGATCCTTCCTGTTCAGCCCCAGCTCCGTCGATGAGCGCTGCGAACTGAGAGTTGCTGAGCACCTTCAGTCCGAACTCCTCCGCCTTGTCGCGGACTGCCGCGTCCCCAGTGACGACGAACCACTCCGGGGCCATGAGGTATTGGGTGTCGTGCTCTTGGCCCTCGAGGGCGCATGCGACGACCAGCGGGTCGGCGTTACCTAGGTTGGCGTAGAGGTTGACGAGCCGGGTGTCAGTGTCCGGCACTGTGGCCATGACCTCGACCAGCAGCTGGAGCACCCTTGGCGTCGTCGGGTGGACGTTGTCGCGCAGCGATGTGATGTCTGGAAAGCCCTTGGCCTCGTGCAGTACAGCCTCCGGTATGACGGCGCTCTCCAGAAAGTACTCGCTCGCTCGTCGCCTTCTTCCAAGCTGACTGAGCGCGTTTGTGTCGACGACGTACCGTCGCCCGAAGTCGCTCATCCGAGAGCCCGCCTGAGGTCATCGATCTGAGTTGGCTTGAGGTGGTTCAAACAGACTGCACGGCAGAACTCGCCTGGTGAGATGCTCTGGTTATCAAGCGCGTGCAGCATCCTCCGGCTGAGTTCCCTCCCGTTGTACTTCCGAACGGCATTCTCAGGGTGAATCGGGCTCCGAGGACCGCCCTTGGGGCGGCTCCGGAACTCCTCCCGCAACTGCGCGAGGTAGTTGCTCGTGGTCTCAGCATTGATCATTCCCAGCCTCATCGCGCGCACCGTTACGGCGCTCGCAGTGACCTTGAATGCGTCCGACGCGATCCTCATGTCATCGAGCGACGTGGGTCGGATCGCCTTAAACCGGTCGCATGGCATCAGCATTGCACCAGCGATATCGTACTCCCGCCCGGGATCCGTCTGAACGCTGCCGCCGTCCCAGGTCATTGGAGCGAATATTCTTCGGGCCACGAGCACCGTCATCAGCGCCAGCGTGAAGATGGTCCGACCGGCCGGCTCCTGGTCGTCCCCGTGGTCTCCTCCTGCCAGAAAGATAAACGGGACCTTGTTGTCTCGGATCGTCATGCCACTGAACTTCACGTGCGTCAAGCGCTGCGGCATGTAGTGCTGGACACTTCGCGACACCAAAACCTGGTTGGCTTCGAGACGATCAATCATGAGATCGAGCGCCTTCTCCTTGGTCTTGCACGCACGGACCGCCTCGTGCGAAAGGCCTATGGCCGACATGAGCCGTGCTGCGTCGGCATCGATGGATGACCCGTCATCACGGAGCACGCCCACAATCTTGTTCCGCTGGAGCGACTTATCGTGCTTCCGGACGAGGTGCTGTTTTCGGATCAGGTCCTTGACGATAAGTTCGACGTCCCGCAGCTCCACCTTCGAGCGCGACCCTATCGAGAACGTGTCTTTGCCGAGTCCCGCAAGCAACTTCTCATTCTTCTTCTTTACCTGCTCCTGCACCAGCGCAAACGGTGCGAAGAACAGGGAGTATGGGATGTCGCCTTTCTCCGCAAGCGACACGAGGTCGGAGAACTTTATTCGGTGCGATCCGAGCGCATTCTCATAGCCCTTATAGGTTCCCGCCACGGAATTGTCGAGCAGCAACCTGAACACCGCCTCGTCAACCGGGACGGTCTCTCCATCCAAAACAACCTCAATCGCCAAATAAGCTCCCCCTTACCACTCACGATGTCGTGCCTGCACTCTCGATCCACCCGAGTGCATACCCTTCGTCGCCCATCATCGCGCGTCACCTCTGAATATTCTGCGCGAGCACTTCCTCTTCCTTGAAGACTTCCCGACCTGACACATGCCGCCAGATCACGTGGTCTAGCCGGCGTGGCTCCGTGGGGTACAGCTCCGCAACCCCCTTGATCAGGGCCGCAGCATCTTCCTCGCTGAGCCGCCGGTTCTCCAGCTCGACGTTCTCCTTGATGAACCGAATCACCATACGGTCCGGCTTCACCGACTGGAAGCCGGCCAGGATAAGTAGGTAGTTGTACGTCACGCCGGAACGCTGGCTTGGCAGGTCCAGCCAGACGTTCTTCAACTTGGTGAGATGCTCGTCCTCGGCGTAAGCCCGGTGCAGGTCATCCCGTGTTCTGTAGTTCAGCTCGTGGAGTCTCTCAGCCGCCTGCCGGATCACCTCGGCTTTCAGAGGGGCGTTTTTCTTGGTATGCGCCGGCTTGCGGTTATCCACGACTTCGTCTGCCCAGACAGCCGCACTGTTGCCACGGCGGCAAAGGTCGCCAGGAGCTCCTTGGTGCCGTCCTGGTCCGCGTCACCGTTCTCGGCGCGCCGGTAGGCCCGGTACTCATTCACGACATTGATGACGCTGTTGTAGTGAGAGCCCGTCGAGAAGATGGAGTCAATGATGCAGAGCGCCAGGCTGTGCGGGTAGCCATCGGCGGCAATCCACTTGCTCTCGTCCTTAAAGATGCCTCGGCATACCGCTGTCAGCTTTTCCGCTTCGGCGGTGAAGTCAGTCGTCACTCTCGGACTCTAGCAAGCATCATCAAGATCTTCGGGATTCAGGTAGACGTAGTAGCGAACCTGGTCGGGGGTGGATGGATTTAGTGTGAATCCTGTCTCTGGATCGAACGAGCAAAATTGCCTCCCCTGTCGTTCGACATAGGAGGCACGGCCGTCGGTTGGCTCGTAGTCAGCGCTTGACTGCCAGCTTGTTTCGCAACCACAGCTACCACTGGGCCCAGCGATGAACGGAACGGGATCACGAACGCATGGAATACCACCGGCCACATCGTGCTATCCGGGTAGCCGTCGGCTGTTATCCACGTCGCTGGGTCACCGAAGATGGCATGGCACGCCTCCGTAAGCCTTACCGCTTCGGCAGCGAAGCCGGTTGTCATGGTGGACCTCTAGCTCGGCACCCCGTCAGGACTTTGGGACTGTCCCCCGGGAAGGCAATCCACGTGCAGTGGGCTCGAATCGATCGATTCGCCCGATCCCAAGTTAACTTTCGCCACCAAGGTCTCAATCCCTAGCTTCCTGTCCCGCATGAACGCCACCAGATTGATGACTTCGGGGAGGAAATACAGCCAGCGTGCTGACTGACCCGACTCGAGGCGGTGAGGTAACTTCGGGTTGTCGTACGGGAAGTAGTTGTCCCCGGCACGGGCAATCCCACAGGGACGGTAATAGAGCATATGCCCGTCCCAATAGGCCGGCAGTGTCCCCGTGTTCCGCACTGTGAGTAGCAGGACTTGATTCCCGAGGTTGTTGTACTGCTCGATACCAATGAATTTTTTAGCTGTGGCGGTCGGGAACTCCACCAAGCCCTGCGCCCCAAAATAACCCAACCCCAATTCTGCTACCACCGTGCGTTGAGGTGGGGCGGCTGAGATGGCTGTTAGTATGGCGTCAATCAGGGCGTCTTCATCGATGCCGGACAGATTCTGCCGCTCGATGCCCATGGAGCCTTCCCGCTCGGACTTCCACTCCACCAGTCTCTCGACGGAGTAGCGGTCCGGGTGGCGCTTGTCTACGAGGTCATGGTGAGGCTTACAAAGCAGGATCAGGTTTGCAAAGGCTCTGCGCTCGTCATCCGTCATGTTTGGGTCATTGCGAGGACCGTCCGGGCTTGCAGCTCGGATGTGTGCAATTTGAACCTCAGTAAAAGGCTCTTCATCGATGAAGGTGACCACCGAGCGTGGGCAGTCGGGGTAGTAGCACGTCGTCCCTGAAAGGGCGTAGAGCGCACGCACAGTGGCACTGGTGTATCGACGAGGACCGGGGCTGCTCTTACTCACACAGGGAGCCTAACAGTGGCTTGGCCCAGGTCTGGGCTTGGACTAGCGCAGGGTGTTAGCCTTGACAGCCTCGTCAAGGAACAGCACTTAGCGTGCCGGGTTGTGAACGCCGTCGAGGTCGAGCAGGATGATCGGCTTCATGGGTGCGACCCTTTCACGACCGCCCGTCATCGCCAACTGCCAGCCGGGTTGCTGCCGCCACGCGCCAGACACTTGGCGTTCGCGTGGATGCCCTCGTTGTCGTCTTCGAAAGTTCCGCCGCAGTCACTGCACTGGATCCTGAATCCGTTGGCGCTGCCGATGTAGCGTGGGTTCTCGCTGATCTCCCGCAGTCGTGCCGCCCTGGCATCTTTGGCCGCCTGGCGTGCGGCGATCTCGGTCGCGTCCCTGGCCTCAGACATCCAGAGGGCCCGGGGCCGCGGGCCGATGAACTCCGGGTGGCCTTCCTCAATGCGCGCCGGCCGGTGCACCGTCTTAGGCCTGAAGGTTTGCTCCCTTGGCGGCCCAGGGCGCGCGCCCGGTTCCGGCGGCTTGGGAACGTCAACCTCCGCCTGGCTACGTTCGGCAATTGCTGACCACTTCGAATTTGGTATCGAAGACACCCACCGCCCCTGGACCAGGTCGTTGCATGTAGGGCATGCGAACCCCAGAGGCTTACCGGGTCGGTTCACGGTGACCAATTTGCCTCGGACCAGCGAGCCGCCAGCGGCCTGAAGCCAGGCCTCGACCGGGACAAGGACACGGTCAAGGCTTTCAGGGCCCGGCCGGTATGGGCGAAGATCAATCCTCGCCGGCGGCTCCAGCAGCCGCCAGATGAGGAAAGGGTGGCCGGAGCCAGAACAGCTGACGATGCTCGCCCACACATTCATCCCCGCCCTAACTGCGGGTACAGCCCCGACGTCCGGTGCCACAGCTTGAACCGCGAACAGCGAGTCCCTTTCCACCTTGCGTTCCACCTCCTCCTTGCCCACGAGCTGTCTCGCTTTGGCCTCCTGAGCAGCCTTCACCCTGGCGGCCTCCGCGGCTTCGGCGCGCTCAGCCTCCAGTCGCTGGATGGTGTCCCACTGGTGCCGTGGCGTCCCGTGAGGCCACTTGAATCTTGGTTGCAGGACCGCGTCCACTATCGCCCCGGACCGGGCCATCTTTCCGATGAGCGGCTGGTGGTCGAGCAGCTCCATCAATTCAGCAGGATTCCCGGGCAGGTCGCTGGCCTTGCCGAAGCCCGTTACGATCATCGGCAGCTGCACCCGGAACCAATCGAAGTCTTTGGGGACAACCCACACCGGGCCGATGCGATCGTCCACGTAACGCTGGGACCGGCGCACGAACTCTTCCTCGGTCTGCTGCGAGAGCTGGACTTCGAACGCAAGCCGCCGGCCGTCCGTGTTAGTGGCCAAGACGTCGGCAGTCCAGGCCCGCTCGGGATGAGCGGCCTCCACCTCCGCGGTCCACCCCGGGGCCGCGTTGATCCTGTCCTTCAGCGCCTGCTTCATGGCCAGGTGCTGGGGCGACTCCGACTTGTGCACGACGGGGCACTCAAGGCTCGGGTAATGGGCGAAGTACTGGCGGCCCATGTGGGAGGTCACCCGTTTGGCCCGCAGCCCGCATTCAATCAGCACCAGCTCCGCATAGCGCGGATGTTTCACCAGATCACGCCACGGCCGATGAGCCATCTCAGTCGCATCGACTCGCTCACCATTGATGTACGCCACCAGCTGCAACGAAGATCCCCCCACCACCACGCCCATTGTCACCTGGCGGTCAATCTACCTGCCGTCCGCCGACGGCGCCATCAGGAACCGTTGACGATTCGAGCCCGCTGCTACGACAGAGCAGGGCACCCCGGTTGGCGCAGACCCTTTGCAGGATCCTCAGGCGCCCTTGCGTTTTCCGGTATGAATAGGGCATGACCAGTTCAACGAAGGACACGCGATCACCGTCCCTGTCGGTCCTGCCACTAATTTCTGGTGGGCATTCCAGTCCCAGAACTTCCGGCATGTCTATCTCGACGGCACCTTGTGGGCACCTTTAGCCGAGTTTCATCAAATGCCCCTGTCGTCGCAGTCCGGGTTTCCTTGAGGACTTCTGAGACAACAACTTGTACCGCCGTTTCGCAGCTGTGAATTTCTACGATAAATGGCGGTCTTTTTGCAGCGCTAAATGTCACCCTCACTGACTTCGGCTGCCGGTGGGAACGCGGCCCGCACCGGCAGTCACGTCCGTTGTCGACTCCTGCCGACTGTCTTGAAACGCTAGGGTTTCGAGGCACTGAGGTTATGAGACACAGGGGATCCAGATGCGGCGACCCCTTCAGGTGTCCGTAAGGGGATCGGCTTGCGGGCATCCCAGTCACTCGAGCCGCGATGAAGGAAGCAGCATTGATGGACGACGCCGAGTCCTCAGCGCCCATCAGGCAGCCTTGATCTAAGTTCTTCTGCAAAGGAAGCGATGGTCCCACTCATACGGATTGCTTGGCCCGCTGTACGCATAAGCGACAGGTGGGGTTGAACCATCTCTCTGGGCCACGGATACCTGGCGAACCAGTTTCTCGAAATCGTCCAATGTAGAATTATCGCCGAGATTGGCGAACACCTCGAGCGCACCCGCAAGATTTAAATCAGTCAATTTCCCCCCACCTTTGACCTAAATAGCTCTATTTATGGAGTAGCGTATATCCGAAATCCTCAAGCGTGTAGATATGATTATTCAATTCAACTCGCGTGAACCCTTTGTAAGGCGCATCCAAGCCATTGAAAGCAGTTCCAAAGACTAGCAGAGCCTCCACTGCATTTTTCATCCAATATTGCTTTTCGTTCTCGTCGCTGAATGTGCGATTGACTAGGTGCGCGGCTCTACTTTGAGATCGAGGGGCACTTCCAAAGGTGTTAAATTTGAAAAGCGTGAACTTAAGTCCAGTTTCAGCGTCAACGACGGATTCTCGCGACGTGGTGAAAGGAATTCCGCCGCTTTCAGTTAGCAGCTCGAAAACTTCCGTGGTGTAGCGGCTGCCGGTTACTAACCATTCGAGATATACGCCGGCGTCGGCATCTGCGACTCGAGGCACCAGATTGTCCTCGGTTTTTTCGACTCTAAACATGCAAATCTCCCCCCAGGCTTGCAAAGAGCCCGCCCTATTGAACTCCACCCAGTGGGGCAGAGCCGCGACTATTATCACAGCAAGGAGTGCTTTCTGTCATTACTCCAATCGATGTTTTTTGCGATTCTTTTTCGGTTTCGTTTCCCCGATCTGAGCCGGAGGGGTCCCGCAAGGGGTTATTGGGCTTTCGACAAGAAGCGAAGGACTCCACTCCTCAACGTTTTACAAAGGTGCGAGCAGCACCTTGTCTGCAAAACGCTCCCTGAAGGAGGCGGTCACTTCGGCGTGTAGTTAGGGCGAGATGTCCAACTGGACGAAACTTCTCCTAGTCGTGGTCGTCGGCAAAATTTCTTAGTCAAAAATGCCGCCCTCGGGCGGTCTGTGAGGGAGCGACACGGGAAGTTGGGACCGGGGTGGTTTGTGTCCGTCGTAGGCGCATTTCTTGAACGGGCCTTCTTTGTCTATGAGGACGCGCATGTGGATGTCGGCGTGGGTTAGCCACCAGGTGCTGATGCCGAGGGCCGGCTCCATGCGGAGGTGCTCCCAGGGACGCCAGATTGCTTCCACCCGGATGAGGGCTTCGGGGTGTTTGTACCACTCGGGGCCCACAGCGTATCGCCGCGGGTCAAGGACCGGCAGGGGCCGCACCGTAAGGGGCGTCCCGTATAGAGCCCTCAAACCGTCCCGTTAGCCGGTCCCTCACCGGAGCAACCACAACCCAAAATTTCCGGATCACGATCGCCGCGTTGTGGGGCCAGTCGATTCCCGTAAGACCTTCCCGCAAAATGCCCGGTGATGGGGGCTAAACGGTACATCCAAAACTATGACCGGGCTCCTCATCGGATGCGCCCGCGTATCCACGAACGACCAAGACCTACCGCCCGGAAGAATGCCCTCGTTGCTCTTGGACTGTCATCGGAGAAGAGGTTCACCGACCAGGGACTCGCCCGTGCCGACCGGGCACGCGCCGAGCTCAAGGAAGCGCTAGCCGCCTGACCGTCAACAAGTCGCACCAAGTCATGCACATGCCTGGCAACGTCGCCATGAACAGTCATGACATCAAGAAATGCAAACCAGCAAAGGCAGCACATCTCCCCCAGCCAGCGTTCAGTCATGCAGTTAGCGGCACTCCGGGCCATGAACGAGTAGGCAGCATCACCGCTGCCGGAAATCAAGAAAAGGAGCCACCCGGCTACAGAAACGGCCACCAACGAAAAAGGGCCCCCGCAGGGGCCCATCAGTGAACAGTTTGTGCACACTCAGAGGCTCACAAGCCCCTGAACAGGGAAAACACGTGCCCGAGGTGGGACTCGAACCCACACACCTTTCGATACCGCATTTTGAGTGCGGCGCGTCTGCCAATTCCGCCACTCGGGCGCGGAGTACACCGGTGTCATAATCGCCCAACCCACAGTGCTGTGAGCAACGCGATCGCTTCCAGTGCGCGAAATTACTCTACATGCAGATAGGCTGAATTCCAGAATCGCGCCAGTGACGCCGCATCGAACATAACCGGTCCAAGTACAACAGCGGACAGAACCTAAGATGGTCCTGTTCCCGCCGTACCTTTCCAAGGAGTTCCCGTGTCAGAACAGACGGAGTCAAACCCCACGTCCAAGCCGGCGCGCCGCGTGGTTGTTGCCGAGGATGAAACCCTCATCCGGCTCGACATCATCGAGATCCTGCGGGGCGAGGGCTACGACGTCGTCGGCGAAGCGGACAACGGCGAGAAGGCCGTGCAGCTCGCCGAGGAACTGAAGCCGGACCTGGTCCTCATGGACGTCAAGATGCCCGTCATGGACGGCATCTCTGCTGCCGAGAAGATCGTCAAGGCCCGGATCGCCCCCGTGGTCCTCCTGACCGCGTTCAGCCAGAAGGAACTCGTCGAGCGGGCCCGCGACGCGGGCGCCATGGCCTACGTGGTCAAGCCGTTCACCCCGGCGGATCTCATCCCGGCCTTGGAAATTGCCCTGTCACGCCACGAGGAAATCAAGGCCCTCGAAAGCGAAGTGACCGACCTGCAGGAGCAGTTCGCCACCCGCAAGCTCGTGGAGCGCGCCAAGAGCCTCCTGACTACCAAGATGGGCCTGACGGAGCCGGAAGCCTTCCGCTGGATCCAGAAGACCTCGATGGACCGCCGCCTGAGCATGCGCGAGGTTGCCGAGACCATCATCAACCAGGTCAACTAGCAGCCGGCAAGCAAACAAAAGAGACCAAAAAGGGAGGGTCCCCGCCGCGTGTGAAACGTGGCGGGGACCCTCCCTTTTGTCTAACCGAGCGACTAGGCCTTAGCGCTCTTCTTCTTCTTTTCCGGCCAGGGGCCGAGCTTGTCCTTGGCGACCTCGGCTTCGCCGGTGCTGCCGGCATCCGCGAGGTCACCGACCTTGTGGACCTTCAGCATGTTCGTGGAACCCGCCTTTCCGGGAGGCGAACCGGCGGCGATGACCACCATGTCGCCGTCTTCCACGACGTCGAGGCTCAGCAGGCTGCGGTCGACCTGCGCGGTCATCGCATCGGTGTGGTTCACCATCGGAACCAGCACCGGCATGATGCCCCAGGTCAGCGCCAGCTGGTTCCAGACCTGCTCCACAGGCGTGAACGCAAAGACAGGCCGGATCGGGCGGAGCCGCGAGAGTCGGCGTGCCGAGTCGCCGGACTGGGTGAAGGTACAGATGTACTTCGCATCCAGCTGGTCGGCGATTTCGACGGCGGCACGGGTGATGGCGCCGCCCCGGGTCTTGGGCTTGGTGCCCAGCGGGGGGACGCGCTCCAGGCCGTGGACCTCGGTGGATTCGATGATCCGGGCCATGGTCTTGACGGTCTCGATCGGGAACTTGCCCACGCTGGTCTCGCCCGAGAGCATCACTGCGTCGGCGCCGTCGAGGACGGCGTTGGCGCAGTCGGAGGCCTCGGCGCGGGTCGGGCGCGGGTTGTCGATCATCGACTCGAGCACCTGGGTTGCCACGATGACCGGCTTGGCCCAGCGGCGGGCCAGTTCAATGGCGCGCTTCTGGACGATCGGCACTTCCTCGAGGGGAAGCTCCACGCCGAGGTCGCCACGGGCAACCATGATGGCGTCGAAGGCGTCGATGATCTCGGGGAGCTGGTCGACGGCCTGCGGCTTTTCGATCTTGGCGATGACCGGGACGCGGCGGCCTTCTTCGTCCATGATCTCGTGCACGCGCTTGATGTCCGAGGCGTCGCGGACGAAGGAGAGGGCGACCATGTCCACGCCGCGGCGCATGGCCCAGCGGAGGTCGTCCTCGTCTTTTTCGCTCAGCGCCGGAACGTTGACCGCAACGCCGGGCAGGTTGATGCCCTTGTTGTTCGAGACGTACCCGCCGACGATCACCTGCGCGACGACCTTGACGTCGTCGACGTCGATCGCGCGCAGTGCGACCTTGCCGTCGTCGATCAGCAGCGCGTCGCCGGGGTTGACGTCTTCGGTGAGGCTCTTGAGCGTCGTGGAGCAGATGTCCTTGGTGCCCGGTACGTCCTCCGTGGTGATGGTGAACGTGTCACCCACGGCAAGGAGGTGCGGTCCGTCCACGAATCGGCCGAGGCGGATCTTCGGCCCCTGCAGGTCGGCCATGACGGCGACGGGCTTACCGAGCTGTCCTGCTGCCTTGCGGACGTTCTCGTACGTGGAGTCGTGCACGGAGTAGTCGCCGTGGCTCATGTTCATGCGGGCCACGTCGACGCCGGCTTCCAGCACCGCGAGAGTGTTCTCGAAGCTTGCGATTGCCGGTCCGAACGTGGCCACGATTTTAGCGCGTCTCATATACCTACCCTAGTAGTCGATTGCATGGATGAAGTTGTTTCAGGATGAACGGCCGGAGACCGTTGGATGCGGCCTACAGGACGGCCATGGCCCGGTCGGTCGGCGCCACGGGAGCCGGAAGGATGGTGCTGCCCATGAGGAACTTGTCCACCGCGGCGGCGCAGGCGCGTCCCTCGGCGATGGCCCAGACGATCAGCGACTGTCCGCGGCCGGCGTCCCCGGCGACGAAGATGCCTTCCGTGTTGGTCATGTAGTAGCCGTCGCGGGCCACGTTGCCGCGGCCGTCGAACTCGGCGCTGACCTGCTCGGTGATCCCGGCCGGTTCCGGGCCGGTGAAGCCGAGGGACAGGAAGACCAGGTCCGCGGGGATGATCCGCTCGGTGCCGGCCTTCGGGAGGCGCTTGCCGTCGACAAACTCCGTCTCGGCCACCTTCACGCCCGTGAGCTTGCCGTTCTCGCCAACAAACTCCACGGTGGAGGCGAGGTAGGTGCGTTCGCCGCCTTCCTCGTGGGCGCTGGCAACTTCGAACAGGGTGGGGAACGTCGGCCACGGCTGGTGGCTGGCGCGTTCCGCCGGCGGCTGCTTGCCGATCGCCAGGGTGGTGACCGAGGCGGCCTGGTGCCGGTGCGCCGTGCCGAGGCAGTCCGCGCCGGTGTCGCCGCCGCCGAGGATGATCACGTGCTTGCCGGCGGCGTTGATCTGGTTTTCCACCGTCTCCCCCGCCACCACGCGGTTGGCCGGGACGAGGTAGTCCATCGCGTAGTGCACGCCCTCGAGCTCGCGGCCCGGAATGGGCAGGTCACGCGGGACGGTGGCGCCGGTGGCGACCACGACGGCGTCATACCGGCGGCGCAGCTGCTCCCACGTCACGTCGGTGCCGACGGCGACGCCGGTCCGGAAGCGGGTGCCTTCGGCCTTCATCTGCTCCAGCCGGCGGTCCACGTGCTCTTTTTCCATCTTGAAATCGGGGATCCCGTACCGCAGGAGGCCGCCGATCTTGTCGTCGCGTTCGTAGACGGCGACGGTGTGGCCCACGCGGGTCAGCTGCTGCGCGACGGCGAGCCCGGCGGGGCCGGAGCCGACGACGGCGACGGTCTTGCCGGAAAGGCGGGCCGGCGGCAGCGGGTTGACCCAGCCGTTCTCGAACGCCTGGTCCACGATCGAGACCTCGACCTGCTTGATGGTCACGGCGGGCTGGTTGATGCCCAGCACGCAGGACGCCTCGCAGGGTGCCGGGCAGAGCCGCCCGGTGAACTCGGGGAAGTTGTTGGTGGCGTGCAGCCGCTCCATGGCTTCCTCGCCCTTGTCCCGCCAGACCAGGTCATTCCATTCCGGAATGAGGTTGCCCAGCGGGCAGCCCTGGTGGCAGAACGGCACGCCGCAGTCCATGCAGCGGCCGGCCTGGGCCTTGAGGACTCCCTTTTCCTGGGCCTCATAGACTTCCTTCCAGTCCATGATGCGGACCGGAACTGGACGGCGGGGCTGGGTTTCGCGCTGACGTACTTTCAGAAATCCGCGTGGATCAGCCACCGGTCACCTCCAGGATTCGAGACCAAACTTCTTCGCCGTCGGGGTCAAGGCCCTCTTCGATGGCGTCAAGACGGGTTTGCAGGACGGCCGCGTAGTCGCGCGGCAGCACCTTGGTGATGCGGGCTGCGGTGTCGTCGAAGTTCTCGAGCAGCCGGGCCGCGAGCAGCGATTCGGTCTCCTCGGAGTGCTTGACCAGCAGTCCATGGACAATGTCACGGTCCTCGGCATCCAGTTCGCGCAGCTGCAGCTCACCGGCCTCCAGGGCCTGCTTGTTGACGCGTTCGGTCTGCAGGTCCAGCACGTAGGCCGTGCCGCCGGACATGCCGGCACCGAAGTTGCGGCCGGTGCGCCCGATGATGAGCGTCTGGCCGCCGGTCATGTACTCGCAGCCGTGGTCGCCGATTCCTTCGACCACCGCGGTGGCGCCGGAGTTGCGGACCAGGAAGCGTTCGCCGACCTGGCCGCGCAGGAACATCTCGCCGCTGGTGGCGCCGTAGCCGATCACGTTGCCGGCGATTACGTTGCGTTCCGCCGGGAAGACGTTCGTGCGGTCCGGTCGGACGATGATGCGCCCGCCGGAGAGGCCCTTGCCGACGTAGTCGTTGGAGTCCCCGAACATCCGCAGCGTGATGCCGGCCGGCAGGAAGGCGCCGAGCGACTGGCCGGCGGTGCCGGTCAGCGTGATGTCGATGGTGTCCGTCGCCAGCACGTCGGTGCTGAACGTTTTGGTGACCACGTGGCCGAGCATCGTGCCGACGGAACGGTCTGTGTTGATGACGTTCACGGAGATCTTCACCGGTGTGCGGTCGCTCAGCGCTTCCGCGGCCATCACCATCAGGCGCTGGTCGAAGTGCTTGTCCAGCTCGTGGTTCTGGCCGGTGAGGTTGCGCAGCGGGGCGTCGTCGTCGAACTCGAGCCCGTGCAGGATCGGGTCCAGGTCCAGCCCTTCGGCCTTCCAGTGGTTGATCGCCTCGCGGGTGTCGAGCATTTCGGCGTGGCCGATCGCTTCCTCGATGCTCCGGAAGCCCAGCTCGGCCAGGATCTCGCGGACTTCCTCGGCAAGGAATTCGAAGAAGTTGACCACGAATTCGGGCTTGCCGGTGAAGCGGGAGCGCAGCTCCGGGTTCTGCGTCGCGACGCCCACCGGGCAGGTGTCGAGGTGGCAGACGCGCATCATGATGCAGCCGGAGACCACCAGCGGGGCGGTGGCGAAACCGAACTCCTCGCCGCCGAGCAGCGCGGCGATCACGACGTCGCGGCCGGTCTTGAGCTGGCCGTCCACCTGCACCACCACACGGTCGCGCAGGCCGTTGAGCATAAGGGTCTGCTGTGTCTCGGCGAGGCCGAGTTCCCACGGCACACCCGCATGCTTGAGCGAGTTCAGCGGCGAGGCGCCGGTGCCGCCGTCGTGACCGGAAACGAGGACGACGTCGGCCTTGGCCTTCGTGACGCCGGCAGCCACCGTGCCGATCCCGACCTCGGAGACCAGCTTGACGTGCACGCGGGCCGAGGGGTTCGCACGCTTCGCGTCGTAGATCAGCTGCGCGAGGTCCTCGATCGAGTAGATGTCGTGGTGCGGCGGCGGGGAGATGAGTCCGACGCCGGGCGTCGAGTGCCGCGTCCGGGCCACCCAGGGATAGACCTTCTGCGCCATCAGCTGCCCGCCCTCGCCAGGCTTCGCGCCCTGCGCCATCTTGATCTGGATATCGTCGGCGTTGGTCAGGTACAGGCTGGTCACCCCGAAGCGGCCGGACGCGATCTGCTTGACCGCGGAACGGCGCTCGGGATCGAGCAGTCGGTCCACGTCCTCGCCGCCTTCACCGGTGTTGGACTTGCCGCCCAGCCGGTTCATGGCGATCGCCAAGGTTTCGTGGGCCTCCTGGGAGATGGAGCCGTAGCTCATCGCGCCGGTGGAGAACCGCTTCACGATGCTGGAGACGGACTCGACTTCCTCGAGCGGGACCGCTGGGCGCACCCCGGCCTTGAACTTCAGGAGCCCGCGCAGGGTCATGAGGTTCTCGGACTGGTCGTCCACGCCGCGGGTGTAGGACTTGAAGATGTCGTACCGGCGCTCACGCGTGGCGTGCTGCAGCCGGAACACGGTCTCCGGATTGAACAGGTGCGGCTCGCCGTCGCGGCGCCACTGGTACTCGCCGCCGCCCATCAGAGCCTGGTGGGGCTGCTCGATGCCGTTCTCGGGGTACGCCATCCGATGGCGCGCCGCGACCTCGGCCGCGATGACGTCGAGGCCGACGCCGCCGAGCTGGGAGTGCGTGCCGGAGAAGTACTCGTCCACGAGGTCCTGGCCGAGGCCCAGGGCTTCGAACGTCTGGGCTCCCGTGTAGGAGGCAACGGTGGAGATGCCCATCTTGGACATGATCTTCAGGACGCCCTTGCCGAGGCCCTTGATCAGGTTGTAGACGCCGTCCTGCGGGGTCACTCCAAGGACGTCGCCGGTGGAGATGAGCTGTTCCACGGATTCCATGGCCAGGTACGGGTTCACCGCGGAGGCGCCATAGCCGATCAGGACGGCCACGTGGTGCGTTTCGCGGACGTCGCCGGCCTCGACCACCAGGGCGGTCTTGGTACGGTTGGCGCTGCGCAGCAGGTGGTGGTGCACGGCGCTGACGAGGAGCAGAGACGGGATCGGCGCCCACTGGGCGTTCGAGTCGCGGTCCGAGAGGACGACGTATTGCACGCCGCGGTTGATGGCACCGGAGACCTGCTCGCAGATTTCGGTGAGCCGGGCGCGGAGCGCATTCTCGCCGCCCTCGGGGCGGTAGAGGCCGCGGACCTTCATGGCGACCTTGTCGCCGTCGGCGTTCTCGATGTTCGCGATCTTGGCGAGCTGGTCGTTGTTGATCACGGGGAACGGCAGCGAAACCTGCGGCTGGCGGACCTGCTTGGTGTCCAGCAGGTTGCCGTTGGGCCCGATCGCGCAGGTCAGCGACGTGACGAGTTCTTCGCGGATGGCGTCCAGCGGCGGGTTGGTGACCTGCGCGAAGGACTGCACGAAGTAGTCGAAGAGCAGCCGGGGGCGCTTGGAGAGCACGGCCACCGGTGTGTCCGAACCCATGGCGCCGAGCGGCTCTGCGCCGGTGCGGGCCATCGGGCCGAGCAGGATCTTCAGTTCCTCGGTGGTGTAGCCGAAGGTGCGCTGGCGGATGTTGACCGACGCGGCGGTGTGGACCACGTGCTCACGTTCGGGCAGGTCCTTGAGGTCGATCAGGTTGTGCTTGAGCCACTCGGCCCAGGGGTTCGCTGCGGCAACCTCGGCCTTGACCTCGGCGTCGTCGATGATCCGGCCTGCGTCGGTGTCCACGAGGAACATCTTGCCGGGTGAGACGCGGCCCTTCTTGACCACCTTGGAGGGTTCGACGTCGATCACGCCGACCTCGGAGGCGAAGACGACGAGGCCGTCCTCGGTAATCCAGTACCGGCCGGGGCGCAGCCCGTTGCGGTCCAGCGTTGCGCCGACCAGGCTGCCGTCGGTGAAGGAAACGGCGGCGGGGCCGTCCCACGGTTCCATGAGCAGCGAGTGGTACTCGTAGAAGGCACGGCGGGCGGGATCCATCGTGGCGTGGTTTTCCCAGGCCTCGGGGATCATCATCATGATCGAGTGCGTGATCGGCCGGCCGGAGAGCCAAAGCAGTTCCGCGACCTCATCGAAGGAGGCCGAGTCTGAGGCGCCGGGCGTGCAGATCGGGTACAGCTCTTCCGGCGAGTCCCCCAGCAGCGGATTGGCGAGCTGGGACTGGCGGGCACGCATCCAGTTGCGGTTTCCCTTGACCGTGTTGATTTCGCCGTTGTGGGCGATGGTCCGGAACGGCTGGGCCAGCGGCCAGGACGGGAAGGTGTTCGTGGAGAACCGTGAATGGACGATCGCGAGCTTGGTCTTGAACCGCTTGTCCGAGAGGTCCGGGTAGAACGGCTCCAGCTGGGCCGTGGTCAGCATGCCCTTGTAGACGATGGTCCGGGAGGACAGCGACGGGAAATACACGCCGAATTTGTTCTGCGCGCGCTTCCGGATGCGCCAGGCGCGGGAGTCGAGTTCGTTGCGCTCCAGCACTTCCCCGGTGCTGGAGGCAAAGAACGGCTGGGAGAAGTAGGGCATGCAGGCCCGGGCCATCGCCCCGACCAGGTCGGCCACGATCGGGACTTCGCGCCAGCCGAGGACGGTCAGGCCCTCGTCGGCCGCGAGGCCTTCGATGCCGGCTTTGGCGGCGTCGGACTCGCGCTGCTCGGACGGAAGGAACGCCGTGCCCACCACAAACTGGCCTGCGGCCGGGAGTTCGAAGTCGGTGACGGCGCGGAAGAATTCGTCCGGGATCTGCATGAGCAGTCCGGCCCCGTCGCCGGTACCTTCGTCGGCGCCCACGGCACCGCGGTGCTCGAGGTTGCGCAGGGCTGTCAGGGCGGCGTCAACGATGTCGTACCCCGGCTCACCCCGCAGCGTGGCGATGATGGCGAGGCCGCAGGCGTCCTTCTCCTGCTCGGGGTTGTAGAGTCCGGCCGCTTCGGGAAGCGCCGCGAAACGCTTGAAAGGTGACATGGCGGGCTGCTGGGGCTCGGACCAACTGGGGCTGTGCAGGGTTTGGGTCATGGGAGACGTCCTTCCTCCTGATCGTGCGTATGGGAGGGACAACATTGGCCCGCATCGGTGCGCCGGTGTGACGGGCACAACAAAGTGTTTATTCTTATTCGAATTGTAGGTCAGGGCCGCCTTCTGCACTAACAGTTACGCGGCCGCCGGCCCGGGTTTGCGCGAACAACAACTGTCTGCTGTCCGCTGCCTTCCCTGCTGCCACGACGTTGTGGATACGGGCGCTGCGAGGGGTGACTCCGCGGCCCGGTTTGCCGGGGCTGAGCTACTTGGTGCCCTCAGCTTCCGGCGCGGTTCCGGTGCCCTGGTGGCCGGGTGTTCCGGCCGCCGGCGCTCCTGCGGCGGGCTTGGTGCCGCCGGAGGATTCCGTTGACGCTTCAGCTGGGGCGGAAGCGCGGCCGGGACCGCTTTGGTTATCAGGGAGATTATCACGCGACTCACTATCTGAGACAGCAGAATCCGAATGCTGGACACTGGCGTCCTGGGCCGCGGCTGCGGCGGCCGGCACGGTGGCCGGCTGCTTGATGGCCGCGTCGTTCCCGGCCCCGGCGCGGGCCGTTTCGGCCTCGTCGTCTGTATCCGTTGATGCGATCCGGCCGACGGCGGCAGGCTTTCCGCCGTCGTCGGCGTCCCGTTCTTCCTCAGCATGCGCGGAGGCAGCTGCGTCGGCATCGGCGTCGGCGGCAGGCTCAACCTCGGACGGTTCGCGGCCTGGGAGGTAGACGGTGTCGGGTTCGGTCCGCTTGCGCAGGCCGAGGATGATGAAGGCGGCCAGCGCGCCCAGCAGGACGAAGATGCTGGTCCACACGTTCAGCCGGGTGGTGATGCCGAACAGGTTGATCTGCTCGGCGTCGTCGATCCGCATCGCTTCGATCCAGACCCGGCCCAGCGTGTAGTAGACCGCGTAGAGGCAGAACAGGCGGCCGCGGCGGAAGCGGAACTTGCGGTCGAGAAGCAGCAGGATGCCGACGCCGGCCAGGTTCCAGAGGGATTCGTAGAGGAACGTCGGGTGGAAGAGTGTGTCCGCTGCCATGCCGGGCGGGAAGTTGGGGTTGTCGGCGTCGATCTGCAGCCCCCAGGGCAGGGTGGTGGGGCCGCCGAAGAGTTCCTGGTTGAAGTAGTTGCCCCAGCGGCCGATCGCCTGGGCCAGCAGCAGGCCGGGCGCTGCGGCATCGAGGAAGGCGCTGAGTTTGACGCCCGCCCTGCGGCAGCCGATCCAGGCGCCCACGGCGCCCAGCAGCACGGCGCCCCAGATGCCCAGTCCGCCGCGCTGGATCTGCGGGATCAGGGACAGGTCGCCGGTGCCGTCGAAGCCGGGCCCGAAGTACGCGTCCGGAGAGGACACCACGTGGTACAGCCGGCCGCCGATGATGCCGAAGGGGATAGCCCAGATGGCGATGTCCCAGACGCTTCCCTCCGGGGCCCCGCGCTTGGCCCAGCGGACAGACGTGAGCCACAGGCCGGCGATGATGCCGAGCAGGATGCACAGGGCGTAGGCGTGGATGCGCAGTGACCCCCACGGCAGCGGGATGTCGAATCCGGACCAGTCCGGGCTCGGAATGCTCGCGGGAATCATCGCTGCCGCGTGGAGGACTGACTGCATGTGCTTAGGCTTCTTCCTTGGTAAGGCCGGTGCTGAGGTCTTTCGTCAAGGACGCTACCGCATCCACGCCGCCGTCGCGGATGGCCACGACGAGGGCCGTGCCGACAATAACGCCGTCCGCGTAGGCGGCGATTTCACGGACCTGGTCAGCGTTGGACACGCCGAGGCCGACGCAGACCCGCTCGGCGCCAGCGGCGTGCGCGGCGGCAACAACATCCTTGGCCGCGGTGCTGACCGAGGTGCGGGCACCGGTGACGCCCATGATCGAGACGGCGTAGACGAAGCCGCGGCTCGCCTCAACGGTGCGTTTCATGCGCTCCGGCGAGGACGACGGCGCCACGAGGAACACCCGGTCCAGGCCGTACTTGTCCGAGGCCGCCATCCATTCGGAGGCTTCGTCGGGAATGAGGTCGGGGGTGATGAGTCCGGCTCCCCCGGCGTCGGCCAGCTGGCGGGAGAATTCGTCCACGCCCATCCGGACCACGGGGTTCCAGTAGGTCATGACCAGCACGGCGGCGTCGGTCTTGCTGGTGATGCCGCGGACGACGTCGAAGACCTGCTTGACGTGGAAGCCCTTGGCGAGGGCTTCGGTGGTGGCGGCCTGGATGACGTGGCCGTCCATAACCGGATCCGAGTACGGGATGCCGATCTCGATCAGGTCGGCGCCGTTCTCCGCTAGGGCGATGCCGGCCGCGATGGAGTCCTCCACGCTGGGGTAGCCAGCGGGCAGGTAGCCGATCAGGGCCGCGCGGCCCTGGGCCTTGGCCCGGTCAATGGCCGCTGCCGATTTGCTGGCGCCCTGTGTGTCCTGGCCGGCGCCCGGTTCGACGTGGTTCACAGCTGTTCCCCCTCTTTGGCGATTTCGTGCTCGGGTGAATCCTTGTCCAGCAGGTCGAACCATTCCGCGGCCGTGGCCACGTCCTTGTCGCCGCGGCCGGAGAGGTTCACGATCACGATCTTTTCTGACGCATCGCTGGAGCCTCCGCTTTCGGCGGCGTCGGCGGCGAGCCGCTGGCCGACCTTGATGGCGCCGGCCAGGGCGTGGGCGGATTCGATGGCCGGGATGATGCCTTCGGTGCGGCACAGCAGCCGGAACGCGTCCATGGCCTCGCTGTCCGTGATGGGCTCGTAGCTGACACGCCCGATGTCCGCGAGGTAGGAGTGCTCCGGGCCGACGCCGGGGTAGTCCAGGCCCGCCGAGATGGAGTGCGATTCGATGGTCTGGCCGTCGTCGTCCTGCATGAGGTACGAGCGGGCGCCGTGCAGCACACCGGGCTTGCCGAGCGTGATGGTGGCCGCGTGGCGGCCGGTCTCGACGCCGTCGCCGCCGGCCTCGAAGCCGTAGATCCGGACCGAGGGATCGTCCAGGAAGCCGTGGAAGATGCCGATCGCGTTGGAGCCGCCGCCGATGCAGGCGCAGACGGCGTCGGGCAGGCGGCCGGTCTGCTCCAGGATCTGGGCGCGGGATTCCTCGCCGATGACCTCGTGAAAGTAGCGGACCATGGCCGGGAACGGGTGCGCCCCGGCGGCGGTGCCCAGCAGGTAGTGGGTGTTGTCCACGTTGGCCACCCAGTCGCGGAGCGCCTCGTTGATGGCGTCCTTGAGGGTCTGGGATCCGTTGGTCACCGGGATGACGGTGGCTCCGAGGAGCTCCATGCGGGCCACGTTGAGGGCCTGCCGGCGGCAGTCCTCGGCGCCCATGTAAACGACGCATTCCAGGCCCATGAGGGCGGCGGCGGTGGCGCTGGCGACGCCGTGCTGGCCGGCGCCGGTTTCGGCGATGACGCGGGTCTTGCCCATGCGCTTGGCGAGGAGGGCCTGGCCCAGCACGTTGTTGATCTTGTGTGAACCCGTGTGGTTGAGGTCCTCACGCTTGAGGAAGATCCGCACGCCCCCGGCGTGCTCGGCGAAGCGCTTGGCCTCGGTCAGCAGCGACGGCCGGCCGGAGTAGTTCTTGTTCAGTTCCGCGATCTGGGCGGTGAAGTCCGGATCGGCCTTGGCCTTCTCGAAGGTGTCCTCGAGCTCATCCAGGGCCGCGATGAGTGACTCGGGCATCCATCGGCCGCCGTAGGAGCCGAAGTAGGGCCCGGGGGCGTGCCGCAGGGATTCCCCACCCTGCAGGAACGCGTCCACGGCGCTTTCGTCTGAGCCGGCTGCTGGCGCATCGACCATCAGTCTCACCATCCTGTTCCACTGCTAACTAGATCTTTGGTGCCACACGGAGGCCCTGCCGGCGTCCGGCCCGGGCGCTGCCCGGCCGGACCGCGGGTCAGGAACGTGCGGCGATTTCTTCGGCTCCGGCGGACATGAACTCCGCGATCCGCTCCCGCGGGGTCGCGTCGCTGACCAGCGCCTCGCCGACGAGGACCGCGTTGGCGCCGTTCGCGGCGTAGTGCCGGACGTCGTCGACGCCGCGCACGCCCGACTCCGCGATGACGAGCGCGCCGGCGGGGATGCCTCCGGCGAGTTCGGCGAAGAGGGAACGGTCGACGTCGAGCGTCTTCAGGTTGCGCACGTTGACGCCGATGATCCGCGCTTCCGCGGCAACGGCCCGCTCGATTTCCTCGGCGGTGTGTGTCTCGACGAGCACGTTCATGCCGAGCTCGCGGCTGAGGGCGCTGTACTCGCGCAGTTGCGCGTCGGACAGGGACGCCACGATCAGCAGGATCAGGTCGGCCCCGTGTGCCCGGGCCTCCCAGATCTGGTACTCGTCGATCATGAAGTCCTTGCGCAGCAGCGGGATGTCCACGGCTGCCCGGACGGCGTCGAGATCGGCGAGGGAGCCGTTGAAGCGGCGCTGTTCGGTCAGGACGCTGATCGCAGCCGCGCCGCCGTCGGCATACTGCACGGCGAGGGAGGCCGGGTCCGCGATGCTCGCGAGATCGCCCTTGGACGGGCTGCGGCGCTTGATTTCGGCGATGACCTTCAGTTGGCCGCGCGTGTCCGAAGGGCCGCCCAGGGCTGTCCAGGCGTCGCGGGCCGGCGTGGCCGCGGCGGCCCGCTCCTTCAGTTCCGCGAGCGTGACGAGGCGCTGACGCGCCTCCATATCCTCCCTGACACCGGCGTTGATGTCATCGAGAACAGTCACGCCTAGTGGCCGGAGTTCTTCAGCTTGCTGCCGCCCACACCGTAGCCGGCCTTGCGCATGACGAAGCCGATGATGAGGCCGACCAGCATCACAACGCCGCCCGCGATGAAGATCGGGGTGTTGGCGATGACGAAGGCGATGGACATGACGAGCGCGCCGGCGAGCATAACGAAAACGGTGGTCCAGGCTGCCGGGCTGTTGCCGTGGCCGGTCGGTTCGCTGTGATCGATGTCGTCGTAGGAGTAGCCGGTTCCGGCAGCGGGCTTGGGGGCGGAAACAGGTGCGTTGCTCATTGAAATCTCCTCAGGGTGAATACTGCTTACATTCTGCCATTTATTGCCGGCCTTATTTGCCGGGTTACCGGCCGTGGCGTCGGCTCAGGTGGGATCGGCTCAGGTGGGATCGTCGCCGCGGGACAACCGGTCCCAGCTGTCGATCTCGTCCGCCGGCCCGGCGGCCGCCTCGGAACCGCCGGCCTGCGTACCTGCTGCAGTGCCTGCCGCGGCGGTGTCATATTTCGTGCGCGACTTCCAGTAGCGGCCCGCCGGGATGATCAGCAGCGCGCTGAGCCCCAGCAGTCCCCCGGCCACGACGGCGAGGGTCGGGAAGACGGTGACGTCCACTTTTACGTCGCTGCCCGTGATTCCGGTGGCGGCGGCGATCGAGCCCTGGGCCGCGGCCAGCGGGTCCGCGATGACCACAGCGGCGGCGCTGATGATGCCGGCGGCGGCCAGCAGGATAAGCGCCGTGATGACCCAGCGGGCGATCCGGCCGGCAATCGACGCGGCCAGCCCGCCGGCCAGGGCCACCAGCGCCAGGGCCGTCACCGTGGTGGCGGCTTTGCTGCCCTGCACTTGCAGGCCGTCCTGGCTGTTGACGGCCTGGCCGAGCTGGGCGGGGTCCAGGTGGACAACCAGCCAGGTCTGCGTCGTGGTGCCGAAGACGGCCAGCGCCAGGGCGACGATGGCCAGGACGAGGGTGGATTTCCGGGCCCAGCGGGGAACGGCGGGGCTGGTGCTCTTGACCGAGGCGCCGCTCATGACTGCGTCCCGGCGTCGGAAATGGACTCAGCCGTAATGTTGCGCAATGACTGGGCCGTGTGGACGGCCCGCATCGGGGCGGCTGCCTTGTTTACGGTTTCCAGTGCCTCGGTGGCGTTCACGGAGTCAGCCACGATGCCGCCGCCGGCCTGAACGTAGGCGCGACCTTCCCGCAGCAGGGCCGAGCGGATGGCGATGGCCATGTCCATGTCCCCGGCGAAATCGAGGTAGCCCACCACACCGCCGTAGATTCCGCGGCGGTGTGGTTCCAGCTCGTCGAGCAGGCGCAGGGCGCGGGGCTTGGGCGCGCCGGACAGCGTTCCGGCGGGGAAGGTCGCCTTCAGCACGTCGTAGGCCTTGGCGGCGGGGGCCAGTTTGCCGACGACGGTGGAGACGAGGTGCATGATGTGGCTGAAGCGCTCGACTTCCATGAACTGGGTTACGTCGACGGAGCCGGCCACGCAGACCTTGGACAGATCGTTGCGGGAGAGATCCACCAGCATCAGGTGTTCGGCACGTTCCTTCTCGTCGGCGAGGAGTTCCTCGGCCAGGGCCTTGTCCGCCTCGACGGTTTTGCCGCGCGGCCGGGACCCGGCGATGGGATGGGTGATGACTTCCTCGCCCGTCACGGTCACGAGCGCCTCCGGGGAGGAACCGACGATCGAGTACTGCCGGCCGGCAGCATCCTCAAGGCTGAAGATGTACATGTACGGGCTGGGGTTGGTGTTCCGGAGCACCCGGTAGACGTCCAGCGGGTCCGCGCCGCATTCCATTTCGAAGCGGCGCGAGATGACCACCTGGAAGACTTCGCCGTCGACGATCGCTTCCTTGCTGCGGTCCAGGGCGGCGAGATAGTCCGTCTCGTCCCAGCGTTCCTGCACGCTGGAGGCGAAGTCCAGGGCCGCCGGGTCCAGCACGGAGACCGGCTGCTTCACGGGCGTGCTGATCTGGGCCAGGAGTGCTTTGACGCGCGCGACGGCGTCGTGCCAGGCCTCGTCGACCCGGTCGGAGCTGTTGTCGAAGTTGATCGCGTTGGCGATCAGCAGCACGGTGCCGTCCATGTTGTCGTGCACTGCCATGTCCGTGACGAGGTTCAGCGCCATTTCGGGCAAGTCCAGGTCGTCCTCGGGCGGACTGGTCAGCTTCTCCCAGTGCCGGACGGTCTCCCAGCCGAGGAATCCGACCAGGCCGGAGGTGAAGGGCGGCAGATCGTCGAAGCGGTCGGTGCGGAGTGCCTCGACGGTGTCGCGGATCGCGTCCACCGGGCTGCCGCCCAACGGCACGCCGACCGGCGGTTCGCCGAGCCAGTGCGCCTGGCCGTCCTTGGTGGTCAGCGTGGCCCGGGACCGCGCGCCGATGAAGGAGTACCGGGACCAGGAGCCGCCGACGGCCGCGGATTCCATCAGGAACGTGCCGGGCTGTCCCTGAGCGAGTTTGCGGTACAGCCCGATCGGGGTTTCGGCGTCAGCGAGCACCTTCAGCCGGACAGGGATGACACGGCTGTGGCCTGCGAGTTCACGGAACTCCTCCAGGCCCGGGCTGATGATTCCAAGGTCCTGCATGGCTGTGGTTTCCGCCTGTTCTTTCAGTGGTTCCGGAGGCTTCGGTCCCGAAGCCTCAAATACTGTGCGTGCTGGTTCAGCCGGGAGTTCAGCTGACGACGACGTCGAGGTCCCGGCCGTCGAAGCAGGTGCGGGTTCCGGTGTGGCAGGCCGCGCCGACCTGGTCCACACGGACCAGCAGCGCGTCGCCGTCGCAGTCCATCGCGAGGGACTTGACCCACTGCACGTGGCCGGAGGTGTCCCCCTTGCGCCAGTACTCCTGGCGGGAGCGGGAATAGAACGTCACCCGCCCGCTGGTCATGGTGCGGTGCAGGGCCTCGTCGTCCATCCAGCCCAGCATAAGCACCTCGTTCGTGTCGTACTGCTGCACGATCGCGGCGACCAGGCCGGCGTTGTCCCGCTTCAGGGCTTTAGCCAGGCCCGCGGGGAGCGGGCTTGCGGGCACTTCACTACGGGTTCCGTCAATACGGGCGGGGGCGGGCTGCTCAGACATCCTCTCAAGTCTAGTGCCTTGCGGAGGGGCGTCGCCCAGATCCCCGGCGCCCTGCTTAACATCGGCGTCACCACGGCATGAATCGCCGTCCCGGCGCCGTACGACGGCGGTTCAGGTGCACACGCGCCGTCGTCTCGTGCTAGTTTCACAAGTGATGCATTTCGTCGATCCGTCCCGAGAAGTTCTGGCCGAAACCTTACTGGCGGCCGGTCCTGACTCCCCCACGCTCTGTAAGGGCTGGCTCACAAGGGACCTTGCCGCCCACCTGTACCTGCGCGAGCGGAAAGCCGCCGTCGGACTTGGCCTGCTGATCAAGCGCCTGTCCAAGGCGTCGGACCAGGCCACGGCCGACCTGGCGGCCAAGCTCAAGACGCCGGAAGACTACAACAAGCTGGTCAATTCCTTCCGCGCCGGACCGTCCGCGTTCTCCCCCATGAAGATCAAGGCCCTGGACGAGAGTGCCAACCTGATCGAATACTTCGTCCACACCGAGGACGTCCGCCGGGCTGTGGACCGCTGGGCGCCCCGTGCCCTCGACGAGGAATACTCCGACGCCCTCTGGGATGAACTGGTCAAACGGGCAGCCATCCTCTACCGCGGCGTGGACCTCGGGATCGTGCTGGTGCGCCCCTCCGGACCCCGGCACGTCGCCAAGCGCGCTCCCGTGTCCGTCGCGATCGTCGGCGAGCCGGGCGAGCTCCTGATGCACGCCCACGGCCGCACCCGCCACGCGCTGGTGACCTTCGAGGGCCAGCCGGACGCCGTCGCCCTCCTGCAGTCCGCCGAAGTCGGACTCTAAGCTCCTCGAATCACGGCTGCGGTATCACGTAGTGCGCGGCAACTGTCAGAATCAGGATGACCGGCACGGCGAAGACGACACGTCGCGACATCCCGCCCAGCAGGCCGATTGCCCGGGGCCGAATCAACATCCCGACGATGACAGCCGCGAGCAGTGCGAAGAGGATGCCCGCACTGATCAGCGATGCACGAACCGGCAGCAAATGCGGAGCGCACATCGCCGGAAGACTGACCGCACATCCCCAACCCGGCAGGACCGGCTGCGCCACCCACAGGACGAGCAGGCCCAGAAGGACGACGCCAGCAGCGACTACAGGTGAGCGCGTTGCGCCGCGTGTCTGAATGGGCATGGTGCCAGACTACCGATCAGCGGACCTCGAAGCCTGCTTCGCGGATCGCGGCCTTGACCTGGGCGATCATGTCCAGCGGGCCGAAGTGGAACACCGACGCCGCAAGCACCGCGTCGGCCCCTGCAGCCACGGCAGGCGGGAAGTGCTCCGGCTTGCCGGCCCCGCCGGAAGCGATGAGCGGAACCTTGACGCCGGCCCGCGCGAGCCGGATCAGTTCCAGGTCGAAGCCGTCCTTGGTGCCGTCGGCGTCGATCGAGTTGAGCAGGATTTCGCCCACGCCGCGGTCGGCCGCCTCACGTGCCCAGGCGATGGCGTCGATCCCGGTGCCCTGGCGGCCGCCGTGGGTGGTGACCTCGAAGCCGGAGGGGGTGGGCTGCGACCCCGGACGCGTGCGGCGCGCATCGAGGGACAGCACCAGGACCTGGGAGCCGAAGTGCCGGGTGATCTCGTCGATCACGTCGGGCCGGGCGACGGCGGCGGTGTTGATTGCCGCCTTGTCCGCGCCGCAGCGCAGGAGCCGGTCCACCTCGGCCACGCCGCGGACGCCGCCACCGACGGTGAGCGGGATGAAGACTTCCTCGGCGGTGCGCCGGACGACGTCGAACGTGGTTTCCCGGTTGCCAGAGGAGGCCGTGACGTCGAGGAAGGTCAGCTCGTCGGCGCCGCCGTTGTCATAGCGGTGCGCCAGCTCGACGGGATCTCCGGCGTCGCGGAGACCTTCAAAATTGATGCCCTTGACCACGCGGCCGGCATCAACGTCCAGGCACGGGATAACGCGGACGGCTACAGCCATGACTTCTCCTGGTATTCGCTGCGGAAGGTGTACGCGGGCCGGGTCAGATGCGGCAGGCGTGGATGGTGCTGACCAGAATGGCGCGGGCGCCGAGGTCGTACAGCTCGTCCATGATCCGGTTGGTCTGCCGCTTGGGCACCATGGACCGGACAGCAACCCAGTCCGAGTCGCGCAGCGGGGAGACCGTGGGCGATTCCAGGCCGGGGGTGAGGGCCGCGGCCGCTTCCACGAGCTCCTTGCGGATGTCGTAGTCCATCATGACGTACTGCCGCGCCACGAGGACACCCTGCAGGCGGCGGATCAGGACCTCGGCGGCCGGGTTCTGCTCGCCCTTGCGGCCGATCAGGACGGCCTCTGAGTTCAGGATGGGCTGGCCGAAGATCTCCATGCCGGCCGCCTTGAGCGTGTTGCCGGTTTCGACGACGTCGGCGATCGCGTCCGCGACGCCGAGGCGCACGGAGGATTCCACGGCGCCGTCGAGGCGGACCACCTTGGCTTTGACGCCGCGATCGGCGAGGTAGCCGCGCAGCAGTCCGTCGTAGCTGGTGGCCAGGCGCTTGCCCTCGAGCTCTTCGACCGTGCTGAAGTCGCCCACCGGTCCGGCGAAGCGGAACGTGGAGGCCGCGAAGCCCAGCGGGAGCAGCTCTTCGGCTTCAACCTCGGCGTCGAGGAGCAGGTCGCGGCCGGTGATGCCGACGTCGAGCGTGCCCTGGCCGACGTAGACGGCGATGTCGCGGGGGCGGAGGAAGAAGAATTCAATGTCGTTGTCCGGGTCCACCATGACCAGCTCGCGGGTATCGCGGCGCTGGCGGTAGCCGGCCTCGGCGAGCATGGCGGAGGCGGCTTCGGACAGGGATCCCTTGTTTGGGACGGCAACTCTCAGCATTGGGGAGGTCTTTCTGGTTAGGAAGTGGTCGGTTCAGGCACAACGGGCCACGCTATACACCGGATCCGCAGGGCAGGGCCTGCGGGGTTCCGGCGCGGACGTGGCTAGAGATGCTTGTAGACGTCTTCCAGGCTGAGTCCTTTGGCGAGCATCAGAACCTGCAGGTGATAGAGCAGCTGCGAGATTTCTTCAGCGGCGGCTTCATCGGATTCGTACTCGGCAGCCATCCAGACCTCGGCTGCTTCCTCCACGACCTTCTTACCGATGCCGTGGACTCCGGAATCCAGTTCGGCGACGGTGCGGGAGCCCTCCGGGCGGACGGCTGCCTTCTCACTCAGTTCTGCGAACAGCGATTCGAAATTCTTCACACCCTCCAGCCTACTTGCTCACGGGCGGAGGGCGCCTGCCGGGGGCTTGCATGACGGCGGGGATGTGAGTGATGACACAGCGAAGGGTACGGCCGGGCCCTCTTCGGTGCCCGGCCGTACCCCTGCGCTTAGCTGTACTGCTTGAGGGTCACCGCGGTGGCGAGGGCGGCGGTGACGGCCTCGTGGCCCTTGTCCTCGGTGGAACCCGGCAGCCCTGCGCGGTCGATGCCCTGCTGTTCCGTGTCACACGTCAGCACACCAAAGCCGACGGGGATGCCGGTGCGGACCGAGACCTCGGTCAGGCCCAGTGTGGCCGCCTCGCAGACATACTCGAAGTGCGGGGTTCCGCCGCGGATCACGACGCCGAGCGCCACGACGGCGTCGAAGTGCGGCGCCAGCCGGGCGGCGGCAACGGGGAGCTCGAACGTCCCGGGGACGCGGAGCACCGTCGGTTCGCTGATGCCGGCGTCCTTGGCCGCGCGCAGGGCGCCGTCCAGGAGCCCGTCCATGATCTGGGTGTGCCAGCTGGCGGCCACGATGGCCAGTTTCAGCCGGGAGGTTTCCTCCGGCTGGAAGGTGCTGAGGTCAATCTGTGGTGCGCCGTGTCCGCTCATCTGGGAATCCTTGTTCTGCTCAGTCGTGTGCTGTTAAGTCGTGTTGGCAATGTCAGCGCGCCCGTCCGGGCCGGCTGAAAGTATTTCAGTCTTGTTCGTGGTCGAATCCGCGCGGACCGGCGACCGGGGTTGCCGGTTCCATGTCCAGGACCAGCCGGTGGTCCATCCGGTCCTTTTTGGTCTGCAGGTACCGGAGGTTCTGCTCGCGGGACGGCACCTCGGTGGGCACCATCTCCACGACGTGGACGCCGGCCTGGGCCAGCCGGTCCTGCTTGTCCGGGTTGTTGCTCAGCAGGCGGATCTCGGAAAGTCCCATGTCCGCGAGGATCTGCGCCGCGGCCTTGTAGCAGCGCGCATCCACGGGAAGGCCCAGCTGTTCGTTGGCCTCCACCGTGTCGAAACCGGCTTCCTGCAAGGCGTAGGCCTTCATCTTGTTCGCGAGGCCGATCCCGCGGCCCTCCTGGCCGCGCAGGTACAGCAGCGTCCCGCCGAACTCGTTGATCAGCTCGAGGGCGTAGGCCAGCTGCTCGCCGCAGTCGCAGCGGTAGGAACCGAAGACATCACCCGTGAGGCACTCCGAGTGAAGGCGGACCAACGGGGCCGTCCCGCCCACCGGCGGCAGCGGAGAGCTGACCGCCAGGTGCTCGGCGCCGGTGACAAGATCTGTCCAAGCCTGCGCCACGAAGTCGCCGAAGGCGGTGGGCAACTGCACGATCGGGCCGGCGCTGACCGGATGCGGCTGGCGTCCGGCCGCCATCTGTTCTTGTGCTTCAGACGTCGTCATTGTTTCCTCCATCACGCGGGATCTGCTGCGTGGCCGGCGGGCTGCCGGGCCTCAAGATAAGCAACCAGGTCGGCAATCGAGATCAGCGGGCAGCCGTGCTCCCGCGCGAAGCCGCGAAGTCCGTCCAGCCGCATCATCTCTCCGTTGTCGTGTACCACTTCTGCGATCACACCGACGGGCTCGAGTCCGGCGAGCTGGCACAGCTCCACCGCTGCCTCGGTGTGCCCGGGACGTTCCCGCACTCCCCCTTTAACGGCGCGGAGGGGGAAAACATGCCCGGGACGGGTCAGGGCCGCCGGCTCGCTCCCGGGATCGGCCAGGATCCGGGCCGTCAGGGCCCGGTCCGTGGCGGAGATTCCAGTGCTGACGCCCACCGCGGCGTCGCAGGACACCGTGTACGCGGTGCCCTTGGCGTCCTCGTTGATTTCGACCATCGGCGGCAGCGCGAGGGCGTCGGCGCGGCCGCCGTCGAGCGGTACACAGATGACGCCGGAGCTGTACCGGATGGTCCAGCCCATCAGGGCCGGGGTGGCGTGCTCCGCGGCGAAGATGATGTCGCCTTCGTTTTCGCGGTCCTCGTTGTCGACCACCAGGACGGGGCGCCCGGCGGCAATCGCGCTGATGGCGTCTTCGATCAGGTCGAGGCCGGCCGGCGGGATGACTGCGGGGGCAAGTTCCGCTGGCAGTGCGGCGTCGGCGGCGTCAGTGAGGAGGGGCCGGGCGGGGATGTCCTTGACGTTGTTCACGCCGTCGCCCCCTCTGCGCGTACTGCTGCTCCCCCGGCTGCCGCGCCGGCCGCTGTCCCGGAAAACGCGAGCAGGCGCTCAGTGTACTTCGCCAGGACGTCCACTTCGAGGTTTACCTGGCCGCCGATTGCTTTCGCGCCCAGGCCGGTGTCTGCCAGCGTGGTGGGGATCAGCCCCACTTCGAACCACGGCGCCTGGTCATTTGCCGGGCTCACGGCGGTCACCGTCAGCGAAACGCCGTCGACCGCGATAGAGCCCTTCTCAGCGATGTAGCGTGCAAGCCCTGCGGGAACGCCGAAGCGGAGCCGGTCCCAGTTGCCCAGCGCCTCGCGCTCAAGCAGCTGGCCGACGCCGTCGACGTGGCCCTGGACGACGTGGCCGTCGAGCCGTCCGCCGGCCGGAACACAACGCTCCAGGTTGACCGGGTCCCCCGCGGCGAGTTCGCCGATGGTGCTGCGGGTGAGCGTCTCGCCCATGACGTCGACGCTGAAGTCCTTGCCGTCGATCTCCGTGGCCGTGAGGCAGACGCCGTTGACCGCGATGGAGCCGCCAAGGGCCAGCCCGTCGGTGCTGCCCGGCGCGTGGAGCCGGACGGTGGCGCTGATGTCGCCGTTGCGCTCAACGGACAACACCTTTCCCTGTTCGGCGATAATTCCGGTGAACATCAGTTGCCTCCTGCGGCGGTGTCCGCGCTGGCGCGGAGCTGGGTTGAAGCGGATGAAGTGTGTGTCAGGGCCGGGTGCAAATGCAGCCGGAGGTCGCGGCCGAGCTGCTGGACCGCACCGCCCGACGCCGGGTCCCATTCCCAGCGCTGGGAATCAGCCAGGGTGGTGATGCCGAGGTCCTCCAGCGCCGGAGTTCCGGAGCCAAGGAGGGTCGGGGCGAGGTAGACGATGAGCTCGTCGACGAGTCCGGCGGCGAGGAAGGCGCTGAGGATCCGGGAGCCTCCTTCGACCATGAGGTGCCGGACGCCGGCGGAGAAGAGCTCGTCCAGTGCTTCCAGCGGGTCACGGGTGGGCAGGTGGAGGACCTTGCCGTCGTCGCCGTTGATCGCTGCGCCCTCGGGGATCCCGCGGTAGCCCATCACCACACGCAGCGGCTGCCGGCCGGCAGGTGCGCCGTCGGTGCCGCGTGCGGTGAGGCGCGGGTTGTCGACCAGGACCGTCTGCGTCCCGACCAGGATCGCGTCGATCCGTCCGCGCAGGGCGTGGTTGTCGGCAAGCGATTCCGGGCTGGAGATCCACTGGCTGGTGCCGTCGCTGGCGGCGATGCGGCTGTCGAGGGTCTGCGCGATATGCAGGGTGACGAACGGCCGTCGGCCGGCGACGGCGTCAAACCAGCGCCGGTTCAGCTCCAGGGCGGCTTCGGCGCCGAGCCCGGAGCGGACGCGCACTCCCGCGGCACGCAAAGTGGCCGCGCCGCCGGCGGCGGGGTCGTGCGGATCGTCGATCGCGTAGACGACGTCCGCTAAACCGGCCTCGATGATCGCCTGGGCGCAGGGCCCCGTGCGTCCGCAGTGGTTGCAGGGCTCAAGGGTGACCACCATGGTGGTGCCCCTGAGATCGTGGCCGGCGGCTTTCGCCTGCTCAATCGCGTCGGCTTCAGCATGGGCGCTGCCTGCCCCGCGGTGGTAGCCGGTCACCAGGCGGGTACCGTCAGGGGCGATCACGACGGCGCCAACCAGCGGGTTCGCGCCCCGCGGCCCCTGCAGGGCCGCTGCGAGGGCGGCATCCATGGCAGCTGCCTCGGCGGCGCTGAAACCCGCAGCGGTGAGCTGCGCGGCGGTGAGACCCGCAGCAGTCTGGGCCCCGGCGTCGTCCGTCGTTTCGTGTGGAGAGTGCTTGACGCTCATCAACCTGCCACCGGGCCTTGGAGAACCGGAGTGGTGGTGAAGAGCCATCGCAGAGAGTGCATTTGTCTGTCGTTCCTTCCCTCAAAAGCCGCGATGGCTCCGGGGGTATACGACAGCGAACTTCCGCGGCGCCACAGGGCTCCGCAGTAACAGCTGTACGTGCTTCTCTCATCCAGACTTTAACTGTCGGTACCGGAATTCCACCGGTTCAACCGTCTGCCGGCATTCTTCCCGAGGGAAGCGCCGGCTCGCGGGTCGCGGACTATAACCGCCGGTTCGGACTTACACCGACCCCGGAGCACGTATGTGTCTTGCTATTCTGGCACAACTGCACGGCAGCTTTGGCTATTCCCGCAGGCGTGATGTTACGGCGTGCGTCATTTTCCGTTAGCGCTGGCCGGCTTCCGTTAGCGCTGGCCGGCGGCGCGGAGGCGCTCGATCGCCTCGGCCGGGTCTTCGGCACCGTAGACGGCGGAACCGGCCACGAAGACGTTGGCACCGGCGTCCGCAGCGCGCCAGATGTTGTCCGCTGTGATGCCGCCGTCGACCTGCAGTGACACATCCAGGCCGGACGCATCAATGGCCGCGCGGGCACGGCGGATCTTGGGCAGCGTGAGGTCCAGGAACTCCTGGCCGCCAAAGCCCGGCTCCACCGTCATGATCAGCAGCATGTCGATCTCGCCGAGCATGTCCAGGAAAGGCTCCACACCGCTGCCCGGCCGCAGCGCCAGGCCCGCCTTGGCCCCGCGGGCCCGCAGGTCGCGGGCGAGCTTGATGGGGGCAATCGAGGCCTCGGCGTGGAACGTCACGGAGGCGACCCCGGCGTCCGCGTAGGCCGGAGCCCAGCGGTCCGCGTGCTCGATCATGAGGTGCGCATCGAGCGGCACGGGGCTGATTTCCTGCAGGCGGGCAACGACCGGCAGCCCCAGCGAGAGGTTCGGCACGAAGTGGTTGTCCATGACGTCAACGTGGACCGCATCGGCGTTGCTGATTCTTTGCAGTTCGGCTTCGAGGTTGGCGAAGTCCGCGGAGAGAATGCTCGGGTTGATACAGCACTTGGCCATGTGAAAATCCTTGTCGTTCTGCTGAGGCGTCCTGTTGAGGGCGAGAGCTTCCAGTGCCCCCCAGTATTCCCTGTTGATCAGGCCTTTTTGTGGATGAGCGCCAGGAACATGGCATCCGTCCGGTGCACATGCGGCCAGAGCTGGGCGGTGAGCTCGTGTCCGGCGTCGAGGTGGCCGGTGAGGCTGACGCTGTCCAGCGCCGCGCCGGCGTCGAGCAGTTCAAGATCGTCGCGTTTGCGCAGCACATCGCTGACGACGGCGGTCGTCTCCGCCGGGTGCGGCGAGCAGGTCACGTAGGCCACAACGCCGCCGGGCTTCACGGCTGCCAGTGCGGACTTGAGCAGCTCGCGCTGCAGCGGGCCGAGGTCCGTCAGGTCCTTGGGGGTCCGGCGCCAGCGCGATTCCGGGCGGCGGCGCAGGGCGCCCAGACCGGTGCACGGCGCGTCGACCAGCACGCGGTCGAAGCTCTCCGGCATTTCCGTGCCGACCTCGCGGCCGTCGCCGGTCCGCACGTGCCAGACCTCGTGCGGCACGGCGGCGAGGGCCTGCCGGACCAGTTTGGCGCGGTGCGGTGCCGGTTCGTTGGCCAGCAGCGTGGCGCCCTGTTCCCGGGCGAGGGCGCCGAGCAGGGCGGCCTTGCCGCCGGGGCCGGCGCACATGTCCAGCCAGCGTTCGGCCTTTTCGGGCGCGGGGCCGCCGTCGCCGTCGGGCCCGTTGGTGCTGCTGGTGTTGCTGGTGCTGCCACCGAGATCGACGGCGGCCATGGCACGGGCGACGAGCTGCGAGCCGACGTCCTGGACGCGGGTGGTGCCTTCGCGGACCGAGGCGAGCCGGCCGAGGTCGCCGCCGCTGGAGAGCGCCGATCCTTCGACGAGTTCACCGGGGGTGGCTCCGCCTTCGAGGGCCTCGTCCAGGCTGCCGAGTCCGGGAAGTGCCACGAGGTTGACCACCGGTGCCGCGTTGTCCGCCTCAAGGAGGTCGCTGATTTCGCTGACGGGACGCCCGTGGGCCACGAGGGACTGCCGGAGCGCCCGGACAATCCACTCCGGGTGGGCGTAACGGATGGCGGCCTTTTTCGTTTCGTCCGGCTCGTCGCTGAGCAGCAGGTCCAGCCACTCCTCGAGGGTGCGGGCTGAAACTTTGCGCAGCACGGCGTTGATGAGGGCTGAGGGCCCGGCGCCAATGACGGCGCGGGCCAGGCCAACGGTCTGGTCCAGCGCGGCGTGCGCGGGGACGCGCATGGCCAGCAGCTGGTGGGCTCCGATCCGGAGCGCGTCGAGGATGGCCGGGTCCAGCTGGTCCAGCGGCCGGTCCACGCAGCGGGCCAGGATCGCGTCGTAGGTGCCCTGGCCGCGCAGTGCCCCGTAGCTCAGTTCCGTGGCGAACCCGGCGTCGCGCTTGTCCAGGTTGTGGTGCCGGATCCGGGCGGGCAGCACGAGGTTGGCGTAGGCGTCTTCCGCGGCGACGGCGCGGAGCACCTCGAAGGCCACCAGCCGGGCGGGATCGGCCCGGCGGGTGCGCTGGGACGGAGCGTTCTCGGTAAAACCGCGCTGCGGTCCGCGGTTGCGTTCGCGGCCCTGCGCGTTCCGCATGCTGCCGTCCCGGCCGCGGCCGCCCTGGCCGCCTTGACCGCTTTGGCCGGAGCCGCGCTGGGGGCCAGATCCGCCGCGCTGGGGGCCAGATCCGCCGCGCTGGGGGCCGTTGCCGCGGCCGCTGCCGCTCCCGGACTCGCTCATTCGAATACCACGCTTTCAAGTGTTGCCTGTCCGCGCGCCCAGTCAGCGGCGGTCATCATTTTCTTGCCCGAAGGCTGGACCCGGGTGAGTTCCACCGGGTGGGACCCGGTTCCCACGAGCACGCTCTTGCCGTCCAAGGCGAGCTTTCCCGGCTGCAGGGCCGGTCCCCCGGGCCGCAGCCTTACCGGTTCCAGCTTGATCCGCTGGCCGTCGAGGGTGGTCCAGGCGCCGGGCTCGGGAGTGACTCCACGCGCCCGCCGTCCGATCGCCAAAGCGGGCTGCTTCCAGTCGAGCCGGCCGTCCTCGAGGGTGAGTTTGGGGGCCAGGCTGACCTCGCCCTGCTGCGGCACGGCGGTGGCCCGGCCGGCGTCGACGGCTGACAGCGTTTGGGTCAGCAGCACGGCGCCGCTGTGCGACAGCCGGTCGAGCAGCGCACCGGCGGTGTCATCGGGCTGCACGGCTTCGGTCAGGGTGCCGAACACGGGGCCGGTGTCCAGCCCCTCCTCCAGCAGGAAGGTGACGGCACCGGTGACGTCGTCGCCGGCGATCAGCGACCGCTGCACGGGGGCAGCGCCGCGCCAGGCCGGCAGCAGGGAGAAGTGCAGGTTGATCCAGCCGTGCCGGGGAAGGTCCAGGGCCGGCCGGGGAATGAGCCCGCCGTAGGCCACGATGGCGGCGACGTCCGGGGCGGCAGCCGCAATCTGCTCAGTCACGCCGGCGTCGACCTTGGCAGCGTGGATGATGTTGATGCCCAGTTCCGCGGCCCGGGCGGCAACGGGCGACGGCGTCAGCACACGCTTGCGTCCCAGCGGCGCGTCCGGGCGCGTAAGGACGCCGACGACGTCGAACCCTGCCGCGACGAGGGCGTCCAGAGACGGCACAGCCACAGCCGGCGTGCCTGCGAACAGAACCCTCACTGGGCGTTTCCGAAGGAGCCGAAGCTTCCCGAACCTGCAGTACCGGAACCGAAACTGGTGCCGACCGTTTTGGCGCGCTTCGCCGTCGTCTGCTCGGTGATGGAGTCGTAGTTGGCGTTCCGGATGGCGCGCAGTGCGGTCTTCCGGTCCTCGCCTTCCAGCCGGTCGGTGAAGAGGATGCCGTCGAGGTGGTCGGTTTCGTGCTGGAAGGCACGTGCCAGCATGCCCTCGCCCTCCACGGTGACGGGGTTGCCGTGCAGGTCGACGCCGGTGACGCGGGTGTGCCGGTGCCGGCGGACCGGGAAGCCCAGGCCCGGGATGGAGAGGCAGCCTTCGACCTCGTCGGGCTGCAAGTCCTCGCTGTTTTCCAGCACCGGGTTGATGATGTGTCCCTCGACGCCATGAATGCGGTAGGTGAAAACGCGCTGGCTGACGCCGACCTGCGGCGCGGCCAGGCCTGCCCCGTCGACGTCCTCCATGGTTTCGGTCATGTCGGCAACAAGCTTCGCCAGCTCAGGCCCGAATTCCGTCACGGGATCGGCAACTGTGCGCAGCACAGGATCCCCGATGATGCGGATATTCAAAATGGCCATGTGCAATGTGTCCTTACGGTGGGCGGCGGCGGGATCCAGTCCAGTTTAGTTGCACTCGGGGGTTGGGCCGGGACGGGTTCGGGGAATCGGTCCGGGAGTGGGTGGCTGGCCTCCGGGGTGGGTGCGGGTGGTGGGGCGGGTTGGCGGGGGCGTCGTAGCGGGGGCGAGTCGGACGGCATCGCCACGAGTGGTGCCGTCCGGGGCGGGTCCGGGTGGCGGGGACGAGTCGGACGGCATAGCCACGAAGGTGCCGGCCGGGGCGGCAACGGACGGAAAGCGGCCGGGCAGGCACGGTCGCGCCGGCCGGCGGCACGGACCTCCCCCGACGGCCCTGGGACCGCCATCGAAGCAACCAGTTCGATGCATCGGTCGCAACTCGTACCGGCGAGGAACAACTGGGTGCAGCGACCGCTGCCAACTTCACGGGACCGCCCGCATCTATGCCCTCTCCCCTGTCGTGCGAACCCGGCTTTGGTGCCATCAGAGGCTTCAATGACGGAACGATGCCGGTTTCGTGAGGAACCTGGGCTGGGCTCGGGGACGGGTTCCTCTGGTCGCGAAAAATGTCGGTGCTCGCTGATGGAATGGTTCCATGAAAGCCGCCAAGGATTTCATCACCATTGAGGAGCCGGCCGGGGGCACTGCTCCGGCCGGGCACTCCGGTGCAGACGGTCCGGTGCCGCCAGTAGAAATCCGGCCCTACCGGGGCGGGTTGCCGGGGTCGCGAAAAATGTCGGTGCTGCCTGATGGAATGGTTCCATGAAAGCCGCCACGGATTTCATGACCGTCGAGGATCCGGTCCGGGGTTATGCTCCGGCCGGGCTCTGCGGTGTGGACGGTGCTTTGCCGCTGGTAGAAATCCGGTCCCTCCGGGGCGGGTTCCTATGGTTCCTATGGTCGCGAAAAATGTCAGTGCTGCCTGATGGAATGGTTCCATGAAAGCCGCCAAGGACTTCATCACCGTCGAGGATCCAGGCCGGGGAACGGCTCCGGCCGGGCACTCCGGTGCGGCACGCGTTGAGGGATTGCACTCAACCGACTCACCGGTCAGCACGGACGGTCTGAAAAGTGCCCTGGCGTTGCTGCAGGACGCGAGTTCGACGGCGGCAGGGGACGCCGCGTGCATGGGGTTCCGGGAGGCGGCGGATTTCGCCGGCACGGTCGAGGAGATCTCACGGATCGCAGAGTACTTGCAGCTCGTGGCGGCCAGAGCCGTGGACCGGACCAGGAAGCAGGCCGCGGCCACCGCTACGAAGGCCGGTACGGCGTGGACCACGGGCTGGCGAGATGACACCGGCTACGGGGATCCCGCCGCGCCGGATGATGATTCCGGTGCTGCTTCCGGCGCGGTGGCCGTGACCGCCGCTGTTGCTCGTTCTGCGGCGGATTCAGGTGCCGCCGTGGATGACGGTTACCGGAACACGGCGGAGTTTCTGCGGGCGCGGCTGCGGATCAGCGCCGTCGAGTCCCGCCGCCGGCTCTGTCTCGGCGAGGCCCTCCTGCCGCGGCAGGGCTTCTCCGGGGAACCCTTGCCACCCGTGCACGCGGAACTCGGGGCCGCCGTCGCCGCCGGTGAGGTCGCGTCCCGGGCCGCGACCATCATCAGCCTGGCCCTGGACCGGGTCCGGCACGCCTGCGACGCCGAGGCCGCCGCCCGGATGGAGCACGCCCTGACCCGCACCGCGGCCGAGAACGACCCGGACTTCCTCTCCCGCATGGCCCGGAGCTGGATTGACGCGGTGGACCAGGACGGCGCCGAGCCCTCCGAGGAACTCCTGCGCCAGCTCCAGGGCGCCTTCATCCGCAAACCCCGCCACGGACTCCAGCACCTGGAGATCTTCGCGACCGCCGGACAGTTCGAACACCTCCTCACCGTCATGAACACCGCCACCAACCCCCGCACCAGCGCCCCAGCACCCACAGGGAGCCCCTCCGGCGGCACAGAAACCGAACCGGAACGAGCAGCAGCGGCCGACGGTACCCACGGCGCCAACGACGGCGTTGACGTCCCGCTCGACCTGCGTTCGCGCCCGCAGAAACTCCTCGACGGCCTCGTCGGCGGCTGCAAAGTCGCCCTCGCCGCCGGCACACTGCCCGCGACCGGAGGACTCCGCCCGCAGGTCCTGGTCACCATCGACTACCGCGACCTCCTCGACCGGCTCTCCAGCACCAACGGAGAAGGCACAATTCAGGCGCACACCGGAACCCTGCTCTTCACCGGGCCCGTCACCGCCTCCACCGCCCGGAAAATCGCCTGCGACGCGGACATCATCCCCGTCCTCCTCGGCGGCGAAGGACGGATCCTGGACATCGGCCGCGCCTCCCGGGTCTTCCCGCCC